>CALLLP010000007.1 GCA_938008165.1 uncultured Neomegalonema sp. | reverse complement strand
CGACCCCATCATTACGAATGACGTGCTCTACCATCTGAGCTACAGCGGCGCGGTGACATGGGATAACCCGATTTCGTCAACGCGAGGTTTCTCTAGCGGAGCGGAGCGCGGTCGGCAACGGGATTTTTTGGCAAGCGGTCGAGAAGTGCGATCATCGCATCCTCGGAGGGGTGCGCGGCGGCGTAGAATCCTGTGACGAAAGGGGCATCGCGCAGGGGCGTCAGCGCCGCGTCGCTTATGGCGATAATGGCGAGGGATGCGCGGCAGTCGGCCATGGCAAAGCGCAAGCGGCGGGCGCTTCCGGGCGAATAGACAAGCGCCGTATCACAGGTCTGGACATCCTGTGGCATCTGCGAAAGCGCAAGGGTGCGATAGAGGACCGCCTCGCCGCATTCGAACCCGGTCTCGCGCAGGGCATCGAGCGGCGAGCGGCGGATTTCGGCCCCGCGGGCATGGATCACCGGACCCAGCGCCGGATCGAGGCGGGCGGCGGCAAGACGCGCGAGCGCCAGCGCATCGCCATCGGCGGAGTGAACATCGGAAAACCCGGCATCATGAAGGGCCGCGGCGGTCGCATCCCCGACCGCGAGCACGGGAAGCCCGCGAACCGATACCGTACGGGCAAGCGCCTCCGCTCCATTCCGGCTGGTGACGAGAATCGCCTGTGCGCGGGGATCGATCCGCGCTGGCAGAGGCTCGATGCGGAGCAGGGGCGCGGTCACGACCTCATACCCGCGCGCCCGCAGGCGATCGGCGGTTCCGGCCGCCTGCTCCACCGCGCGGGTTACGAGAACCCGGCGGGTCACGCCGTTACGAAAAAGCCCGGCCCAGCGAGGCGCTTCAGCTCCTCCCCCGCATCGAGCCCCATCGCCACGGCATCCGATAGCGCGCCTTCCCGGCTGGTGGCGTGGCGCTCGGAGCCGTCGGGGCGCAGCACTTCACCGCGCAGGATCAGACGGTCGCCATCGATCTCGGCCAACCCGCCGATCGGTGTCTTGCACGATCCGTCCAGCGCCCCAAGAAACGCCCGTTCGGCGGCGAGGCGGGTGCCGCAAATCTCGCAATGCAGCGGCGCGAGGGCGGCGCGGATATCGTCGTCATCCGTGCGGGTTTCGATCCCGACAGCGCCTTGGGCAACGGCGGGCAGCATGTCGGTCGTTTCGATAATCGCGGTCGCCACATCGATCTTGTCGAGGCGGTTCAGGCCCGCAACCGCGAGGAATGTGGCATCGGCTTCGCCCTCCTCCAGCTTCCGCAGGCGCGTCTGGACATTGCCCCGGAACAGGCAGACTTTCAGATCGGGGCGACGGTGCAAAAGCTGCGCTTGCCGCCGCAGGGACGCGGTGCCGACCACCGCCCCGGCGGGCATCGCGTCGATCCCGGCATGGCGGGGACTGACGAAGGCATCGCGCACGTCTTCACGGGGCAACAATGCGCTGATTTCCAGACCATCGGGCAGGGTCGTCGGCATGTCCTTCATCGAATGGACAGCGAGATCGATGCGCTTGTCGTAGAGCGCCTCCTCGACTTCCTTGGTGAACAGGCCCTTGCCACCGATATCACCCAGTTTCTTCTCCAGCCGTTGATCGCCGGTGGTGATGATCTTGACGATCTCGATACTGTCATCGCCGAGGCCGTGGGCCTCCTTCAGGCGCGCGGCGGTCTCATAGGCCTGCGCGAGGGCAAGGGGGCTGGCACGGGTGCCGATGCGAAAGGGGCGGTGGGGACCATAGGCGTCGCTCATCGGGTTGCGTTCTCCGTCGAAAGGCGTCAAGCCACACCCGCGTAGCACGATGTATCGTTAACGCAAAGCGGGAGGGAGCGTGCGTGGCCACCGTTCTGGGAATCGAATCGAGCTGTGACGAAACGGCAGCGGCCCTCGTGCGCGGGAATGCGGCGGAGGGACGGGGCGAAATCCTGTCGAATATCGTGTTCGACCAGATGGATTTGCACGCGGCCTATGGCGGCGTCGTCCCGGAGATTGCCGCCCGCGCCCATGCCGAGAAACTGGACGTGGCGGTGGCCCAAGCGCTTGAGGAATCGGGGATTGCGCTGCGTTCGGTCGATGCCATCGCGGTCACGGTCGGGCCGGGGCTGATCGGCGGGCTGGTCGCGGGAATCGCCTGTGCGCAGGGATTATCGCTCGGATCGGGCATCCCGTTGGTGCCGGTGAACCATCTGGAGGGGCACGCCCTGACACCGCGCCTGACGGATGGTCTGGCCTATCCGTATCTGATGCTGTTGGTCTCGGGCGGGCATTGCTTGTTTCTGATCGTGCGCGGCCCCGGCCACCATGACCGAATCGGCACGACCATCGACGATGCGCCGGGCGAAGCCTTCGACAAGGTCGCGAAAATGCTCGATCTGGGCATTCCCGGCGGGCCGAAGGTCGAGGCAATGGCGCAGGGCGGCGATCCGGCGCGGTTCAGGCTGCCCCGTCCGCTGATGGATCGCCCCGGCTGTGACGTCTCCTTCTCGGGACTGAAAACCGCCGTGCGGATGGTCCGGGACGATCTGGTCGCGCAGGGCGGGATGACGGAGACGGATATCGCCGATCTCTGCGCGGGGTTTCAGGCGGCGGCGCGCGATGTCCTGGTCGGCAAATCCCGCCGCGCGATGGCGCAGTTCCGCACGATCTTTCCGCGAGATACCCGCCCCGGATTTGCGATCGCAGGGGGCGTGGCGGCGAATGGACCCTTACGGGCGGGACTTGAAGCGATGGCACTGGAGGAGGGCTTCACGGCCCTCTTTCCACCGCTTAGGCTCTGCACGGATAATGGCGCGATGATCGCCTGGGCCGGATTGGAGCGCCACGCTGCGGGCCTGACCGGCGAGATTACACCAAAGCCGCGCTTTCCGGTGGCCACCAATCCGATGACGGGCCTGTGGACGGGCAAACGCGGGGCGAAGGTATGACCTGCATCGGCGTTCTTGGCGGCGGAAGCTGGGGGCTGGCGCTGGCACAGCTTTGCGCGATGCAAGGCCACCAAACCCATCTCTGGGCGCGTTCGGGCGCGGCGGTGGATGCGATCAATGGCAGACACCGCTCGGATTACCTGCCCGGCATTGCCCTTGATCCGCGCCTCGTCGCCTCGACCGACATGGCCGCTCTGCGCGAGGCGGATGCGGTGCTCGCGGTGATCCCTGCACAGGCGGCCCGCGCGGTGCTGACGCGGGCGGCGGCCCATCTTGCGCCCGGCACTCCCCTGATCCTGTGCCAGAAAGGCGTCGAACGGGGCACGCTGGCCCTGCCCGCCGCTGTGGCGCGCGAGGCGGCCCCTGGCCATCCCCTCGCCGTCCTGACCGGGCCGAGTTTTGCCGCCGATGTGGCCAATGGCCTGCCCACCGCCGTCACCATCGCCGCCGAGACAATGGATCTGGCCACGAATCTGCGCGATTGTCTGGCCACCCAGAGTTTTCGTCCCTATCCCAGCGACGATCTGATCGGCGCGCAAGTCGGCGGAGCGATCAAGAATGTCCTTGCCATCGCCTGCGGTATCGTCGTGGCGCGACGCTTGGGCGAAAGCGCCCGCGCCGCCCTCGTCGCGCGGGGCTTTGCCGAGATGACACGGCTGGCGCAGGCCATGGGCGGACGGGCCGGAACGATATCGGGATTATCGGGCCTTGGCGATCTGGTCCTTACCTGCGGCTCGCCGCAATCGCGCAATTTCTCGCTCGGATTACAGCTTGGCAGTCAGGACGGCGCACAGGCCCATGGTACGGTAGAGGGCGCAGCAAGCGCCGCCGGGGCCGTCACACTCGGAAACCGGCACGCGGTCGAGATGCCGATTTCCGAAACGGTTGCCCGGATTGTCGATGGAACACGATCGATTTCAGAAGCAGTAGATACGCTAATGCAGCGCCCCTTACGCGAGCGCGAATGACCGCAAGATTAGGCCGGGAGCATCGCGACGAAAGCGACGAGCGCGACCATACTGAGAGTCACACTGACGCCCACGACAATGCCCGCATCCCGAGAAACCTGCTTGAAACGCAGTTTAGGGTCGGAATCTTGCTCTTTCATGGTTGCCTTCTTTGTTCTGCCTGTTGACATACCAATACGACTCCGGGGCAGTTGGTTCCGCATATTTCCATACACAAGGAAAGAAAATTGCCTGACGCCAATCCTCTGCTTGTGACGACAAGTCGCGGGTCGATCACGGAAAACCGTCACACGGGGGCTTTTGCCATTGTGGATGCCGATGGGGCGATCCGCGCCGCGTGCGGCGATATCGCCCGGCCCGTCTTGCCCCGCTCATCGGTCAAGATGCTTCAGGCTCTGCCCCTGATGGAATCCGGCGCGGCGGCTTCTGCCCGCCTGACGGACGAACAGCTCGCCCTTGCCTGCGCCTCCCATGAAGGCGCGCCGCTGCATATCGATCGCGTGGCCGCCTGGCTTGGCGCGATGGGCCTAGACGACAGCGCCCTGCTCTGCGGTCCCCAACCGCCCCGCGACCGCGCGATGAAGGCGGCGAGGGTGCCCCCCAGCCGTTTGCTGAATAATTGCTCCGGCAAGCATACGGGGTTTCTGACCTATGCCCGCCATATCGGGGCGCCGCTCGGCGCCTATCTCGACCCGGATGGGCGGGTGCAGCGGGATGTGGCGCGGGCCTTTGTCGAGACGACCGCCTGCGACGCCCCGCCCGCCTATGGAATCGATGGATGCTCGGCACCGAATTTCATTGCGCCCCTTTCGGGAATCGCCCATGCGATGGCCCTGTTCGCCGATCCATCGGCGCAGGGGCCTGCGCGCCGCGCCGCCATGATCCGCCTGCGCGATGCCATGCGTGAGAATCCCCTGCTGATATCGGGCGAGGGCCGTGCCTGCGCCGCCCTGATCGGGGCAAGCGATGGGCGCGCAATCGTCAAGACGGGGGCCGATGGCGTCTATACCGGGATCATCCCAGAACGCGGAATCGGGTTTTGCCTGAAAATCGACGATGGCAACCGGGCGGCGGCCGAAGCGCTCTGCGCGGCATTGCTGGTGTCACAGGGGGTTCTGGACGATGCCCATCCCGTAACGGCGCGCTATGCGCGAACCCCGCTTCGCAATTTCAACGACGAGATCATCGGTGAAAGACGGGTGCATCTACCCGCCTGAGACCACCCCCCCACACCGTCAAGGGGGGGGCATCGCTTCAACCCGTCGCCTGCTCCTCTTCGGCATTGGGGGCAGGTTTTGTCTTGCCGAGGCTGACAACCCGCGTGATGGGCACCCAGATATGGGCACTGGTGCCAACACCCTTACGCGATTCGATTTCCAGTTCACCGCCATGCAATTCGATCAACGACCGGGTAATGGGCAGACCCAACCCCGTGCCGCTGTGATTGCGCGACAGCTCGTTATCGATCTGGCCAAATTGCTCGAACGCGATTTCCAGTTCTTCCTTGTTCATCCCGATGCCCGTATCGGCGACTGTAATCACCAGACCCTGCGGAGCCTTCAATTCCCCGCGCAGGGTGATGCGCCCGCCCGGCATCGTGAATTTGATCGAGTTGGACATCAGGTTGAGGATCACCTGCTTGATGCGGCGGCTATCGACGATGATATTCGGCAGGGGGGCCGGAATCTCAAGCCGGATATGCAGACCGGCGGAGGATGCCCGCTCATGCAGGACCGTGCGACATTTCGACAGCAGCGTTCCGAGATCGGTCTCCTCCTCGATCAATTCGATCTTGCCCGCCTCGATCTTCGACAGGTCGAGCACATCGTTGATCAGGTCCAGCAGATGCTTGCCAGAGGAATGGACGCTTTCGGCGTAATCCTTGTAGCGGTCCCCCATGGGGCCGAATAATTCGTCCTTCATCACCTCCGCAAAGCCGATGACAGCATTCAGCGGCGTGCGCAGTTCGTGGCTCATATTCGCGAGGAATTCGGATTTGGTCTTGTTCGCTTCTTCGGCCTGACGGCGCGCATCGGTCAGCTTTGCCTGCGCGGTCTTCATCTCCGTGATGTCGAGCATGTAGCCTTGGGCAATGCGAGAACCGTCCTTCTTGGGCGAGATCGTCAGCATATTGCGGATATGGATGATCTGGCCATCCGCCGACCGGATGCGATATTCGAGCATGGCGTATTCGCCGTCACCCAAGCCCTTGAAGCCGTCCACGAAGGTCTTTTGCCGGTCTTCCGGATGCACATGGCCGACCCAGAACCCCGCCGCACACCATGACGTGACGGGGTATCCGGTCATTTTTGCGATTTGTGGCCCGATATAGGTAAAACGCTGGCCAGACAAATCAGCGGCCCAAGGCACCACATTGGTGGATTCGGCAAGGCGGCGGAACCGCTCCTCGCTGCGTTTCAGTTCCACCGACCGTTTCTTGAACCCGCGACGGTTCTTGATCAGGCGCTGCTCCGCCTCCCGGCGGCTTTGGGCTTCCTGCCATGTGATGTAATAAATGCCTGCGCCGGTTCCCAAGGCGGCGAGCAGCCCCAGAATCTTCGCGAACAGGGATGCGGAGACCGCGCCATCGACTGGCACAGTCACCAAAAATCCTTGATCGCCCGTGGGAATGCCAATGCTGCGCGTCTCGCCCCCCTGCCCACTCCGAATCCCATCGGGCAAGGCAACACGGTCGAGCGGCCCGGTCAGCGTGGCCGGGGCGGCGGCGATGCTGCCAAGGAGCTGCTTGGCATCCACGAGGGCGGCCACGGCCCCGATCAACATCTCCTGCCCTGTCGCGGGGTTGAGCACCTGAACCGGCGTCACGCGCCAGAAGACACGCTCTCCCGATTCGCCCAGCCTGATCGCAGAGATCGGATTGACCGCGCCGCCATCCCAGCCCAGAAGGCTCGACGAGGTCGGCGCGTTGCGCGCGATGGCCGTGCCGAGGGCACGCTGAATATCGCGACCGGCCACCAGAGCCTGCGGCAATCTGCCCGCCGATCCGACCAATGGAAACGCGCCCACCCGATTGCCATTCGGCATCGCGACATCAGCGGGGGCGAGATAGAAGACCTTCCCTCCCGCCCGGAATTCGACAATCCCCTCGGAGATCGGTTGGGCGATTCGGTTCGCATCCTCGCGGGTCGGCGCATTGCGCAGCAACACCAGCGCCTTCACATCTTTCGTACGCTGAAACACATCGAGGGAAAGACGGGCAAACCGCTCCCGGCCCAGCGCTTGATCAAGGGAGGAAATCAGCGGTGCCGTTGTCAGCAAGGCGTGATCCACGGCCCCGATGGCGCTTGATCCGCCTTGGCCGATCGCGGCGACATACGCGGCTTGCTGCGTGGCGAGGTCACCCCGCTTGGCACCGGAAAGCGCCGCCATCGTGGATACCCCCACGATTAATGCGATGCCCGCTCCAATCACCCAGCGCAAGCTGCTCTTATCCACAAAGGCCATCATCCGCGATTCCGCCGTTCATTCAATTCGGGTCATCAGTACAATGTGCAGGTCTCGCCTAAATTTACGTAAAAACAGGCCCACAAGACCGCGCTTTGGGCGATGGATTGTCGTTAAAATTAGACCCAATAACGCCTGTGCCGCCGGTCATATGACTCAAAACGAGTATTAAAAATCTCAACACTTTTTCATATATGTTCTTTATTTGTTCTAAAAATATGATAAAGATATGATCGTCGAGTTCAACCGAAAGAAATCATAATGAGCGCCCCTATCCTTCCCCCTGAAACGCCGATCAGTTCCCGCCGCCTTCGCCATCTCACACATTTGCTGATGCAAAATAACGCGTTCATATATTTATGCTTTTCAGAAGAAGACGCCGGGCTGTTCACGACGAATCGCCGGGTGACTACCCTCGTCCACAAAATCGCGAAAGGCGAGGTCGCCACGCTTCTGGCCAAGGGGATCATCACCCAAGGCACCCGGACGGATCGCGGCGTGCGATATCGGCGAATGGCCAAGACAACCACCCCCGGACGAACCGCCGCAGAGCGTCGGCAGGCGAAATTCCTCGAAGCGGAGCGGTTCTTTCAAGGCCCCCCCGGTTCCAAGCCGACACGCGTGACCGTCAATCTGGGCGAATCCCCTCTGGGATGGCTCGCCCGGCGCAAGGATGCGAAAGGACAGGCGTTTCTGTCCGCCGGGGAAGTCGAAGCGGGCGAGCGCCTGCGCGCGGATTTCGAGCGCGCACAGCTTGGCCCCGGCGTCACGCAGGATTGGAGGCGCTTCCTGACGCCCGGCAATGCCGGAAGCGGCGTATCGGCGCAGGAGCGCGATGTCGATGACGGGGCAGAAGCGGCGCGCACACGCGTAATGGACGCGCTGTCCGATCTGGGGCCGGGATTATCGGATGCCGCCCTGCGCATCTGCTGCTTTCTCGAAGGCATCGAAACCGTCGAAGCCAAGATGTCATGGTCGGCACGCTCCGGAAAAATCGTCCTCAAGATTGCGTTGCAGCGACTGGCCGATCATTATGAGAGAATGGCACCGAGTGCAGAAAATGCAGAAATCCGCGCTTGGCAAGCACCATCGCCTTGACCGGACCAAGACCATGCCTTATTTATGTTGCAACGCAACAAAGGAGAGCGCCATGAATACGCACATGGTCGAAGAAGCAGGCACCCGGTTTTTCGAATTGGCATCCTCGCTGGGACGCATCCATGCCGAGACCCTGAGCGGATTGGCCGATGCCACCGCCAAAACCCCCCTCGGAGCCGTGTTCGCGGTCAATGCCTCGCTCGCGCATATGGCCAATAACAGCATGGAAACGCTAGCCTCGCGCCTGAGCGCCAAAAATGCGCCCACCGCCAAGGCCCCCGCAAAAACACCCGCTTCCAAGCCCAAAAAGGCGAAAAAAGCGGCCTCCGTCGCCGGGGTCGAGGCGACCATGGCGATCGCCGACGCCTTCGAACCCGATGTTGCGGATGTACTGGTCGATGAAGGTATCGACACCACGGCAAACGCATCCGCATCGATCCCGAAAGCGGACGGAAAACCCGATGATCTGACCCTTATCAGCGGCGTTGGCGCGACCACGGCAAAGAAACTGAACAAGGCTGGGATTGAAACCTTCGCGCAGATCGTCGCGATGGATGAAAGCGCATTCGAGGCCCTGCTCGCCTCTCTCGACATCAAATCGATCCGCTTCACCCCGTCTTTCTGGATCGATGAAGCCCGCAAGCTTTCCACCTGACCGGCGCTTTATCGCGCAAGTGACGATCCATCGGAGAAACCCCGGAACATCATGTCCGGGGTTTTTCTTTATCTGCCGGAGACACCCACCCTGTTACCCCTAGAGCGTTGTACTGGCGCAATTTCCGAGTTGGAATACTTATCAGCAATGCCGCGAAAGTGGCCTATGCAGCGGCAACGATGGCGAGAAAATCATCGGCCTTGAGGCTCGCGCCGCCAATAAGGCCACCATCGACATCCTCGATCGCGAAAATCTCCTTAGCATTGCCCGGCTTGACCGAGCCGCCATAGAGCAGACGGATGCCCTGCCCCGCCTCGCCATAGCGCGCGACCATGGCCCGGCGGATGGCCCCGTGCATCGCGGCAATATCGGCCATCTGCGGCACCCGGCCCGTGCCGATGGCCCAGACAGGCTCATAGGCGACGACGATCTGTGCATCATCCGGCAGTGAGCCATCCAATTGCGCGAGGACCGTTGCCTCGGCCTCGCCCGCATCGCGCTGCGCCTCCGTTTCGCCGACGCAGATGATGGGCAGCAGCTTTGCCGCCAGCACTGCCTCGGCCTTGGCCCGGACCAGCGAATCGCTTTCACCGTGATCCGCGCGCCGTTCGGAATGGCCCACAATCACCGCCCGCGCGCCGATGGCCGCCAAGAGGGCGGCGGAAACATCGCCCGTATGCGCGCCACTTTCGGCCCGGTGACAATCCTGCGCGCCAATCTCGATACCGCTATCGGCGCCGTCCCGGACAAACGGAGCGATCAGGGGAAAGGGCGGGCAGATCAGCACATCGCACGGGGCGCCCCCCTCCAGAGCCTCGATCATCTTTCGCAGTTCGGCGGCGGAAGACGGCAGGCCGTTCATCTTCCAGTTGCCCGCCACCATCGGCACCCGGCTCATTGGGCGGGCACCGTAAAGCTGACCGATTCGCCACAGCCACACGCCTCGGCGACATTGGGGTTACGGAACTTGAAGCCCGATTCCAGCAGCCCGGTCTCGTAATCGATTTCGGTGCCGATCATGAACATCGTCGCCAGGGGCGCAATCAGGACACGAGCGCCATCCTGCTCGACCATCTCGTCGCCGGGCTGGGCTTCGCTGGCGTAATCCATCGTATATTCCATGCCCGCACAACCGCCTTTCTTGACGCCGATCCGCAGCGCATAGACCGGATCGTCGGTCGCGCTCATCAGCGTTGTCAACCGCGCAACGGCACGGGATGTGAGGGTCAGGAGCGGCTTGTCGCCGGGAATGCCGAACATTGTCAGTCTCCTTACATGAAGCCCAATTCGAGGCGTGCCTCGTCGGACAGGCGCGACATATCCCATGGCGGTTCCCAGACCAGCCGGACATCGACCTGCTTGATCCCCGGCAGAGGCTCGACCGCATCGGCCACCCAGCCGGGCATTTCTCCCGCGACGGGGCAACCGGGGGCGGTCAGCGTCATATCCACATCCACCGCATTCTCGTCATCGATACGGATCGAGTAGATCAACCCCAGATCGAAGATATTGACCGGGATTTCGGGGTCATAGACACCGCGAATGGCCTCGACGATTTCATCGTAGCGCGGGTGCCCAATGCTCGATTCGGCAATGAGAGGGTCACCCTCAGCGGGGGGTGTCTGAACGGGGGCATCGGTCATCGGCTCTTTCCTGCGCTGGGGCTGGCATGGCATCAATATAGGGAGATCGGGGCGCGGGTGCTACCGCGTTTCGATGGAACGTGAAGCGCGATCAACACCCCAGCATGCGGACCCTGACCGGCAACGCCCCAAAAAATCTTCTTAAGCAAAGAAATTAACCCTTTCTGAAGGATTATGAAAGTCAATTGAAGGCTAATAGGCACTTAGCTTAAGGATGCAAAATGCCCAAGACTCGGTGCAGCGAGGATACGACCGGCCCCGTCGATGCGGCAAAGACGGCCGATGGGACCAGCCCACAGATATGTGAATCGAGCGACGACCATGCGCCTCAGTTGATTGCCCGCGTCGAAGCCCTGCGGGCATCGCTTCGCAAGGTGATCGATCATGCCAATCAGGCTTTGGATGCCAGTCAGGCGGCGCGTCAGGCGGGTTATGAACGATATTGCAATCATATTCGCCGGATCGAATCCTCCGATTACGCCATGAATCTCAACCTGCATGCCATGGCTGTGGTGCCGCTGGAAAAACCTGCCCCGCCAGACGCAAACACCCGTCATCGCCCACCTGCCGCGTAACAGGGGGCGCCGATCCATCGGCCCGGCGGTATCAGACGCCGATATATCGGGTCGTCAGGTCAACGCTCAGCGCATCCATCGGTCCCGACCAGACGCTGCGGCCCCGCTCCAGCAGGATGGCCCGGTCGGCAATGGCGGCGATTTCCCTGAGGGATTTATCGATCAACAGGATCGCCATACCCGATTCTGCACGCAGCCGGGCGATTGCCTCCCATATCTGCACCCGGACGAGAGGGGCAAGACCCTCGGTCGCCTCATCGAGAATCAGGAGGCGCGGATTGGTG
This sequence comes from uncultured Neomegalonema sp., assembly GCA_938008165.1. Classification (GTDB taxonomy): domain Bacteria; phylum Pseudomonadota; class Alphaproteobacteria; order Rhodobacterales; family Rhodobacteraceae; genus JAHDDY01. The sequence continues at coordinate 11,849 of CALLLP010000007.1, read as the reverse complement.
GTCAAGGCCCGTCCAATGGCGAGCATCTGCTGTTCTCCGCCCGATAACGACCCCGCGCGCTGACGCCGCCGCTCGGCCAAGGGCGGGAACAATGCCTCGACCCGGCGCGCATCCCAATCTCCGGGCCGGGCGGCGGCGGCGAGGTTTTCGGCCACGGTCAGATCGCGAAAGCACCGCCGACCCTCCGGCACCAGCCCAATCCCCAACCGCGCCGCGCGATGGGCGGGCAAGGCGGTCAGGTCCTGCCCGTCGAACTGCAAACGCCCCTGTGCCGCGATCAAGCGACAGATCGCGCGCACCGTTGTCGTCTTGCCCATACCATTGCGCCCCATCAGCGCGACGACCTCGCCCTCGGCCACGGTCAGATCGACCCCGAACAGCGCTTGAGCGGGACCATAGGCAGCGGTGACGGCTTCCAGCGACAACAGGGTCATGCGTCCTCGCCCAGATATGCCCGGCGCACATCGGTATTCGCGCGGATCTCGGCGGTGGTGCCGGTCGCGATGATCCGCCCCGCGACAAGGACGCTGATTCGATCGGCCAGAGCGAACACGGCATCCATATCATGCTCGACCAGCAGGATCGGCGCTTCGGCGCGCAGACCATCGAGAAATGCAGTCAGAGTCTTGGAGCCTTCCGCCCCCAGACCCGCCATCGGTTCGTCCATGACAAAGGCTTTGGGCGCCATGGTCAGGGCGATGGCCACCTCCAATTGGCGACGCTGTCCATGGCTGAGATCGGCAGTGCGGGTGGTCGCGGCATCGGCGAGCCCCACGCGTTCCAACGCATCCTCCGCCGTTTCGCGCAAAGCCTTGTCACGCATGACCGGGCGAAAGAACCGCCACGCACTGCCCCGCGCGCCCAACGCCCCCAGCAACGCATTGGCCAGCACCGTATCCTCCATCGCCAGCGCCGAAATCTGGAAGGTGCGGGCAAGGCCAAGCCGCGCCCGAGCGGGAACAGACAGCGCCGTCACATCCGCGCCAAACGCCTCCACGGTTCCGGAATCGGGGATCAGCGACCCGCAGAGCTGCGCGATCAAGGTCGATTTTCCAGCGCCGTTCGGGCCGATCACCGCATGGATTTCACCCGCGCGCAGGTCGAGACTGACCCCATCGCTGGCCCGCAATGCGCCGAAGCTTTTCACCAAGCCATGGGCGGCAAGAACGGTCATGATCCCCCTCCCCGCCCCGCGACAAGCCCGATCAGACCCCCGCGCGCGAACAGGACAATCAACAACAGCAGCGCGCCGAGAAAGACATGCCAATACTCGCTGAGTCCGCCCAGACTATGCTCCAGCGCCACGAAGACGACCGCCCCGACGACCGGGCCGAACAGGCGCGCCGTACCGCCGAGGATGACAAAAATCATGATCTCACCCGACATCTGCCAACTCAGCATCGAGGGGCTGACAAAGCGGTTGAGATCGGCGAACAGCGCCCCGGCCAGCCCCGTGATCGCCCCCGACAGCACAAAGGCCGCAAGCTGTAGCCGTCTGGGATCGAGACCCACCGTCCTCACGCGGTCGGGCGATTGACGCGCCGCATTGAGGGCCAGACCGAAAGGCGAATGGATCACCGCCGCATTCAGCGCCAGCACACCCAACAACACGCCAAGGCACAGGCCGTAGAACTCGACCGGCACCAGCGTATTCAGCCCCGGAAACCCGTTGCGCACATAGATCGACACCCCGTCCTCGCCGCCATAGGCCGTCCACGAAATCGCGAAGTAATAGAGCATCTGACCGAAAGCGAGCGTGATCATGATGAAATAGACACCCGTGGTCCTGAGACTGAGCATCCCGATGCCCAGCGCCGCCAGCGCCGAGGCAAGGACCGCAACCAGCCAGATGACCGGCATCGACTTGGTGCCCTCGATCAGAAAGGGCCATTCCATCAGCGGGGTATAGCCTTGGGCATGGGAAGCGAGGATGCCCATCGCATAGCCGCCGATCCCAAAAAACGCGGCATGGCCGAGGCTGACCAACCCACCCCAGCCCAGCGCGATATTCAGACCCACCGCCGCCAGCGCGAGGATGACCGCACGGGTGGCCAGCGTGATCATGAACGGCTCATCCGCCGCCAATGCCCAGAACGGAAAGGCGACCAATCCGATCAACATCACCGCATTCACCAGCCCCCAGCGCATCACCCTCGCGCCCCGAACAGGCCGGTCGGCCGCCAGATCAACACGGCGGCCATCAGGATATAGATGGCCATAGAGGCCAGCGAGGCCCCCGCATTCGCCGCGCTCGACGGATCGAGGAACAGGCGAAACAGGCTGGGCAGGAAGATGCCGCCCAGCGTATCGGTCAGGCCAACCAGAATCGCCCCGACCAGCGCGCCCTTGATCGACCCAATCCCGCCAATGACGATGACGACGAAGGCCAGAATCAACACCGGCTCGCCCATGCCCACCTGCACCGATTGAATGGCCCCGACCAGCGCTCCGGCCAAACCCGCCAAGGCCGCACCAAGAGCAAAGACAATCGTATAGAGCCGCGAGATATCGACCCCAAGGGCCGCGATCATCTCACGGTCGTTCTCGCCCGCCCGGATGCGGATGCCAAGGCGCGTTCGGGTAATCAACAGCCCCAGACCCAGCGCAACCGTCAGACCGATGCCGATCAGGGCGAGGCGATAGCGCGGATACTCGATGCCGCCGGGCAGGGTCACCGGACCAGACAGCATGTCGGGAATATCGAGATAGAGCGGAAACGAGCCAAAGACCCAGCGCGTCCCTTCGGAAAAAATCAAAATCAGCGCAAAGGTCGCCAGCACTTGATCCAGATGATCGCGGGCATAGAGACGCCGGATCACCACCAACTCGACCAAGGCCCCGGCCACCGCCGCCGCCGTCATCGCCGCGACCAGCGCCAGCAAAAACGACCCCGTCGCCCCGGCCACCGAAGCGGCCGCGAAGGCACCGATCATATAGAGCGACCCATGGGCGAGGTTGATCAACCCCATCACCCCAAAAATCAGTGTCAGCCCCGCCGCCATCAGGAACAGCATCACGCCGAACTGAAGGCCGTTCAGAACCTGTTCGGCGAGAAGGGCGAGGGGCATGGGGGATGTCTCGTCAAGGGTCATGCCCCGAAACTCTATCCGGGGCCTTCGAAGTCACCATATCACTCCGCACGGCACCGGATGTTTATCCGGAGCGGCGGGAAGGCGATGTCAGTATGTGCAATCCGCCGCATAAGCATCGCTGTGATTTTCGAGTGCGACGCCGATGATCTCGTTCGTGTAGACGTCCCCCTCCTTGATCACGCGGCGGACATAGATGTCCTGCACCGGATGGTGGTTCGGGCCAAAGGCGAAATCACCGCGCGTACTGCTGAAATCGGCGGCCTCCAGCGCGGTACGAAACGCATCGGCATCATCGGGGTCGGCGACCTCCAGCGCGGAGAGCAGCAGGTTTGCCGTATCGAATCCCTGACTGGCATAAAGCGATGGCAGGCGGTCGTATTTTGCCGCGAAACTTTCGACAAAGGCCGCATTGGTGGCGTTGTCGAGATCCTTGTTCCACTGGCTCGTATTCACCACGCCCAGTGCAGCCTCGCCCACGGCCTGCAAGATGCCCTGATCGAACGAGAAGGCCGGGCCGATCACCGGCAAATCAAGCCCCGAATCGGCGTATTGCTTGAGGAACGAAATCCCCATGCCGCCGGGCAGGAAGAAAAACACGCTATCCGCCCCCGATGCCCGGATTTGCGCGATTTCGGCGGCGTAATCCTTCTGACCCAGCTTGGTATAAAGTTCGCCCGCCGGATCGCCTTCGAAGAACCGCTTGAACCCGGTCAGCGCATCTTTGCCCGCCGGATAGTTCGGCGCGAGGATGAAGGTGTTTTCATACTTTGCCCCGTTGGCATAGGCCCCGGCCGCTTCGTGCAGGTTATCGTTCTGCCATGCCACGTTGAAGTAATTGGGATGGCATCCCTTCCCGGCCAGCGCCGATGGTCCGGCATTGGGCGACAGGTAAAACAATCCCTGCGCCGTGGCCGACGGCACCACGGCCATCGCTAAATTCGAGAAGATGATGCCGGTCATCACATCCACGCGGTCCGATTGAATCATCCGGTCGGCAAGCTGCACGGCGATATCGGGTTTACGCTGATCATCCTCGACGATCACCTCGATATCGTCGCGGCCCGATTGCTCGATGGCCAGCAAAAAGCCATCACGCACATCGATCCCAAGGCCCGCACCACCGCCCGAAAGCGTCGTAATCATGCCCACTTTCGTTTCGGCGAGGGCCGTTCCCGCCAGAGCAACGATCCCGGCTGAAAGAAGAAGCGTCTTCAAAGTCATCGGATTTCCCCAGTTTTCTACCGGCCTCCCGCGCCGGTTGCTTCACGTCATGCCACGAAAGGGCGCGATTCAGAAGGTCTTGAATAACTTACGCACCCCGGCGCAAGGAGCAATGATCGTTTCGGATCGAAACACCATTTTCACCCGGCACCAGACCAACGCCACCGTCATCTGACACCGCTGCTCTACAAAATCATTGGCAATACGGCATCGTTTGAAAGGCAAACATTCTCTTCAAACGATTTTTTGCTCTGCGCACAGCACATTCTTGGGTTACGAATTTGTTATTCCAGTTTTGCCTTTCGATTCAGGATTTATCTTTTATGGATCTACCGAATAACATCGATACCCTTGCCCTCGACAAATGCGACCGCGAGCCAATTCACCGCCCCGGATGCATACAGCCATTCGGTGCCTTGCTCGTCACACCGATCGATCTGTCCAGCGTTGATTTCGTCAGCGACAACACCGCCGATATTCTCGGCATGGTCCCCGACAGTATTATCGGAAAGCCCCTTTCGGACCTGCTGAACGAACAAACATTGCACGACATACGCAATATGCTCACCCTTTCCACTTCGCGCACGCAACGCGAACGGGTTGGCACCACGCAAGTCGCGCAGCGCATGATCGAAGTCTTCGCCCATCGCAACGCCGCCGATCTGGCCGTTATAGAGCTTGAGCCGCTCGATCTGTCCGACCAGAACGGCGAGAAGGCCCCGATTGACCGGATGCGCCTTATCCTCGCGCAGGCCGCCCAGCAAAGCGACATCAATAAGTTCATGCATGTCTGCGTCCATGGGATACGGAGCCTGACGGGATATGACCGGGTCAAGGCGTATCGCTTCGCGTCGAACGGCGATGGCGAGATCATCGCAGAAGCGCGAAGCCCCGAAGTCGACAGCTTTCTCGGCCTGCGCTATCCGGCCTGGGACATCCCGACCCAGGCGCGCGCCCTGCAAATCCGCAATCCGATCCGGATGCTCTCGAATGTACGGCAATCGCCCGTTGCCCTGATCGGGCGCGTCGATGATCCCGACATGCTGGATCTCGGCCTCGCCCATTTGCGCGGCGTCTCTGCGATTCATGTCGAATACCTGAAAAATATGGGCGTCAGCGCCACGATGAGCATCGCCTTGGTGGTCGATGGAAAGCTGTGGGGCATGTTCGCCTGCCACCACATGTCGCCGCTCGTTCTGCGCTCGGATACGCGCATTGCGGTCGAGCTGTTCGGCCAGATGATCTCGCTGGCGATCCAGCAAAAGCTCGAAGTCCATGCCACCCAAGCACGGGCACGGGCCGAAAAGGCGCGGCGGACCATTCTCGCCGACACGAACGCAACCTCCGACCTGCTATATGCCTTTCCGACATTCGGCCCGACCCTGCAATCGGTCATCCCCAGCGATGGGCTGGCAGTGATGCGCGATGGCAAGATACAGTCCATCGGCTCGGTCCCCTCCGAAGAGGCGCTCAAGGCAATCGCACAACAATACAGCGCAGACGACAATATCATCGAAGGCGTCGAGTCCCTCGCAGCATCCGACTGGGCAAAAGGCCAAGACCTGCGCGATAGCGCCGGATGCCTGCAAATCTGCTGTGCTGCGACGGCGCCGCTGCAAATCCTGTTTTTCCGAGACGAGAAAACCCGAAACATCACATGGGCCGGAAGACCGGAGAAAGACATCCAGCCGGATGACGGTGGATGGAAGCTGTCGCCCCGCGCATCCTTCGCAAGCTATCTTGAACAGCAGCGCGACCATGCGGAGCCGTGGAGCGCCGACGATCTGGAGGCCGCCAAGGAGCTTCAGCGCCTTCTGACACAGATCTCGTCCAAGGACGAGCGGGCACAGATGCAGCGCCATAACGACCTTGTGGCCCATCAGCGCCAGCAAGAGCTGATGATCGCCGAGCTGAACCACCGGGTCAAAAATATCCTCGCCCTGATCCGCTCGCTCTCGCGGCAGGCAAAAGCCTCCTCGGACTCGCTCGAAAGCTACGCTCAGGCGCTGGAACAGCGCATCGCGGCGCTGTCCACGGCCCATGATCTCGCCGTATCCAATACGATGCAGGGCGTCTCCCTGCGCGGGATGCTGGAAACCGAGCTGACACCCTATCTCGCCGACAACAGGGCGCAGGTCATTATTGCCGGGCCAGTCATCGGGCTGCGGGCCGATGTGGCCCCGATGATCGCCCTCGTCCTGCATGAAGTCGTCACCAACGCGACCAAATACGGCGCGCTCAGTACCGCAGACGGAATCGTCAAGATCAGCTGGTCCCTTGAAGGAGAGAGTCTGTCCTTCTCATGGCGCGAAATCGGGGGACCAAAGGTCACCCCCCCAACCCGCCATGGCTTTGGCCGATCCTTGATCGAAAAGACGGTTCCCTACGAATTCGACGGGACGACGGAGCTAGACTTTCCACCAGAGGGCGTCACGCTCACCTTTACGCTGCCCGCCGTGACGCTCGTTGATATCCAAAAAGACGCGGGTGTTCAGGTCGCACCCTCCATCGGCGTGGTGAAAAAGGTCGCCAGCGGCCGCCATGCCCTTATGGTGGAAGACAATATCGTCCTTGCGATGGATATGGTCGAAAGCCTGTCGCGGCTTGGGGCAAGCCCCATCGATAGCGCGGCAACGGCCGAAGAAGCGATGCGGCTGGCCCAGCGCAACACCTATGATTTCGCTGTTCTGGACATGAATCTGCGCGGCTCGGTGTCCTTCGACGTGGCGGAATACCTGAAAGAACGCGCGGTGCCTTTTATCTTCGTGACCGGCTATGGCTCCTCCATCGACATGCCAGAGACCCTGCGCGATGTAAAAATCCTGACGAAACCGCTGGATGACGGCACCCTGTCAGCAAATCTGGAGATTATTCTGAACAAGGCGCCGCCGAAATCGACATCAGGCATCGAAGATAACGGCGATCCGTCGACCGCCCCTGCACCGGCATAGGCGCTTCGGGCGGGGCGGAGTCGATGGTATGAGCGCGCGCCCTATGTCTCCTTCAGACAAGGAGAATGCCCATGACCAAACTCTTGTGGATACTGGGCGGTGTCGCCGTTCTGGCCGCCGCCGGATGTGCCGCCTTTGCCGCCCGCAGCGCTGACGTGGAAAAGCCACCCTATACGAGCGTGACCCTCGATGGTGATTTCGAGCTGCGCGATTATCCGGCACTGACCGTCGCCGAGGTGACGACGACCGGCGCACGGCGCGAGGCGGTCAGCGCAGGCTTTCGCCCCCTCGCCGGGTATATCTTCGCCAAGGAGCGCGAAGGCGAGAAGATCGCGATGACCGCCCCCGTCACCCAGACGCCGGGCGCAGAGGGCGAATGGGTCGTGCGCTTCATCATGCCGTCGCGCTATACGCTGGAGACCCTGCCCCGCCCCGCCGGATCGCAGGTGCGGCTCGAAACGCTTCCCGCCCGGCGGATGGCCACCGTGCGCTTTAGTGGCGTGGCCACCGATGAGCTGATCGCCGAACAGGAATCGCGCCTCGTCACATGGATGACCACCCGCGACCTGACCCCCGCCGATACCCCCACCTACGCCTATTACAACGATCCCTTCACCCCCGGTTTTCTACGCCGCAACGAAGTGCTGGTGCCCGTGGCGCAGTAACGCCCGCGCCGGATTTGAGGAGGGGCCGTCCCACTGGGGCAGGTCCCTATTGCGCGTCCTGCCGTGCCAGCCACCGCAGAAAGTCACGCACGGTGCCCTCGAAATCCTCGCCCGCCAGCGGCCCACCTGTCGCATGGACGGAGCCGAGGGCGGCCTGCATCGCTTCGAGCTTTTCACGGTCCTCGCGGTTGACGTCTTCCCACAGGGCGATGCGCTGGTCGATGGTATCCCCATCCAGTTCATCGCCATAGACGGACATGGTCCAGCGCACATCGATCGATGTGGCCGCCAGGGGACGGATGCTGAGCGAGACCAACAGCGACGCCGCAACGCTGACCACCTGACACGGAAAGGCCGCGAACAGGGTCGAGCGGTGCCGCGCCTCCTCGGTCAGTCCCGGCGCGCCCTCGCCACGGGTCGGGATATTATCGGGGTAATTCGCGAAATAGCTGGTAAAGCCTGCGCCAACCGGCCCCTTGCGGCTGAGACCCGTCGGGGTATAGCCATGCAGCGTCTGGGGATGCACCACCGAAAGGTGATAGCCTTCCATGAAATTCTCGACGAGGGCCTTCCAATTGCATTGCCAAGTCTCGGTCGCCGCATGGACGATGCGATACTCGCCGGGCTGATACGGCCCGATCAGCGCCTCCAGCCCCTCCAATTCCGCATCGATATCGGGGGGCGTCTGTGCAAGGCAGACATAGACGAACCCGAACCGCTCGACACAGGCGAACCGGCCCAGACGACAGGTCTTCGGGTCAAACCCCGCATTCTGCATCCGGGGTGCCCGCAGCAGGGCACCATCCGTGTCATAGGTCCAGGCATGGTAGCGGCAAACAAACCGATTGGCGTTCCCGCTGCCCTCGGCCAGCGGCATCCCGCGATGGCGGCAGACATTGGACAGGGCGACGATCCCCGAATCGGCGCGCACGACGATCAACGGCTCGCCCAGCAGGGTCAGCGTCAGGTAATCGCCCGGATTTTCGAATTCGTCGCCCCGCCCGACACAATGCCAGTGACGGCGCAGGAGCGCCGCGCATTCATGTCGGAACAGGGCTTCCGACACATAGAACCGCCCCGGCAGGCCGCGCGGCGCATCGGCGGGGGCGGCAGCGCAATGCGCCAGATCTTGCCGCAAGGCATCGAGAGACAAGACCGCTGCCCCTGTTTCGGCAATGCCATCCTCCATCGCCCGCTCTCCCCGGTATTGCGTTACTGGATGCCCTGTAACCGCGCATTGATATAGGTTGCAAAATCGTAATTCGGGCGCTCCAGATGCGACAGATGACCCGGCTCCGCCGAGGTCGAGCACAGCCCCCGATAGACCTTTTCGGTGCAGCCCTTATCCTCGACATTCACCGCATCGAGCAGGGTCTTGAGCTGATCGAGCTGCGCCTGCGCATCCCTATCGCCCGAATAATCGTTGGACATGCCCCCACCAAACCCGATCCGCACTTTGCCCACGCCCTCCGGATGCAAAGTCAGATACCAGAAATAGCCGGGCGTCAGCGTGATGAGCAGGCTGGGATACAGCGCCAGCAGATAGGTTGTGCGCCGCCGATCCCCCTCCATCCGGGTATTGGAGGGATGCGCGAGCGCAATTTTGAGCGTCTCGTCCTTGAGGATCGTATGGTAGTTGAACGCCTTCTCCCCCGGCGGACAGATCATCTCCTCCAGCTTGGACAAGCCGCCAATCGTTCCGGCATGGCAAACGGGCAGGTGATAGCTTTCCATGAAATTCTCGGCCAGAACCTTCCAGTTCGTGTCCCAGACATGGGTTTCGAAGAAGGTTTCGGTATAGGCGGCCATATTGTAATCGCCGACCATCTTCTCGACATCGGAAAGCTGATCGCCGACGGGCGGCGCATCGGCGTTCAGCGTCACAAAGACCCAGCCGAGCCATTCTTCGCAGCGCATATCCGGCAGCTTGTATTCGGCCTTGCAGAACCCTTCGTTCAGGGTCATCGCGGGCGCGCCGCGCAATGTGCCATCGAGATTATAGGTCCATGCGTGATAGGGGCACACGATGCTCCGGGTATTGCCTCGCCCTTCCAGCAACGTGGACATCCGGTGCCGACAGACATTCGACATCGCCCGCAAGGTGCCGGACGCATCGCGCAACACGATGATCGGCTGACCCGCAAGATCGAGCGTCACGTAATCGCCGGATGCCGCAAGCGCCGAAGCCCGGCCAACGCAGAACCAATCCTTCGCGAAGATATCCGTCAACTCACGGGCCAGAAACGCCTCGGATGTATAGACCGACGGGGGCATCGCCCGTGCGCGCTCGAAGGGTACGGAAACGGTTTCCTGCAATTGATCTACAGCGTCTTTCATCCATGCCATCCTTTTGGGCGGTCGCCTGTGTGCCGGTCCTTCGCTCCGGTATTGGCCGCAATTTGCTGATGCAGCTTTATCCGGTAAAAAACACTTTGCAACAGGCTCGCTATGGCGCGGAGGATCGGGCGCTTCCTGTCATCCCCGCTCCCGGAAGATTTTTCCATGCCCGTCCAGATACGCCTGCCCTAATCTGGCCGTCCTCGCGGCGAAACCGGGGGCGAGATGGCGGGGTTCGGGGGCTTCGATATGACTGCCGATCCATGCCAGCAAGGCCATGCGGCGCAGCATGATAAACGTATCGATCTCCGCCTCGTCCTCGGCCTCCAGCGGGCGCAGATTGCGGTATCCCTTCAGCCATGCGGCCTTGAACGCAGGAATGCGCGGGTCGTCTTCGATAAAGCTGATGGACGCGGCGAAATCATACATCAGCCAGCCATGCCCGCAATCGTCGAAATCGATCAGGCGGGTGCCCGTCTCATCGACCAGCAAATTGGCCAGCCGCATATCGGCATGGATCAAGTTGAACCGTCCCGGCGCCTTGCCATAAGCATCGAGCCGGGTTCGGATCATGGCCTCGACCTGTTCCAGAACCGCCCGTACAGCCCCCGTCACCTCCGGCGCATCGCGCCAGTTGCCCCATGTCGGCGCGGGGCCGAAAACCGCCTCGACATCCCATGTCAGCCGCTCGAATGGCTGTGGCTGCGCCCATCCAATCGCATGATCATGACAGCGGGCAGCGATGGCCCCCAGCGTCTCATATCCGGCGCTCATGTCGCCGCTTTCATCCGGGGCGGCTCCCTCGACGAAATGGAACAGGACCAGAAACCGGGGCGCGGACAGGCCCTCAACCCCCGCTTGCTGAATCGCCCTGCCATCCTTGCCAATAGAGTAACCGGGGGTCTCGACACCGCCGCCCGATCCCAGCGCGTCGAGCCATGCCAGCTCACATTCGATGGCGCGGCGGGTGTGATAGTTTTCGCGATGAACCCGCAAGATCGACCGATAGCCCCCCGGCGCCTCCACCAGATAGGTCGCATTCTCCGAAACATTGATCAGCCGCGCCACGGCCCCTTGCGGCATATCCCATAAGGACAGGGCCTCATTGGCGAGGATTTCGAGATGCTCCAGCATCCTGTCAAGCGGCATATCCGGCGCAGCCATCGTCTCTCTCCCCTTTCCGACACCACCCCTCTCTTCTCAGATTACCCCCGGAGATTCGACCCCTACCGCATGATCATGAACGAACACGAAAACACGCACAGCGCCAAGGCGCGACGCGGGGCAATAGCCAATCAATATCAGAACTGTACTCTACGATAGGAGCAAGCGACACAACACGGCCACTGACCCGCGCCCCAAACGCAAAACACACGCATTCGCGGCATCGACTATCATAAGGGGGTGAATGGCGGAGGGACGGTCCGACATATTGTATTTTCTCCGAACCTTTGACCGCATCACAAGTCACTGAATTATATAACAGTAGCGTAAGTGTACCGCATCAGCGGGACACATATAATCTCTAGCTATACCACGATCATCGTGGTATTTTTGGTGGGATGAAACGCGCCGATCTATCC
>CALLLP010000006.1 GCA_938008165.1 uncultured Neomegalonema sp. | reverse complement strand
ATACCACTTCACCGGGGGCTTTGGCAGCCAACCAACCGCGAAGGCAAAGCCGGTGAAAAAGATCAATTGCCAGCCGAACGGATTGAAGAACCAGTTGCGATCATTGCGGGTGGTCGGTTCAGCGGGCAGGTTCAGCGCTTGGAAAACCGGGACGCCTTCCTGAAGGCCGATCATGGTTTTGAACCAAACCCAAAGCGATTTCGTTTCGACGATTTTGTCAGCGCTGAAATCTACAAAGACGAGCCAAGGCTGCGAGGCCATCGCCCAGAGCAGGATGCTGAAACCCATCGCCCACCACTTACCGCGCCAAGACAGGGCGACCATTACGGGGATAAGGGCGAGGATCACCATATACATGACGAGGATATCGAAGAAGTTCGGCACGTAATGCAGGCCGAACAGCGAGGGCATGAACTCGACCGGATTGTTGACGAAGCGGCGCAGGTTCAGCGTTGTCAGGTAAGAGCGGTTTGCGTCTTCGATAGAATTGTCGATGAAGATCAGCGTTGCCACGACCGCGAAGAACAGCGCGATGTGACACCAATAGAGCTGCCATATCCGAAACGCGATCCGCATTGTGCCGACCCACCAGCCGCGCGCATTGAAGATTTTCAAAAAGGCGATCGCCGAGGCTGCACCCGAGCAGAACACGAAGATCTCGGTTGCGTCCGAATATCCGAACCGGGCCGGAATCCAGTTTTTCCATGAATTCCAAGGAATATGCGCGATCAGAATGATGAACATACCGAGGCCGCGAAAAAAATCGAGGCGCGGGTCGCGCAGAGCTTCTTTGGCGGCGGCGGCGTCAACGGGGGGCGTCGTGGTCATGTCGGGTCCGGTCCAATGCCGTTCCCCGCAGGTCGGGGATATGGCGTTCTTTTAGCGAGCTGCTGACCCATACTAGCCCCTCCGCCCGAAAGAGGGAAACCCGTGCAATCAGAGCGCGGCGGTCTTTCCTGCCTCGAAATCGCCAATCCGTTCCAGACGGCGTTCGGCGTATCCGTCGAGGGCGCCGCGGCGTCGGGCGCGGTCTTCGATCAGGTCGCGGGCACTGCTGAGGCGTCCGGCACGCAGGGCGGATTCGATTGTCAGGCGCTCGAACACATCGCGCTGGGCATGGCTGCCGCCGACCGTCTGCATTTTGGGGCGGGCGGTGTTGAGGCGCGCGAAGGCTGTTTCGTAATCGCCATTTGCAAAGCTGAGCAAGCCCTCGGCAGCGGGCAGTCCCGCATCGGCGGTGACCGCCTTCATCGAGGTGTTCGGGGTGCGCGCGTCCGACTGCATGCGTTTCAGCAATGCGCCGGCCTGCCCGTCGCGGTTACCGCCGCCGAGTGCCAGCATGTAGTGCAGGTCGGCAAAGACGACACAGCCGTCATCGGTGCGCTTTTCGCATATCTCGGCCATTTCGTCCCAGCGGTTGCCGACATCGACGCCCTCTAATTCGAGCCGCGACAGCAGGGATGCGCCGTTGGAGATGTCGCGGTAATCGTCGGTATGATCGCCCCGGATTTCCGTGTCGTAGAGGCGCAGGACTTCCTCGTGCTCGCCCCGGTCAAGGTGAAAAAGAGCGAGATGCCACCAGACGTGATAACGGAAGTTGTTACAATGCGCCCAAGTCTCGGGCTGTTCCGCCAGCCATGCCACGCCCTCGCGCGACCGGTTGGTCATGTCGAAAACATGAGCGACGGCATGCACACCCCACGCATCATCCGCAGCGCGCAGCACGGCATCGCGGCCCCGCGCCTCGGCGGCGAGATAATCGCCCGTCTCTTCCAAGGTGAAAGCATAACAGCCATTCACATAGGCCGCGCTGGGGTGATCCGCGCCATAGGCATCATGCACCGCCTCGATCGAGCGGCGCATCCCGGCCCCATCACCCATGACAAAGCGGATCGCCTGCACCAGTTTCAGGGCAAAGCCGTCGCGCGGATAGGCGGCCATGACCTGTTCCAAGCGGTTGGCGGCCCCGGCCAGATCGCCGGAGCGATAGATCGCCAGCGCCGCGACATAGCCGCGCTCGCGCTCCGTTCCGGCCTGCGCGACGATGCGGGCGGCGGTGTCATGGGCCTCATGGGCCGTGGCGTTCAGCTCGACCCGGCCGAGCAACAGCATGAAAAAGCCCTTCGCCACATGGGCCATGGCGAAATCAGGCTCTTTCTCCAGCGCTTCGGTCAAGTGAACCGGCGTGGCGGCCGCATGGGCAAAAAATGCCGCGACCGTGCGATCCCATGCCAATGCGGCGGTGGGGTCCTCGATGGTCAGATCGTATCCGAATGCGTCGGTGCAGGCCATCGCGTCCTCATTCCCGTTAAAATATCAGTATCAAACCTAAAGCGGAGACCCGTTTCAGGAACCAAACGTCTCTTCCCGTTTTCGTGAGAAAAGATTTCAGGCCGCCATCCCGCGCGAGGGTGGCAGCGCACCCAGATCGGCAAGGATCGGCGGCATATCGAATTCCTCCGGGATCGCGCACAGGCGATGCCGCGCCAGCCACCTGCCCAGCGCCGGAGAGGCGGTCAACACAGCAAAAGGCACCGCCAGAAGCAACCCAAGGATAACCGGCATGACCCAAATCACGGCAGAGGGCGTAAAGACCGACAGAACACCCAAGATCGTACCGCCAAAGACCATCTGCGGCCAGAGCGCCTTGAGCGCCGTGCGCCATTCGAGACCATAGGCATCGCGGATTTGTCCGCCCCAGCCGACCTTCCGCCCAAAGGCCAGACCGATCAGGAATACCGTCAGATGCACGGCCACCGCCGGGGACATCAGGATCGAGAACACCGTCTCGATCAACAACCCCGCCAGAAACCGCGCCGTGCCGCCATATCGCGCGACCCCACCCGTCTCCAGCATCACATGGATCGCGCCGATCACCTTTGGCGTCAGGCTCATGCCGACCATCAGGACGAACAGACCGATGGCGAGGGGGCCATTGAAAATCATATCGGGATCGACGATCGCCTTGACCGCGCCCAGCGCCGTCAGGATCATCCATGCCGGGGCGCTCAGATACATCATGATCGCCTGAAACAGCTGGAACCGGCTGGTCATGCGCAGCCCCGACATCCCCAAAAGCCGCCAATATTGCATGTTGCCATTGCACCAGCGCTGCTCGCGGGTCATGAAATCGAGGATCGTGACGGGGTTTTCCTCATAGCTTTCGCTCGCCACCGGCACCACGCGCACCTCGTATCCCGCCCGGCGCATCAGCACGGCTTCGACCTGATCATGCGACAGGATATCGCCCCCCAGCGGCGGGCGTCCGCCCAGTTGAGGCAGCTTGCAATGGGCCTTGAACGCGGCAGTGCGGATCACGGCATTATGGCCCCAGAACGGGCCGCAATCGCCCTGCCACCACGCACTGCCCAGCGTAAAGGCACGCATCCCGTGGCGCATTCCGAACTGGAAGATGCGCCCGAAAGCACTCTCGGCAGGCGCGCCCACCGCGAGGCTCTGGACAATCCCGATCCGGGGGTTGGCCTCGGCGATGCGCACCAGCCGCAGGATCGCCTCGCCGGACATCAGGCTATCGGCATCGAGGGGAACGAACAGGTCGTAATCCGCGCCGCGATCCTGAAGGAATTGCCAGACATTCCCGGCCTTGTATCCCTCATTGGACATGCGACGGCGATAATGGGCGCGGCCCAGACCGTCGAGCATGACGCGGTGTCGCGCGACCAGGGCCTCTTCTCTCTGGGCCACGGTATCGATATTGGTATCGCTGAGGATGTGCAGATCGAAATGGGTGCCATAGCCGGTTTCATCGAGACTGCGCCGCATGGCCAGCAGGCGGTCGATGGCGCGTTGGGGGTCTTCGTTGCGAACCGCCATGGCCACCGCAATCCGGCCCCGCACCGGCAGCTCGGCCCCGTCATGCACCGAAAACGGCATCACCTGCCGCGCCGACCGCGCGAGAAACAGGCCGAGCAACGAATTCCAGAACCCAAGGATGGTCCATGGCGCGCTGAGGGCGATACAGACCAGCATCCCCCATTCCAGCGGACCAAGGCCCTCCGATTCGAAGACCGTGGCCACACCGATGAGAACGGCAATGAGGGTGAGCAGACACAAGGTCAGGGCAAACAAACGCCGAAAGGTCAACTGTCGCTGGGATTGCAGGCCCGCCGGGGTCAGCGTGGAATCCGGCTCCATGAAGGGATGTTGAACAAAGGGGACAGGCTCTTGTATCTGGTCGGTCATTCGCCGTTCTATCCCCTGTTGTTACCCATGCGGCAAGCGTATGCCGGTTTCCCAATACTGCTATTCTGATGCGCCGCAACATATTGTCGAGAAAGGAGTCCTAATTTGGACCATGCGCTCGAATATCGAAAGCCGGGTGATGCCCATCTTGTTCCCATCGCAAAGCCTGTTATCACGAAACCGTGTGAAGTTTTCGTGAGGGCTTTATGGTCGGGAATCAGCCGGGGGACGGAGCGGCTGATCTTTGGCGGCGCCGTCCCCGAAAGCGAATACCAGCGCATGCGCGCCCCGTTTCAGCGCGGCGACTTTCCCTTCCCGGTCGTCTATGGATACAGCATGGTCGGCATCGTCGAGGAAGGTCCGCAATCCCTCGTCGGAAAGACCGTTTTCGCCCTCTATCCCCACCAATCGCGCTTCGTTCTGCCCGCCGATGCCGTGACGGTTCTGCCCGATGATCTGCCCCCGCGCAGGGCGACTCTGGCCGCGAATATGGAGACGGCGCTCAATGCGGTTTGGGATGGGGGCGTGGGTCCGGGCGACCGGGTTGCCATCGTCGGCGGGGGGATTCTCGGCGGCTTGGTCGCCGGGCTATGCGCATCGATTCCCGGAGTCGAAGCAACCCTGATCGATGTAGAAGAAACGCGACGATCACTTGTCGATGACATGAATGTTATCTTCCGCAAACCGATGAATGCACCTTCCGGCTGCGATGTTGTTTTTCACACATCCTCCAGCGCGAACGGGTTGGAGACAGCGATTCGCTGTGCAGGGTTTGAATCAACAATCGTCGAAATGAGCTGGTATGGCGAGGGGCAGACCCCCGTTTCGCTGGGCGGTGCCTTCCATAGTCAGCGGCTGCGGATCGTATCGTCGCAGGTTGGGCATGTCTCGCCAATGCGGCGCGCGCGATGGCCCTATGCGCGGCGCTTGGCCAAGGCACTCGACCTCCTATGCGATGATCGGTTCGAGGCGCTGCTGACATCGGAGGTCGCCTTTGCCGACCTGCCACGCGCCTTGCCTGATATCCTCGCCCCCAAGGCGCAGGGTCTGGCGACGGCGGTGCGCTATGACGGAGACGGGGCGTGATGTGACCGATCAGGGAAGCCGCAGGCGGTTCGTTGCAGCGAGTTGGCCGGTTTCGCCCCCCGGATCGAGCTGTTCGGCGTGCTGCCAATCGGCACGCGCGCCGTCGCGGTCGCCATTCATCGCCTTCGCCGCGCCGCGCTCGAAATAGGCCACCGCAGAGCCGGGATCGGCCCCGACCGCCGCCTCGGCATCGGCCAGCGCCCCCGCCCGGTCGCCCGATTGCCGCCGGGCCGCCGCGCGCAATGCCAGCGCCTCGGCATCATTGGGCACCATCCAGAGCAAGCGGTTCAGATCGGTGATCGCCCCGGCAAAATCACGCTGGGCCGCCGCGGCGCGGGCGCGCCCGTCCAACGCGTCGAAATTCTCCGGCTCCAGAGTCAGCGCCTGATCGAACAGGCGGCGCGCGGAGAAGGGATCGCTGGCCGCCATCTGAAACCCCCCGGCCTGAGCGAACAAATCCGCCCGCGCCCCGATATCGCCCGTACCCTGCGCCACTTGCTCGATGGTGCGCGATGCCTCGGCGAAGGATCCCAGTGCCGCGAGCGCAATCGCCCGGCAATGCCGTGCCGCATCCCCGCCCCCGCTCGCATACCATGTATCCGCCGCCGACAGGCCCGATGCCGGGGTGGCCTGAGCCAGCGCGATGCAGTCGTCATACCGCGTCACCGTTTGCGCAGCGGCCTGGGCGGCGGCGATGCTGATCGCGAGGGCGATCATACACGGGGCGAAGGGGCGGCGAAGGGTCATGGGGCAATCTCGCATGGTTAACAGTCTTGCACGACAGGGTCGCATCGCGATAAGGCGCGATTATGAACGAGATGCAAACCCCATCGCTCCTGTGTATCGGTTTCGGCTATTGCGCGCAGGGTCTGGCGCGCCACCCCGATCTTGCAGGATGGACCTGCGCGGCGACCGCCCGCACAGCAGAAAAAGCGCATTCCCTGCGCGCAGAGGGGATCGATGCGCAGGTCTGGCCCGCCGAAACACTGATCGCCGATCTGCCGCCTCGCACACATCTGCTGATCTCCGCGCCTCCGGAAGAAGCGGGCGATCCGGTCCTGAACCGCTATCGCGAAGCATTGCTCGACCAGCGCGAGCGCATCGACTGGATCGGCTATCTCTCGACCACCGCCGTTTATGGCGATCGGCAAGGCGGATGGGTCGATGAAGCCTCCGCACTGACCCCCGCCAGCGAGCGGGGCAAGCGGCGCGTCGCGGCGGAACGCGACTGGCTGGCGCTCGCGGAGGCGGGGTTGCCGGTGCATACCTTCCGCCTTGCGGGTATCTACGGCCCCGGTCGCGGGCCATTCGAGAAAATCCGTCGCGGCACGGTCCAGCGAATCGACAAGCCCGAACAGGTCTTCGGACGCATTCATGTCGAGGATATCGCGACCACCCTGCTCGCCTCGATCAAGCGGCCCAATCCGGGCACGGCGTATAACGTCACCGACGATCTGACCTGCCCCCCACAGGATGTCATCGGCCATGCCGCCGACCTTCTCGGCCTGCCCCGCCCGCCTCTCGTGCCCTTCGAACAGGCGCAGATGTCGCCCATGGCGCGCAGTTTTTACGGCGAGAACAAGCGCGTGCGAAACGATCGCATCCGACAGGATCTGGGCGTCACCCTCGCCTATCCGACCTATCGCGAGGGCTTGGCCGCGATCCTCGCCGCAGAAGCCGCAGAGAAGGATGGCGGATAATGCGGTCCACCGGGCAAACTGGCACAGGGTGTTGACGTTGCGCTAATGCTGTCACAGTCTCGAAGGCGGAAAGACGGCGTACGATCTTTCGCATAGGGAGACTGACATGCTCAAACGTTTCACGACGATGGCAGCGGTTATCGCGATGACCGCTGCCCTGCCTGCTCTTGCTCAGAATGCGGGCAATCTCAACAAACTCTCTGCCTTCAAATCGACCGGCACACCGATGATGGAGCCGATCGACCAAGGCGGCAAACGCGCGGATTCGATCCGCAAGGTGCTGGAACGCATCACATTGCCCGATGGATTCAGCATCGACCTCTATGCCATCGTGCCCGATGCGCGCCACATGGCGGTCGGGCCGCAAGGCGTCGCCACCTTCGTCGGCACCCGCAAGAACGAGGTCTATGTGGTCACGGATCGCGACAAGGACCGTGTGGCCGATGACGTCAAGCAATTCGCCCCCTCGCTCGATTTTACGATTCCGAACGGGGTCTGTTTCTCGAAGGACGGCTTTCTCTACATCGTCGAACAGAACCGCGTCCTGCTGTTCCCGGCCGCCGAGTTTTTCTATGAAGGACCCGATGTCGCCGCCTTTGAAGTCGTGGCCGAGGGCGATCTGATCCCGGCGGAGGAGGCCAGCTATAACCACACCGCGCGGGTCTGCGATATCGGGCCGGATAACAAGCTCTACATCTCGCTGGGCCAGCCCTATAACGTGGCCCCCGCCGAAAAGCTCGACCTCTACAAAGAGGTGGGAATCGGCGGTATCGTGCGCATGGACCGTGACGGCAAGAACCGCGAAGTCTACACCTATGGCGTCCGCAACTCCGTGGGTCAGGATTTCCACCCCGAAACGGGCGAATTGTGGTGGACCGATAATCAGGTCGACGGCATGGGAGACGATATCCCGCCGGGCGAGCTGAACCGCCAGACCGAAGCGGGCCAGCATTTCGGGCATCCATGGTATGGCGGCGGCGATGTCCGCACCACGGAATATGAAGATGAGACCCCCCCTGAGGGCATCGTCATGCCCGCCATCGAAACCGTCGCCCATGCCGCCGATCTGGGCATGGCGTTCTATACGGGGCGGATGTTCCCCGACGACTACAAGAACGCCATCTTCTCGGCCCAACACGGCTCGTGGAACCGCACGGAAGCGGTCGGCGCACGGGTCATGGTCACCCATATCGGTGACGATGGCACAGCGGAGATGAAACCCTTCGCCGAAGGCTGGCTCGATTCGGAAACGGGCGAATATCTTGGCCGCCCTGTCGATATCGCACAGCTTCGCGACGGCTCGCTCCTCGTATCGGACGATCTGGCCGGGGCGATCTACCGCATCAGCTATCAGGGCGAGTAAAATCGCCCGGCGCGGCATCCGCTCTCCCGGCGGGTGCCGCATTCATGACCGTGTTTGGATTCTCAAAAAGATTGTGCGTCTCAAAATGAAACCACTCTTGCCGATCATTCTGTCTGTCGCCGCCATAGCATGGCCCCAAGCTGTGCTCGCCGCCGATCTGGAAGCCGGGAAAAAGAAGGCGCGCGCCTGCCGCACATGCCACGGCATCGACGGAATCGCCCGCATCCCCATCGCGCCGCATCTCGCGGGCGAGAGTCAGGTCTATATCGAGACTCAGCTGAAAGCTTTTCGCAATGGCAAACGGGAACACGAGATGATGACCGTCGTTGCCAAGGGCCTGTCCGATGAGGACATATCCGATCTGGCCAAATGG
The DNA here is from genome assembly GCA_938008165.1 of uncultured Neomegalonema sp. GTDB lineage: Bacteria > Pseudomonadota > Alphaproteobacteria > Rhodobacterales > Rhodobacteraceae > JAHDDY01. The sequence goes on along the minus strand of CALLLP010000006.1, from coordinate 67,129 downwards.
TATTCCGCCATTGAGATAACGGCGACCTTGCCGGAGTAAGGCCCGGTAAATACGCCACTTTTCCCCGCCCCGGATCGTCGCCGGGACAAGGGATTTACCAGCCTATCGGAACCCGGCCACAGCGCTCCGGATCAATGAATGCCTTCAATGATCGTGAAATCGCGGGTTTTTCCCGGAATGGGCTGTGCCTTTACGCCTTTAGGCAGGCAATCGGGATCGACGATGGTTGCATGCACAACCTGACGATCATTGACCGTGATTTGCGCCAGGCATCCGGTCGGCCGATGCACGGCATTGCGCACGATTTCTTTTGGCAAATTCGAGAACGCCTCTGGAAGACGCGCTTCAGCAGGATTCGTCGCCAATGCGAGGGTCGCAAAGGAAGCGGATAGTGCAACTGAACGGAAAACACCCATGATGCTTACTCCTGATCTCGTCAATGCCTTAACAGTATGTTAACGCGCCGACGGTCGAAGTGTTCCTCGTCACGCCGGTAACGATAATCTATTAAGCATATAGCGTGCCAGATTTATCACATTTCTGCATTTCGTATAATTTCGCTACTTTTGCTCGGCAAAGCCGGACATGTGATCGCGCAATTCCTGCGATGTTTCCTGAAGCTTTCCGCGCAATGATCTTGCCACGCTGTATTCGAGCGCATTGGCAATGACGCTATTGCGCTCGATGAGCGCACGCAGGGTTTTCGCATCGATGCAAAAGAGCCGCGCCGTTTCGCGCACATCGATCCGGGCCGTGGCGGGCGCGCCATCGAGATAGGTCATCTCGCCAATCACCGCCCCCGGCCCCAGCGAGCGGATCGGTACCCCTCCCTTCGAGACGACCAGCATGCCATCGCCCAACCAGCCCAGAAAAGGCACGGGCACCCCCTCCTCGATCACGGGGCTATCCGACCTGAGAACCCGCCATTCCCCGATATCGAGCAGCTTTCGCGCGTGATCCTTCGGCAAGCCGGGGGCAAGGGCGGTGAGCAGATGTTGCTCCTCCTCGGAGAAGCGCATCGTCCGGTCGACGAACCAGAGCCGCATGATCCCGATCAGGCTGATGACGATCCACATGATCTGGATCAGGACGGAGGACAGGTTGTAGGTCTCCATCAGCGAATACAGAACGCAACACGCGGCTATCAGATTCATACCCGCATACGCATAGGTCTGCCCCCGAACCAGACCGAACTGCATCGCAGCATAGGCAATAACATAGAGAGCCGCGCCAAAAAGCCCCAAGGCTCCGGCGAGAGTCAATGTATCCATCCCCGCATCTCCAAACCACGCCCCGCAGGAAGGATATTGGCCCGTTAAAGATGTGCCGGGTCAAGCGTTCAAAGAGAAAACTTCAACACAAATCTGATAGTCGCCGAAGCGGCAACGGTGACGGCCAAAGACCGCCTTCAGGGCGTGGGATGGCACCGTGTCACAGTTCAGGGCGGCGAATATTCGGCAAGGCGCAAAAGGCCGCCCGCGCCCGCGCGACCTGAGCCGGGGAAAGGCCACGACCCAAGAGACGATTGCCGAGATAGGCGCCCAGCGCATCGAGCCGTCCTGCCCCGGCATCACGCTGCATTTTCCACCATGCGGAGACCATCTGCCGCTCGATAGCGCGGCGGGCGGCGTCCGGGAGATCGCGGTCGAGCATGAAGGCCATGGAGAGAAAGCGGTCGTGATGCTGCTGCGCGGTATTGGTCGACAGGTTCGTTCCGTCCTGCGGGCTGAGCCAATAGGCGACATGCTCGACGAAAGCGGCCCGGCGTGCAGCGGCCCCCAGACGCAGGGGTAATGACTGATCCTGAATGAAGACCCGCTCATCCGCGCCCCCCGCCGCGCGCCAGACCGACGCCCGAGCCAGATAACCCATTCGCACGATCTTGCGGGTCGCCGCAAAGAGGAGCGGATCGTCGGAAACCGTGATTTCAGGATCGGCGGGCAGGCTCTGCGGCTCGCCTCCCCTCTGGCTGCGCGCGAAAACGAGATCGGCCTCATGCGCCTGCGCCATGGCCAGAAAGACCGCCGCCGCATTCGCCGATAGTCGATCATCCGCATCGACCGGCAAAAGCCACGCCCCCCGCGCCGCCTCCGCCGCCCTGTTGAACCGGATCGCGGGGCCGAGATTGCGGTCATGGCGCAGCAGACGGATACGCGGGTCGCGCGCCGCCTCGGCCTCCAGCCAATCGGCGGAACCATCGGTCGAAGCGTCATCGGCGAAGACGAATTCCATCTCATCGGCCCCGACCTGCCCGCGCAGGCTGTCCAACAAGATGGGCAAGTATCGGGCCTTGTTATAGACTGCGGAAATCACACTGATCGCCGGGGCGCTCATCGCTCGTGCCAATACTCGTCGATCCATGTCGCGGGCCTGAGCCGCTTGTACCACCCTCCGGGCCAGCGTCCCGCCAGCGCATCGTCGGGATTGGGATGGCCATGAAACACGACGATGCTCGCCCCGTCGGGCACTTTTGACGGCTTGAACCAGTTGAGCAGCAGGCGTGGAAACTTCCAGCCGCCGGGCAAGGCATGGACCTTGAAGGAGGCGCACCAGCCCTCCGGCCAGAAGGTCAGCCGCCCTTGATCATGCAAGATGCGCGACAGGAAGGTCTGTTCGATCCGCACCGCATCGACCCAATGCTGGGTCGGCTCGGCATGGAACCTGTCGAGGAGATCGGTATGCGCCCCGATCTCGAAGCGAAAGACGGATGTATTGCCCACGATGTCATGGGGCCGCGTCCAATTGCGGATCACGCAATACTCGCCGGGAAAATCGAAAAACCGGTCCAGCGACCCGATAATCAACAGATCGAGATCCAAAAACAGCGCCGTGCCCGTCACATCGCCCAGATCGGCATTATAGAGCGCCAGTTTCTTCCATGGCGTTTTCTCATAGGGCGCATCAATGCGGATGGGCGGCAGGGGGCGGGCCTCCACCTCCGCGCGCAGGCCCGTCTCGTCATCGGTAAAGCAGACAAAGCGATAGGGACGCGTCATATTGCGCGCGACCATGGCATAGAGCCGGTTGACGTATTCGGGACCGTATAACGTACCCCATTTCATGCACAGGATGGTGACCGGCGCGGCGCTCAAGGCTTGGTATCGCCCATCTTGCAGATGATCGCCCATTCCTCGGCGGTGATCGGCGCGACGGAGAGGCGCGACTGGCGCACGAGAGAGATATCCTCAAGCTCTGGGCTTGCCTTGATCTGCGCGAGGGTCACGGGGGTTTTGAACGGGCGCACGGCCTTGATGTCCACACAATCCCAGCGCTCGTCATCGGTGGTGGAATCGGGATGGCTGAGCGCGCAGACCTCCACGATGCCCACGATGTCCTTGCCCGCATTGGAATGATAGAAAAAGCCCCGGTCGCCAATCTGCATCTCACGCATGTTATTGCGCGCCTGATAGTTGCGGATGCCGTCCCATTCCTCGCCTGCCTCGCCCTTGGCGACCTGCTGGTCCCAGGACCATTTGTCCGGTTCGGACTTGAACAGCCAGTAACGCATTCTCTACCTCTTCTGAAGTCTCGCACGATCCTAGAGTGATCGGCGATCAAATCGGATCAGGCATTGCGCCAGGGCGTGCGTATTTCCTGACATTCATTGGCTCAACCTGACCGCCGATCACCCTAGCCGTGGGCCGCAGGGCGGGCAAGGCCATGTTCGCTTCCCGCACGGTTCCGGCTCAGGGACCGGCCCGCTTACGGCTCGACTTCGGGTTCCACCAATGCGATGGGCATTTCGGGCAGGATTTTATCGAGACGGCGAATCGCCTCGCCGGTAATATCGAGGCTATCGACGCTGAGAACGATCTGTGTCGAGTCGAGCAGGACTTCGGCCTTGCGCTCGCGCATGATGGCGGCAAAGACGGCCGTGGCCCGTTCCGTCAGCAACGCCGAAGCGCGCGACAGGACGAGTTGCAGGCGGCGGCTTTCACGTTCGGAGAATTCGCGATTGGTGAAGACCTGTTGTTCGAAAGCGCGAACCTGCTTGCGAAATTCCTCAGGGTCCAGATTTTCGCGCTCCTCCGCGAGGCGCCGTTCTTCCTTGCGCAGGGCCTCGCCGCGTTGGGCGACCCCTTCCTGAATGCGCTTGCGGATTTCGATCGTCTTGGCGAGCATGTCACGCCCAGCGGCGGTATCGCTCTTGATCCGCTGCATATCGACGATCAGGATCATGGCGGAGCGGCCGGGCACGGGGCCGTTTTGCGCGGCGCTTGGCACTGTGGCCACCGCAAGACTCGCCCAGAGAGCGAGCACCATAGCCAGCATGTGAAAGCCCGGCAGGCAGGCTCCGGCATCGATCGGGGTGAGCCTCGAAAGGCCCGGTCGCCGAGCCATTCGATGCGGATGCCTGTCCAACCCGACCCCCTCTCAAATCAGAAGCGCGTACCCGCCGAGAAGCGGAAGAATTCGTCGTCATCGCCGTCTTCTTCCAGCACGGGCACGGCGAAGTTCATCCGCACAGGCCCAAAGGGCGATTGCCAGAAGATACTGGCCCCGACCGACGCGCGCAGCTGCGCACTGTCATCGATCGTGACGGGATTGCCACCGTTGATATTGGGGTCGGTATAGGTCACGTTATCCAGTCCCCAGACCGTCCCCGCATCGGCAAAGAGACCAGCCGCAAGGCCGTATTCTTCCGGCAGGGGCAGCGGGAATGTCACTTCGGTTCGCACGATCCCGTAATATTTGCCGCCCAGATTATCGTCGGTATTCGGGTCGTTCGGGCCAAGACCCGAATTCTCGAAGCCACGGAAGCTGTCACCCCCAAGGAAGAAGCGGTCGGAGATATTCGGCTCATAGCCGCCAAAACCGACGATGGCTCCCCCGGCGACCTCGACACTGCCGATGATCTCGTCGGAGATGAGGCGCGTGAAGGCTTTGGCCGACGCCTCCGTGCGCACATAGCGGGTATCGCCACCCAGACCGGCAAAATCCTGATCGAGTTTCAGGATATAGCCGCCGCTCGGCTCGATGGGGTCGTTTCGGCGATCATGGGTCAGGGTATAGCCGAGAGAGGAGGTGATGTTCTCCTCGATATCCTGTTGAATCAGCGGCGAGGCATTGTCCGGCACATCGATGATCTCATCCTGCGAGATACGATAGCGCGTCGAAAGCCGCGTATGGCGGCCCAGCGGGAAGCTGACCCGTGGCGAAAAGCCGGTATTGCGCGTATCGAAGGACGACGTGTCCTGATCGTCGGTCTCGCGGCGATAAATATCAAAGCCGACGGCCACATCGCGGTCGAGAAAGCGCGGCTCGGTAAAGCTGAGATCGTAAAGCTGGTTCGAGCCGGAAATCCGCGTACGGACGCGCAGGAATTGCCCTCGTCCCAACAGGTTTCGCTCGACGATACTCACCTCGCCCGACACGCTGTCGGAGGTCGAGAAACCAAGGCCGAAGCTGATTTGCCCGGTGGATTGTTCCTCGACGGTGGTTTTCAGGACCACCCGATCGGGCGCACTGCCCGGCTCGGTCTGGACATCCACCGTCCGAAAAAAGCCAAGGCCCCGGATATTCGACCGCGAGCGTCGCACCTGAAGCGCGTTGAAAGCGTCGCCCTCGACCAGCTCGTATTCACGGCGCACCACCCGGTCGAGAGTCCGCGAATTGCCCTCGATATCGATGCGTTCAACGAAGACGCGCTCGCCCTCGTTCACCTCGAAGGTCACGCCAAGGGTGCGGTTTTCCTCGTTCCGGTTCGGGATCGGATTGATCTCCGTGAAGGCATAACCCAATTCGCCGAGGCGCAGGGTCAGGGCGGCGATGGAATCCTCGACGTCATCGACATCATAGGTGTCGCCCTCGTTCACGACGATCAGCGAGCGCAGCTCCTCGACATCGACGCCTTCGGCATTGGACACAATGTCAATCGGGCCAAACGCGTATTGCTCACCCTCGATCACCGTGAAGGTCAGGAAAAAGCCCTCGCGATCCGGCGACAATTCGGCCACCGCCGAGAGAACCTCGAAATCGGCATAGCCATTCGACAGATAGAACCGGCGCAGAAGCTGCTTGTCGAGTTCGAGACGGTCGGGATCGTAGGTATCGGTCGTGGAAAGAAAGTTGATCAGGGTCGATTCATCCGTCGACACGACCCGGCGCAGGCGACGATCCGAGAATTTCGTATTGCCGATGAAGCGCAGGCTTTCAACACCCGTCAGCGGGCCTTCATCGATTTCAAAGACCAGATCGACGCGGTTTTGCGGCAGCTCGATGATGACCGGCTCAACCGTGGCGGCATAGCGGCCCGACCGGCGGTATTGTTCGAGCAGAACATCGGCATCGGCCTCGGCCTTCGCGCGGGTATAGACGCGGCGCTCGCGGCTGGTGAGCAGGGCGCGTAGGGGTGCATCGTCGATGCGGTCATTCCCCTCAATGGAAATCTGGTTGATGACCGGGTTTTCATCGACCATCACGACAAGGGCGGCCCCGCGCGGCTCGATCCGCACATCGTTGAACAGGCCGGTGGCGAACAGGGCGCGCACGCTGTCATTGATCGCGTCGGGGCTGGCGGGCTGGCCAACCGTGACGGTCATGTAGGATTGAACCGTCGCCGGTTCGATCCGTTGATTACCCTCCACGATAATCTGCGACACCGTTCCCGGCTGAGAAATCACCGGCTGCGAAAGGCTCGGAACCGTACTGATACCCGTCGTTGCAAAGGTCGGATTCGGCGCGATGATGGGCTGCGTTGGCTGCACCCCGTCAGGGACCAGCACGCCAAAAGTCTGCGCGAGGGGCACACCGGGCATCGTGCCGAAACTCAGGGCGAAGAGGCCGACCATGGCCGACGATCCCAAAATCTTTCGCATCGCATCCTCCGGCGGCACAGATGCCGCTTCCACAAACCCAACAATTCTACACCGAACGAAGCATACCGTCCCGTTTAGAGATCACAATCGCATAACATCGTTATACGTGGCGTAAACCATGAGCATCACGACCATCGCAAGCCCAATCGTCAAGCCGACTTCCTGCATGCGTTCGCTCAGGGGCCGACCCCGTACTGCTTCAATAGCGTAAAATAGTAAATGTCCCCCATCCAAGACCGGAATTGGGAACAGATTGATCAATCCGATGGAAGCGGACAGGATCGCGGTCAGCCGCATCAGCGAGGCAAATCCGTCATCGGCGGCCTCGCCGGAAACCTCCGCGATACGAATCGGGCCACCGAGTTCTGCCGAATCGCCCTGACCGCGAAAGATATCGGCGATGAAATCCAGCGATCCGCCGATGATGCCAGCGGTTGCCCTTGTGCCGTATTGCAACGCCTCAACCGGACCGGATCGCTCAAGCGATGAACGCAGGCCGATGGCCGTATCGCCAGTGACCCCAATCAGCCATTGCTGAACCGTCTCCCCGGTGTCATCGGTGCCGGTATGGGGACGGGGCGTCACGTCGACACTGAGCGCTTCGCCCGCCCGGTCGATCTCGAAGGTCAGCGCCTTGCCTTCCGACGCCATGACAGCCGTGCGCAGGTCTTCAAACACCCGCGCGGGCGCGCCGTCGATGGATAGGATAACGTCTCCCGGCTCTAGGCCCGCCGCCCGCGCCGCGCCGTCGGAGACGCTGGCGATGGTCACGGGCTTCGTGAAGGAAAACGGAATGACCAGCCGGGCACCATCGCGCTCGATGGCCACCGGCTTGGTCTCGCTCGTATCCGTGACAAGGGCGCTGCCAAAGGCCTGAAACGAGTCGATCGGTTGATCGCCGACCGACAGAACCCGATCTCCCGCCTCAAAGCCCGCCCGCGCGCCTTCGGTCTCCTCGACGACCTGACCGATAACCGGCGCATCCGTGGGCAGGCCGGAAATCATCGCCCCCCCGGCAAAGATCAGCACGGCCAGCACAAAGTTGAACACCGGCCCCGCCGCCACGATCAGGGTGCGCTTCCACAGGGCGGCACGGGGGAAGGAGGCGGAAAGCTCCGCCTCGGTCATCGTCTGGATCGCGTCGTCATCCGGGCGGGCACTGGCCGCATCCGCATCGCCGCGAAACTTCACATAGCCGCCAAGCGGGATCAGGCATACCTTCCACCGCGTTCCCTTGGTATCGTCCCAGCCGAACAGCTCTGGCCCAAAGCCAAGCGAGAAGACATCCGAATGCACACCGCACCACTTGGCGACGATGTAATGGCCGTATTCATGGACCGCCACGACGATGCCGAGCACCAGCACAAAGGGCAGCAGATAATATGCCGCCGGGCCGATAAACGGTATCTGTTCAATAAAGCCCATTACGGCGATCCTTTTTCTGTCATGCCGAACGCCGTGCCCGTCGTTGCATGATTTCATATGCATGGGTCCGGGCGCGCCGGTCCGCCGCGATCACATCTTCTAGCGACGCGGCCTCTGTCGCATGATCGAATTCTTCCAGTACATTCTCGACGACTGCGGCAATTTCAAGAAACGGGATACGTTGATCGAGAAACGCCGTCGCCGCCACTTCCTTTGCGGCATTCATGGCACAGGGCGCAAGGCCCCCCGCCATCATCGCCTCGCGCGCTATCCGCAACGCGGGAAAGCGCAGCTCGTCCGGGGCCTCGAAATCGAGCCGCGAGAGTGCGACGAAATCAAGTTGCTCGACCGGGGCCGATACCCGGCGCGGCCAGCCCAGCGCATAGGCGATGGGCGTGCGCATATCCGGGGCGCCAAGCTGTGCCAGAACCGACCCGTCACGATACCCGACCATCGAATGAATGATCGATTGCGGATGGACGAGGATCTCGATCCGCTCGCCCGATACGGGAAACAGTTGATCGGCCTCGATCAACTCCAGCCCCTTGTTGAACATCGTCGCCGAATCGAGGGAAATGCCCGTTCCCATCGACCAATTCGGATGATTGAGCGCCTCCTCACGCGTCACGCCGCGCATCCGCTCCAGCGAAAACGTGCGAAACGGTCCACCCGAAGCGGTCAGGACGATGCGGTCGATGGCATGGGTCTGATCATGCTCCAACACCTGAAAGATCGCGCTATGCTCGGAATCGACGGGCAGGATGCGGGTGCCCGCGCGGGCCACCTCGCGATTGACGAGAGGACCGGCGCAAACCATCGATTCCTTGTTCGCAAGACCGATCACCGACCCGGCCCGCACCGCCGCAAGGGTGGGCGCAAGACCGGCGGCTCCAGCGATGGCCGACAGGCAAAAATCAACACCCTCCCCCGCCGCCGCCACCAGCGCGGCATCGCCCGCCGCCGCCTCGATGCCCGTCCCCGACAGCGCCTCGCGCAGATCCGGCAGGGCCGCCTCGTTCTGAATCACCGCGAGGGAAGCGCGCACCGAGATCGCCTGCTGCGCCAGCAGGGCCGCATTTGCGCCCCCCGTCAGGACACGCACATCATAGGCATCCGCACCGCCATGATCGATGATGACATCGAGCGTGCTGCACCCGACAGATCCGGTCGAGCCAAGCACCGAGATCGAACGGCGCGCTACCATTGGACGATCAGGGATGGAAAGATGCAGAGCGTCACCCCGACGAACAAAGCCGCCGCCGCGAGCGCATCGAACCGATCGAGCACCCCGCCATGACCGGGAATCAGGGCGCTGGAATCCTTCACCCCGAACCGGCGCTTCGTCGCCGATTCAACCAGATCGCCCGCCTGTGACACCACCGCCGTCAGGGCCGCAAGCGCGCCGAGGATCAGCAAATCCGCTCCGACGACCAGTGAAAAAACCTCCGACACCACAAAGGCGAAGACAAGCCCACCAATCGCCCCGGCCCAGGTCTTGTTGGGACTGAGCACCGGGGCGAGTTTCGGCCCGCCAATCGCCCGGCCACAGAAATAACCGCCCATATCCGCCGCCACCACCACAAGCGCGACCCAGACGGCAATGGAAAGACCATGCCCCTCGATATCGCGCAACCAGACGAAAAACGTGCCCGCATAGGCCAAGAGCAAGATACCGAGCGCCAGCAATTCGGGCCGGGGCGTCTTTCGCGCCAGACCGAACCCCGCGATGACGGACATTGCCGTCGCCGTGGCAAGCGCGGGCATCAATCCAAACGCTTCCAGCACGAGGGGCGGAGCGGCCCCGGCCAGAAAGGCGAGTATCGCGCCCAAAAGCCGGAACCCCAGCACTCCGCGCGTCATCCGGGTCAGCTCCCAAGCCATCACCCCGGTGCCCAGCGCCACGAACAGCGCATTGACCCATCCACCCAGAACAACGGCAATCGCCGCCGCCCCGGCCAGCAAAGCCCCCGAAATCACCCGCTGGCGCAGATCAGTCCCGAATCGCATATATTACCCGGATTTGCGAAGCCCACCGAACCGGCGATCCCGCTGGCAATATCGGTCGAGGCATTCGTCGAAAGACAATTCGTCGAAATCCGGCCAGTGGCTGTCCACGAACAGGAATTCGGAATACGCGGCCTGCCAGAGCAGGAAATTGGACAGGCGCTGCTCGCCACTGGTGCGGATGATCAGGTCGGGATCGGGAAAATCGGCGGTGTTCATCTCCGCCGCGATGGCCGCATCGTCGATGGCCTCCGCCGATAACGCGCCCGCCGCGACCTTGACCGCCAGCCGCTGGGTCGCGGTCACGATCTCGGCGCGTGAGCCGTAATTGAGCGCCACGATCAGGGTCATGGTGTCGCCCGCCGAGGTCATCGCCTCCGCTTCGACCATCATCGCCTGAATATCCTGCGGCATTTCGGATGCATCGCCGATAAAACGGATGCGCACGCCCTCGCGGGCCAGCGTGCGACATTCGCGGCGCATGTAATAGCGGAACAGATCGAACAGGCCGTGCACTTCCTCTTTCGGGCGCAGCCAGTTCTCGGTCGAAAAAGCGAAGAGGGTCAGATATTTGACCCCGCGCAGTCTTGCATGGCGCGTGATCTTACGAACCGAATTGATACCGCGCTTATGGCCCGCGATCCGGGGCAGGCCCCGCCCCGTCGCCCATCGACCATTCCCGTCCATGATGATCGCGACATGACCGGGCAGGGCGCGCGGGTCCGCAGTTTGGGGCGTTTCATCCGCTGAAAGGGCACGGCGACCGGGCATCAATCTACGCATCGAGATTCTTTCTGTTCCGGCCCAGCGGACCTCAGGGGTTTCAGGCGAAGGGGTCAGACCTGCATGATCTCCTTTTCCTTCGCCACAAGCGCCTCGTCGATCTGGGCGATGTGCTTGTCTGTCATTTCCTGTATTTCATCAGAGTAAAGTTTCTGGTCATCTTCAGAAATATCGTTAGCGTTTTTTGCCTTCTTGATCTGATCCATGCCATCGCGTCGCACATTGCGCACGGCGACACGGGCAGATTCAGCATATTTCGCCGCGACCTTGGCCAGTTCGCCGCGACGTTCCTCATTCAGCTCAGGAATTGGCAGGCGAAAGAGCGTGCCATCAACCTGCGGATTGATGCCAAGGCCGGATTCGCGCAGTGCTTTCTCAACCGCCTTGATCAACCCTTTATCCCAGATGCTGATGGTCACCATTCTCGGCTCAGGCACATTGACCGTGCCGACCTGATTGATCGGGGTACTGGCGCCATAGGCATCGACCATCACGGGGTCGAGCATACTGGCGGTCGCGCGGCCCGTGCGCAGCGTGCCAAATTCCCCGCGCAAGGCGGTGAGCGCACCCTCCATCCGGCGGCCCAGATCGTCGAGATCAATATCGGTATCGTCACTCATTCGAAAAACCCATGGCGTTCACGTCTCTTGTACAATGGTCGATTTACCCTCGCCCGACAAGACCGAGGCGAAGCCGCCCTTCTGGTGCAGGTCAAAGACGATGACGGGCAGCTTGTTATCCCGCGCCAGCGCGATGGCGGTCGCGTCCATCACGTTGAGATTATCGGCCAGAACCTGCTGGTAACTGACCTTCTCGAACCGCTTTGCATCGGGATTCTTTTTCGGATCGGAATCATAGACACCATCCACCTGCGTCCCCTTGAGCAGAGCATCACAGCCCATCTCGATGGCGCGGAGCGCAGCGGCGGTATCGGTGGTGAAAAACGGGTTGCCGATCCCGGCGGCAAAGATCGCGATGCGCCCTTCTTCCAGATGGCGCATCCCCTTGCGGCGGATATACGGCTCGCACACAGCCTGCATCGGGATCGCGGACATCACGCGGGTTTCCGCCCCCAGAGTCTCCAGAGCGCTTTGCATGGCCAGCGCATTCATCACCGTGGCGAGCATCCCCATATAGTCGGCGGAGGCGCGCTCCATGCCCGATGCGGCGGCAGACAGGCCCCGAAAGATGTTCCCTCCCCCGATCACGAGGCAGATTTCGATGCCCTGCTGCTGAACGGCGAAGATTTCCTCGGCGATGCGGCTGACGGTCGGCGGATGAACGCCATAGCCCTGATCGCCCATCAGGGCCTCGCCCGAAATCTTCAGGAGAACGCGGCTCCAGCCCTTTGTACCGGACGGGTCGGGGGACGATGTATCCGGCATGGAATAGCCTCTGATGTCTGCAACACTCTACGGCGCGCACCCTGTCCCATCGCCACCGAAGTTTCAAGGACGTTCAGGGTACACGCAGATTGTGAATTGGTCTCAATCGCCGGAAGGCGGAAGCGGCGGAGGCGTTGCGCCGAAAACACTGTCCAGATCGCGCATCCCGCTTGCGCGCTCCCATCCGGCCATTCCCTCGCTCCAGACAAGGCTGTCACGGGTAAGCCGACCGCCGCCGACCATGGCCGACAGGGCCGTGGTGTCATGGGGACCACTGGCTGCGCCATTGATGGCGACATGCCATTGTTTTTCGCGGCTTGGCAAAGGGGGCGGGGAAGATGCGCCGCCGCCCGCATGGGCCGCGCCCATCGCGTTGCCCATCGTATGCCCCATCGCCATGCCGATCCCGGCACCGATGCCCGCCGCCGCCGCGCCGCCGCCCTCCCCCGGATTCTCCGCCGCCGCACGCATCGATTCAGCGGCCTGAAACTGGGTGTATTTGTTCAGATCGCCGATCACGCCCATCTGGGTGCGCCGATCCATCGCCTTTTCCACCTCCGGGGGCAGGGAGACGTTTTCGACCAGCATCTTGGTCAGGCTCAGGCCGTATTCAGCCATTTCCTCACCGATCTTCTGGCCCGTAAAGGTGCCCAGATCGTCGTAATTGGCGGCCAGATCGAGGACCGGGATATGCGAGGATGCGATCGCGTTAGAAAAACGCGAAACGATGATATTGCGCAATTGTCCCTGAATCTCGCTCGTGGTGAATTCGCCATCCGTGCCGACGATCTCGGTCAAAAAGACCTTCGGGTCCGCCACCCGGATCGCATAGGTGCCAAAGGCGCGCAGGCGTGTCGGCCCGAAATCCGGATCGCGCAGCATCACCGGGTTTTTCGTGCCCCATTTCAGATCGGTGAACTGCTTGAGGCTGACGAAATAGATCTCGGCCTTGAACGGCGACTGGAACCCGTGATCCCAGTGTTGCAGGGTCGAAAGGATCGGCAGGTTGTTCGTCTCCAGCAGATACATGCCGGGCGGGAAGATATCGGCGATCTGCCCTTCATTGACGAAAACCGCCGTCTGACCCTCGCGCACGGTCAACTTTGCACCATGCTTGATCTCGTTGCCATAACGCTCGAAGCGCCAGACCATCGTGTCCCCGTCATCGGTCGTCCAATCGATGACGTCGATGAATTCTCCGGTTAAGCGGTCCCACAAGCTCATCTGGCTCTCCTAAAAAGTCGCGGCCCTGTCGAGGCCGGGTATATCTTGCACGATCCGGCGCACGAGGGGCAGGGCCTCCGTCTCGGTCATCCCGGCGCGCAGCCGCGGATCATACAGCACCCTGAGCAGATATTCATCGTGGCGGGTCAATTCAATGAACTCCTGATCGTCATTGAAGATCGAGGGCCGCGCCTCGGGGTCGTCATTGATCAATCCGAAGACCTGCGTGAATTCTTCGGTCAGGCAGGCGCGGCGGAAATCTCCGCTCAATTCCGCCTTCACGAAGATCAGCCCCGCGGCAAGGGTGTCATCCACCGGATTGGTCGAGACCATGCCGATACAGGGCAATTCGGGCCGCTCGGTCCATGCCTTGATAAAGGCCCCAAGCGATTCGCTGAACCGGCGCGTCAGGGTCGAGCGCAACAGCTCCCGGTCGCGGCCATCGAGAATCCAGATCTTGATCTCCGATCCGACCAGATCGTCGGTCGGCATTACATTGCGCCCGATAATCCTGCCGATCCGCTGGGCAAGCCCGTCGAGATGCGCCCTATCCGCCGGAAACATCCCGACGCTGGCATAGGTCACGTCCGACGGCCAGCGCAGAAGCTGCACGCTCTCGCCCTTGACGATCGTTTCCTCGCCGATCACCTGAGATTCGCTGTTGAAGGCGAGTTTCAGAAAATTGCGTTCCAGTACCGCCGCATCGACGGGCGCATCGGCCGGATCGTAATCCGTGCGGAACTTGTCCTCAGTGCGATACAAAACCTCCGCCCGGCCATAGAGATCGGCCAGGCGCACCCCGGATGAAGGAGGCGACATGATGCAGCCCGACAGCGACAGGGCCAGCGCCGCGCTGGCAATCCCCCGCCGCATCACTGGACCACCGGGCGCAGATCGGCGATCACCTGTTCGGCGAGCGGAACGATACTGGCGCGCCGCATCCCGGACCGGATGCGCGGGTCGTAGAGAATTCGCAGCAACAATTCGTCATGGGTCGTCAATGCCTGATACGCCCCGTCATCGTTGAAGATCGACGGGGAAGCGCGGGGATCGTCATTGAGCAGGCCAAGGCTCTGGGTCAGTTCTTCGATGATACAGGTCTCCCGCCAGATAACCGGCAATTCATCCTTGATGAAGATATGCGCGGTGCCCGTCACCCCGCTGCGCGGGTCGCGGGTCGTGAGGGTAAAGCAGCGATCGGCTTCATAATCGCGCCATTGCATGGCCAGACGCGACACCTGCGGCCCCAGCCACTGGGTCGCCAAAAGCTCCTGCATCTCGGCCCCGCGATGGGGCCGGGGGACGAAGCGGATGTCCATGTTGTAATGCTCGACCTCTCCCGCCTCGCGAATATCAAGCCCGGTCAGGCTCGACAGATGCTGTGACAACGCCGCAATCTGCACCCGGTCGCGAAGCTGCGCTCCGGCGAGGCGATAGCGCACCGGCCCGCGCCATTTGGAAATCGCGATGCCGCCATCGGGACCGATATCGTCCGCCGCTTCAGCCTGAAGCGCAATGGACAGGAAATTACGCAAAAGCTGTGAATTCGAGTAGGGCGGCTCGCTGCGCGGTCGGGCGGCGACAAAAGGCAGGGACACCCGCTGGCTCGCCGGTTCGATCAGCACATCGGGCGGCATCACGCCCAATGTGCTCGCGCGCGGCTGCTGAAGCGTCAGATCGGCAGCCGGACGCCCGCACCCGCCGATGGCGAGGGCGCCGACCACGAGACCCGCAGCAAGATATGTCCGCACAGCCTTCACCCGGCGGCGGTCCCGACATTATCGCCCGGCCCGTCCCGGCGCGCCTTGGCGGAGGCGAGCGTGTTTTTCAGCTCCTCCTCCATTTTCTGCAACTCCATTTCGGCATCGGCGCGGCGCTTCTTGCCCTCGTCGGCGATGGCAAGGCTTTCATTAATGGTGTCGATGAGATCCTGATTGGCCTGCTTGACGGCATTGATGTCGAAAACGCCGCGCTCCATCTGCTCGCGCACCTCGCGATTGGCCATCTTCAGGTTGTCGGCATTCTTGGTCAACAGCTCGTTCGTCAGGTCGGTCGCATCCTTGACCGTTCCGGCGGCATCGCGGGAACGCTGGATCGTAACCGCCTGCGCCAATTGCGTCTGCCAAAGGGGCACGGTGTTGACGAGGGTTGAGTTGATCTTGTTGACGAGGCTCTTGTCGTTTTCCTGCACCAATCGGATCGAGGGAAGCGACTGCATCGTTACCTGCCGCGTCAGCTTCAGGTCATGAACCCGGCGCTCCAGATCGTCGCGGGCGGCGCGCAGATCGCGCAGCTCCTGTGCCCGCAGCACACCGTCATTCTCGGGCGCGGCGGCAACATATTGCTCCTTGGCGGGGATTTCCGTGGTGTCGAGATCGGCCAGCTTCGCCTCCCCCGCCGCGATATAGAGCGCCAATTCGTCATAGAATTGCAGCGAGCTGTCATAGAGCTTGTCGAGGAATTTGATGTCTTTCAGCAGCTTCGTCTCATGGGTCAGAAGCTCGTCCTGAATCTTGTCGATCTGGCCGCGCACCTGCTCATATTGGGCGACGAAATCGGCGGTCGAGGCGGATTTCCCCATGATCCACGCCCAGATACGCGCCAGAAAGCCGGGGGTTTCGCCGGGGGCCAGCTCGCTGACATCGAAACCGCGAATGGTCGTGACCATCTTGCGCAGGCTCGACCCGGCGGGGCCGACATCCTTGTTGCGCACGCCATCGAGCATCTCGTCGGAAATCGCCGTCAGGTCTTCCTGTGCCTTCGAGCCGAACTTGATGATCGTCTGGGTGTTGCCCATGTCGATTTCGGACATGCGGTGGCGGATCGAGGCCACGGTCTCAGGGTCAGCGCTTTGCAGGGTCACAAGCTCCTGTGTGGGCGGGGGCGGGGTAAGCGTGATGATCTCATCCGCCTCGCGCACCGCAAGGGCAGTCCGGTTACGCAACGCTTCGGTGTCTTCAACGGCCATGGAATCCATGCCTCCTTCGGTTCGTTCCACGCTATTGCAGCACGGTTTCGCGGTTCAGTCGTTCGGCCAGAACATCGATCTCGACATCCAGATCGATCCGGTCATTCGTTAACAGCTTCTCATATTGATCGTCGAATGTCGCCTGCATGTCATCGAGAAGGCTGCGGAATTTCAAATACATCTCGCTATCGCCAAGATCGTGCTGGCTGCGCGCATATTTGCGCGTCGCCTCCAATGCGCCGTCGAGATAGACTTTCAGGAACTTTCGCGCCCGGCGCAGGTCTGACGGGTCCTGCTCGATGCGCTTGAGGATATCCCGGCCCCGCGCAGTGATGCGCGACAGACGCTCGCGCAGGGGGCGGTCCACGATATCGGCGGCGGCGCGCTCGATGCCCTCGATCCGCTCCTCCGCCTCGGAAATGGCCTCCTCGACCATTTTCGGCGTGACCCCGGACAGCGAAATCTCGCCCTTGGCGCGCATCGGATCGAATCCGAAGGTCAGGACAGAGGCCCCGGCGGCCAGCGCGCCCAGCCCGATCGACTGGATAATCCCGATCTCCCATCCCAGCAATCCGGTCAGGGCAGTCGCCGCCCCGACCACGAGCGATCCGATCAGCTTTCGCGGCATCGAAGGGGGCGACGCATAGGTACGATCGAGATAGGCGGCCTCCGCCTCGCCGCCTTGCTGGATCATGAAGGCCCCGAAGACGAACAGCGCGAACAGGCCCAGATTGACCCCCATGCCGATGGCATCCCCTGCGAAAAGCGAGCGCACTGCCGCAAACATCAAGGGCATGGCAGCAACGATCAACGTCCAGCCGCGCTTGCGAAACCGCGCGCGGCGCAGGCCGTTGCGATCGAGACGCAGGGCGCTGCGCAATCCGGTCGGCGCCGCCGCCTTTGCCCCGGCGCCACCATAGGGCTGTGCGGAATTGGGCACATATGGCTGCTTATCATCGGCCTTGCCGCTCATCGCATGAATCCCTTGTGCTCGGCCATGGGTCACCCCCCCTGCGCAAAGGTAGCACAGGACGCCACGAAGATGATGCCAATCAGCACGATGAAAGCAAGGGTGCGAAGCAATTTGGAGTTCATCGACTGGTTTTCCTCGGTTCCGGGCTTGCGATAGAGGTCGTTAAGGTCTGTCTCGCCGATCAATCGGGCGAAAACGAGGACGCGGGATAGGTCCCGATATTCTCATAGGTCCCGGCCTGCGCCGATGGGACCAATGGCAGATCGATGGAGCCGATATGCACGAACTCCGGGGCCGGGGCAGCCGCCGGGGCAAGATCGGCGGCGGAAGCAGGCACCGGAACGGCGGCGGGCTTCGATCCGTGCGGGGTGTCCCCGTGATCCGATGCGTGATCCGATGGGCTGACCACGATCCGCCGGGTAGTGTCGAACGGGCTGACGATCCTGCGGTCGATCCGCTCGCGGGCCTGTCGGTCATCGCTGCGGATCGGCACCGGATCGGCACGAACGCTCTGATCCATTCCCGCACCGGGCATCGACAAACCGAAGGATAACAAGACTGCGGCAAACACCCGCCCTGATCTGACATAAGGCAAAGCTGATGGCTCCCGAGGTCATTGCAATCAATCGCGATCCCACAGCGCCAAAATCCGAGATCATGCCTTTTCAGGATCAAGGGGTATCAAAAACGGCATCGTTAGAAAAGTCCAATCAACCGCAAACACCCTGCGGTTAACCTGATGACGTACAGAATTAGTGTTTTAGAACAAGACTTACACGGATCATGGGCCAGAGACCTATCACCCGCCGAACAGCCATAACAACAGTTTGGTGACCACCCCGTCATCACGGGCCGCGACCGCTGGCGGCTGTGGCGACGAGGGTGCGGATTCCACTGCCATCCATGGAGTATTATATGAGGCCCCGCCATTGCTGACGGTCAGGTCGGGCAGCGTCTCCGGCGCGAAGGACGGCACCGTGTAGGATACCGTCAACCCCGTCGCCCCCCCGTCGTTCAGGCGCGACAGCACCGGCGCACCCAGCAGGATACGCCCTTCGCTCGGATTCGGAAAATAATCGCGAAAAGCCGTAAGCGGCCCCGTATTATCCATCACGGACAGGGTGATGCTATCGGGCGATACATCGGTATGGGGCAAAAACAGCTCCGGCCCGGTCGGCGCGATCATCCTGACGCTGACCCGGCGCATCGAGGGCGCATCGGGCGAGCGAGACCGCCTTTTGCCCCCCGCACCGCCGGGCCATGGGGCGCTGCTTGGGCGATAAGACGACAGAAACGCCCGGCGGTCGCGGTGATCCTTCACCAGCAGGGCCGGGCGATCCGCATCAAGAAGCGCAAGGGCGAGGCGATCTTGCATGGTGTCGCGATTGGTCAGAATGCGCGAGATTGCCTGTTTACCCGGCACATTTCCTTCGGGCACCAGTCCCTCCGGCGCGGAAACCGCGCGCCCGACCGGCATGATCGCAAGCCGCCCGGTGCCCTTGACGGCGACGGAAAAAGGCGCATCCGCCGGGGTCTCGACCGACACGACCCCCACGGGGATCGCGCGCACCCCGCCAAGGATCGGACGGATCGACTGGATCACGATGTCATGGCGGCCCGGCGCCATGATCTGACGCATCGTCCAAGTATCGCCGGTTTTCGTGAATCCGGCTCCGGATGCGCTCGGCGCGTCACTGCTGGGCCATTGCATGATCCGCATCACAAGCTCCGGGCCGCGCAGCAAGGGCCGCGCCCGGATCGCGCCATTCCCGGCGGCCAGCGCATCGCCGCGCTCGGCATGGATGGCCTGAAGCTTCTGGCGCTCGCGCCGCATCCTGTAGCGCGCGATCAGGATTTCCTGCGGTTCAATCTGTGCGACATTGCCCGCAACATCGCGGATGCTCAGGCGGGCCATGATCCTTTCACCGGGGCGCAGGGGCGGGCCATCATCGACCGTGCCGTCCCATTCCAGTCCTTGATCCAGAAACGGGGCGATGCCCCTGAATCGCCGCAGCGGACGCTCGAACCGGGTATCGCCGATCCGATAAAGGGCCATTTCCCACGCATCGATCGCCGCCATCGCATTGGTTCGCATCGCGATCGTCAGGGTCTTGTCCACACCCCCCGGCCGCCACTGGGCAAAAGCGGGGGCCGCAAAGCCGAACCACCCATCGACATCGCCCTCATCCACCCGCCATTCGACCACCGCGCCGTTATTGAGCACCGCGCGGCCACTGGTCTGTGCGCGAGTCTCGATCACCATCAGACATACCAGCAAAGACGGGGCAAAGACCCGCATCAACCATCGCCCGAAGGGCCGTTTTACCTGTGATCGTCGAAAACCCATTCCTCATCGTACCTTGCGGGCGTTAAGAGTCACAGAATCGGGGGCGGTCAGCGGCGGATTACCGGCGTGGGAAAAAATTTCGACGGAAGGGTTCCGATACACCGTACAAGAAGCGCCTGCATCGCTTTTGCGAAGACGGGCAGCGCGCTCGACACACACCCAGCCAACCACGCCGGGCGCGTTTTTCGGGGGTTGGATTTCGGTCCGGCCCCCGATTTCATCCTCGAAACGATCCTCCAGAGTGATCGCCGATCCCTCTACCTGCCGCCAACCGCCGATTCACGGGGAAATGTCAGGCGCAGGGTATAGCGTTCGGCGGTCACCTCACGGTCGACATTTCCGCGCATCTGCTTTGCGAAGCTGTCGATCAATTGCGAGCCAAGGCCGCTTTGCTCCTCGTCCAACGTCATGCATTTATGGGCATTGGTGATGACGAGTTGCAGCGTATCCGGCCCCGTCTCACTCAGGCTCAGGCGCAGCGCTTGGCGTGCCCCGCGACCCAGCCCATGCTTGAAGGCGTTCGCGACCGCTTCCGCCGTGAACATCGCCAGCGGCAGGGCGCGATCCGGTCCCTCGACATGCTCGATCATATCGAATTTCAGGGCAACCTCGTCCGACCGCTCCTCGCGGGCATCGCGGGCATTCTCGACGATTTCCTGCAACAGGGTATCAATGCGAATGGCATTGACCTGTTTGGCTTCGGACAGGCGCTTATGTACGGCGGCAAGGCCGAGGATGCGCGCTTGCAAACGTTGCAGCGTCTCGCGCTCCTGCTCGCTGGTGGCGCTGCGCAATTGCAGGTTCATCAGACTGACGATCATTTGCAGATTGTTGCGAACGCGGTGATAGACTTCTTTCAGAAGCGCATCTTTTTCGTCCAGCGAATGACGCAGGGCGTCTTCCCGGCGTTCAATCTCCTGCGCCATATGGTCGAAGCTCTCGCCCAGCGCGGCAAATTCCAGCGGAGCCTCGCGCATGCCGCTCGCCCGCAGGCTGCGCCCGCTTCGCGCATAGGCACTGACCAACCGATCAAGATAGACGACATGGCGCAAGGCAAAGCGGTCGACGGCAAAATAGGCGACCATAATCGCCAGCGCCCACATGACCAGCGGCAACAGCAACAGGAACATCTGCGGCAAGGTCAGCTTGCCCGTCGTCCGGTCCTCCGGCCAGCTCGATATCGCAAAAACATCCTGCTCGAAAAGCGGAGTCACCGAATAGATGCGCGATTCACCCGAAGCGGATTGGGCCACGATCGGGCGCCATGTCCGCTCCATCATGCTCTTTAGCCTGCTGTTCTCCGGCAGCCAGCTCACATCCACTTCTTTTTCCGGCTTCGCCACGACCGCGCCCGCATTGTCGAGAATGGCAAAGCGCGAGGTGGAATCGCGCTCGGGCGCACTCGCCCAGTCGATATAGGCGCTGGGCAGGGACAGGGCGATCGATCCGGCCAGCGTTTCCCCGCGCCAGACCGGCTCGCTGACGGTCACAACGGGTCGCTTCGAGATCGCCCCGCGTTGAAACACGGTCACCGTCCGCCGGGGATCGGCAATGAACCGGCTGTATTCCGGGGTCTGCGTCAGGTTCAGCGGCTCTGCCAGCGGATAGCCACAGCGCATGATCCCGTCTTCGCCCGCAACCCCCGCAAAGCTGATTCGCTTATCCTTCGTCACGACTTCACGCATACGGATGGTGCAGTCTTCGACGGGCATGTCCGGCCCGATCTGCAATCGCAGGATATCGAGCGCCCCGAACGCTTCGTGGATCAGCCCTTCTTCGCGGGATGCCTGCTTGAACGCTTCGCTGGCCAGATTGGCCCGGCGCAGCTTTTTGGTATCGGTAAAGGCGGCATAGCCTTGGGCAACCGCCAGCACGCCGACGGGCAGAGTCGCAAAAGCCAGCATCAACGCGACCTGAAGCCTCAGGCTGAGGGGTCGTCGTCCCATGGGGGGCAATGCGCTATCCAGGGCGCTATCCGGGATATTCGCCATCCCTTAGAGATCGGCTGTGACGGGGTCGTTCTCCGCCTTGTCTTTCTCTGTGCCGAGCAATTCGGCGATGCGAACCCGTGCGCGGTTCACGCGGCTTTTGACGGTGCCCACGGCACAGCCGCAAATCTCCGCCGCTTCCTCATAGGTCAGGCCCGATGCGCCCACGAGGGTCAATGCCTCGCGTTGATCGGGGGGCAATTGCGCAAATGCTTTCTCGAAATCGCGCATATCCATCACGCCATCCTGCGCCGCGCGATCGGGCACCTGAGCGGCGATCTTGCCATCCACATCCTCAACCTCGCGGCGGAATTTGCGGAACTCGGAATAAAACGTATTGCGCAGGATGGTGAACAGCCACGCCCGCATATTGGTGCCGGTCGCATAGCTGTCGAGATTACTCCACGCCTTGAGAACAGTTTCCTGAACAAGATCATCGGCATGGGAGGCATCATTGGCAAGACTGCGCGCAAAGGCCCGCAGCGCTGGAACATGGCCGACCAGCTCCTCCTGACGGAGATCTGCGTCGCTCATCCGCGTGGTTCCCCCTGTTTCAGGCGCTCCAGCAAGGATCGCAGAGAGTCGGGAAGCGGTTCATCGGCGATCTGATCGTAGACCCGTTTTATGCTGCGCGAGATCGTATCGTCCTCGCCACGCGCAGAATCGCGTCCGTTCTGCTCTTGTCGATCATGGCTCATAAGATGTCCAACGATAGGGAAAATACAATCTGTAACGATTTTAAAACAGATCAAAGCCGGAAAGGTTCCATCGACGATGGACCCAAAGACAGTTTTAGCATTAGAAGGTTAGATACGTTCCTCGCAAACTACGGTCGATCATCATGCAGAACACTTCGTCGACGGATCTTCACGCTGCCATTGCGCAGCATCTGCCCATGCTGCGCCGCTATGGTCGCGCGCTGTCCGGCAGTCAGTCACGGGGCGACCTTTTCACGGTTGCGACTCTGGAAGCCATTCTCGCGGATGCATCTGTCTTCGACCGGAAACTCGCCCCGAAAGTCGCCCTGTTCAAAACATTCCGATCCGTCTGGGTCGAGGTGGACGGCGCCACTACGGAAACAGAATCGGCGCTGGAAGGGGCAACGCGCAAGCGCCTCGATCAGATCGCCCCAGAGGCGCGGCAAGCCTTTCTGCTTGGCGCTTTGGAGGATTTTCCGGTCGACGATATCGCCACGATCATGGGGGTCGATGTCAGCGAGGCGCAGGCGCTCTACGATGCGGGATTTGCGACCATCCGCGACAATACGAGCGCCCGCGTGATGGTGATCGAGGACGAACCGATCATCGCCCTCGACATCAAATCCATCGTCACCGAACTGGGGCATGAATGCACCGGCATCGCCGATACCCGCGAAACAGCGGTCAAATTGGCGAAAGAAGCCCCGCCGGACCTGATCCTGTCGGATATTCAGTTGGCGGATGGTTCGTCGGGGATCGACGCGGTGCGCGATATCCTTGCGGAAATTTCGGTGCCGGTGATCTTCATCACCGCCTATCCCGAACGCTTCCTGACCGGCGAGCGGCCCGAACCGGCCTTCCTCATCACAAAGCCGTTCAAGCGGCGCAATGTGCAGGCCGCGGTATCGCAGGCGCTGTTCTTCAACGATGCGACGCTGATCGCCGATCTGCCGGAATCGTAAAAGAACGGATCACCCCGGTACGATCTGCGGCAGGCTCAACACGCCGACCTGATCCAGCCCTCCAAGCACGGCATCAACCGCCACCGTGGCAAGAATAATGCCCATGATCCGGCTGATGACGCTCGCCCCGGTCGTGCCGATAACCGGCTTCAGACGCCCGGCGAGCAACAGCAAAATCAGGGTGATCGCCAGAACGATCAACAGCATCACCCCCGTCACCATCTGATCGGGAATCGAGTTGCGGTCATTATCCGTCAACACGACAATCGCCAGCATGGCCCCCGGCGAGGCGATGGAGGGCATGGCGAGGGGAAACACGGCCCCCGCAAGATGGTCACGCTCGGCTTCGGCGATGTCCTGCGAGGGCTTTGAATCGCCAAAGATCATCGACAGGGCAAAGAGAAACAAGACGATACCCCCCGCAATCTGGAACGATCCGAAGCGCAGCCCAAGCCCTTCGAGCAGCACTTGACCGCCGATCAAGAATAGCAACAGCACAATCGTTGCCACGGCCACGCCGCGCACGGCAAAGCGCCAATGCAGGTTTTCCGGCACATGGGCCGTGGCGAAATAAAAGACCGGCAAGCTGCCGACCGGGTCGATCACCACCAGAAGGGTGATGAAATCCCGTGCGAGGGTCGCCCAGTCAAGCGCCACTAAAGGGTTTTCCCCGGTGCGATGGCGGCGGGATCAATGGGCAGGTGCAGCACCGCGCACCGCCCCGCATTGCGCGCCCGCTCAAAGGCACCGGCGAAATCGGCATCGCTTTCAACCCGCTCGCCATAGGCCCCGTATGACTGCGCCAAGGCCGCAAAATCGGGATTGAGCAGGCGTGTGGCGCTCTGACGACCGGGGTAATCGCGCTCCTGATGCATTCGGATCGTGCCATATTGGCCATTATCGGCAACGAGCACGACGATCGCCGCCTCTTCCTGAATGGCGGTGCCGATTTCCTGCACGGTCATCTGCACATCGCCATCCCCGGCGAGGCACACCACCTCGCGCTTTGGGTAGGCAAGCTTGGCCGCGATGGCGGCGGGCAGGCCGTATCCCATCGAGCCGGAGGTGGGCGCGACCTGCGTATTATAGCGGCGGAAACGGTGGAAACGGTGTAGCCACCCGGCAAAATTGCCCGCGCCATTCGTCAAGACCGCATCCGGCCCCAACACGGCGCGCAGATGGGTGACGACATGGCCCAGCGTGACCGCGCCGGGGGCCTCCGGCGGGGTTTCGCTCCAAGCGAGATACTCGGCATGGGCGGTTTCCGTCTCGGCGGCCCAAGGCAGCACCTCAGGAGCATCAAGCGCCAATGCACGGGTCAGAAACCCGCCGGGCGTGGCATTGACCGGCAGGCTGGGGGCATAGATACGGCCCAGTTCTTCCGGCCCCGGATGAACATGCACGATGCGCTGTTCCGGATTGGGCGAGGCAAGGAGGGCAAAGCCTTGGGAGGGGTTCTCGGAAAACCGCCCCCCCAGCAGGATGATCAAATCGCTCTGCGCAACCCGCTGTTTGAGCTTTGGATTGATCCCAAGACCCACATCCCCCGCATAGCAGAAATGCTCGTGATCCATGAGTTGCTGACGCCGGAACGAGCATCCGACGGGCACCATCCAGCGCTCGGCGAACATCCGCAGCGCGCGGGCCGCTTCGGGGTTCCAGCGCGACCCACCTGCAATCACAAAGGGGCGGGAGGACATCTTCAACAGCGAGGCCAGCCAATCCATCTGCGCCTCGCTCGGCGCGGCCTCGGCCACCTCGACCCGGCGGGCGGGGAGCAGGGGCGCGGGGTCGCGCAGCATATCCTCCGGCAGCGCAATGACGACCGGGCCGGGGCGACCCGACATGGCCACATGCCATGCGCGGCTAATGATTTCGGGGATGCGCGCGGCATCCTCGATCTGATCGACACGTTTGGCAATGCCGCCGAACATCTGGCGGTAATCGACTTCCTGAAAGGCATCGCGGCCCGTATGGCCCCGCGCGATCTGACCGATGAACAGGATCATCGGCGTCGAATCCTGCTGCGCGACATGCACACCGGCGGCGGCGTTGGTCGCGCCGGGGCCTCGGGTCACAAAGCAAATGCCGGGACGCCCCGACATTTTGCCATCCGCCTCGGCCATCATCGCCGCGCCGCCCTCCTGCCGCGCGACGATGGTGCGAATATCGGCATCGTAGAGACCATCGAGCACTGCAAGATAGCTTTCACCGGGAACGCAGAAGACCCGCTTGACCCCCTGTTCGGCCAGGCAGGCGACGAGCAATTCGCCCCCGGTCACTGCGGACGCTCCACCGGCAGGCCACGCTTGACCCAGCCGGGGCCGTCGGATGATCCGCCCATGCCCTCACCGACATCGTACACCCTGCTGAACCCGGCCTTGGCCATCGCCTCGGCCAGTTTGCTGGAGCGGATGCCGGTATGGCAAATCAGGGCGACCGGCGCATCGCGGTTTCCCTTCAGCGCGGCATCGATCCGCGCGCCCAAGTCCGAGACGCGCATATCGATCGGCACTGCCCCTTCGGCGATGCCCGTCTTTTGCCATTCGTCGGGACGGCGGATATCGATCAGGACGATCTCGCCGGTTTTCGCCTTTTGATGCGCGTCGGTCACCGTCAGATACCCGACCTCCTCCGCAAAGACCGGAAAAGCCGCAAAGGCGGGGGGGACGGCAAGAAACAGGCGGCGGCTGAAATACATGGCAGAAGACCTTTTTCCGATACAGCCCCGGCCTGAACCGGGGCCACGCAATGGCATGCGATCAGTAATTCACGACAGCACGGATCGATTTGCCCTCATGCATCAGATCAAAGCCCTTATTGATGTCCTCAAGACCCATCGTATGGGTGATCATCGGGTCGATCTCGATCTTGCCGTCCATGTACCAATCGACGATCTTTGGCACATCGGTCCGGCCCCGCGCACCGCCAAAGGCAGTGCCTTTCCAGACGCGGCCCGTGACGAGCTGGAACGGACGGGTCGCAATCTCGGCCCCGGCGGGCGCGACCCCGATGATGATCGATTCGCCCCATCCCTTATGCGCACATTCCAGCGCGGCACGCATGACATTGACATTCCCCGTCGCGTCAAAGGAGTAATCGGCCCCACCGCCGGTAATCTCGACCAGATGCGCGACCAGATCGCCCTCGACCTCGGACGGATTGACGAAATGGGTCATGCCGAAACGCTCGCCCATTTCCTTTTTCGAGGCATTCAGATCGACCCCGACGATCTTGTTCGCGCCCGCGAGGCGGCAGCCCTGAATGACATTGAGACCGATACCGCCAAGGCCGAATACCACGCAATTCGAGCCGATCTCGACCTTTGCCGTATTGATGACCGCGCCGATGCCGGTGGTCACGCCACAGCCGATATAGCAGATCTTCTCGAAAGGCGCATCCTCGCGCACTTTGGCCAGCGCAATCTCGGGCAGCACCGTGTAATTCGCGAAGGTCGAACATCCCATGTAATGCAGGATCGGGTCGCCATCGAGCGTGGTAAAGCGTGACGTGCCATCGGGCATCACGCCCTGACCTTGGGTCGAGCGGATTGCCTGACACAAATTCGTCTTGGGATTCAGGCAATAATCGCAGGTACGGCATTCAGGAGTATAGAGCGGGATGACATGATCGCCTTTTTTCAGGCTCGTCACACCGGGACCGACATCGACCACCACGCCCGCGCCCTCATGGCCCAGAATGGCAGGGAAAGCGCCTTCGGGGTCGTCGCCCGAACGGGTGAATTCATCCGTATGACACAGGCCGGTCGATTTGATCTCGACCATCACCTCGCCCGCTTTTGGCCCGTCGAGATTGACCTCGGTGACTTCCAGCGGTTTTCCGGCCTCGAAGGCCACGGCTGCGCGTACTCTCATGGATCGCTCCCTTTCGTTTCATTTGTTTGCTGTACCATGACCCATCATTCCACGCTTGGCGAGAGGGTTTTCGCAGGCCGTGGCCGATGCGATGCAGGCGGAGGGACAGCGGAACGCGCCACAGAGCTTGATACGCCGTGCAAACCATTCGACACTCTGGACGCGGGGAGGTTTGATCGGTTGCTGCCCCTGTGCTCAGGCTGACCTCAGGGGTAATGAGGCCCTTGTCCGGCTCGGAGGGTGCTGCAAGGCTGCTCCCCGGATCGCCCGTCACGATAGGATACCGCCATGCTCAAGACCCTGCGCGTCGCCTGCTCGCTTCTGACCCTCGCCCTGCCCGCCAGTGCGGCCGAGGACTTTACCTTTGTCGAGGGGAATATCCTTGGCATTTTCTACCATGAGCTTGGCCATGCCGCGATCCATACCGAAGACATTCCGATCTTTGGGCAGGAGGAGGACGCGGCGGATGTCTTTGCGATCTTCCTGACCGATGCTCTGTTTGAGGAGGAAACGGCGCAGTCCCTCGCCTTCGATGCCGCGCTCGGCTATGCGGGCGAGGCCCTGATGCGCGACGCCGAAAGCGCCGAAATCGCGTGGTGGGATACCCATGGGCCTGACGAACAGCGCAGCTATAACACCGCCTGTCTGTTCTATGGTGCAGACCCGAAGGGCCGCGCCCGCTTTGCCGAAGCCATCGGATTGCCCGATGAGCGCGCCGAATCCTGCGCGGAAGAATACGATCAAGCCGCGGCCAGTTGGGGCGCGGTGCTCGACGACATGGCCGATATAAAGGGGCGCCCTGCCCTGACCTTCACCGGCGCAAACGGGTCGCTGACGTCGGATATCCTGCGCGAGGAGGTCCGCCAGTTGAACGATCAACTCCGCCTTGCCGCGCCGGTCACAGTCTCTCTCGAATCCTGCGACGAGGCGAATGCATTCTACGATCCGGGCGCATTCAAGATCATTTTCTGCACCGAATTCGAAGATCATCTGCGGCAGGTCGAAGCCATTCTGGCGCAGTGATTATCTGGAGTGTTGACATTTTGTTCTGAACAATGTTCTTTCTTCGTTCAAAATGGAATCACCCAATGCCCGCACTTGATCGACTCGAAAAGCTGAAAATTCTCGCCGATGCCGCGAAATACGATGCCTCCTGCTCGTCGAGCGGATCGACAACCCGCGACTCGCGCGGGGGCAAGGGGGTCGGCTCGTCGGAAGGGATGGGGATTTGCCATTCCTACGCGCCGGACGGGCGCTGCATTTCGCTGCTCAAGGTGCTGATGACGAATTACTGCATGTTCGATTGTCGGTTCTGCGTGAACCGGATCAGCTCGAATGTGCAACGGGCGCGCTTCACGCCGGACGAATTGGCAACCCTGACCATCGATTTCTACAAGCGCAATTATATCGAAGGGCTGTTCCTCTCCTCCGGCATCATCCGCTCGCCCGATTACACGATGGAGCAATTGGTCGAAACCGCCCGCATCCTGCGCCATCGCGAGGATTTTCGCGGGTATATCCACCTGAAAACCATTCCCGATGCCGACCCTGACCTGCTGCGCGAAGCCGGGATTCTGGCCGATCGCGTCTCGATCAATGTGGAATTGCCAACGCGCGCAGGGCTGGCACAATTCGCCCCGGAAAAGGACGAAAAGCGCATCCGGGCCGCAATGGCCACCACCCGCGCCCAGATCGACGGATGGAAGGAGGAACGGCGGACGATCCGCTCCGCTCCCATATTCGCCCCCGCCGGGCAATCGACGCAGATGATCCTCGGCGCGGATGGCGCATCGGATGCACAAGTGTTGCGCTCCAGCGCCGATCTCTACGGCTCGTACCGGCTCAAACGCGTCTATTACTCGGCCTTTAGCCCGATCCCCGATGCATCGAAAGACCTGCCGCTGCAACGTCCCCCCCTGATGCGCGAGCACCGGGTTTATCAGGCGGATTGGCTGTGGCGGTTCTACGGGTTCGGTCTCGACGACCTCGACATGGCGATGGAAGGGGGGATGCTGCCCCTCGATATCGACCCGAAACTGTCTTGGGCACTGCGCCGCCGCGACCTCTTTCCCGTCAACGTGAACCGGGCCGCAAAGGAGCAATTGCTCCGGATACCGGGCCTTGGCGAAACATCGGTGCGCAAGATCCTCTCGGCCCGCCGCCATGCCCGGCTGCGGCTCGACGATATCGGCAAGCTGTGCCGCAACCTGCGCAAGATCAGACCGTTTATCGAAACATCGGACTGGCGCCCCACCAATCTGCTCGACCGCGCGGGCCTGCGCGCCGATCTCGCGCCGAAACCGCAACAACTGGCGCTGGCATTGTAGCGATGCGGATCGCGCGGCTGGACTCGGAAACGGATTTCGAGGGATGGCGCGGTCATGCGCGGGCGCTGCTCTGCGATGGCGTGCCGCCCGAAGGGGTGACGTGGCAGGTCGGCGCGGCGCAGGACAGCCTGTTCGCGATCCTCGACGCCCCCGCCCCGCCGCGCGACCCCGCCTATCGCCCGCGCGTATCGAAACGCTTTCTCGCTGATGCCAAACTGGCGCTGTGCCACCGGGATGCGACGCGGTTCGACCTGCTCTATCGCCTTATCCACCGGCTACAGGACACCCCCGATCTGCTGTCCAACGCACTCGATGACGATGTGATCCGCCTGAATGCGATGATCAAGGCCGTCAGCCGGGATCGTCACAAGATGCGCGCCTTCGTGCGGTTTCGCGCGGTGAAGGGCGTCGCCGATACCTTTGTCGCATGGTTCGAGCCGGAACACCGCATCGTCGAGGAAAACGCCCCGTTCTTCGTGCGCCGCTTCGCAAATATGAACTGGTCGATCCTCACGCCCGAACGGTCGGCCCATTACAACCGCGCGGCGCTGCATTTTGGCCCCGGCACATCCCAAGCCGAAGCCCCCGATGGCGACGCGCTCGAAGACCTCTGGCGCGCCTATTACGGCGCGATCTTCAATCCCGCGCGCCTGAAGGTAAAGGCGATGTCGGCAGAGATGCCGAAGAAATACTGGAAAAATCTGCCCGAGGCCGACCTGATCGCCCCGCTGATCGCCGATGCGCAAAAGGCCGAAGCCGGGATGGTTGCGGCGGCCCCGACCTCGCCGAAGCATCTGGCCGATTATGCCTTTGCCGAGCCGACCCTGCGCCCCGGTGACACCCTCGCAGCATTGCGGCGCGAGGCGGCGGGATGCGCGCTCTGCGACCATGCCTGCCACGCGACCCAGACCGTCTTTGGCGAAGGCCCGCTCGATGCGCGCCTGATGGTCGTCGGCGAGCAACCGGGCGACCGTGAGGATATCGAAGGCCGCCCCTTCATCGGCCCGGCGGGCGCGCTGTTCGAGGCGGCGCTGGCCGAGGCGGGCCTGTCACGGGACGACCTCTATCTTACGAATGCCGTGAAACATTTCCGCTTCACACCGAAAGGCAAGACCCGACTGCACCAATCCCCGAAGATCGGCCATATCGACCAATGCCGCTGGTGGCTGAAGGCCGAGCGCACATTGATCAAGCCGCGCGTAACGCTGGCGATGGGGGCGACGGCAATCCGGGCGCTGGCCGGGCGCGCGATCCCCGTGGGCGAGGCGCGGGACACCGGATTCGACTGCTTCGACGGACGCGCGGGCCTCGCAACGCTCCACCCGGCGTCGATCCTGCGACAAGCGGATGAGACGGTCGCGGCAACCATGCGCGAGACGCTCGTGGCCGACCTGAAACGGGCGCGGATGATGGCCATGCAGGACCAGAGCCTTTCGGGGCAGAATACCCCATCGCCTGACCGCCCTCACTGGAACCACGCGCTCCAGCCTTCCTCATAGAGTCGCGGCAGGGGTTGCTCGAACACCGTCGCGGGCTTCATATCGAGGCGGGCCATATCGGCCGGAAACCGGCGCATGGCATCGAAGGCCACCGCATCCAGAAACCGCAGCCCCTCCGGCAAGGCCCGGCGCGGCGATGGCGACAAGCGCGCCCCGGCCAGCACAAATCCCCACTCACCAAAACTGGGGATATAGGCATGATAGGGCATGGTCATGAGCGTTC
This sequence comes from uncultured Neomegalonema sp., assembly GCA_938008165.1. Classification (GTDB taxonomy): domain Bacteria; phylum Pseudomonadota; class Alphaproteobacteria; order Rhodobacterales; family Rhodobacteraceae; genus JAHDDY01. The sequence goes on along the minus strand of CALLLP010000006.1, from coordinate 35,630 downwards.
GCCCCTCCGACAATGGATCGAGGGTCGCGGCCAGAGTCGCCTCCACCGTCCAAAACGCCTTACGCGCGTAAAGCGGCGATGTCGCCTGCGTCACGATCACCCCGCCCGCAGCCATCCGCGCGGTAAGCGCGCTGTAGAAGGCCCGGCTATAGAGCTTGGCAACGGCCAGATCCTTGGGGTCCGGCAAATCGAGGATGGCGACATCGAAGGGCGTGCTTGCATCCTTCAAAAACTCCCACGCATCGGCATTGACGATCTCGACCCGTGGATCGGCGAGCGCGCCGCCATTGAGCGGCGCAAGGGCGTCATGGTCGCGAAACAGCGTGGTCACCACCGGGTCGATATCCACGAGAACAACCCGCTCGACCCCCGGATAGCGCAGCACTTCACGCGTCGCCATACCGTCGCCACCGCCCAAGATCAGCACGCTGGCGATGCGCGGGGCGCGGGTCATGGCGGGATGGACGAGGGATTCGTGATAGCGGTGCTCGTCGAGCGTATCGAACTGGATCGACCCGTTCAGGAATAATTGCACCCGCTTGCCGTCGCGGGCGACGACGATGCGCTGGTAGGGGGTGTCCTGTGCCAGCACGATCTCGTTTTCGTAGAGCCGCCGCTCCATCGCGCCCAGCGCCGCCTCGCTGCGCCACGCCCCGATCCCGATTGCGAGCACCGCCAGCAGAAATGCCGCGCGCAGGCCCGCTCCGCAGCGCGCCCGAAAAAGCCACAGCGCCATCGCCGCCACCGCCAGGTTGAGCGCGCCGAGCAAAAAGGAGGCCCCCATCAGCCCCAATTGCGGCACCAGCACGAGCGGAAACAGCAACGCCGCCGCCCGCGCCCCGATATAATCCGCCGTCAATACGTTGGAGATGGTGACCTTCAGCGCATCGCGCCCCTCCAGAATGCGGATGACAAGGGGGATTTCAAGCCCGACCAGCGCCCCGATGGCAAGGCAGACGAGGAACAGAAAGGCGCTGTAATTCTCGATCAGGGCAAAGGCCGCAAACAGGATCATCGCCGAGAATCCGCCGATCAGGCCCAGCGCGACCTGTGCCGCGACGAAGGCGGGTTCGGGGTCGGCCACATGGCGCGACAGATAGGCCCCGATCCCCATCGCGGTCATGAACAACCCGATGACCAGCGAGAAATGATAGACACTATCGCCCAGCAGATAGCTGGATACCGACCCCGCGATCAACTCGTAGACAAGGCCGCAGATCGCGACAACGAAGGTCGCCCCGAGAAGCGCAAGATCGACGCCGCGCGAAGAAGGCGCGCTCAACTGTTGATGACGTTCGCGATCAGGATGGCCAGCGAGATCATGACCGATCCCATCACGATGGCAACCGCCGTATTCGCCTTGCCCGATAATTCCTCATGCAGGGAAAAAGGGGTCAGCGCATCGATGATGATATAGCTGACGATCATCAGCACCAGTCCGAGAAAGGCGTAGAAAACCGTGGCGATCACTTCGTTGAGGGAGATGGCGGACGCGATGTCCATGGAATGTCCTTTCGTGGTGGAGAGGCGTTTATTTGACGCCCCCGATATAGCCGACGCGCCCGCCGCTGCCGGAGCGAATGGATGTGGCGATCTGTTTATCCTCGCCGCCCAGACCCGCAACCCCTGCATAGGTCGCCGCCCCCGTGGCGAGGGAGAAGATCACGAATACGATCCGGGTCAATCGTCCTCCTCCTCGTCATCGCCCCAGCGCTTTGCCTCGAACCGCGCCCGCCGGAACCACAGACTCAGCGCGCATAAGGCGAAGAAAATCCCAAGGCCGAACAGATAGCGCGACAACATCACATTTTCACGGATTTCGACCCGCACCGGCAGGCGTGCCGATTGCGGATCGCCGGTGGTGATGGTCAGGCGATAGGCACCGGCTTCGGGCGGCTTGAAGCGAAACGTAACCGTTTGCGACCCTTCGGTCCATTTGCCATCGCTGTCATAACCTTCGTAATACTCGATTCCCCCGTCGAATTCGGCGACGGTCTCGTCCGTTTCCTCGTTTGTCAGCTCCATATCGTACCACGACCACGCATTGTAGACATTCGCGCTCAGGCGAACTTCTGCAAGGCGGTCGGGGCGATTGAGCGGAAAGACGATCGAGCCGCCCCGATCGGTATCGACGATCAGGGTTTCGGTGATTTTTTGCCCGGCCCCGATGGCGGCAAAGACCAGCCCAAGGGTCAGGGCGATGGGCGCGAACCATTTTCCGGCTTTCGATAGAGCGGTATGGAACGACCCCGCGATAAAGGGCTGTGTGCCATGCACGCCCAAGGCTCGGGGAAAGGTATCCTCGACCCCGAAAGCGGCCATGGTCTGCGCCCGATCCAGATAGGATGTGAATTCGAATTCCGTCTCGGTCTCGCCGATCACGACCGCATAGCCATAGGGCGGATCGACCGCCTCGATCACCTCGGTCGTGTCGCCCAGCGACGGAATCCATGTCAGCTCACCCTCCAGATAGGTGATGCGCGCGACATAGTGCTCGTACATCCGAAACGCGCGGCCCGCCGCGTTGAGCGGAGCCTTATAGGCGAAATGACCGCCCGATTCAGGCATGTCGCGGGTCTTGCGCGAATGGGTCAAATGGCCATCGGACCATGTGAGCCAGCTATAGCCATGGGTGGGGCTGTAGAGCTGATAATTGGTCCAGCCATAGCCTGCGCCTTCGATCTGTGCGCGGATGGCGACGATGCCCACAATCGTCTGCATCACACCCAGAATCTCGCCCGACAGACCGATCCGAAACGGGCCATCCGGGCGCGGCATATCGCGATAGCGGGCAAGAAGGGCATACTCCGCGTGCCGGTCCATGACCGCGCCGCAATAGCTGCATACCATCGCCCGCGCCCGGTGCCCGGCCAATGCAGGCAGGGGAGAGCCGCAGGCCGTGCAGTTGATCGCCGCAACGCGCGCATCCTTGGGCTGAAACGCATCGGTCATGCCCCGGCATTCTCCGGGCGGATCAGATATGGGCGGATCAGATACGGATCGACCCATGTACCCTCCGAAGCCGCAAACTCGCCATCCGAATATTCCAGCGTCACCAGCCGCCCATTCGGACCGGACAGGTGCCAATACTCGTATGTCTGCCCCACATGCAGCGCTTCGGGAAACTCACCGCGCAGGGCCATGCAGGTCGCGCTATCGGCTTCGGTCACCGTGAAGGTTTCGCCGTTGAGTGAAATCCGCGCACCCTTTTTCAGGCGATCGGGCGAGAGGGTTACACCAATCTCATACGGCCGCTCGACGGCGATTTCGCCCTCATCGACACTGACCCAGACGCCCTCGCCCGCGCCATTGACGGCCCAGAATTCATCCCACCATCCGGCCCCGTAGGAAAACCGCGCCTGCCCGACGGGCAAAAAGCGTTCACGGCGATACTGAATCTCGCGGCCCAGCACAAAGAGCGACGGCTCCTCGGCCATCACGCCTTTTTCACCCGCACTGCGCAGGACATCGTCCTCCAGTATGACGGTGGATTCGCAATAGGCGCATGCCACCATCTTGGCACGCGTCAGCGTATCCGGGAGGTCCGCCCCGCAATTCGGGCAATTCGTGCCATCGAAGCCCATATCGGTCATCCCTGAAGAACCGCATCCATAATGCGCAGCCCCTGATTAACCGATTCTGACCGACACGGAAACGGGGTGCTTTGGACTTGCCAAGATCGTGTCAGAGTTTCACAATCAAGATATGAGCGCCGAGATCGTCCCCTTTCCCAGCCGCCCCCGCATCGCGGATCATATCATCTCGTTCGACCGGCGAGAGCTGAATACGATCCTGTCGAAATACGGTCAGCTTGTCGCCGCCGGTGAATGGCGCGACTATGCCCTGAACATGTCGACGGAGGCGGCGGTCTTCTCGGTCTTTCGCCGTACGGGAGAAACCCCGGCCTATCGCATCGAGAAGCGCCCCAAAAACGCCAGCCGACAAGGGCAATATGCCATCATCGGATCGGATGGGCGCATCGTAAAGCGCGGCCACGACCTGCGCCTCGCCCTGCGCATCTTTGACCGCAAGCTCCTGAAACTGACGGACGGGGAATAACCCCCTTTTCCTGCGCCTCTGCCCGCGCCCTCCCTATATCCACGCGCATAGGCGCAGGGCATCGAGAACGGCGAGGTGGATATTGCGGCTCGACACCGCATCGCCGATCCGGTGCAGCGTAAAGCCGGTTTCCGGCACGATTTGCGGGCGCGCCTCGACCAGCGCCTCCAGATCGGTCACCCCGTCATTGACCGATGCCCCGCGCAGGTCGTGATAGAGACCATCGGCGGGGATGGTGCCATAGTCGAAGACGACCTGTCCGGCCTCGGTCTCGGTCTTCTCGCCGGTCAACTCGTTTTGGGTAACAGCGATCAGGCGGTTGCCCTCGGCCCGCACCGCGCGCAGGGCCTCGTCAAAGCGCACATCGACCCTGTTCGCACGTATCCAGCGCCGCCAGATTATGCGCTCGGCATAGGCTTGCTCGGTCGCGAGGCTTTCGTCGATGGTGGCAAACCGCAGGGTCGCGCCCTTGCGATGGCATAGTTCCGCCGCGCTGAGGGCCACATGCCGTCCGGTGCCATCGACGACCAGCACATCCTCGCCCACCGCCACCGCGCCGCTGAGAATATCCCATGCGCTCGTGACGTGTTCGGCCCCCGGCAACCAGTCGAGATTGGGCGTGCCCCCGGTCGCGACGATGACGATCTCAGGGGTCAGCGCCAGCACATCCTCCGCTTCGGCATAAACGCCCGTGCGCAGATCGACGTCCAGCCGCTCCAACTCACGGATGCGCCAGTCGACGATGCCGATCATGTCCTTGCGCCACCCGGCCTCCGCCGCCAGCAGCACTTGCCCTCCGGCACGGGGCGCGGCCTCGAAAACGGTGACACGATGCCCGCGCTCGCCACAGATTCTGGCCGCCTCCAGCCCCGCAGGACCGGCCCCGACGATGACGACGCGGCGGCGGGCGCTGGCCGGTTCGATCGCCTGTGGCAAGACCGCTTCATGCCCCGTCGCGGGGTTATGCAGGCAGGCGGGGCGCGCGGCGCTCATGCAATGGGTTGCGCCGACGCAGGGGCGGATCCGTGCTTCTTCTCCCGCTGCCAGCTTGGCCACCAGATGCGGGTCAGCGATATGGGCGCGGGTCATGCCGACCATATCGATCAGCCCCTCGCGGATCGCATGGCGGGCCGTGGCGACATCGGCGATGCGCGCGGCATGAAAGACCGGCAGGCCCACCTCACGCTTGAACGCGGCGGCCTTGTCGAGCCACGGCGCGATGGGCGAGGCCATGCCCGGCATATTGTCATCAGCCAGCCCCACGGCGGTATCCATCCGCCCATAGACCGCGTTGTAGAAATCGAGCACCCCCGCCGCCTCGAACCGCTTGGCGATGGCAACACAGTCCTCGAAGCCCAGACCCGCCTCATGGCCTTCATCGACGATGAAGCGGAACCCGATCAGGAAATCATCGCCCACCGCCGCGCGGATCGCATCATAGACCTCCAATCCAAAGCGACAGCGATTCTCCAGCGAGCCGCCGTAACCATCGGTGCGATGATTGGTTTCGGGAGACAGGAACTGCCCGATCAAATGCGCCCCCGCCAGCGTCTCGATCCCATCGAGACCGCCCTGCTTGCAGCGGATGGCCGCATCGGCAAAAGCGCGGATGACGCGGGCGATGTCGTGCTTATCCATCGCCTTGGGGATGCTGCGATGCAGCGTCTCGCGCATGACCGACGGGGCAATGGTCGGCAGGCGCGCCCCTGCATCCGCCTCACCCCGCCGTCCCAGATGGGTAATCTGGCACATGATCGCCGCGCCCTGCGCATGAACCCGCTCCGACAGGCGTTGCAGATGCGGGATCACCCGGTCGACCCCGACATTCAACTGTTGAAAGACCGAGGGCGAATCCACCGCCACATTCGACGATCCGCCGAACATCACCAGCCCGATTCCGCCCCGCGCCTTTTCTTCCTGATACGCCTGATACCGCGCGGCGGGCATGCCCGCCTCCTCCAGCCCGCAGGCATGGCTGGTGGACAGGATGCGATTGCGCAGGGTGACGCCGCGCAGCGTTAGGGGCTGCAACAGCGGATCGGTCGAGGGGGCAAGGTCCAACATCCTGCGATCTTGCCACTGGCACGCGCCGTGACAAGCCTAATTCCAATCGTCCGCATGGGCGGCCCGATGAATTGGTGGGGGGAGACAGGTCGTCGCGGATGGCCGTGCGAAACGTGGCGTTCATCTTCTTGCCCTTATTCTTTACAATCCGTATCTTTCATGCCTCGTTCCATGGAGAAACCCGCATCCACCATGCCAGTCGATATGCCCCAAGACCTGCCCGATACGCTGGATGCGCGCAGCCGCGACATCTTTCGGCGGCTGGTCGAGACGTTTATCGAGCATGGCGATCCCGTCGGCTCGCGCACCCTGTCGCGACAGCTGGACGATCCGCTCTCGCCTGCCTCGATCCGCAATGTGATGCAGGATCTGGAATTGATGGGCCTGATCGCGGCACCCCATACCAGCGCGGGGCGTATTCCGACCGAGCGGGGTCTGCGGCTGTTTCTGGACGGTTTCCTACAGGTCGGCGATATCCAGCCCGACGAACGCCGCGCCATCGAAAGCGCCTTGCAGGACGAAGACCGGGGCATCGACGATGTGCTGACCGAAGCGACGACCGCCCTATCGGGCCTGTCCCGCTGTGCCAGCCTCGTCATCGCGCCCACCCGCGACGCGCCCATCGAGCATATCGAGGTGGCCCCCCTCAATGACGGGCGGGCGATGGCGATCATCGTGACCGAGGGCGGAAATGTCGAAAACCGCCTGTTCCGCCTGCCCCCCGGCCTGACCCCATCGGCGATGACATCGGCGACGAATTTCCTCAATGCCCATCTGCGCGGCCTGACGCTGGGCGAGGCCCGCTCGGCCATTGCCACCCGAATCGAAACCGTCCGCTCCGAGCTGGATACGGCGGCGCAGGCGCTGGTCGAAAGCGGCGTGGCCGAATGGGCGGGGGCGTCCTCCTCCGAGGGCGGCACGCTGATCGTGCGCGGCCTGTCGAACCTGATCGCCGAAACCGCCGCCGCCGGAGAGGTCGAGAGCGTGCGGATGCTGTTTGACGATCTGGAGCGAAAACGCGATCTGGCGCAGGTGCTCGATCTGGCCGAAGAAGGCGAGGGCGTGCGCGTCTTCATCGGGGCGGAAAGCAAATTGTTCACCCATTCGGGTTCCGCCCTTGTCATTTCACCTTATATGAACGAAAGCCGACAGATTGTGGGTGCCTTGGGTGTCATCGGGCCGACAAGGCTCAATTACGCCCGGATCATGCCGATCGTGGATTTCACCGCCCGAATGGTGGGCAAGCTGGTCAGCGGCACCCCGGCGAAGCACAAATTAAGAGGATGAGGCAGGTTGATGTCAGGGCCGAAACCGGAAGAAATGGGGGGTGCCCCCCCGCTGAACGCCACCGAAACCGACGCAGGGGCGCCGCTTGGGGCCGCACCCGCCGTCGAGGGGGAGGCGAAAGAGACGTCGAAAGCCTATATTGACCCCACGGTCATGCTGGAGATCCGGGTCACCGAACTTGAGGGCGAGCTGGAAAAAGCGAAAGACCGCCATCTGCGCGCTCTGGCCGAAGCCGAGAACACCCGCCGCCGCGCCCAGCGCGACCGGGAGGACGGCCAGAAATACGCCGCGATCCCCCTCGCCCGCGACCTCCTGCCCGTCTATGACACCCTGCATCGCGCCCTCAGCTCTCTCAGCGAGGAACAGCGCACTGCCGCAGCCGATTTCGTCGCGGGACTGGAACTGACCGAGCGCGAATTCCTCAATGCCTTCAGCAAGCGCAACATCGTCGCCGTCGAGCCGGAACTGGGCGAGAAATTCGATGTGAAGAAACATCAGGCGATGTACGAAGCCCCGGTCCCCGGCACCGAAAGCGGCACGATCATCGAGGTGGTCGCGACCGGCTTCATGTGCCATGACCGCCTCGTCCGCGCGGCCATGGTCGGCGTTTCGAAGGGCGCGCCCGCTGCCGAGACATCGGCGACGGCCTCCGCCAGTGCGTCGGGCAACGGCGCCTCGGCCAGCGCGGCGGCGTCCTCGTCGGGCGAGCCAAGCTGAGCGCCGCCCACCAGCGTGCAAGCCGCCTGCGCTATGTGCGGGTCGAGGGCTATCGCTCGATTCGTTCGCTGGCGGTGCCTCTGGGAAACCTGACCGTCGTGACGGGCGGGAACGGGGCGGGGAAAACCAATTTCTACCGCTCTCTCGCCCTCGTCCATGCCGCCGCCACGGGGACGCTGGCTCAGGCGATCGCGGATGAGGGCGGTATGCGCTCGGTCCTCTGGGCCGGGGCGGATGGGGCCAAACCGGCAGAATCCATCACGCTGGAGGCCGAACTGGACGGGTTGCGCTATGCCCTGCGCCTCGGCATTCCCGGCCCCAACGACCCTGCCCTCGCCCTCGATCCGATGGTGCGCGAGGAATCGGTGGCCGCGCGCCTTGGCGACCGCGCCCCCCTGATGATGCAGCGCAAAGGACCAAACATCACCGCCCGCGCGCCGGATGGCAAATGGCAACCCTATCCCAATATGCTGTTGATGGCCGAAACGGCGCTGGCGCGCCTGCGCGATCCGGTTCGCTTTCCGGAGCTGGACGCGCTGCAACGCCGGTTTGCCGCGTGGCGTTTTCACCATGGATTTCGCACGGATGAAGGCTCGCCGCTGCGCTGGCCACAGGTCGCCGTCTGCGCGCCAATGCTCGATAGTGACGGGCGCAATCTGGCCGCGACGCTGGCCACGGCGGTGCATCTGGGTGATGCCACCGCATGCCGGACCATCGAAACGGCGATCCATGCCGCCTTTCCCGGTTCGGCGCTGACCTTTACCGAAGCCGCCGGACGCCACGCCGTTGCCCTGTCGATGCCCGGCTTTGCGCGGCCCTTTTCGGCCCATGAAATGTCGGACGGGACGCTGCGTTATCTATGCCTTATCGCCGCGCTATGCTCACACCGGCACCCCCCCTTCATCGCCCTGAACGAGCCGGAGGCAAGCCTGCATGACGATCTGATCGAGCCGCTGGCCGCGATGATCCTGCATGCCAGCACCCGCACGCAGCTTGTGGTCGTCACCCATTCATCCGCCCTCGCCGACCTGCTGGACAGCCGGGGCCAGACAACCCGGATCGCGCTGGAAAAGCATCGCGGCGCAACGGTTGTCACCGATGACCGAGATGCCCGCGCACGGGCCTGACGCATATCTATCCTTCAGGACGCCTTGCCGGTCAGCGTATCGTTATCGCAAACGCCGCCAAGCAAAGCCGAACGCCGCCGCAATCAGCAACAGGCCGCCGGGAGCGGGCACACCGTTGGACCCACCGGCTGAGGCGGGGTTACTGACGCTCGTGCAGGGACCATTGGCCTGACCTACGGTGGAAGAGGTCGAGCAATCCGACGGGATATGAATCGGCGTCCCCCCAACCTGCGACGTGCTCTGCCCCGGAAACGCGAGGACATCATTCCAGAGAACCTCCTCCGCAGGAGCGGCAATGAGCACGTCTGCGGGCACTGTCGAGCGACCCACATTCGGGGCTGGATCACTGTAAAGCGTTGAAAGCCTGGGCTTGATCGGCGCCGCCTCACCGGTCGGTCCCGCCAGCGCACCCTGAGAAAATACCGCAAAGGACAGGGAAAAAAGAACGGTTCTAAGCATTGGGGCCTCTCCTGAATTTCCTCGCCATCCCCAAGCAATATCAGGGCCAAGTTCAGAAAAGGTAATCAAGATCATCGGCCTGTGACCGCCCCTTCGCCGGTCGAAACCGGCCAATAATTCCACGCCGGAGGACGCATGATCGGCCCTGCGATTTACAGCAATTTCCTTGCTTCATCCGGTGGACGCGCCCCTGCGAATCCTTTACGAGTGGTGTCCCGTGGGCTTTGCCAAAGGCAGCCCGATACGGCGCGGCATCCACGGGGTTATTCGGTCATGGCACGGTTTGTTTTCATCACCGGCGGGGTGGTTTCCTCGCTTGGCAAGGGTCTGGCGAGTGCGGCCCTTGGGGCGCTGCTTCAGGCGCGGGGCCACAGGGTGCGCCTGCGCAAGCTCGACCCCTATCTCAATGTCGATCCCGGCACGATGTCGCCTTACGAACATGGCGAGGTCTTCGTGACCGATGATGGCGCCGAAACCGATCTCGATCTGGGTCATTACGAGCGCTTTACCGGCGTCGCCGCCCGCAAGACCGATTCGGTGAGTTCGGGGCGCATCTACTCGACCGTGCTGGAGCGCGAGCGCCGGGGCGACTATCTTGGCAAGACCATTCAGGTCATCCCCCATGTCACCAACGAAATCAAAGACTTCATTGCAATCGGCGAGGATGAGGTCGATTTCATGCTCTGCGAAATCGGCGGCACGATCGGCGATATCGAGGGCCTGCCTTTCCTTGAGGCAATCCGCCAATTCGCGCAGGATAAACCGCGCGGCGATTGCATTTTCATGCATCTGACCCTGATCCCCTATCTGGCCGCATCGGGCGAGTTGAAGACCAAGCCGACCCAGCATTCGGTGAAGGAACTGCGCGCCATCGGCATTGCCCCCGATGTCCTCGTCTGTCGCGCCGAACAGATCATCCCCGACGATCAAATCGAGAAAATCGCGCTCCATTGCAATGTCCGCCCCGACCGGGTGATCCCGGCCTATGACATGCCCTCGATCTACAACGCACCGCTGGCCTATCACGATGTGGGGCTTGACCGGGCCGTGCTCGACGCTTTCGGCATGCAGGACGGCCACCCGGATTTGCGCATCTGGCGCGAGGTCGCGGATCGGGTCGAGCATCCGGAGGGCGAGGTTCGGGTCGCGGTGGTCGGGAAATATACCCAGCTCGAAGACGCCTATAAATCCATCCGCGAAGCCCTGACCCATGGCGGCATCGCCAATCGGGTGCGGGTCAATGTCGAATGGGTCGATTCCGAGACCTTCGAAGAACAGGACCCTGCCCCGCATCTGGAACGCTTCGACGCGATTCTCGTGCCCGGTGGCTTTGGCGAACGGGGCACGACCGGCATGATGAAGGCCGCACGCTTTGCCCGCGAGCGGGAGGTGCCTTACTTGGGCATCTGTCTGGGGATGCAAATGGCGGTCGTCGATGCCGCGCGCCATCTGGCCGGAATCGCGGATGCAGGGTCGGAGGAATTCGACCACGAGGCCGGAAAGCGCCGCTTCGAGCCGGTCATCTATCACATGAAGGAATGGTCCGAAGGCAACCGCACGATCCAGCGCAGCGCCGATGACGACAAGGGCGGCACCATGCGCCTTGGGGCCTATGACGCGACCCTGAAAGCGGGCAGCCGGATCGAGGAAATCTACGGTACGCCCAGCATCAGCGAACGCCACCGCCACCGCTATGAAGTCGATATCACCTATCGCGAAAAGCTGGAAGCCGCCGGACTGGTCTTCTCGGCCATGTCACCGGATGGCAAATTGCCCGAAATCGTCGAAATCCCCGATCATCCGTGGTTCATCGGTGTTCAATTCCACCCGGAACTGAAATCCAAACCCTTCGACGCACACCCGCTGTTCGAAGGGTTCATCCGCGCGGCGGTGGACCAATCGCGGCTGGTGTAAGCCGGTAGAATGTGCCCCGGCCTCGGTCGCGGCGGGGCATCGACTCGCAGGGGCAAACCCTATCCCGCGATCTCCAGCGCGACCGCAGTGCCCTCGCCCCCCCCGATGCACAGCGACGCGATACCCTTCGACTTGCCCGCTTTTTCCAGCGCATGCAGCAGGGTGACGATGATCCGTGCGCCGCTTGCGACGATGGGATGACCCAGCGCGCAGGCCCCGCCATTCACGTTGAGGCGCGCCCGGTCGATACCCAGCTCGCGCTCGGCCGCCATGGGGACGACGGCAAACGCCTCGTTGATTTCCCACAAATCGACATCCGCAACCTGCCAGCCCACCGCCTCCAGCACCTTGCGCATCGCGGGGACGGGGGCGGTGGTGAACCAGCCCGGCTCCTGCGCATGGCTGGCATGGGCCAGAAGCCGCGCGCGGATCGGTGCCCCCATCGCCCGCGCATCGCTCTCGCGCATCAAGATCAGCGCCGCTGCCCCATCCGAAATCGAGGAGGCATTGGCGGGGGTCACCGTGCCATCCTTGCGAAAAGCGGGCTTGAGAGTCGGAATCTTATCAGGGCGGGCGGTTTTCGGCTGTTCATCGGCGGCCACCACCGTTTCACCCTTACGGGTCTTGACGGTGACGGGGGCGATTTCATCATCCAGACGCCCTTCGTCCTGCGCGCTTAGGGCGCGGCTAAGGGATGACAGGGCATAGCTGTCCTGCTCCTCGCGCGTGAATTGATAATGCGCGGCGCAATCCTCAGCAAAGGTGCCCATCAACCGGCCCCGATCATAGGCATCTTCCAGCCCATCCAGAAACATATGATCGACCGCCTGTGCATGGCCCAGCCGCGCGCCGCTGCGCATTTTCGGCAGCAGATACGGCGCATTGGTCATGGATTCCATGCCCCCCGCCACGACCGCCCGGCCATTGCCCGCGCGCAGTTGATCCATGGCAATCATCGTCGCTTTCATGCCCGAACCGCACATCTTGTTGAGCGTCGAGCACGGCACCGAGAGCGGCAATCCTGCGCCCAGCGCCGCTTGTCTGGCGGGGGCCTGCCCCTGACCGGCGGGCAGGACACAGCCCATCAGAACCTCGTCGATCTGCTCCGGCCCAAGGCCGGACCCTGCGACGGCGGCCCGGATCGCGGCGGCCCCCAGCTCGGCGGCGGTCGCATCGGATAAAACACCCTGAAATCCCCCCATCGGCGTGCGGGAAGCAGCAACGACAACGATGGCATCCGGAGCCGTGTTCATGAAATTACTCCGTACGGGTATTCATCAAGAAGGCATCGATAACCGATGGATCGGTCCCGGCACCGGCGGTCAGGATCGCGGCAATACGGTTGTCATCATCGATGAATTCAAAGCGGCAGAACGGGCGTTCATCGCCCTTGCACCCTTCCAATTCGATATATCCCGCCTCGATCAACGCGGATTCATTTGCATCCGGCTCCGCAATGGCGGCGGTGGGGATCCGGGGAATCCAGCCCGCATCGATGAGAGTTGCCCGCGCTTCGGCATAGGTCATGCCATTGCTGACGGCACTGAGAACATCCGTCCGGTCTGTCGAATCCTCGGCCGCGATGCGGGCCGCCGGAAGCGCGGTTTGATCCTCCAGAGCGGTCGGAGCCTGCACGTCATCGGGCAAAATCGCATCCGGCGGGCTGGGCAAAGGCAGGATGCGGGGCACGTCATTCTCTACCGGCGCCTCGGCCTGAACCGTTTCTTCGGGGGCCGGTTGTTCGGTCGGGGCGATACCCTGCTGCATGGCATCGGCGATTTTCGCTTCGGTACGCTCGGTAAAGTTGGCGCCCTCCTCCGTGCCGGATTCCGAACCGTCTTGGGTCTCGGCAACAGGCTCAGCCGGGGCATCGGCGGCGGGTTCGGCATCGGCATCGGCGGATTCAGTGCCCTCTGCAAGCGCGGCCGCATCATCGCCCGACGCCGCTGGGGCGACCGGCTCAGCCTCTGCCGCTTCCGTAGTTTCAGCGGTCTCAGCGGTCTCAGGGGCCTCAGGGGCCTCAGCGGAGTCGGCATCGGCGCTCTCGCCTGCGCCATTGGGGGTTTCGATTTCGGCACGCACGGCCTCGACAACGCGTTCGACACCCTTGCCATCGACGGCACGATACAGACCGTAAGCTATGCCCCCTGAAATCAGAAGTGCGAGCAGGACACGGAAAAACGACATCGATACTTTCCTTTGCGTAGCGCGGATACGCGTTTCACCATCTCAACCCGAGACCGTATTGGAACGTGCATGCATTCCAATGCTTTCCCGTCCCGCTTGAACTCGAAACGCTTTAGGGTTCTACATACTGCGCCGCACGCGGATTCCCAAGAGAAACCGCTTATTTTACAAGGAACGCCCCATGACAGACCCCGTATCCCGAGACCGCCTGATCGTTGCCCTCGACCTGCCCCATGCCATCGCCGGGCTGGAAATGGTCGAGCGTCTGGGCCGATCGGTCGATTTCTACAAGGTGGGTCTGGGTATGTTGACGGGGGGCGGCTTCGCTCTGGCCAACGAGTTGAAGGAAAAGGGCAAGCGTACCTTCATCGACCTCAAACTCTTCGATATCGGCGCAACGGTCGAAGCGGCGGTGCGGGGCATTTCGGAATTCGGACATGATTTCCTGACCGTCCATGGCGACCCCCATGTGGTGCGCGCGGCGGTGACAGGCCGGGGCGAGACGGGGCTGAAAATCCTTGCCGTGACGATCCTCACCTCGCTGGATCGGGGCGATCTGGATGAGGGGATGATCGTCGGGGGCGAGGTCGGCGCGCTTGGTGTCGAGCGGGCAAGGCGGGCGTTTCTGGCCGGAGCGGATGGCGTGATCGCCTCGCCGAAGGAAGCGGCGGCGATCCGGGCGCTGCCCGAAGCGGCGGGTCGCCTTATCGTCACCCCCGGCGTGCGCCCCGCCGGGGCCGCGCTCGGCGATCAGAAACGGGTGGAGACCCCTGAATCGGCGATCCGGGCAGGGGCCGATCACATCGTTGTTGGCAGACCGATCTGGCAGGCACAGGACCCCAAAGCCGCCGCCGAAGCCATTCAGGCCGAGATTGCGGCGGCGTAAAGTCGGGCAAGAACCTCACGACCCTTGAAATCGCTCTTGTATCTTTGTGCTGGCGCATTGTCCGAGTCGGAAATGCGCTAGGCGATGCCCAGCGTCTCCCATCGGTCCAGATAAATGCGGAACCATGGGGTAATGGTGCCGGGGGCGGCCTCGACCTCCGCACGCAGGGCATCGACGCTTGCCCAGCGCACCTCCGACACTTCTTCGGGGTTCAGATCGAATGTCAGATCCTCGCGCGCGATATCGCCCCGGAACATGGTCACTTGCTCATGCTCCCATAATCCACCGCCCACATCGGCGCGATAAAGGGTCTCGCCACAGGCGCGCAGGGGCAGTGTGCAGCCCAGCTCCTCGCCCAGCCGACGGGCCGCCGCATCCGCCGCGCTCTCGTTCCAATGCGGGTGCGAACAGCATGCATTGGCCCACATCCCCCCGCAATGGTACTTCCCATCGGCGCGGCGTTGGATCAGCATGTCCTCGCCATCAAAGATGAAGACCGAGATCGCAAGATGCAGCGCGCCCTGACGATGCGCCTCCATCTTCTCGATTTGATAAAGTGAGCCATCATCCGCAATGGCGGGAATCACCTGTTCCATTACGCCTGTATCCTCCCGCGGGCGATTTTATGAGCCATCGCCAATGGGCGAACACACGCCTTGCGCGGTGAATCGCTGGCTGAAAAACGTCGCATTGCATCCATCCCCCAGATCCCGGCTATGCCGTAGATCCTCTTTTTTCCCCTTAAGGATGTAGCGTATCGCCATTTTTTCGTATGTAAACACAACTCTTGCGCCCGACATCATCGGGTGAGGGAAACCCCTCTGCGCCCGGCAAGATCCTGAACGAATTGCCACGCCACGCGGCCCGAAACGGCCCCGCGCGTCTGCCGCCATTCGATCGCCTCGGCGCGCAGGTCATCATCGGAAATATCGATGCCATAAGCGTCGCAATATCCCCGAATCATGGTGAGAAACTCGTTCTGATCGCAGGGATGAAAACCGAGCCACAGGCCGAATCGGTCCGACAGGGACACTTTCTCCTCGGTCGCCTCCGCCGGATTGATGCCCGTGCGCTGCTCATTTTCGATCATATCGCGGGGCATCAGGTGACGACGGTTAGAGGTGGCGTAGAAAACCGCATTCTCCGGGCGCCCCTCGACCCCGCCATCCAGGGCGGCCTTGAGGGATTTGTAATGGGTATCGTCGCGGTCGAAGCTGAGATCGTCGCAGAACATCAGAAACCGCCGATCCGCCGCCCGGCGCACGATTGACAAAAGGCGGTGCAGCGTCGGGATATCATCGCGCAGGATTTCCACCAGCAACAACCGCGCGCCTTCTTCGGCATTCACGGCGGCATGGGCCGCTTTCACGAGTGAGGATTTTCCCATCCCGCGCGCGCCCCAGAGCAAGGCGTTATTGGCGGGAAATCCCTTGGCAAAGCGGCGGGTATTGTCCAGCAAAGTCTCGCGCGCCCGGTCGATGCCCTGCAACAGGTCAAGCTCGACACGGTTCACCTTTGCTACCGGATCGAGCGTGTCATGGGCGGGCATCTCACCGGGGCGCCAGACATAGGCATCGGCTCCGTCGAGATCGGGCGGCGGCGCGGGGGGCGGCGAAATCCGCTCCAGCGCATCGGCGATGCGGGTCAGCGCGTCGGTGTTCACAAATCGTCCTCGTCATCATCGTCGTCATCATCATCCAGACCCAGATCCTTGCGGCGCTTCTTTTCCTTGCGCTCGAACATCGCGACCAGATGGATCGAGATTTCGTAGAGCAGGTAGGTGGGCACCCCAAGGGCGAGTTGGCTGATAGGGTCGGGAGGCGTGAGGATCATGGCCATGAAGGCGATCCCGACAATGGCGTATTTGCGCCATTCCTTCAAACCATCCGCCGTCACGATTCCGGCCTTGCCAAGCAGCGTCAGCAGGACGGGAAGCTGGAAACTGACCCCAAAAGCGAACAATAGCGTCTTGATAAAATCGATGAATTGCCGGACGGAATAGGTCGTCTCGACCGAGATATTTTTCTCGGCCTCCGCAAAATTGATCAACCAATCAAGGGCCAGCGGGATGACGACGAAATAGGCGAGCGATGCTCCGAGAAAGAACAGAAAAGGCGTGGCCACCAGAAACGGTAAGAATGCGCCCTGCTCGTTCTTGTACAGCCCCGGTGCAACGAAGCCCCATATCTGCGCCGCAATGAACGGAAAGGCGAGGAAGAACGCCCCCCAGAGCGAGATATTGATGACCGTAAAGAACAATTCCTGCGGCGACAGGACCATCAGCTCGGCATCGGGGCGAATGCGCAACAGCGGATAGGACAGGAAATCGACGATCTGATTGCGAAAGATAATGCAGATGACGAAGGCGACGGCCAGCGCCACGAACGCCTTGATGAGGCGGTCGCGCAATTCGGCCAGATGTTCGATCAGCGGGGCCTTTGAAGCGTCGATGTCGTCTTGCGTCATGCTCCGGCCTTGTTCAACCGGATTTCGCGTCGGCGGTCCGGGGCGTTTCATCGACGGTGGCGAGTGGCTCCATCACCGGCTCATCCTCCGCAGGGTTTTTCGACGCGCCAAAGCCCGATTCCTCGGCCCGTTTCTTCATCTCCTCCGATGAGAGCACGGGGTTTTTCGGCTTTTCCGGCTTTTTGTCGTCTTCGATATCCAGCGTTTCGTTGAGCATATCCGTTACGCCGGACTTACCTTTCAAAAGCTTGCGCGCATCGCGGAATTCTTCGAGATCGGCCTCGCGGGCCGCATCGTTCATCGAATCCTGAAACTGGCGCGCCAACCCCTTTGCCTGACCCACGAATTTACCCACCGACCGCATCATGCGCGGCAGGTCTTTCGGCCCGATCACGATCAGCGCGAGCGCGCCGACGACCAGAAGTTCCGGTAGGCTGAAATTGCCGAACATGCGGGGTCTTTCAAGCGAGGCGCCTTACGCGTCCTCGCGCTCCTTGCGGGGGGTGACATCGATGGGTTCGGCGGGGCCATCGGCGGCCACACGCTCCGCGCGGGCGGTGTCGAGGGTTTCCTCCTCGTCATCCTTCATGCCCTTCTTGAAGCTTTTGATACCCTTCGCAACATCGCCCATCAGTTCGGAAATCTTTCCGCGACCGAAGAGAAGCACCACAAGGATGCCGACGATGGCGAGTTGCCAGATGCTGATGCCACCCATAGATGACCTCCCAAATCCCTAAAGTGACGCGTGGGGCACGATGGCACCGCGCTGTCTTGCTCTTACACATAAGGGCTTGGTTGCCCGCGTTAAAGGGAAAACGCCGCGCCCCGTGCAAACACCTCGAATGATCCCGCGTTCAGACCCGCGCTTCCTCGTCATGGACGAAGGGCGAACGCACCTTGCTTTGGGCCGCGCAGGGGAAAAGATGGCAGGATTCGCGCTTCAGCGATAACCAGACCCGCTTGCCCGCCTCGGGCGTAAAGACCCCCGGAACCGTCGCGCGCAGGACCGAATCGTCATGGTCCATGCTCACCTCGATCAGGCTTTCAGACCCCATAAACCGCGCCCGGACCACCGTTCCGGGTGCGGCGACGCCGGTTCGGGCGCTCGATTCGGGGCGCTGCCCTTCATCAAGATCGATGCGCAGATGTTGGGGGCGCACGATAATCTCCACATCCGCGTCATCCACGAGACCGGGGGTCAGGAACAAGCCGAAGGGCGTATTCGTCTGGCGCGAGCGCACAACACCGTGAATGACGTTCAGATCGCTGAAAAACGCCGCCGCCGCGCGGTCCTTGGGGTTGTTGTAGATATGATAAGGTGCGCCGATCTGCTCGATACAACCCTCGCGCATGAGGGCGATTCGGTCGGCCATGCGCAGCGCTTCCTCCGGGTCATGGGTGACCAGCAAGACGGCGGCATTCTCTTCTTTCAGGACGGACAGTGCCGCATCGCGCACCTCGTCGCGCAGGCGGTTATCGAGACCGGAGAACGGCTCGTCCATCAGCATCACGCGCGGTTTCGGAGCCAGCGCCCGCGCCAGCGCAACCCGCTGCTGTTCGCCGCCCGACAGTTCATGCGGGTATTTATCGGCATGATCGACCATCTCGACCCGGTCCAGATACTCGCGCGCGATCCGCTTGCGCTCGCCCCGGCCATGCCCGGTCAGGCCAAAGGCGACATTGTCGAGAACCCGCAGATGCGGAAACAGGGCAAAATCCTGAAACATCAGCCCGACAGAGCGTTTTTCGGGCGGTGCGTGGCATTGCGCATCCGACACCATGGCGCCATCGATCAGCACCCGCCCCCCGGATTGCCGCTCGACCCCCGCCGCGATGCGCAATGTCGTGGACTTTCCGCAGCCGGACGGTCCCAGCAGGCACACGACCTCTCCGGGCGCAACATCGAGCGAGACATCGCGCACGGCGGGCATGCTTCCGTAGCTCTTGTGCAATCCATCAAGCGAAAGGCGTGTCATGGAACCGATTCTTGCGTTTAGCCGAGTGTTTCTATCGGAATTACCTAAGGGGTCCCGGTATCCCTTGCAAGAATGTTACTGCCCCTGCGCGTTTTCGCCCCGGAATCCCTGCGCCACGACGAAGATTTCGGCGCTGTCCGACCGGCTTGCCCCCGGCTTGAAATGGCGCACGGTGGTGAAATCGCGTTTCAACTGTGCCAAGAGATCGCCATCGGCCCCTCCGCGCAGCACCTTGGCGACGAAGATTCCACCGGCGTTCAGCGTTTCCCGCGCGAATTGTGCCGCTGCCTCGCATAGCGCGATGATGCGGATATGATCGGTCTGGCGATGCCCGGTCGAGGACGCGGCCATATCCGACAGGATGATGTCGGCGGGGCCGCCCATCGCGGCTTTCACCCTGTCATCGGCCCCCTCATCCATGAAATCGAGCTGCATCAGCTCGACACCGGCAATCGGCTCGACCTCCTGCAAATCCACACCCAGAACGAAGCCTTGGGCCTTGCCGCCGTTTTCTCCGGTCGCATTCACCCGCTCCGCCGCAATCTGAGACCATCCCCCCGGCGCGCAGCCGAGATCGATGACCCGCTTGCCGGGTTTGAGAAAGCGGAATTTGTCATCGATATCGATTAGCTTATAGATCGCCCGCGAGCGGCGGTTTTCCGCCACTGCACGCTTGACATAGGGATCGTTGAGCTGGCGCTCCAGCCATAACTTCGACGACATCTTGCGGCCCTTGGCGGTCTTCACTTTTTCATGAAGGTGCCGCTGACCGCGCCCTGAATCGCCCTTTGCCGGTTTTTTCATGGCCTGACCACCGCCGATGTCCCCGCCATCGATTCATCCCCGGCGCGGTGCATGGCATCCTCACGATTCATCAATCCGTAGAGCAGTCCCTCGCGCAGCCCCCGGTCGGCGACGCGCAGTTTTTCGGTCGGCCAGTAATGCAGGATCGCGCTGAGGATCGATGCACCGGAAATGACCAGCTCGGAGCGGTCATCGCCGATGCAGGGGATCGTCGAGCGCTGGGCATGATTCATGGCCAAGAGGTTATCGATCAAGGCAGACAGTTCCAGCCGCTGCATCCACAGACCGTCCACCTTCGAGCGGTTGTAGCGGGGCAAATCCAGATGCACCCCGGCAAGGGTCGTGACCGTACCGGAGGTGCCCAGAAGCTGCATCCGCAACAGGCGCTCCTCGGTCGCCCCGGCCCCGGTTGCCGCGAAAGGGGCAATCAGGGATTTGGTATAGTCGCGCATCGCATCGAACCGCTCGCGCTCGTTCGCGACGGCCTTGAACCGCTCGGCGAGAGTCACGACCCCGACCGGCAACGAGGTCCAATGCGCATTTTCGGACAGGGTCTTGATATCCAGTTCCAGCCGCGCCTCGTCGACCCCCTTGGTCTGTACGCCAAGCAGGATGTCACGCCGACGGTTTTTCGGCATGGCGCTGAGATCGATCCAGACCAGTTCGGTACTGCCACCGCCAATATCGAAGACCAGCAGGCATTCGCGGCGCGAATCGAACAGGGGCGCACATCCCGCAACGGCCAGACGCGCTTCCTCGCCCGCCCCGATCACATCGAGCGTCAGGCCGGTCTCCCGGCGGACACGGGCAACGAATTCCGCCCCGTTATCGGCCCGGCGACACGCTTCGGTCGCGATGGCCCGCGCGCGGGTAACGCCCCGGCGCGACATTTTTTCGGCACAGATATGCAGCGCCTCGATGGCGCGGCTCATCGCCGCTTCGTTCAGGCGATTGGTATGGTCGACCCCCTCGCCAAGCCGTACGACCCGAGAAAAGGCATCGAGCACCCGAAAGCTGTCACCATCCGGGCGGGCAATCAGAAGACGGCAGTTATTGGTGCCAAGGTCGAGAGCCGCAAAAATATGATCGAAGCGCCCCCCTCGTCGCCGAGGTGGTCGTCGTTCCCGTTTTCCGTGACCGTGATCGACGGCAGCAAACGGCCTCTTGATGCCCGGCCCTGCGCCGTGAACAGGCGGAGGCATGCCGGGCGGTGCGTCGCGCGGTGGCGCCACAGTTCATCCCCTTAGACATGCAACGGCGCGCGCCAGTCGCTGCGGACCTCGCGCAGCCATTGCAATTCCACTCAAGCGGGCGCTATCCAGACGAAGCACCCTATCTCGTTGAGTCTAGCCTAACAGGACTTGTCGGCAGGTCAAAGCATCAAGCGCGAATCTGATCGGGGATTTTTGTCGTATTCTGATCGTTTTCGCCGCCATCCACCGGGTTGACCGGATCAAGGCCCAGCGCCTGACAGGTGCCCAGCGTCAGGGCCGGATCGTTGAGGGTGTAGAAATGGAAGGCCCGGACCCCCGCTTCGCGCAGGTCGTCGCATTGTCCGGCGCTGACCGCGAGGGCCAGATCCCGCGTCGCGCCGCGCTCGGCAGCCTTGGCAAAGCGCTCGGCGAGCCGGGCGGGAATCGCGGTGCCGCATTTGCGGGCAAAGGCACTGATCTTGCCGAAATCGCGGATCGGCATGATTCCCGGCACGATCGGCACATCGACCCCCGCCTTGCGAACCGCATCGACATAGCGGAAGAATACCTCGTTCTCGAAAAAGAACTGCGTGACGATGCAATCGGCCCCGGCATCGACCTTGCGTTTCAGATGATCCATATCCGCCGCCTGCCCCTGGGATTCGGGATGCGCCTCCGGGTAGCCCGCCACCGCGATCCGCAGGCCCGTCTCCCGGCGCAGGGCCGCAACGAGATCGGCGGAGGATGCGAACCCGTCTTCACGGGCCTCAAAAGCGCTGCCCGCCCCGCCATCGCCATCGCCGCGCAGGGCCACAACCCAGCCCGCTCCAGCTGATTCGTAAGACCGCGCCCTCTCCAAAACCTCCGCCTGCGAACCACCGGCACAGGTCAGATGCCCGGCGACCGGCGCATTGACCCGCTCGCCGCGCAAATCGCAAATCGTCGAGATGGTGCGCCCCCCGCTCGATCCATTCGCCCCGTAGGTCACAGAAAAGAAACGCGGTTTCATCGGAGCCAGCGCCCGCACACATCGCCGGATTGCCGCAGCGGCAACATCGTCCTTTGCGGGAAACAACTCAAAAGACAAGGCGATACGATCGGCGGGGAAAGCGGTCATGGTGATGATCTCCGTTTAAGATAAAAAAACAATATCAAGATTTCTTTATGTGTAAATACCAAATATATGTTACAGCTTCCCTGCCTGTCGCAATTCACGTTCGCGAAGTCGTGGATGGTGCATCTATTGCGCAGCGCGGGCGCTATGCGGGAATGCAGGATCGGGGAGAAATGAAATGCCGCAAGTCACCGTCGTCTATTGGCGCGACATGCCTGCTCAGGTTATCGTCAAGGCAGGGCGCAAGACCGCCAAACGGCAATTGCCCGAACGATTCGAACAGGCCATCGACCGCGCCGCAATGAAAAGTGGCGCAGCCAGCACCGACGACTATCTTGCCGAATGGCGGCGGGGGGAACCCTATGCCGTGGACGGCGATGATCTGGAAGCGCTGGTCGAGGCCGAGGCCGCCCGGATTGATACCGAATACGATCGTGATACGCTCAAAACCCTGATCGAAGCGGGTGGCAAGACCCCTTCCTGACCTCTTCTCTCAGACGGGAGTGACCCTGATGGCCCTTCTTTCCGCCCTGTTCGGTTCGCAAGACAAACCGCAAGCCCAGACGAGCGCCGAGCGCGAGGCCGTAAGCGCGTTTCTTCAGGGATGCTCGATCGAGGTGATGCCGCGCACGGCAGCGAAGGTCGAGGATTTCAAGGCGATCCTCGCCCCCGGAACCCGCGTCTATATCGCCCATATCGAGGGCACGCCCATCAAGGAGATGGTCGAGACCGCAAAGCGTCTGGCGGCGGACGGCTTTCACGTCATGCCTCATTTTCCGGCGCGGATCATCGCCGATGCGGCCATGCTCGAAGACTGGATCGACCGTTATCAGGGCGAAGCGGGTGTGGATCAGGCGCTGTTACTGGCGGGGGGCGTCGACAAGCCCCATGGCAGCTTGGCCTCGTCGATGGATCTGCTGGAAACCGGCCTGTTCGGCGCAAAAGGCTTCAAGCGCCTGCATGTCGCCGGACACCCGGAAGGCAACAAGGATATCGACCCCGACGGCTCGGACACAAACGTCATGGATGCCCTGCGCTGGAAGCAGAGCTTCAGTGACACCAGCGATGCGCAGATGGCGCTGGCCACGCAATTCTGTTTCGAAGCCAAGCCCGTCATCGCTTGGGCGGATCGCTTGAAGGCCGAAGGGATCGACATTCCGGTGCATATCGGGGTTGCCGGTCCTGCAAAACTGCAAACGATGATCAAATTCGCCATTGCCTGCGGCGTCGGTCCCTCGCTGCGCGTACTGCAAAAGCGGGCAGCGGATGCGACCAAGCTTTTGTTACCCTTCAAACCGGATGAATTCGTCACCGATCTGGCCGTTCACAAGGCCGCGAATCCGGATTTTGCCATCAGCCATGTCCATTTCTTCCCCCTCGGCGGGATCGGCAAAACCGCCGAATGGATTACCGAAAATCGCGACGACTGATTTCTTTTTTCTCGCACTGAAAGTACCCCCATGACCCGCACCGTTATCGAGTCGAAATCCAAAACCGTCGTGATCGGCTTCGACGAACCCTTCTGCGTGATCGGCGAGCGGATCAATCCGACGGGCCGCAAGAAACTGGCCGCCGAACTGGAACAGGGCGATTTCTCGACCGTCGAGCGCGACGCATTGGAACAAGTCGCCTGCGGGGCCACGGTGTTGGACGTGAATTCCGGCGCGGTCTTCTCGAACAAAATGGCCGAAGACCCCCGCTACGCCGATAACAACTTTGTCGAGCCGCCCCTGATGCGCGAGCTGGTATCGCGGATTCAGGCGTTGGTCGATGTGCCGCTCTGCATTGACAGCTCGGTCCCCGGCGCGCTGCAAAACGGGCTGGAAGCCGCCGAAGGCCGCCCGCTGTTGAACTCGGTCACGGGCGAGGAGGATCGTCTGGAACTTGTCCTGCCGCTGGTCAAGAAATACAATGTGCCCGTCGTCGCGATCTCCAATGACGATACCGGCATTTCCGAAGACCCCGAAGTGCGCTTCGCCGTGGCGAAAAAGATCGTCGAGCGGGCGGCGGATTTCGGCATCAAGGCCGAGGATATCGTGGTCGATCCGCTGGTGATGCCCATCGGTGCGATGGCCACGGCGGGGCATCAGGTGTTTACGCTAGTACGCCGGTTGCGCGGGGAACTGGGCGTCAATACGACCTGCGGCGCATCGAATATCTCGTTCGGCCTGCCCAATCGCCACGGGATCAACGGGGCCTTCCTGCCCATGGCCATCGCGGCAGGCATGACATCGGCGATCATGAACCCCGTTCGCCCGCAGGAAATGGAGGCAATCCGCGCCGCCAACTTCCTCATGAACAACGACCCCAACGGGGCCGCATGGATCAAGCACTGCAAGACGATGGAAGCGGTGGAACGGGGCGAGGCGACCTTTGCCGAAGCCGCCGCCGAATCGGCAAAGACCTCGACCGGCGGTCGCCGGGGTGGCGGCCGCCGCCGCCGGGGTGCCGAAGCCTGATCGGGGGCTTTGCAGATCGATGCCCTGAAGACCCCTGCCCCATATCCGGGACAGGGGCAGGAAGTATCAGTCGTCCTTCGACCCCATGAAGGGGATGCGCGGAAAGACCATCCAGCCGATTCCGACGCCGACCGCGATGGCCGCCAAGACGGTCAGGATACGCGAGAATGAAAACGCGTTGCTAATCAGCCCGTCATCCTGCCAGATTTGGCTGAATAGCGCGAAAACGATGACAACGCCGATCAGCGCCGCCGCAAAGACCAGCTCGATCGGATAAATCCTGATGGGTTTTTCCGTATCCATAACGGCATCCTTTCTCGGGTGTTTCACTTATGAAACGATGGCGCGATTATGCCCGCTGCACCTGCCCTCTGGCAACAGGAAAGGACCGGGCTTTACACGATCGCAACCCCAAGCATCTATGACGACAGGGCTTTTCTAGCAGGAGACCTGTCAATGACCCTGACACGCCTGGCGGCCAATATCTTTGGCGTGCCCGAAAACACCCTCTCGGATGCCAGCACGGCGCAGAATACGCCCCATTGGGACAGCGCCCGCCATATCGACCTGTTGCTATCGGTCGAAGTCGCCTATGAGGTGCAATTTTCCATGGGCGAAATCACGCGGATGCGCAGCCTTGGGGATATGCGGGCGATGCTGGAGGAAAAGGGCATACACACCCTCGCCGCGTAATCCTCTTACGCCAGCATCCGGGGCCGGTTGACCGCATAGACCGCCGCGAGCACCACGAACGAGAAGATCAGCATCCCCGCCGACAATACATGCGCCTCCGCGTAGCGCAGGGTCTCGACCTGTTCATAGATGGCGATGGAGATCACCCGCGTCTCGCCCGGAATATTGCCGCCGATCATCAGCACGACCCCGAATTCGCCAATGGTATGGGCGAATGTCAGGACACCCGCCGTCAGAAACCCCCGCGCCGAGAGCGGCACCGCCACCGTGAAGAACGCATCCAGCCGCGAGGCCCGCAGGCTCGCCGCCGCCTCCATCGGCATCGGCCCGACCCGCTCGAAGGCCGCCTGCAACGGCTGTACCATGAAGGGCAGGGAATAGACGATCGAGGCGATAACCAGCCCCGCAAACGAGAAGGTCAGCGCCTCCCCCGTGATCGAGACCCACGCCCCGCCCAGCGGCGCGGTTGGGCTGAGCATCACCAGCAGATAAAACCCCAGAACGGTCGGGGGCAGCACCAGCGGCAGGGCCGTCACCGCCTCCAGATACGGGCGAATCCGGCTTCGGGTCGTGGCCAGCCACCAAGCCAGCGGCGTTCCGATGACGAACAGGATCGCGGTCGTCACCGCCGCAAGATGCAGGGTCAACCACAGCGGGCCGAGATCGATGCTCATGGCGCCCCCCCCGCCAAGGCATATCCATCGGCGAGGATGATCGCGCCGCCTTTCTCCGAAGCCAGAAACGTGAAGAATGCGACCGCCGCCGGGTTCTCCGCCCCGCGCTTCAGCAATACGGCATCCTGACGGATCGGCGCATAGGCGGCGGGGGGAATCACCCACATCGTGCCAATATCCGACAGCGCCGCATTGCCCCGGATCGAGAGCGGCACAAACGCATGATCGACATTGCCGGTCGCGAGCATGGCGATGGCCTGGGCGACATTCTCACCGCTGACAAGCGCGGGGGCCGCCTCGCCGGTCAGGCCGTAATGGTCCAATGTCTCCATCGCCGCCACACCATAGGGCGCAAGATCGGGATTGGCGATGGCAACGCGGGTCAATGCCCTCTCCTGCAACAGCGCCTCCGACGCATCCGCGCCCCGGCTCCATAAAACCAGCCGCCCCAGCGCATAGGGGCGACGGTCCTGCCTGCGCGCCCGGCCCTCCTCCACCAACCGGGCGGGCCGGGCGGCATCGGCGGCAAGGAACAGGTCGAATGGCGCGCCATGGATGATCTGGGTATAAATCTTGCCTGTGGAACCGGAGACGATCCGCACCTCATGCCCGCTATCCGCTTCGAACCGGGTCGCGAGCTTTTCGAGGGTCGTCACGAAATTCGCCGCCACCGCCACGGTGACGGTCTCCGCAACCGCAAGAGAGGGACCAAGCCAGAGCGTCACCGCAAGGGCCAGCCGCCGGATCGATGATGGCCGCCATGGAAACACGGGGGAACCTCGCCTGTAACGCCCAATCGGTATCGACGGTCTCGCCCCCGCCCTGTCAAGGCCCTTCGGCATCGCAACGGGGCAATTATGATTGCAAAATCGCCGGAAACTCAACATCATCATAGGCGTATTCCGGTCTGATGACGCGTTCTCGCCTCGAAAGGATTTACCATGTCACGTCGACTTTGTTGCACGATTGGTCTCGTAGCCTTGATGGCCGGATGTACGAAAAGCACCGACGAAGCGGCGCTCCTGAACCCCGATCAAGCGGCCTCCCGTGGCTATGATGCGTTCAATCAGGGCGATTATCAGGGCGCCAGAACCCATTTCGAGGCAGCCTTGGCGGTGGACCCGAATAACCCCTATGCCCTGCTCGGAATGGAAACGATCGGCGAGGATATCGGTCAGGAGGTCGGAACCATCCAGACTATCCACGCATCGCCCGAAGAAACCCGCGCCTTCACCGCCAATTATCAGGGCCGCAACGCCTATGAAACCGGCGATCTGGCGGGGGCGGAAATCCATTTTCTGGATGCACTGGATGCGGAGCCGGACAATGCCTACGCTTTTCTGGGTCTCGCCTCGGTCTATGAACTGGCAGGCGAGGAGGATGCCGCCAATCGCTTCTACGAAAAGGCGCGCCTGTCGTCGAGCGCCGCAGATTCCGGAACCTACACAGCGCTGACCCGGCAACGGCAGGACCAGGCCCAAATCGCCGTCCTCGCCGCCGAAGGACTGGAGCGGATGGCCCCGCTCTATATCGATCGGGCGGATGAACCGGCTCTGGCCTCAGAAGCCTTCACCGCCCCGGTCCAGACCATCGAGGCACGCCCCGTCGACGACCCTCCGTCCGATACGCAAGGCCAGTATCGGCCCGTTGGATCCTATGAAGATTATATGGCGTCGCAGGCAAGCAGCCCACAGAACGACATCATCACCGCCCTCGACACGCCCCTCGATGCCGGTTCTGCCGATGGCAGCCTCGTCTATGCCATCGCAGGGTCGCGCGTCGAGCTGACACCGCTCGAAACCGACCTTCCGCCGGTCGGTCAGATCGTCTATTCCAGCATCGACTAGAGTGAAACGCGCTCAGACCGGGGCGGATGGCTGGCCAGCTTCAGGATGCGCCGTCGATCAGTTCGATTTGATCGACGACGACCTTCGCCTGACGTGCCGAAGCGATGTCGATCAGCTTTCCATCGAGCACCGCCGCGCCCTGCCCGGCCTCTTCCGCTTGCTTCATCGCCGCAAGGATCGCCCGTGCGCGGGCCACGATCTCCGCCGAAGGGGTGAAGACGTCGTTCGCCACGTCGATCTGTTTGGGATGGATCGCCCATTTGCCGACACAGCCCAGAATGGCCGACCGCCGCGCCTGCGCCCGGAATGCATCCGGGTCCGAGAAATCGCCGAATGGGCCATCCACCGGCAAAATCCCATACTGACGGCAGGCCGCGACCATCCGCACACTCGGATAATGCCACGGATCGGCGGGAAAGAGCGCGCGCTCGCTGCCCGGCTCTCCATCGGCAAGCATGTCGTATCCGGCCTGCGTGCCTCCGATCCCGGTAACCTGCATCCCCATGGAGGCGGCGTAATCGGCCACGCCAAAGCTCATGGATTGCAGCCGGGGTGAGCCTTGGGCAATGGCATCGAGATTCTGTGCCCCCGCCGCCGTCTCGATGATGATCTCAAAACCGATGGGCTTTTTGCGCCCTTTGGCCCGCTCGATGGCCGTGACCAGCGAATCGACGGCGTAAAGGTCTTCGGGGCAGCCCACTTTCGGAATCATGATCAGGTCGAGCCGATCCGACGCGCGCTCCAGCAGATCGACCACATCCCTGTACCAATAGGGCGTGTCGAGACCGTTGATCCGCACCGACAGGGCCTTGGAATTCCAGTCGACGTCATGGGTCGCCGCAATGATGTTCTCGCGGGCCACATCCTTGTCACTGGGCGCGACCGAATCCTCAAGGTCCAGATTGATCACATCCGCCGCCGACGCCGCCATCTTCTCGAACAGGGCCGTGCGCGAGCCGGGGCCGAATAGCTGGCACCGATTGGGGCGCGCAACGGGGGCGGGCTGTATCTTGAAACTCATGGGGCTGACCTCCGGACTGGATTGTTGCAGTGCAGTAGAAGCAGGGGCGAAGATGTGTCAAGAGGACAGCGACAGGCCCCGCGAGGGGCGATCTTTGCCCTTCGGTCATCGTGCCTTAGGATTGGCGACAGGGGCGGCCTATACCGACGCCGAACCGCCCCGGTGCCCGGCGGGCGATCAGGGACGCACTGCGCCCGTCGACTCGACAAGATATTTGAAACTGGTCAATTGCTCTGCCCCGATCGGACCACGGGCATGCATCTTGCCGGTCGCGATTCCGATCTCGGCCCCCATGCCAAACTCGCCCCCATCGGCAAACTGGGTCGAGGTATTGCGCATCAGGATCGCGGAATCGAGCCGGGCAAAGAATATCCCGGCGGTGGCATCGTCTTCGGTAATGATGCAATCGGTATGGCTCGACCCGAATTCGCGGATATGGGCGATGGCTCCATCCACACCGTCAACCATGCGCGCCGCGATGATCGTGTCGAGGAATTCATGTCCGAAATCATCCTCGGACGCAGGCACAACCCCCTCGGCAGCGGCCTGAATATCCGCATCGCCGCGCACCTCGCACCCCGCCGCGCGCAGGGCGGTGACGACCGGCGCAACTGCATCCGCCGCCGCGCGATCAAACAGCAGACATTCGGCAGCGCCACAGATACCCGTGCGCCGCATCTTGGCATTCACGGCCAGATCGACCGCCATTTGGCGATCCGCACCCGCATCGATATAGAGATGACAAATACCGTCGAGATGGGCAAAGACCGGCACCCGCGCATCCGATTGCACCCGCTCGACCAGCCCGCGCCCACCGCGCGGGACGATGACATCGACCGTCCCGTCCAGCCCGCCGAGCAAATGCCCCACCGCCGCCCGGTCGCGGGTCGGCACCAGTTGGATCGCGGTTTCGGGCAGATCCACCGCGCGCAGCCCCTCGACCAGCGCGGCATGGATCGCGGTCGCCGAATGAAAGCTCTCGGACCCCCCGCGCAGGATGGCCGCATTGCCGGATTTCAGACACAGCGCCCCAGCATCGGCGGTGACATTGGGACGGCTTTCATAGATCACGCCAATCACGCCCAGCGGCGTACGGACCCGGCGGATATGCAGGCCATTGGGACGCTCCCATTCCGCGATGACCGCCCCGACAGGATCATCGGACGCCGCGACACTCTCGACCCCCGCCGCCATGCCTTCGATCCGTTCGGGATTCAGGACGAGGCGATCCATCATGGCCGTCGTCAGCCCCTTGTCGCGCCCGTATTCCAGATCCCGCGCATTCGCCTCCAGCAGCACCGGAACCGATGCCCGCAATGCCGCCGCCGCCGCCCGCAGGGCGCGCTCCTTCGTCTCCGGCGGGGTCGAGGCCAGCACGGCGGCAGCGGCGCGGGCATCAAGGCCCACCTGCCGCATCATGGCAGAAAGATCGACGGGGGTGTTCTCGGTCATGAGTCTTCTCACACAGTCCAGAGCGCGCGCAACCCGAAGGGCACCGCATCGAAGGGAAGTCCATCGCAGGTATCGTCAGCCACCCGGCGGATCAATCCCAAAGTACCATATCGTCCCGGTGGGCAACAGCCGAGCGGCCGGGATAACCGAGGATCGCTTCGATCTCGCCCGATTGACGGCCCGCGATCAGGCGGGTTTCGTCGGCGGTATAGGCGCTGAGGGCGGCTCCCACCGATGTGCCGGTCGGGGATAACAGGGTCACCGGCTCGCCCCGACCAAACGCGCCATCGACCCGGCGCACACCGGCGGGCAGCAGCGAGCGGCCCGCGCGCAGGGCATCGACCGCGCCATCATCGATGACCATCGCACCCTCGCTACGCAGGCCCGCGATCCATTGTTTGCGGGCATTCTGGGGCGTGTCGGTCGGGATGAACCATGTGCAAGCTCCCCCCGCACGCAGGGCATCGAGCGGGTTGAGCCGGTCGCCCCGCGCGATGGCCATGGCACAGCCCCCTTGCAGCGCGGTTTTCGCAGCGAGGATTTTCGTGCGCATCCCCCCTTTCGACAGGGCCGAGGCGGCCCCCCCCGCCATCGCCTCGATTTCCGGCGTGATGCCATGGACCAGTTCGAGCCGCTGCGCCCCGGTCTCCAGCATCGGATTTGCAGTATACAGACCATCCACATCCGACAGGAGAATCAGCCGATCCGCACTCGTCATCAACGCCACACGCGCCGCGAGCCGGTCATTGTCGCCATAGCGGATTTCATCGGTCGCCACGGTGTCGTTCTCGTTGACGATGGGCAAGACCCCCAGATCGAGCAAGGTGCCCAGCGTCGCGCGGCCATTGAGATAGCGCCGCCGGTCCTTGGTATCGTCGAGGGTCAGGAGCACCTGCCCCGCCGCGATGTCATGGGGGGCAAAAGCTTCGCAATACGCCCGTGCCAGCGCGATTTGTCCCGCCGCCGCCGCTGCCTGCGCCTGCTCCAGCGGCAGGGCAGTACGGGGCAAGCCAAGAATGCCCCGGCCCAGCGCGATGGCGCCGGAGGATACCAGCGCCACGCGCTTTCCCTCCCCCCGCAGCCGCGCCACATCCGCCGCCAACCCGTCGAGCCAATCCTGTCTTACGCCGCCCGTCTCTGGATCGACCAGCAATGCCGACCCGATCTTCACCACGAAGGAAACCCCCGCAGCGAGGAATCCGGAAGGCGAGAAAGGCGCGGTCGTCACGGCGTCCACACCGGCGCCTCCTCCGTGTTTTCCAGCGCGCGAACGGCATCGATGTCGCGTTTCATGGCGCGCAGAACCTCCAGCACACCCTTGCCGGTCGCGCCGGACAGGACCATGACGCGTTCTGCCCCCGCCGCCTTCAGCGCCGCCTGTTTTTCAGTGACTTCTTCATCCGTCAGGGCATCGGTTTTGTTCAGGCCGACGATGCGCGGTTTTTCGTCCAGACCCCCGCCATAGCCCGCCAGCTCGCCGATGATGATGCGGTAATCCTCCGCCACATCCTCCGACGTGCCATCGATCAGATGCAACAGTACGGCGCAGCGCTCGACATGACCCAAAAAGCGGTCGCCAAGGCCCGCGCCTTCGCTGGCCCCCTCGATCAGACCGGGAATATCGGCAAGCACGAACTCGGTCCCGTCCACGGTCACGACGCCTAGGCCGGGATGCATGGTGGTGAAGGGATAATCGGCGATCTTGGGTTTTGCATTCGTCACCGTCGCCTGAAACGTCGATTTTCCGGCATTCGGCAGGCCCAGAAGCCCCGAATCGGCAATCAGCTTGAGGCGCAGGATCAGCGTGCGCTCGATGGCGGGCTGTCCGGGATTGGCATTGCGCGGGGCGCGGTTGGTCGAGCTTTTGAAACGCGTATTGCCCCAGCCCCCATTGCCGCCCTCGGCGATCAGGACGCGCTCGCCCACCGCCGTCAGATCGGCGATCAATTCCTCGGTTTCCAGATCGATGAT
Organism: uncultured Neomegalonema sp.; assembly: GCA_938008165.1. GTDB lineage: Bacteria > Pseudomonadota > Alphaproteobacteria > Rhodobacterales > Rhodobacteraceae > JAHDDY01. The sequence goes on along the minus strand of CALLLP010000006.1, from coordinate 3,260 downwards.
CTCGGTGCCTACAGGCACCCTGAGGATCTTGTCATCGCCGCCTGCGCCGGTACGGTCGCGGCCCATGCCGTTCTGGCCGCGCCCTGCCTTATGGTGCTGCTGATAGCGAAAATCGATCAGGGTGTTCAGCCCCGGCACCGCCTCGGCCCAGACATCGCCGCCCCGGCCCCCATCGCCGCCATTCGGGCCGCCATATTCGACATGCGCCTCGCGCCGGAAGGACGAGCAACCATTGCCGCCCGCGCCGGACTGGATATAGATTTTTGCCTGATCGAGAAATCTCATGGGGTTCGGGTCCAGTCTTCACGGGTCAGGGATAGCAGGATCGACGGGAGGCGAGGTTGTCCTTAAAGGCCGCAGACTCGATGCGGTCAAGCCCGCCTTTGTCAAAACCCCACTCGACCGGCACCATAACCCACTCCGCATCCGGCAGGATCGGTGCCCTCAAGGTCAGGCGAAGGGTTTGCAGCGATCGCATCACCGCGCCATCTCCCGCTTTACCAAGGCGCGGAACGATCCCGCAGACAGGCGATAGAGCGCCGTGACGATCCGCGCCGCCTCCTCGCGATCCAGCCTGTCGATATGCCAGACCACCGCCTCGCGCGCGGGTAACAACCCACCGAATATCGCTTTACGCGCGGCCCGCACCATCACCATCCCCGACAGGGCATCAGACGCATGGCGCAGCTCGACCCGCCCATCATGGTTGCTCACCACCATGAACACGGCCCGCTCGCCTTCCTCCGCCGTCACAAACTGTTCCATGACCTCAAGCGCCCGGACCTGCGAGACCATGCCTCGCCCGGTAAACCCACCCTTCGCATCGGTGGCACTGACAAAAAGCTTGCGCGCAATCATCGATTTCTTTCGCCAGACAGGCAGGCGGCGTAAAACGACCGGATACCCCGCCGGATGATAACCGTGATTCAAGGGGTAAAGCGAGAAGCCGCACGACCCGAAACCGAACCGTTATGGCTGCTTCCTTCCGGACCTGACCAGGTTGGCGGCAGGCTCGCCCGGCGACTCCTCACCCCCTAGATAGGCGATCAGGGGCGAGGTTTGCAAGGGCTGCTTGCAAGGCAATGCACCGACGCCTAGAACCGATCCCATGTTCGAAAAAGCCACACGTCCCGCCCTGACATGGGCTTCGCTGGATCGCGCCGCCCATCTGCGCGAGGACCGCGATGCCCTCATCGCCCTGCGCGCCGATCCGCGCGCGCGCGCGCTGCCCTTTCGCAAGCGTGACCCGCTGCTGGTCGGCGAGGATCTGGGCACGCTGGGCTGGCGCCGCCTTGACGATCCGCTGGTGGCGGGGGCGGAATTGATCTTCCTTGGGCTGGCACAGGGCGCACCGCGCTACGCGGCCAGCCTCGGCGAAGTCGAGCCGCCCGAAGGCGATTTCGTCGAAATGCGCGCCTCCCTGCTTGGCGGTGCCTTTGGGGGAGACGACGCGGCGATTGCGAGTTCGGCCCTTGCGCTGGTGAATTGGCATCGCACACACGGGCATTGTGCGCGCTGCGGCGAGAAAACCGCGATGACCCAAGGGGGATGGCGGCGCGACTGTCCCGCCTGCGAGGGGGTGCATTTTCCGCGCACGGACCCGGTCGTCATCATGCTGATCGAGCGGGATGGGCTATGCGCCATCGCCCGTAACGTGAATTTCCCTGAAAACCTGTATTCCTGCATCGCCGGGTTCGTCGAGCCGGGGGAATGTATCGAGGAGGCCGTCGCGCGCGAGACCCGCGAGGAGCTGGGCCTGTCGACCGGGCGAATCGCCTATGTCTCGTCTCAGCCATGGCCGTTTCCGATGTCGTTGATGATGGGATGCATCGCCGAGACGACCGACACGGATTTCACTCTGGAAGAAGCCGAAATCGCGGATGCGCGCTGGCTGTCCCGCGCGGATGTAAAACGTCTGTTCGACGGCGGATGGGACGATATGGCCCCGCCCCGCAAGGCCGCCATTGCCGGAACGCTGTTGCATGACTGGGTCGATGGAAAGATTGGATGGACATGAACGCCCAGCCCCTCACCTCCCTGCGCGCCGCCCCGCTCAAGGGCATCGCCGAGATTCCCGGCGATAAATCGGTCTCGCATCGCGCGCTGATCTTCGGCGCGATGGCGGTCGGCGAAACCACCGTCACGGGCCTGCTCGAAGGCGAAGACGTGCTCGATACCGCAAAGGCGATGCGCGCTCTGGGGGCCGAGATCGAGCGCGACGAGGCGGGAACATGGCGCATCCACGGCGTCGGCACGGGGGGGTTCAGCGAACCGGAAACAGTGATCGACCACGGTAATTCGGGCACCGGATGCCGCCTCGTGATGGGCGCGGTTGCCACCCATGGTTTTGCGACCACCTTCACCGGCGATGCCAGCCTGCGCTCGCGCCCCATGGGCCGCATTCTCGATCCGCTGGCCCTGTTCGGCGCACGATCCGAAGGGCGCAGCGGCGGGCGATTGCCCCTGACCCTGATCGGCACGGCGGACCCGGTGCCGGTCGAATACACCCTGCCAGTTGCCAGCGCACAGGTAAAATCCGCCGTGCTGCTCGCCGGTCTCAACGCCCCCGGCAAGACCACCGTGATCGAACCCGAAGCCACCCGCGACCATACCGAACGGATGCTGCGCGGCTTTGGCGCGGAGCTGACGATCGAGCAAACGGCGCAGGGACGCATCATCACCCTGACCGGCCAGCCGGATCTGAGACCGTGCGAGATTGCCGTGCCCCGCGATCCGTCTTCGGCGGCGTTCCCGGTTGTCGCGGCGCTGCTGGTCGAGGGGTCGGATATCATGGTGCCGGGCGTCTCGCGCAACCCGACGCGGGACGGTCTCTACACCACCCTGATCGAGATGGGCGCGGATATCACCTTTCAGAACGAACGCGAAGAAGGGGGTGAGCCGGTCGCCGATCTGCGCGTGCGTGGCTCTGCCCTGCGGGGGGTCGAGGTGCCGCCCGAACGCGCCGCCTCGATGATCGACGAATACCCGATCCTCAGCATCGCCGCCGCCTTCGCCGAGGGACGCACCGTGATGCAGGGCGTTCGCGAACTCCGCGTGAAGGAAAGCGACCGCATCGCGGCGATGGAGGCGGGCTTGCAGGCGAATGGCGTCGTGACCTCGTCGACCGAGGACAGCTTTACGGTTGAGGGGCGCGGGATTGATGGCGTGCCGGGCGGCGCGACCGTGACGACGCATCTGGACCACCGCATCGCCATGAGCTTCCTGGTCATGGGCCTCGCCGCGCAGCAGCCCGTCACCAT
>CALLLP010000005.1 GCA_938008165.1 uncultured Neomegalonema sp. | reverse complement strand
ACCTCTTCCGAGGGCGCATCTGGCCCGTTCGGCCATGTCTCTACCCGGCAAAGGCGCAGACGATCGGCATTGGGATGCTGCGCCGCCTCGATCACGCGGCAAATCCGAAAGGCCCCCAACCGCGCCGCAGGGTCTTCGATTCCCTCAACTTCCAACCCCAGATCGATCAGTGCTTCGCTGATCTTCCCGATGTCGGCGTCGGTTTCCAGATGGTCCTTCAACCACGACAAGGTGAATTTCATCGGTCTTGCACTTTCTGTCTAGGCGCATTGCGCGTTGATATGCGCGTCTTTATAGCTATCGACAAGGCCGTTTAAAGCGCCAATGATGCCCAGCGGTTCGCTCGTTGCGTCAAAAAGTTTCACGAGGGTCATGCAAGTGTGAAGATTGTTTGTGCCAACGTGAAAGTTTAGTATATATATACGTCGGTGTGCGTAAGAATTGTTGCGGAGTATGTTTTTTGGTAGGCGAAACCTCGTTTCGTACGGTTGGCAAGGTAAAGTGGTTCGACCCCGTCAAGGGATATGGCTTTATCGTACCCGAAGAACCGACGAACGACCTTGGCGGCGATGTCTTGCTGCATATGTCAGTTTTACGCTCTGCCGGTTTCAGCACCGTGCCGGAGAATGCTCGTATTGTGTGCGATGCGGTTCGCGGTGAGCGTGGCATTCAGGCGACGCGCGTGCTCGAACTCGACGATAGCGCACAAACACCCGAAGAATTCGAAGCCTATGGCAATCCCGACGATGAAAACACCCATCCCGTGCAGGAAGGCGCTTTGCTGCCCGTGCGGGTCAAGTGGTTTGATCGGGCAAAGGGTTTTGGTTTTGGCAATATGATCGGCGATGCCTCTGACATCTTCATTCATATGGAGGTCTTAAGGCGGTTCGGCCTGCCCGATCTTGCCCCCGGCGAAGCGATTCTGTCGCGGGTGGTTCGGGGTCCACGGGGTATGATGGCCACCGAAGTACGCCCTTGGGATCATTCTTTCCGCCAATGACCAGACGCTTCTTTCTTGCCGGAATCACCGCCGCGATTGTGGGCATATCGCCCATCGCGACCTTTGCGGATTCGACGCCGGACGGTGTTGTCGAAATTCACTCCGGCGGCGACCAGCATCGATTCAGCATCGAAATTGCGGATGACGCGTCGGAGCGGGCGCGCGGATTGATGTTTCGCTACTCGCTCCCTGAAGATTCGGGAATGCTGTTCATCTACCCGCGCGATCAGATCGCGTCGTTCTGGATGAAAAACACATTTATCCCGCTGGATATGCTGTTCATCGCAAATGACGGCACGATCTTGCAGATCGCTCGGAATGTGCAGCCCCACAACCTGACGCCGGTACGATCGGAGGTGCCGGTGCGCGCTGTTCTGGAGCTGAATGGGGGTCAAACCGAGACCTTGGGCATCATGACGGGCGATACCGTCACTCTCTATCGATAAACGTACATTACGACGCTTGCCCTGAGCGCAACACTGGTATACGACCGCCTCGATCGGAGCGTGGCGCAGCCTGGTAGCGCACCTGTTTTGGGTACAGGGGGTCGCAGGTTCGAATCCTGCCGCTCCGACCACTAGAGACGATAGACGACTTCTTCAGAGCGCCCCGAGTGTTAAGTCACTCGGGGCGCTCTGCGTTTGGGGGGATCAGCTACAGCCGTTCGTGCCGCCGCAGGAATTGCATTTCAGGCAGGCGCCATTACGCACGAGGGTGAAGTTGCCACACTCGCCGCAGGCATCGCCCTCATAGCCCTTCATCTTCGCCTCGGCCACACGATCCAGCACTTTCGCACTGACCGATTCGGTCGTGGCGGCGGCGCGTTCGGCGACGGCACTGCTGCCATCGGCGGCGGGGCTGACCGATTCGACCGCCAGATCGCCGGTGAATCCCTCCGGCAGACGGGTGCGCAGATAGCCGATGGAGGCAAGCTGCTTGACCATATCGAGGGCCGGACGCGCGACGCCGTTTTCCTTGAACTCGCGGATATTCGATCCTGCTTCCTGCTTGCCGCCCATTTCGTCGAAGCGCACACCGCCCGTATCGACATGGGCCAGATCGCTGCGACCCGAATAGCTGACGGCCAATTCGCGGAAGATATAATCGAGGATCGACGTCGCGTTCTTGATCGAATCATTGCCCTGCACGATCCCCGCCGGTTCGAATCGGGTGAAGGTGAAGGCATCCACAAACTCCTCCAGCGGCACCCCGTATTGCAGGGCGAGCGAGACGGCGATGGCGAAGTTATTCATCATCGCCCGAAAGGCCGCGCCCTCTTTGTGCATATCGATGAAGATTTCCCCGATGCGCCCGTCTTCATATTCGCCGGTCCGCAGATAAACCTTATGACCGCCGATGATCGCCTTTTGGGTATATCCCTTGCGGCGCTGGGGCAGTTTTTCGCGGGTGCGCTTGGCTACGTCGCGATAGACGATCTTCTCGACGATCCGTTCGGCCAGCGCCTCGGCCCGCGCAGCGGCAGGACGATCGGCGGCCAGCGCCTCCATCAGATCAACCTCGTCCTCGTCGTCATCGATCAGTTGCGAGGCCAGCGGTTGCGACAGTTTCGAACCATCACGATACAGCGCGTTGGCCTTGAGCGCGAGCTGCCACGACAGGATATAGGCCGCCTTGCAATCCTCGATACTGGCCGAATTGGGCATATTGACCGTCTTGGAGATCGCCCCAGAGATGAAGGGCTGCGCCGCCGCCATCATGCGGATATGGCTCTCCCAAGACAGATACCGCTTGCCGACCCGGCCACAGGGATTGGCGCAATCGAAGACGTTCAGATGGTCTTCTTTCAGATGGGGCGCCCCCTCCAGCGTCATCGTTCCGCAGGCATAGGCATTCGCCGCATCGATTTCGGTCCGGCTGAACCCCATCGCGCGCAGCATGTCAAAGCTGGGGTTCATCAGGTTAGCGGCATCGATGCCCAGAACCTTTGTGCAGAATTCCTCGCCCAGCGTCCATTGGTTGAAGGCGAACTTGATGTCGAAGGCCGAGCCGAGACCCGCTTCGATGGCATCAAGCTGAATCTGCTCGAATCCCTTGGCGATGAGGGTATCGTGGTTGATGCCCGGCGCGTCCTTCAGCGTGCCGCGCCCGACCGCGTAATCGATGATTTCTGTGCTTTGATCCTTGGTATAGCCCAGCGTGGCCAATGCCGCCGGAACTGCCTGATTGATGATCTTGAAATAACCACCGCCCGCGAGCTTCTTGAATTTCACGAGGGCGAAATCAGGCTCGATGCCGGTCGTGTCGCAATCCATGACGAGACCGATGGTGCCCGTCGGTGCGACGACGGATGCCTGCGCATTGCGGTACCCGTGCTTCTCGCCAAGGGCAACGGCCTTGTCCCATGCCTGCATCGCCGCCTTGATCAGCCGTTGATCGGGGCAGTTTGCATGGTCGAGCGGGACGGGAGCCGTGCGCAGCTTTTCATAGCCGGATTTCGTGCCATGGGCCGCGCGGCGATGGTTGCGCATGACGCGCAGCATGTCATCCGCGTTCTCTGCGTAGCGCGCGAACGGGCCGACCTCGCCTGCCACCTCCGCCGATGTCGCATAGGAAACGCCGGTCAAAACCGCCGAGAGCGCGCCGCACAGCGCCCGGCCCTCGTCGGAATCATAGCCAAGGCCCATGGTCATCAGCAACCCGCCGATATTGGCATAGCCGAGACCGAGCGTACGGAAATCATACGATCCCTGCGCGATAGCTTCGGAGGGGAACTGCGCCATCAGAACCGACACTTCGAGCGTCAGGGTCCACAGGCGTACCGCGTGCTCATACGCCTTGATATCGAATTTGCCATTCTTGCCCATGAAGGCGAGCAGGTTGAGCGAAGCAAGATTGCAGGCCGTATCGTCGAGGAACATATATTCCGAGCACGGATTCGATCCCCGGATCGGGCCGGATTGCGGGCAGGTATGCCAGTCATTGACAGTGTCATGATACTGAATGCCCGGATCGGCGCAGGACCATGCAGCATGGCCGACCTGATCCCAAAGCGCCGAAGCGGAAATCGTCTTGGCGACCTTGCCATCCGTGCGGCGGATGAGATCCCAGTCCTTGCCCTGCTGCGCGGCGTTCAGGAATTCATCTGTAACGCGGATCGAGTTATTGGCATTTTGGCCCGCGACGGTGACATAGGCATCCGAATCCCAATCGGCCTCATAGGTCGGGAATTCGATATGGTCGTAGCCTTGCTGGGCATATTGCAGAACACGCTGCACGTAATTGTCGGGGATGCAGACCTTTCGCGCCTCCCGGATTGCCGATTTCAGGCTCGCGTTCTTCTTCGGGTCGATGGCATCGGCCTGCACGCCGTCCCATGTCTTGACGGCGGCCATGACGGCATTCAGGTGACGTTCATGCAGCTTCGATCCGGCGACGAGGGAAGCGACTTTCTGCTCCTCCTTCACCTTCCAATCGACGAATTCTTCGATATCCGGGTGATCGGCATCGACGATGACCATCTTTGCCGCGCGTCGGGTCGTGCCCCCCGACTTGATCGCACCCGCCGCCCGATCGCCGATCTTCAGAAAGCTGATGAGACCCGATGACCGCCCGCCACCCGACAGCGATTCGCCCTCGCCACGCAGATTCGAGAAATTGGTGCCCGTGCCGGAGCCATATTTGAACAGGCGTGCCTCGCGTACCCAAAGGTCCATGATCCCGCCTTCATTGACCAGATCATCCGTGACGGACTGGATAAAGCAGGCATGGGGCTGGGGGTGCTCGTAGCTGGAGGCCGCGCGCACCATCTTGCCGGTCTTGTAATCGACATAGTGGTGGCCCTGACTGGGACCATCGATCCCATAGGCCCAGTGAAGGCCGGTATTGAACCATTGCGGCGAATTCGGCGCAGCTTTTTGCTTGGCCAGCATCAGGCGCATTTCGTCGAAATAGGCGCGGGCATCGGATTCGGCGGTGAAATAACCGCCCTTCCAGCCCCAATAGGTCCAGGCTCCGGCCAGACGGTCAAAAACCTGCCGAGCGCTGCGCTCGCCGATCATGCGCTCGTCTTCGGGCAGTTTTGCAAGCGCCTTATCGTCGGGAACCGACCGCCACAGCCATTCGGGCACGCCTTTTTCCTTCACCCGCTTGAGGGCAGCGGGCACACCGGCCTTGCGGAAATACTTTTGTGCCAGCACGTCACAAGCAACCTGCGACCATGCCTTGGGTGCCTCGACATCGCCGAGGTGAAAGACGATCGACCCATCGGGATTGCGAATTTCGCTCACGATCGTCTTGAAGTCGATCCCCGCATAGGCATCCTTGCCGCTCATAGTATCCAGGCGCTCGATCAGCATATTTCAGTCCCTCCCCTGCGTGGCCGTCCGGGTATGCCCGTCGACGCGCCTACGCCGTATTTTTCATAGTTTCGATGCACCGCCCCGGATAAGCCATTCAGGCGGTTCATCTATTCATAATTATCCATGTGGTTCAAGTTTCTACCACATATAGTGTTATTTTGTGAATTCAGTCCCAATTCTTAGTAGCTGGAAGCGATCCGGTGCAAGCAGATTTTGTGCTTTTTTTTCGACAATCATAAGCGGGTAGAGCCAGATCAGCTAACCTCACGAAACCGCGATGTTTTGAGTTTTGAGGATCTGGGGATAGGCCGTGGACAAGATCGGGAGAACGGCGAGCACTGTTAAATCCTTACCGAAAATTAATACTTTCCGGGAAGAATCACCCGGCATTTCACCATGACGCGAGAGACGAAACCATGGCTGAGTCGCTTGTCTTCCTGACCGATCCCCACGCCGCGCGACGCGATGCGATCCTCGCTGTTCTCCAGCGGGTTCCCGCCGTCGAGGTCAGCGTTTTCAACACCTTTGCCACGACGCGCAAGGCGATGCGTTCACGCACGCCCCTTCTGATGATCGGTCCATGGTCCGAAGGTGGCGAAACGATGCTGGCCGCCCGCGCGACCGTTGCCGGAAACGCGGCCTATACGGTGGTTCCGGAGGCTCTTGTCCTGACCGAGAATGTCTCTCCTGCTCTCATCTCTCTCACGCGCGAGGCCGGATGCGCGCAATTGATCCCCTGCGATCCCTTGGATACCGAGGGGCTGTATAACCGGGTGATGCTGCTGTTGCGCGGGGCGGATGCCTTATATGATGTACTCGATAAGAACAATCCTTCCGCTCTTGATGAAGCCTTGCAAAACATGCCCGCTTTGAAGCGTCGACTCGCTGCATAAACGCAAATTTTTGGAATAAATTGTTCCAATATTATCCCGAAGCACAGACTACGGATTAATCCCTACCGTCTATTGTTCACGACAGGGACAATGAAATCGGGGGATTTCTGGAATGAACTACTCAAACACACCGGATTCGCAGAATATGCGTATCGACTCGCGCATCTTGAAACATTTGCTGCATGAAGCATCCGAACTGCTCGACGAGGCGCAAACACATGCCTTGGTCGAAAAACAATGCGACGCGACATTATCGATCCTTGCCCAAGCGAACTGGCGCATGACTGCGACTTGCATCTGGGCAATCAGCGAATTGTTCCCGACATCGGATCACGAGGATCAAGCCGCGCAACTGCATGCGCCCGTGCCGATCTTTTCGCGGGCTACGGGGTCGGTCTCTCCACAGTTTGAGGGCTTTATCCAACGGGTTGGCCGCCTGCACGAGCGGGCGCGGCGTCTGGATGAACTGTCCCGTGTGCCGACGATTTCATCCGCGCCGGATGCCGAAGCGAACGTGTCATCGTCGAATGGCATTCGGGAAAGCGCAGCAGTCATCTCATTATTCGCTGAGCAATCCGACACTGGCATTTCCTCGAATCCGGTCGAACAGGCACGCTCGCAGGTTCGGTGGGTCATGGGTGGTCGCGATTGATCGCGTTTGGCCGGGACAAGACAATCTCTTTTGCGCCCCAATTCAGCGCAAAAGAGATCGCAAGGTCATTCCGCGTATGCGTTGCCTGTCCGGCGTATCATACGTATTGACGGATGGAATGAACGCCTTGAAAGGAGTCTTTGTGATGCGTATCGCCTTAGCCACCCTTATCTGCGCCCTGTTCACTCAGGGGGCCGCCATGGCGCAGTCACCGGCTGTGCCGTCGTCATCTCTGAAAGCGACGCATGGATCTTGGGAGGTTTGGTGCTATGGCGATAATGACTGCATCATGACCCAGTTGCACCGCCGCACAACGGAAACGGCCGATGCCGTCTTCACGGTCATCAAGCCCAAGGGCCTTCAGGATGACAAGGGGCAACCCATTCAGGCACTGGCGGAGATCGTGGTGCCATTGGGGGTTTTCCTGCCCGGTGCGCTGGGCTTGCAGGTCGATGCGAATGAGCCGAGGGCGGTGCCGTTTGAGCGCTGCATTCCCGATGGATGCGTCGTCCGCGCCCCCATCGCGCCCAGCATGCTGGCCCAGATGCGCGCCGGTCAAACCGCCCATCTGATCGTTTCGCCCAGCCCTGAGGAACGGGTCAAACTGCCGATTTCGCTGGACGGGTTCACGGCGGCTTTCAATAGCCTGTAAGGCGCATCCTTGCGGAGCTTACCCCGGACAGATCGACAAGCGGGGCCTTTACGCCTCAGGTCTACGCACGACCAGAACGGCATTGAGACCACCGAATGCGAAAGAATTCGACAGCGCGTAGGGCACATCCGCCTCGCGCGCTTCGTTCGGCACCACATCCAGATCACAATCGGGATCGGCTTCTTCGAAATTGACCGTCGGGGGAACGACGCCGGATGTCAATGTCGAGAGCGTTGCCGCCATCTCCAGCGCCCCCGCCGCCCCGATGCAGTGACCGTGCATCGACTTGGTGGAGGATACGAGCAGCCGGTCGGCATGATCCCCGAACACCTCGCGAATCGCGGCGCATTCGATCCGGTCATTGGCGGCTGTGGCTGTGCCATGGGCATTGATATAGGCAATCTCGCCCCCCGTCGTCATCCCCGCATCGGCGAGAGCGGCCCGCATGGCCCGCGCGGCCCCGTCGAGAGAGGGCTGAACGATGTCATTGGCATCGGCGGTCATGCCAAAGCCGACGATTTCGCCCAGAATATCCGCACCCCGCGCCTGTGCAGACTCCATCTCCTCCAAGACGAGAATCGCGGCGCCTTCCCCTTGGACCATGCCACTGCGGGTCTTCGAGAAGGGGCGGCAGGTATCCTTCGACATGACGCGCAGACCCTCCCACGCCTTCAGCACACCATAGGTCAGCCCCGACTCAGCACCGCCGGTGACAGCGGCATCGACCATACCGCTTCGAATCATGTGAAATGCCTGCCCGATGGCATGGTTCGAGGAGGCGCAGGCGGTGGAGACCGTCCATGCCGGACCCTTCAACCCGTGCTCCATGCTGATCCAACTGGCGGGCGCATTCGCCATCAGCTTTGGCACCGTAAAGGGATGAACGCGCGGTTTGCCGTCGCGATAGATCAAGCGGTAATTATCGTCTTGGGTATGCTGGCCACCCATGGATGTGCCGATAACGGTGGCGGTCCGGGGGCCTAGCGCCTCGTCAAAGACAATACCGGCGCGCCCAACGGCCTCCTTGGCCGCCGTCAGCGCCATCTGTGTCACCCGGTCGCGCAAGGTCAGCTCGTTTCGGCTGAAATGATCGGCACCTGTATAAGCTTTCGCCTCGGCCGCAATCCCGATGGTCAGCCCATCCGTGTCGATTAATTCGATAGGGCCAATACCGGAGCGGCCCGCGCGCAGAGCGGCGATATGAGCATCATACCCAATGCCGAGAGCGGACACGACGCCCGTTCCGGTGACGACAACACGCCGCATCAAACCGCTCAAACCTTCTCCGCTACGAGCTTGATCACACCGTCTTCGACGGCACTGACCGTCGAGATGTCGAACTCATCGGAGTTCGGCTCGTTGGCATTATAGGGAACCGAGACGCCGAATTGCTCCTCGATGGCGAAAACGATTTCCACCAGCCCAAGAGAATCAAGCCCCAAATCCTCCATGGTGGAGTCGGGCGATACCTGTTCGACGTCGATCATCGCCTGTTCGGCGACAATGACCCGGACTTGTTGGCGTATATCATCGCTCATCGAAGCATTCCCCGGTCGCAAACCGCCCTCCACCGCGCAGGCAATAGGCCAATTACCCGGTAGTGTCCATTGATGAAAGCCGTTTTTTCAGGGCATCGACCGTTTCCATCAGACGAGGGAGGCGCCGAAGCGCCATTACCGAGCGCATCGCTTCATCGCGGGGCATGGCCGGAACACCCATCATGATCGAGCGGCTCTTGATATTGCTGGCCACAGCGGACGCAGCGGCAACCAGCACATCGGAGCCGATCTTCACATGATCCGCCACGCCGACTTTACCGCCCAGAACAACCCGGTCGCCGATCTCGGCACTGCCCGCAATGCCGACCTGTGCGCAGAGCATGCAGGTTTGGCCAATTGTGACATTATGCCCGATCTGCACCTGATTATCGATCTTTGTGCCCGCTCCGATCCGCGTATCGCGCAGGGTGCCCCGGTCGATGGTCGTGCCTGCACCGATCTCCACATCATCGCCCAGCGTTACGGCGGCAAGGGAATAGATGCGCTCCAACGCCAGATTCTGTGTGCCGGATTCGCTGCCCCCGCTCGCCTTTGCCGCTTCGACCGCGCCGCGATCCGGGGTCACGAAGGAAAATCCATCGGCCCCGATCACGGCATTCTGGTGCAGGATCGCCCGCGCGCCGATAGTGACCCGGCTCGCGATCCGCGCCCCGGTATGAACAAGCGCCCCCTCGCCCAGAACAGCCCCCTCGCCCACGGATACATGGGCATACAGACAACTGCCCGCCCCGATTCGGGCATGGGCGGCAATATGAACAAACGGGCCGATCCGCACATCCGCGCCAATATCCGCACCCGCTTCGATAATGGCGGAGGGGTGGATGCCGGGATCGAGCGCATCCCTATGCGCAAAAGCACGGGTGACATGCGCCATGGCATAGCGCGGACGGGACACAAGGATTGCCGCCTCCAAACCCGCCGCCTGCCAATCCGCCCCTTGCGCAAGCAGCCCCGCACGCGCCGATCCGGGCACAATGCGTTTGAGAAAATCGGGGGAACTGGCCATGACCAGATCATCGGGCGAAGCCATGTCAGGATGCACAAGCCCCCGCACGCGAAGATCACCCTTCCCTTCGATCGTCGCACCGAGCGCCGCCGCAATTTCAGCGACCGTGAAGGTTTCGGACATCAGGCTATTCTCCGCTCGGACGGGTGCGCCTCAGGAATTGGCCTGAAGCGCGCGCGCAAGGATTTCATCGCGCTTATATACGTCGTCACGGAAATGGAGAACACCCGCTTCATCCACCCAGGATGTCAGATAGAGAAGCGTGATCGGAATCGGGCGCTCAAGGGGGATATTGGTTTCCTTGCCGCTTGCGAGCGTCTCGTCGATCATCGTGCCGGGATCATCGACCTGATCCGAAAGCAGGAGCCACGCGAGCGCAAACGGTCGCTCGACCCGCACGCAGCCATGGCTATAGGCCCGGCTGTCCGACGCGAAAAGATGCTTCGACGGCGTATCGTGCAGATAGACGTTATAGCCGTTGGGAAACATGAACTTGACATTGCCCAGAGCATTGCCCTTGCCGGGACGCTGCACCACCGAATATGCGGAAACCGTTTTGGGAGTCAGCGAAGCCCAATCGACCGTTGCGGGATCGACCTTCTTGCCACCCTTGAGCAGGATCATATTATTGCGCTCGAAGAAGGTCGCATCCTTTTGCATTTCGGGCAAAAACTCGCGCCGAATGATGCTTTTCGGAACCGTCCAGCGCGGATTGAGCACGATATAGCTCATGGAATCGTTGAATTCGGGCGTCTGCAACCGCCGCTCCCGCTGTCCGATGACGACGCGGGCATCATGGACCGGCGCGCTCGCATCGTCATAAACGGTCATGCGGAAATCCGGTTGATTCACCTCGATCCGGCGGCCATGCATCCGCCCCTGACGCCAGCGCAGACGTTCGAGATTGAGCATGGCTTGGGCAAGGCGCATCCCAAGCGGGGCATTCAGAGCACGCAGGGTCGCAGGGCCTGCAATCCCGTCAGCCGTCAGCCCGTGGCGTTGCTGAAACGCCGCAACCGCCCCCATCAGTCGTTCGTCATAGGCGGCGACATCCGCATGATCGGTGACACCGGATAAATCAGGCTCAGGGGCCAGATCGCCCATGGCCATCAAGCGCCGCCGAAGCTTTGCCACATTGCTCGAAACAACCCCCGGCCCCAACCCGCCCGGCGCCACCGGCTCGCCCCAGCCGCCACGGCGCACCTGCTCCATCAAGCGCAGGACAGCGGCATGCAGGTTGCGATAACGCATATTCACCGGCTCAAGCCCGTCAAGCAACGCTTCGACATCACCAGAACGCGCCGCCCGTATCAGCAACTCGTCGAGATCAGCGCGGGCAGGATCGATATGAACACGCACCTCAAGGCTTTCAGGATCAATCATCCCTGAGACGAGATCGCTGGCATAACGCAGATACGCGACGGAAAACGCATGTTCCATCGCGCGGGCCCCCTCGAAATCGGGCGCGCTAACATATGCCTCCAGCATCCCTCGCAGGGCTTCGGTATTATAGCGCGACGGGGAGAGACCATGGCCCGGCGCCGCATCGAAACGCGCCAAGAGCGATCGCGCCCGCCCGACATCATCCAGCCCGCGCACCCAAAGGCGCGGAGCCTCCCGATCCGACGCGAATAAATCCACCGCCGCCACAAAGGGATCATAGGTGCTTTGCTGGGCCGCAGGGGACGTATCAGGCACCGCCTGAGCCGGGCTGGCATGAACTGCGCCCCCGGCAAATAGACTCATGGCAATTAAAATTTGCCGCAATGAAACACTGTACAAACAAGGCAGTAAACGAATGCGAAAACACATTCTGCGATAGTCCACCAAGAAGCGAGGGACACCCGGGGGGGAAGTCACCGTCGCCGCATCGGCATCCGTGTCGGCGCGAAATAAGAAGACCGTCTTGGGGGCCGCATTTATGTCAGTCACGCCACAACTCCATTCCGCCTGTACCAGACGCAGCATGCTCATTGGTGCGAGCGCAAGCCTGTTACTCTGCCCGTTCCACAGTGTATCAGCGAATGTCGGCGATCTTCGCCGGATCAACCTTTACAATCCACGAACGGACGAGCGTATAGATGCCATATATTACACCCATGGTGAATACATTCCGGGTGTAATGACCGAAATCGACCGGATTTTGCGGGATTTTCGCACGAATGAAATGGTGAGAATGGACCGCCGCGTGATCGATATCGTCTCGGCCACGCAATACATGATCGGGCATGATCGACCGTTTTCCGTCATCTCAGGATTTCGCTCGCAACGCACCAATGACGCCCTGCGTCGCCGCACTCAAGGTGTTGCAAAGAAATCCTACCATATCAAAGGCATGGCGATGGATCTTCGTATGAACGGCACCTCCGTCGAGACCATCGCGAATATCGGTGATGCGCTCGGATGCGGTGGTGTGGGCCGCTACAGCACGGCCAATTTCGTCCATCTGGACAGCGGCCCCGTTCGCCAATGGGGCCGCTGAATCCAGCATAGAAAAAAGGCGCCCCCACGGAGGGAGACGCCTTTATGCCGCACATCATAACAATTCCGTGCGACGTATAGCGAAAGACTATTCCTTGGCCTTTTTGGGCCGGTAATTCGTCTTCTCGACGATACGCGCCGACTTGCCGCGGCGATCGCGCAGGTAGTAAAGCTTGGCACGACGCACGCGGCCACGGCGCACGACCGTGATCGACTCGATGGCCGGGCTATAGAGCGGGAAGACGCGCTCGACGCCCTCGCCATAGGAAATCTTGCGGACCGTGAAGCCGCCATTGAAGGTTTCACCGCCGCTGCGCGCGATGCAGACGCCCTCGAAAACCTGCGTCCGGACGCGCTCACCCTCACGGACATAAACGCCGACTTTCAAGGTGTCGCCAGGGGCGAAATCGGGCACGGCGCGTTTTGCGACCAGTTCCTGACGCTGTTCTTCTTCGATTTGTTCGATGACATTCATCGGATCAGTCCTTCTTTCTTGATGGCCGCGTCTGCGACTCGTGTTTCGCATCCGATTGCTCTGGTTCTTCAGCCGGGTCGAGTTCCGCAATACTGCGGAAGGCCCGCCAGAGATCGGGACGCCTTTCTTTCGTGACCGCCTCGGCCTGGGCTTGGCGCCATGCATCAACTTTCGCATGGTTGCCGGAGAGAAGAACCTCCGGTATCGCCCTGCCCTCCCAAATGGCGGGTTTCGTATATTGCGGATGCTCCAGCAGCCCCGCGCTAAAACTCTCATCCTGCGTGGATTCGATTTTGCCCAGAACGCCGGGCAACAACCTCACCACCGCATCCAGCAACGCCATCGCCGGGATTTCTCCTCCCGTATAGACGGCGTCGCCCACTCCTATCTCCTCGACCCCATGCGCCTCGATCACGCGCTGGTCGATCCCTTCGAACCGCCCGCATAGCAGGCTAACGCCCTCCGCCGATGCCAGTCGCGCGACGCGATCCTGCGTCAGCGGCCTGCCCCGTGCGGAAAGGCAGATCACCGGCCACCGGCTGCGATCTTCCGGCACCCCCTTCAACGAGGCACCGATAGCCCGCGACACGATCTCCGGGCGCAAAACCATACCGGGACCGCCCCCGGCGGGGGTGTCGTCTACAGAGCGGTGCTTATCATGCGCAAAGCTGCGAATGTCCAGTGTTTCCAGCGTCCAAATGCGCTTTTCCAGCGCCTTTCCCGTCAGGCTATGACCCAATGCCCCCGGAAACATCTCCGGAAACAGCGTCAGAACCCGCGCCCGCCATACCGGGTCGGATTTCGCGCCGCTTTCATCCATCAGGGTCCGGGGCGCGGCCGTTGCGGTGATATTGCGCAGGCCAAAGGAACGCGGCTCTTTGGTCACTCCTGTTTCTGTCCCATCATGGTCGACATCATCATGGCCTGCATCGTCTCCATGCTCTTGCCGGTCATGCCGAGCATACGGGTAAAATATTTCTCCGGGTCCGCGAGCGTATCCATCTCGTCCTTGGCCCGTTTGGTCATTTCGGATACGAGCATATCGTTCAACGCTTCGACATCCGGCAGGCCCAGAAATTGTCGCGCCTCCTGTGGCGTACAATCAATATCGATGGTGAGTTTCATGAGTTTGCCCCCTCATTTGCGTCATCGTCCTCGACAGGCGGATCGATGACGACACGCCCCTGCGCCACATCCACGACCGGCACAGACGCGCGTGTGAAGGGCACCAATACGGTCTCGCCCCCTCGATCGGGCACGTATTCGAGCATATCGCCCGCCCCGAATTCATGCACCGCCTTGACCTTGCCAAGAAGCGCACCGCCCATCTGCTCGACCCGCAGGCCGATCAGATCGGCATAGTAGAATTCATCTTCATCGGGTACGGGCAGAACAGCGCGGTCGACATAAAGACGCGTACCCTTGAGCGCCTCCGCTTCTTCACGCGTGGCCACGCCCGACAGCCGGGCCGCAAAGCCGCCTTTGATGGTGCGGGTGATCTTCACATCGAAGCGACGACCCTTATCCTCGCTTTCGAGGGGACCATAGGCGCCAATGGCCGCCGGATCATCCGTAAAGCTCTTGAGCTTCGCTTCCCCGCGCACACCGAACGCCCCCGCAATGGCCCCGACGCAGACCCGGTCCTTGCTCATCGTCCCTCCGACACGCATTCGACGCACTCGGCGGCGGGAATATCGAACGCTAGGGGACCATCATGGGGTACGCAGTCACCAAAACCGGCCAAGGGTATGCGCATTCGCGGGCCGATGACCTTGGCGGAATTTGTCTCGACCGTCTCGTGCAGGCCGCTTTCGGACATGATTTGCGTGGGCGAGCCGCCGATGAGCCGCCACCGTTCGCCATTAAGGGGCCAGTCGAGGATTCCCTCGACCGGCATCAGCGTTTCCTCGACCGCAAGGCCCATGCGCCGCCCTCTCGCTTGCTATGCGCCCCGCATAGCACGGTTGCCACTTATTCGGCAGCCGCTTCCTCAGCAGGGGCTTCTTCCGCTGGCGCTTCTTCTGCGGGAGCGTTTGCGGCTTCCTCAGCGGCGGCGCGCTTGGCTTCTTCTTTCTCGGCCTTCTCGGCGGCGCGCTCTTCGGCTTTCTTGCCGGGCTTGGCCTTGTTCGGGTTGTTGCGCTCGGCCTTTTCTTTCAGGCCAGCGGCTTCGAGAAAGCGGTTCACGCGGTCGGTTGGCTGGGCGCCCTTGGCGATCCATTCCTGAATGCGCTCGACATTCATCTGAACGCGTTGCTCGTTGTCCTTGGCGAGCAAGGGATTGTAGGTGCCTACCTTCTCGATGAAGCGGCCATCGCGTGCCATGCGGCTGTCGGCGACGACGATGCGATAGAAGGGGCGCTTTTTCGAGCCACCACGGGCGAGGCGGATAACGGTTGCCATAATCAGTTCGTCCTTACTTGAGGGTCATTCGGGTTTTGAGGGTTTCAAATTCGGGTTCGCGGGATACCGCTTCTCCCCCCCGCACGATCAGCGCGCCGAGGATGGAATCGTGTTCGGTGCTCAGCGTCACGGCACTGTCATCGTCAAAGCGGAAAGTGAGCGCGTGGTCATAGGTAACCACATCGTCCAGCTCTGCGGTCATCTCGATAACATCGATGGCCATTAGCGTACTGCCCGGCATCGACATCTCGATGAGGGAACAGGGACCGATCGCGCCGGTACGGGCATTGAAAGGCAATTCGAGCGGTTTGGCCGCGCGGGCGATCTTCAGCAGGTGAAAATCCTGATCGCCTTTCGAAGTCTTCCATTCGGTCTCGACGGTCACGAAATCGGGCGCATCGCCCCCGATCCAGAACGCCCCGGCGGGCATCGACGCGGAGGAGCGCAGCGGTTCGGCATGGACTTCGCGGCCATAGATCGCGCCGACCGGCTTTCCGATCAAGGCTTTGAGCGCCGAAATTGCGCGCGTGTCGAGTTCGTTATCGGTGCTCATGCGGCCTCCATCGGGGAATAGCGATACACGTCCATGGTGCCATGCGGAACAACCTCGGCCTGTCCATCCGCAACAGCCCCGCACCGTTTGGCAAGGGCGAGGGATGCACGGTTATCGGGGTTGATCGCGCTGATAACCGTGGTCCAGCCCAGCTCCCGAAACGCCCAGTGGAGACAGCTCTCCAGCGCTTCGCTCGCAAATCCCTTGCCCGCATATTGCTCCAGCAGGAAATAGGTCATCTCCGGCTCTGGCCAGCCTTCGGGATACCAAGGGCCACACATCCCGATGCTCTCGCCGGTATCGCGTCGCTCGATGGCGAAGGGACCGTAGCCGCGCAATGCCCAATGGCCTGCATAGGCCGATAGAGCACGCCAGCTCTGCGCCGCAGTGGTCGGACCGCCATAGAACCGCGAGTGATCGGATGCGTAGAAACTGTGAAACAGCGGTACATCGGCCAGAGTCAGACCGCGCAGGGTCAGGCGCTCGGTGGTGAGAACGGGGGGGATCATTTCTTTTTGCCAAACCCGGACAGACCCGCGGGCAAGCTCATACCCTTGGGCATGGCAGGCATGCCGGGGGGCATCGCGCCCATGGGCGACGCACCGCCGGGGGGAATCGCACCGGGGGGCATACCACCCTTGCCACCCATCATGGCGGCGAGGCCCTTCATGCCACCCTTCTTGCCCATCTTCTTCATCATATCGCCCATCTGGCGCTGCATCTTCAGCAGTTTGTTGATCTCGGAGACGTCGACCCCCGCCCCGCGCGCGATGCGCTTTTTGCGGTTGGCGGCCATCAGGTCGGGGCGCTTGCGCTCCTCCTTGGTCATCGACTGGATGATGGCGATTTGGCGCTTGAGGATGGAATCGTCGATCCCGGCGGCGTCCATCTGCTTTTGCATCTTTCCGACGCCGGGCAGCATACCCATCAGGCCCGCCATGCCGCCCATATTGATCATCTGTTCAAGCTGGGATTTGAGGTCGTTGAAATCGAAGCGGCCTTTCATCATCCGCTTGGCCATCTTCTCGGCCTGCTCGATTTCGACCTGTTCCTGCGCCTTCTCGACGAGGCCGACGATATCGCCCATCCCCAGAATGCGACCCGCGACGCGATCGGGGTAGAATTCCTCCAGCGCGTCCATCTTCTCGCCGACACCGACCAGCTTGATCGGCTTGCCGGTGACTGCGCGCATGGACAGGGCCGCACCGCCGCGCCCATCGCCATCCATCCGCGTCAAGACGACCCCGGTAATGCCGACCCGGCCATCGAAGTTCTCGGCGACGTTCACCGCATCCTGACCCGTCAAGCTATCGACAACGAGGAGCGTCTCATGCGGGCCGGTCGCATCGCGCACGGCGGCGACTTCGGCCATCAGCTCGTCATCGACATGCAGGCGACCCGCCGTATCGAGCATCACGACGTCATAGCCACCCAGCCGCGCCTGCGTCATCGCACGCTTGGCGATGGCAACGGGGTCTTGCCCAGCCTGAATAGGCAGGGTGTCGACACCGATCTGGGTGCCGAGGATCGCAAGCTGTTCCATCGCCGCCGGACGACGCGTATCGAGCGAGGCCATCAGCACCCGCTTGCGGTTGCGCTCGGTCAAGCGCTTGGCGATCTTCGCGGTCGTCGTGGTCTTACCGGAGCCTTGCAGACCGACCATCAGGACCGGCGCCGGGGGGCTATCCACCGCAAGTTTCGCGTTTTTCTCGATCTGGTCGGGGTCGTCGCCCCCCGCAAGAGTCGCGATCAGCTCATCATGGACGATCTTGACGACTTGTTGCCCCGGCGAGACGGATTTGGTGATCGCCTGCCCTTCAGCCTTTTCCCCGACACGTTTGACGAAATCGCGGGCGACAGGAAGCGAGACATCGGCATCGAGCAACGCGACACGCACCTCGCGCAGAGCGGTCGCGATATCTTCCTCGCGCAGCGCCCCCTGCTTGGTCAGCTTGTCGAAAACGCCGCCAAGACGATCCGATAGAGCCTCGAACATGCACACCTCATCTTACAGCAGAAACACGCCCGTGGGCGGGTGTCCAAAAAGCCGAAACGCGCCCGTGGGCGAGTTTTTATAAAGCAGAAGCGCGCCCGTGGGCGCGACGCGCTGACGGACGGCGATCCTGAAATAGTCAGGACCGGAGATCTTCTCCGGTTCGGAACAGGGCTGCGGTACAGGAAGCCGCTCCGCATTTCAAGTCAGATTTAACGCCGTTGGGACAGCGCCTCCTCCAGAACCGCGCGCACGGCTTCGGGGGGCACATCACGGCTGACGAATGCGTCGCCGATCCCGCGAGCGAGGATGAAGGCGGGCACGCCGTCCCGCACTTTCTTGTCCTGTGCCATCAGCTCGATCAGACCCGTCGCATCGGGCAGCGATCCTTCGATATCGGCAAGGCTGCGCTTGAGGCCCATCTGCGCGAAATGCTCGCCCACGCGCGAGGGCGTTTCCTGCGCGCACAGGCCCAGACGCGACGACAGGGCAAAGGCAAGGCCGGTGCCGATCGCCACCGCCTCGCCATGCAGCAGGCGGTCGGAATACCCCGTCGCCGCCTCCAGCGCATGGGCGAAGGTATGGCCAAGATTGAGCAAGGCCCGCTCGCCGTTCTCTTTCTCGTCACGCGAGACGATCCCCGCTTTCGCCGCGACGGAGCGCTCCACAGCCTCGATCCGCGCGCCCTTGTCACCATCGCGCAGGCGAGTGCCCATGCGCTCCAGCCAATCGAAGAACCCGGCATCGCCGAGCAAGCCGTATTTGACTACCTCGCCATAGCCCGCGAGAAACTGACGGCCATCGAGCGTATCGAGAACATCGATATCGATCATCACATGGCGCGGTTGATGAAAGGCCCCGATCAGGTTTTTGCCCAGCGGCGAATTGATGCCGGTCTTGCCACCGACGGAACTATCGACCTGCGCCAGCAAGGAGGTGGGAATCTGAATGAAGGCGACACCCCGCCGCAGGATAGCGCAAGCAAACCCGGCCAGATCACCGATGACCCCGCCCCCAAGCGCGATAACGACATCGTCCCGCTCGATCTTCGCGGCCAGTAACGCCTCGACGACCCGTTCGAGCATGGGCCAGCTTTTCGATGCCTCGCCGGATGGCACGCGCACCGCCTCCGCCGCGATCCCCGCTTCTGTCAATCCCGCTTTCAAGGTATCGAGATGCAGACCCGCGACGGTCTCATCGCTGACGATCACGGTACGCGGGCGGCGGAAAAAAGGGGCGAGGCGGGCGCCGCTCTCGGCCAGCAACCCCTGTCCGATCAAAACGTCATAGCTGCGCTCGCCCAGCGCAACCGGCACAATGCGGGGGGCCGGGGCGCTCATGCGGCCAGATCGCCGCGCGCGCGCAACGTCTCGATAATCTCGTTCACAGCGATTTCGTGGGGTTCGTCCCGGCTGTCGATCACGACATCCGCCTCGCCATAGACCGGATAGCGCGTTTCCATCAGTCCCGCGAGAATGGCGCGCGGATCGCCGGTTTTCAGCAAAGGGCGATGATTGCGCTTGGCACAGCGCTTGGCCAGGACATCGAGATCGGCGCGCATCCATATCGTAGTTGCATTGCGCCTGAGCACGTCACGGGTTTCGGCATCCATATACGCCCCGCCGCCAGTGGCCAGAACCATGGGCCGCTCGCTCAAGAGGCGCGCGATGACCCGGCGCTCGCCGCCACGAAAATCCTCCTCGCCATGAACGGTGAAGATATCGGCGATCCGCATCCCGGCGGCTTTTTCGATCTCGGCATCCGAATCGCGAAAGCGCGCACCGATCCGCGTGGCGACTCGCCGCCCGATCGCGCTCTTTCCCGCGCCCATCAGGCCGACAAAAACCACATGGCGTTGCAGAACGGCCATTGATTTCGGGATCTGTTGATCTTTCGCCATAATTTACCGTCACCACGAAAACGCCGTGTGACACGCGCGCTCACGAAATATACATTAGGATTTGTCACGTGTCGTCTGACCTGCGCACGCTATAAGTCGCTTGAGGTCGTATTGAAAGGGGAATGCGGTGGGCCGCTTCTTAAGGTTTCTGCTCATTCTGGTGCTGCTGGGCCTGTTGGTGGCGGCGGCCTATGTGGTGATTGTCGATATTCCGTCGCCGCTTCGCGAACTTGTACATGAGGTTCCGCAGGATGTTTTGTTCCAAAGTGATTAGATCGCTGGTTTGTATCCCGTTTATTCTCGCTGTCGATCTCTCGCCAGCCTTGGCGCAACAGGAGTTTCTTCTGGGCCAACCCACCGATGTGGGTGATCCGGACGAACCGATTACCGTCTCTCCATCCGATAATTACGAAACGGGCGGCAGCGACTTTGGCGCGGAAATCGGCTCCAGCAGTCTGGAGGCCCCTTCGGTCGAGGCGGCGGGGCTGGCCGGGGCCAGCGCCTTGGGTCTCGATGACGGGATGTGGGGCGAGACGACCGCCAAACGGGCCATCACGCTGATCGATGCCGCCAATCCGACAACGCTCTACAGCGTCAATCGCCTCCTGCGCCGGGTACTCGTCGCCGGAGCAACGCCACCCGAAGGCTCGGACGGTCTTCTTGCATCCCGTGCCCGCGCGTTGATCCGGTTCGGCGCGGCGGAAGAAGCCGCCAGCCTCGCCGGGGCCGCCGGTCGCGATCCGGGGGCGACCCTGCGCCGCGCCCGCGCCGAAGCCGCCCTCATTGTCGGACGCGACGAAACGCTCTGCGAGCGCGATGTCCTCGGCGCAGAAGCCCCGCAGAATGACCCGTCGGATAAATTCTGGCCCGCCCTGCGCGCCTATTGCCTTGCCCAGACGGGCGACCCGCTCGCGGCGGTCGCGGTGAATGCGATGGTGGAACTGGGCAGCGTGGACCCCACCGACGCCGCCTTGCTCGAAGCCCTCGTCGATGAAAGCCTCATCGACTACGTTCCCGTTCCCCATGCCAGCACCTTGACGCCCCTGCGTGTCGCCATGCTGCGCAGCATTGGCCGCGCGAACCGCCCCGCCATCGAAAGCGCCCCCCTGCCCATGATCGCGGGACTATTCGCTCTCGAAAGTACGGGTGCGGAGGGCGCACTGATCGCGGCGGAGCGGTTGGAAGCCGTGGGCGCAATCGACACCGAAATCCTGCGCGAGATGTATATCTCCTTTGCGAACGATGTTGAGCGCAGCCTTGGGACGCGCGCAAAAGCGGTGCGCGACGCCGATAAATCCCCCGATGCCAAAGCGATGGGCACAGCGCTGATCGATGCCGCGAGATCGAGCGGTGAGGGCGGCTTTGCCCAGCTTGCGCGTGTCCTCGCCCCCATGGCAAAACGCCTCCCCGCCAGCAAAGCCTCTGAACTTCACACGGTCGGCTATGCCCTGCGCGATGCCATGCTGCTTGGCGGCTATGCCCGCGAAGCAGGCGAATGGTCGGATGCGCAAGGTGCCCGCACCCGCGAGGAACGGGCGGATGTCGCCGCCGTAATGGCGGTGGCCGATGCCGATTGGAGCCGTGAATGGACACGCGATTACGGCGATACCCTGCGCCTGCGCACCCGTAGCGGCGATGAACATGCAAGACGCGCCCTCGCCGCCCTCGCCGGATTCGGCATCGCTTTGCGGCCCAATCTGCCCAATGAGGGCATTCTGAAAACCGCGCGCGAGGGCAAGGTCGCCGAGACCCTGCTATCCGCCGGAGCCGCAATGGGCCAAGAAACCCCGTTGACCGCGCGCACCCTCGATACCGTCATCCGGGCATTGCGCGAAATCGGGCTGGAGGACGAGGCCCGGCAAATCGCCATTGAAACCATGATTACGGAACGATGGCGATAGACCCCGTCGGCGCCTTTCTCAATCACCTCGCCGCCGAGCGCGGCGCCGCCCTTAACACGCTCGACGCCTATCGACGTGACCTCGCGGAATACGAGAAATCCTTTTCCGGTCTCGATTTTACTACCGTGACGCGCAGCCATATCGAAAGCCATATCGCCGATCTCGATGCCGCCGGTTTCGCCGCCGCGACCCGCGCGCGGCACCTTTCCGCCATTCGGCAGTTTCACGCCTTCCTGTTTGCCGAAGGATGGCGCAACGATGATCCGGCCGCTCCGGTCAAGGGGCCGCGAAAGACGCGCTCCCTGCCCCGAACGCTATCGGTGGACGATGTCTCCGCCCTGCTCGCCGCGGCGCGAAAGGGGGATGACCTCAAATCCCTGCGCAATACCTGTCTGATAGAGATGCTGTATGCATCGGGTTTGCGCATATCGGAGCTGGTATCCCTGCCCGTTGCCGCCGTTCGGCGCTTTCCGAAGATGATGACGGTACGCGGCAAGGGCGGAAAAGATCGCCTCGCCCCCTTGTCAGACCGCGCACGGCAGGCGCTGGCCGCCTATCTGCCGGAGCGCGATCGATCTCCTTTCGGGAAATCGGCATTTCTCTACCCGTCGCGCGGTGCATCGGGTCATCTGACCCGGACACGATTTTTCCAGATTCTGCGGGCCATGGCGGTGGAGGCCGGTCTGGATGCCAAGACGGTCTCGCCCCATACCCTGCGCCATGCCTTTGCCACGCATCTGCTTGCCAATGGTGCCGATCTGAGGGTGATCCAGACATTGCTGGGCCATTCGGATATTGCGACCACCGAGATCTATACGCATGTGATGCCCGATGATCTCGCCGATCTGGTTTTCGTGAAGCACCCCTTGGCACGGCCGAAATCTTAGCACTTGCAGCGTCTTGGAATGATTTCAGATGCCCTAGGCGACCCGCCCCAATCGCATTTCCGACGGAAAGCTGTCCTCGCTGGGCCAATATCCGCTCGTCAGGGATCGATCATAGCCCGCCCGCAAGCCCGCGGCGCGCATTGCGGCCGATGCTGTCTCGTGGTCATAGTCCAGCCGCTCGAAGCGCACCCCCTCGGCCGTCAATACGGCAAAGCTGGTCCGCACATCACCGTCATGGGCGGGCAGACCGATGGCACCCGTATTGATCCAGCGAACCGGCCGCTCACCGATGCTGACTACGCGCTCGAAGGCCATGCCGGTATGCCCGGCGATCACGCCATCCACCGGGCCGAGTGCCGCCTCGATCAAGCCGATCTCGTCGCAAAGGACAGAATCGCTCATCACCGGCCAGATAAAACGGTTCACCGCCGATGCTGCGCCATGCACCACCGCGTAACGCTTGCCATAGGCGCAAAAGGTGCCGATGCCGGGCAAAGAACGCATCCATGCCCGCGACCCGTCATCAAGTTCCTCATCGGCAAAGCGGAACCACTCCATCGCAAAACGGTCGCAGGCCGCGCCATCCTCAAAGCCGCAGCCGCAATCGGCGGCGCGCTCCCCAAGCGACACTTCGCAATTACCGGCGATCACATGCGCGCCCGATCCCATCACGAGCCGCGCCGTCTCCGCCGGATTGCCGCAATATGCGCAGACATCGCCGGTGCAGATCGTGCGTTGGCCGGTAATGCCCATCAGCGACGCTCGTTCGAACAACGACGCCGTCGCTTCGAAATTCGAATAAGGCCCCCCGAAAAGCAGGACAGGCCCCTCCAGCACACCGAAATTCCGGTGCCGGGACAGCACATCAGTCATCACGTCGCTCCCGTATGCATTGGCCAGCACAAATCTAGCCTCTATGTATGGTCCTGCAACTCAGGACGCCGCAACAATGGTTCACAGTACCGCGATCCCCATGATAACAGAAGCCGCCGCCCAAACTGCTGTCACCGTTGTCGAACAGGATGGCGGAACATCCCCCCTGTGGATCGCCCTCGCGATCCTTGGTCTTTTGTTCCTATCCGCCTGTTTCTCCGGTTCCGAGACGGCTTTGACCGCCGTTAGCCGCGCAAAACTTCGCCGTTTGGCGGATCAGGGCAATACCAGCGCCCAGCGCGCCATCACCCTGACCGATGATGGCGAAACGATGATCGGCGCGATTCTCATCGGCAATAATCTGGTCAATATTCTCGCCGCTGCGCTCGCCACATCACTTGCGATCAAATTATTTGGCGAATCAGGAGTGGCCATCGCCACCTTCATTATGACGATTCTCGTGATGATCTTTGCCGAAGTTTTGCCCAAAACCTACGCCTTCACGAATCCCGAATCGACTTCGCTGTTCGCCGCGCGCCCCTTGGCCGTTCTGGTCAAGGTCACATATCCGGTCGTTTTGGCGGTACAGGCCATCGTGCGCAACACGCTCGCGATCTTTGGTGTCCGGCTCGAAAAAGGCACGCGCGTTCTGTCCCGCGAGGCGCATGACGAAATCCGGGGCGCGATCGACCTGCACCATTCCGAGGGCGGGGTCGTCAAATCCGACCGGGACCGCCTCGTCGGCGCCCTCGATCTCGCGCATCGCGAAGTGGCCGAAGTGATGATGCACCGGCGCAATATCGTCACGATCAACGCGGATGAGCCGCCTGCCCGGCTGGTCGAAGCGGTGGTCGAAAGCCCCTATACCCGCATTCCGCTATGGCGCGATCATCCCGAAAATATCGTCGGGGTCATCCATGCGAAAGATGTTCTGCGCGCCTTCGACGCCATGGCGCGCGATGCGGGCAGCGTCGATCTCAATGGCTTTGACATCGCATCGCTGGCCATGAAGCCGTGGTTCGTGCCCGATACCACCACCCTCGCCGATCAGCTCAAGGCGTTTCTGGCGCGCAAACGGCACTTTGCCCTCGTGGTCGACGAATACGGCGCCCTTCAGGGTCTCATCACATTGGAGGATATTCTCGAAGAAATCGTCGGCGATATTTCCGACGAGCACGATGTGGATGCCGATGGCGTGACGCGCGAATCGGATGGGTCGTATCTGGTGGATGGCACCGTCACCATCCGCGACCTGAACCGCTATTTCGACTGGAATCTCCCCGATGACGAGGCAGCCACCATCGCCGGTCTGGTCATCCACGAGGCGCAGGCGATCCCGTTCGAGGGACAAAGTTTCGTTTTCCACGATCATCGCTTTGACATCGTGCGCCGAAACAAACATCAAATCACCCAATTGCGCGTGCATGCCCGCCGCGCGGTTTCTTGACACCGGAGAACCGCCCCATGCCCCGTTTCGCCGCCAATCTGTCGATGATGTTCACCGAATTACCGTTCATGCAGCGGTTCGAGGCCGCCGCGCAGGCCGGATTTCGGGGAGTGGAATACCTGTTCCCCTATGCGGAGGATGCGGGCGCGATTGCCGCCGCGCTGCGCGATACCGGGCTGGAACAGGCGCTCTACAACACCAATGCAGGTGATTTCGCCGCCGGAGAGCGCGGCTTTGCCGCTGTGCCGGGACAGGTGGACCGCTTTCGCGCCGATCTCGATCAGGCGCTGGACTACGCCGCAGCGATCAAGCCACGAAATATCCACATCATGTCCGGCATCGCAAAAGGTCCGGCGGCGCGGGCCGTCTTTCTCGAAAACCTTGCCTATGCCTGCGCCCATGCCCCGGATCAGGGCTTTGTCATCGAGCCGATCAATCACCGCGATATGCCCGGCTATCATCTCGATAATCAGGAAGACGCGCGGGGCATCATCGCCGAAGTGGCCGCGCCTAATCTGGCGCTGCAACTCGACCTTTATCATTGTCAGATCATGCAGGGCGATCTGACCGAGCGCATGCGCGCCCTTGCCCCCGTCACGCGCCATGTACAGGTCGCTTCGGTGCCAAAACGTCATGAGCCGGACACCGGCGAGCTGAATTTCCCGCATCTGATGCAGGTGCTCGACGAGACGGGATATACGGGCTGGGTCGGGTGCGAATACCGGCCAGAGGGTGCGACGCTGGACGGTCTGGGCTGGTTCGCCGCGTATCGGGATGCGCAGTAGGACGAAACCGACAAGCGGATAAACACGACAGGCATCGTCGAACGCCGTCAATTCGATAGCGCTTTTGCCGCCCGCTCCCCGGCAATCCGGCCAAAGACGGAGCCGATGGTCATGCCGATCCCCGCGAGATACCCTTGGCCAAGGATATTCCCGGCCATGATTTCCCCGGCGGCATAGAGATTTGGCGACACCGTTCCATCCGCCATCACCATCCGCGCATCACGAGTCACCTTGACCCCCATATAGGTAAAGGTGATTCCGGGGCGCAGGGTATAGGCATAATAGGGCGGCGTATCGAGAGGGCGCGCCCAATGCGATTTGGGCGGATCGAGATCGACGGTACAGCAATCGTCATGAGCGGTATGGTCGAAGTGACCCGGCTGACACGCCGCATTGAAGGCGGCGACCGTCTCGCCCATCGCCTGCGCATCAAGACCGATTTTCCCGGCCAGTTCCGCCAGCGTATCCGCCTGTTCGGGTGGAAAGACCGATGGCATAAACAGGTTGATGCTCTTGGAATCGATCAGAACATGGCCGACCTGCTCCGGCTGTGCCGCGACCAGCCGCCCCCAGATCGCATATCGTTTGGGCCAGAAATCCTCGCCCTCGTCATAGAACCGTTCGCCATTGGTGTTCAGCACAACACCAAACGGCACACAATCGAGCCGCGTGACGATGCCACCGTCGAATTTGGGCGCGCGGCCATCCACCGCAACGGCATGGCATTGATCCGCCTCGCCCACCCGCTCGACCCCGGCATCGAGCAGCAAACGCAGCACCCCGCCGGTGTTATAGGGCGTACCCCGGATCAGGAAGTTTTCCGCTGCCGGTCCCCATGCTTCTTTCAACCATTCGATATTCGCCTCAAAGCCCCCTGCGGCGGCGACGAAGGCGCGCGCCTCGATCCGCTCGGCAACGGGGTTATCGGTTTGCCAGCCGGTCTCGACCGTCGCCGCACAAAAGAACCCCTCCTCAATCTCCAGACCCGTCACCCGCGTATCGTAGCGGATCGTCACCCCCGCATCTTCGGCAGCGATATAAAGGGCGTTGAGCATCGACCGCCCACCCCCCAGAAAAAACGCATTCGTGCGCCCCAATGATAGCGTACCGCCGAGGGACGGCTGAAAATGCACCCCTTGCGCGCTGAGGAAATCCCAAAGCTCCTTTGATTTTTCCAGCGTCAGGAGCGCCAGATCCTCGTCGGTCCTGCCTTGTGTCACGCGTTGGAGATCGTCCCAGAATTCATCCACCTTATACGGTCCCGTCAGGGTGCCCATCGCGTCGTCATGGGCGATGCGGCAGTTCCGGGTATGGCGCGTATTGCCCCCGCGCCAGTCTTTCGGAGCCGCCTCGACGATGCAGACGGATGCGCCCCCTTGCGCGGCGGCGATGGCGGCGCAAAGGGCGGCATTGCCACCCCCTGCAATCAGAACATCGTAGCCACTCATAGTATTCCCCTCTGCACCGCGATAACGTGACGCCCGATCACGCTGATCGGATCGCATTCTAATCAGAATCGCCAACCGATGATAACAGGGCAAACCATGACTCTCGCTTCCCTTTTGACCGCGCCGCAATCCGAAGTCGCCCGACAGATGAGCGTTTGCAACGCCTGTCGCTACTGCGAAGGGCTATGCGCGGTATTTCCGGCGATGGAGCGTCGGCGGATGTTTGCGGCAGGGGATGTGGATTACCTCGCCAATCTCTGTCACAATTGCGGGGCATGCTATTTCGATTGCCAATACGCGCCCCCCCATCCCTTCGCAATCAATGTGCCCAGCGCAATGGCAACGCTGCGCGAGGAAAGCTATGCGCATTATGCGTGGCCTGCGTCGGCGGCCCCGTTGCTGCGGCGCAATGGTCCGGCCATCGCCTTTGCGCTGATTGCCGGGATCGCCGTGTTCATCCTCGGCTTTGCCATCGCCGCCGATCCCGGTGCCCTCTTTGCCAGCGGGATCGAGGCCGGGGCATTTTACCGGGTGATGCCGCATAATGCGATGGTGGCCGTTTTTGGCGGTGCGTTTGCCTTTTCGATTGTGGCGATTGCTTTGGGCCTGCGGCGGTTCTGGCGCGAGACGGGGGGCGCGGCTATCAGCCTGCCCGACCTGTGGCGCGCGACCCGCGATGCGGGAAAGCTGCGCTATCTGGATGGTGGCGGCATGGGCTGCATGACCGAAAGCGAGCGCCCCTCCGACCGGCGAAAGCTGTATCACCACCTCACATTCTACGGCTTTTTGCTCTGCTTTGCCTCGACCAGCACCGGAACGGTGTTTCACTACCTGCTCGACTGGCCCGCGCCCTATCCGTGGTGGACGCCGGTCAAGATCTTCGGCGTGCTCGGCGGCATCGGTCTCAGCGTCGGGGCCGTGGGCCTGCTGCGTGAGCGGGGGCGCAAGCATTCGGCACTTGAATCAACCGGAGATGGCGGAATGGGGATGGCGTTCATCTGGACATTGCTGTTGCTCGGCACCACCGGCCTAGCGCTGACGGCCCTGCGCAGCACCCCGGCAATGGGGATTTTGCTGGCGGTGCATCTGGGCGTGGTCTTCGCGTTTTTCGTGATGATGCCCTATGGCAAGTTTGTCCACGGCCTCTATCGCATGGCCGCCCTGACGCGCCATGCCCATGAAACGCGGCAAGAGCGGGCGTAGCCCCGGCCCCATGGAGCCAAGCCGGGGCAGAGACAGTCTCTCCCGGCTCTCATCCCCGGTGGATAATCTCCGGCGGATCGAAAGCGGTGACGGCGGGTGGCACGCCCTCGAACCGCTCGACATCCACAAGGCAGGAATGCGCCGTCGGCCCCTGCCCCAGCCGCGACGTGCCCCGGTCGGGGGTCAGGACATTCGGGTTACCATGCTTGCACAGGGCATCGGGATCGCCCGGAACCGCCGGATCGTACCATGCGCCCGTACTGACCTGCATCACGCCGGGGCGGATGACATCGCTCAGGGTGGCCGTGCACAGGCACGCGCCCCGGTCGTTGAAGACACGCACGATATCGCCCTCCGCGATCCCCCGCGCAGCCGCATCATCCGGGTGCAGGATCGCCGGTTCGCGGCCCTTGCGCTTGCCCCCGCGCGATACGGACCCGTGGTCGAGCTGCGAATGCAGTTTATGGGTCGGCTGGTTCGAGATCAGGTGCAGCGGATAGCGCCCTACAGCCCCCAGCCACTCGATCGGCGCGCGCCAGACCGGATGGCCGGGGCAATCGTCATAACCGAAATCCGCAACGGTCTGGCAGAAGATTTCGATCTTGCCACTGGGCGTTTTCAGGGCATTCGCCACCGGATCGGCACGGAAGGCGGACATCATGACGACCGGCTCGTCGGGGGGCGGGTTCAGGTGCCATCCCGTCTCGCGCAGTTCATCCAGCCCCGGCATCTCGCGCCCCTGTTCGGCAACCCGCTGGCGCGTCACATCATAAATCCAGCGGATCCAGTCTTCCGGCTCGCGCCCTTCCGTAAACGCCTCCTCGACGCCAAGGCTGCGCGCCAAACCGCGAAATGTCGCGTGGTCATCGCGGGCGAGGCCGGGGGCCTCCGACACCTTTTCCATCGCGATGATATAGGGGTCGCGCTGCGAAAACGATATATCCGAGCGTTCCAGATGCGTGGTGCAGGGCAGCACGATATCCGCATGTTTCGCCATTGCGTTCCAGCACCATTCGTTGACCACGATAGTCTCGGGCCTGCGCCATGCGCGCAGCATCCGCCCGATATCCTGATGGTGGTGAAACGGATTACCCCCGGCCCACCAAACGAGGCGAATATCGGGATAGGTCATCCGCTGGCCATCGAAATCGAATTCCTGCCCCGGATTGAGCAACAGGTCCGAAATCCGCGCGACCGGAATATAATCGGCAACGCCCTTTTCCCCTTGGGGTAGCGACCCGCCCGGCATCTGGCTGTAATGCCCGCCGATGCTGTTTGACGCGCTGTAGCCAAACCCGAAACCGCCCCCCGGCAGGCCGATCTGCCCCAGCATCGCCGCCACCGCGATAGCGGCCCAGAAGGCTTGCTCGCCATGGTCTTGCCGGGTCAGGGACCATGCAACCGAAATCATCGTGCGGCCCGATGCCATGCGCCGCGCAAGGTCGCGGATCGTCTGGGCATCGAGCGCGGCGATCTCGGCGGCCCATTCGGCATCCTTCGCCACCCCGTCCGTCGCGCCGGTCACATAGGCGCGAAACGGTTCGAATCCCTCGCAATAGCGGTCCAGAAACGCTCGATCATGCAGGTTTTCATTCAGCAATGTATGCGCGATCCCCAGCAGGACCGCCGTATCCGTATTCGGGCGCGCAGCCAGCCATTCTGCACCCATCTCATCGAGCATATCCGAACGAAGCGGGCTGATATTGACGAATTCGGTCCCGGCGGCCTTGGCCTTTTCAAGCCCGCTGCGCTGCACATGCACGCCGACCCCCCCGGAATCGATCTGACCGTTCTTGACCGGCACCCCGCCAAAGGCGACGAACAGATCGGTGTTTCCGGCAATCGAATCCCAACTGGTCG
The DNA here is from genome assembly GCA_938008165.1 of uncultured Neomegalonema sp. Taxonomy (GTDB): domain Bacteria; phylum Pseudomonadota; class Alphaproteobacteria; order Rhodobacterales; family Rhodobacteraceae; genus JAHDDY01. The sequence goes on along the minus strand of CALLLP010000005.1, from coordinate 36,550 downwards.
TCGTATTGAGAAACTCGCGAAAGCTGCCCAGAACATGCGGGATCATCGCTTCGGCAGCGGCAAAACTATAGGTAAAAACCGACGAGGTGAACCCGCCGATGGTGTTGAGGAACCGCTTTAGCTGGCTCGGCGCATGGTGAAACCGGCCCGCACTGGCCCAGCCATAGGAACCGGCATAGATTGCATTATTGCCGTGGGTTTCAATCACCCGCTTCAGCTCCGTGGCCAAGAGCGGCTCAAGTTCTTCCCAGCTCAGCGCGACAAACGGATCGACCCCACGCCGCTCCGTCGCCGTTCCGGGGCCACCCTCCAGCCAGCTTTGCCGGACCATCGGCGCGGTGATGCGGGTCGGGCCGTCCTGCACATCGAGGATACCGGGGCCGATGGGCGACGGATCGGGGTCATGCTCGAACCCTTCCATCCCCACCGCGCGCCCGTTTTCGGTGCGCACGCGATAGGTGCCCCAATGGTTTGTCGTGAGGGGAAGGCGGGACATGACGGTCTCCTGATCGAGTTATGCAGCAGCCATAGCAGCGATCCTGTCCCGAATTCCATCCGGGACCGTCTCGGCGTCACCCTCATCTATTCGCAAAAGAAGACCCCGGATCAAGCCCAAGGACGTCAAGACCTTGTGTCTACCACCATTTCTCAGGCGTCGCCGAGAAGTCCAGCGCGGTTTCCAGCGCATAGGCCGTGTTCAACAGATTCGCCTCGTCAAAGGCCTTGCCAATCAGTTGCAGACCCAGCGGCAGGCCATCGGATGACAATCCGGCGGGAACGCTGATCCCCGGCAAACCCGCCATATTCACCGTCACCGTGAAGATATCCTGCAAATACATTTCCAGCGGATCGCTCTTTTCGCCCAGACCGAAGGCGGGCGAGGGGGTGGTCGGGGTCAGAATGGCGTCGACCTGCTCGAAAGCCTGCTCGAAATCGCGGTTGATCAAGCGGCGAACCTTTTGCGCGCGGGTGTAATAGGCGTCGTAATACCCGGAGGACAAGACATAGGTGCCGATCATAATGCGGCGCTTCACCTCGTCGCCAAAGCCCTCCGCACGGGTTTTTTCGTAGAGTTCGGTGATACCGTCGCCCTGCGACAGTTCGGCCCGCTGGCCATAGCGAACGCCGTCATACCGCGCGAGGTTAGAGGAACATTCGGCGGGGGAGACGATGTAATAGGCGGGCAACGCGTATTTCGTATGGGGCAGGCTGATCTCGACGATTTCGGCCCCTTGAGCCTTGAGATGGGCCGCGCCCTCCTCCCAGAACCGCGTGATCTCGGCGGGCATGCCATCGATTGTGTATTCCTTCGGAATGCCGATGCGCTTTCCCTTGATATCGCCGGTCAGGGCGGCCTCGTAATCGGGGACCGGAATATCGGCGGAGGTGGAATCTTTCTCGTCAATCGATGCCATCGACTGAAGCATGATCGCCGAATCGCGCACGGTGCGCGTGAACGGACCCGCCTGATCGAGCGACGAGGCAAACGCCACGATCCCCCAGCGCGAGCACCGCCCCCATGTGGGTTTCAGGCCGACCAGACCCGTAAAGGCCGCAGGTTGGCGGATGGAACCGCCCGTATCGGTGCCGGTGGTCGCCATCGCCTGCCCTGCGGCCAGCGCAGCCGCCGACCCACCAGAGGAGCCACCGGGGGTCAGCTTGGTCTCGTCACCCTTGCGCCGCCAAGGGGAGATGACGGGACCGTAGCAGGCCGTCTCGTTCGACGACCCCATCGCGAATTCATCCATCGACAGCTTGCCCAGCATCACCGCGCCATCGGCCCAGAGATTCGAGGTGACGGTACTTTCATAGGGCGGCTTGAAATCCTTCAGGATCTTAGACCCGGCCTGCGAGCGCACACCGTTGGTACAGAACAAATCCTTGATCCCAAGCGGAATACCGCACAGCGAAGGCGCATCCCCCGCCGCCAGCCGCGCATCGGCGGCCTGCGCCTGCTCGCGCGCCAGATCGGGCGTCTTCTCGCACCATGCATTCAACGCATCGCCCCCATCGACAGTGGCAACGAATGCCTCCGTCAGTTCGGCAGCGCTGAATTCCTTTGCGCGCAGCTTGTAGCGGGCATCGGCGATGGTAAGGGCGGTAAGATCGGTCATGACGGTCCTGCGGGCGGGCAATAACGGGATATAATCGGGCGAGAAAAGGACGACAGGTTACTACTCGACAACCTTCGGCACAGCGAAAAACCCTTCGCGGGCATCGGGTGCATTGGCGAGAATATCGTCGCGGCGGTTCCCGTCGGTGATCGTATCTTCCCGGCGCTTCAGGCGCATAGGCACGGCGGAGGTCATCGGCTCGATACCCGTCACATCGACTTCCTGCAACTGCGTCACCCAGTCGAGAATGCCCGATAGCTCCCGCGCGAACGGGTCGACCTCGTGATCTTCGACGGCTATGCGGGCGAGTTTAGCGACCTTGCGGACGGTATCGGCATCGACAGACATGGGCAGGCTCCGGGGCTTCGGGATGTCGCCTCTGCTCTAGGGCAAGTGGAAACGCGCATCAAGCCCGGCTGTCAGGTCCAGCCCCGTGCCTTGCGTTTCAAAAAGGGCGGAACGGCCCGGCCTTGCGCATCCAGCCACAGGTTTTCCGGCTGGCGTTCGGCCAAGATGTCGGAAATCTGCACCTCGTCAAAGCCACAGAATCGCGCGAACGGATATTGATCGGTGATGACATGGCCCGCCGCCCGCAGCCGCCCGCGATAGCCCAGCGCCCGCAACCGTCTGGCGATGCTGAACCCGCGCCCATCCGCAAAACTGGGAAAGGGCACGACGATCAGGGCGAGGCGGTTGAAATGCGGCACGATCGCCGCGATGTCGGCATCGAGGGGCAGGTCGAGGGCGGCCCCCTCCCCGGCATCGGGCAGAGCCTCCATATCGATCAGGGCGGGGCTGTCGTCCGGCGCAAAGCCGGTATCGGTGATGAGCGGCATCGGTTTTCCTTACCGGCCCCCGCGTTGAACCGGGGCCTGAATGAGATGGAGTACAGGCCCCGGATCAGATCCAGGGCAGGGATCGCATGAAGTCAGGCCGCATAAAGCGCCTCCTTGAACGGATCGGCCCCCACCCGGCGATAGGTGTCGATAAAGCGTTCGTTCTCGCCTTCGCGCCGGTCGAGATAGGCATCGACCAGCCGCTCGATGGCGGGGCCGACCTCCTCCGCCGAAATGCCCGGCCCGGCGCGCTCGCCGACGGCCATGGTCTCGGTATGATCGCCGCCCAGCGTGATCTGGTAATTCTCGATCCCGGATTTCTCCAGCCCCAGAATGCCCACATGGCCCACATGGTGATGGCCACAGGCATTGATGCAGCCGGAAATCTTGATCGTGAAATTACCGATGGCCTTTGCCCTGTCAGGTGCAGCGAACCGGCGCGACAGGTCTTGGGCAACCGGAATCGAGCGGGCCGTGGCCAAGGCGCAATAATCCAGACCGGGACAGGCGATAATATCGGTAATCAGCCCCGCATTCGCCGTGGCCAGCCCCGCTTTCCTGAGCGCGGAGAAGACCGCCGGAAGATCGTCTTTCCTGACATGGGGCAGGATGACATTCTGCTCGTGGGAAATGCGCAATTCGTCATGGCTGTATTTCTCGCCCATATCGGCCAGAACGCGCATCTGTGCCGTGGTCGCATCGCCCGGCGCCTCGCCCGTACCCTTGATCGCGACGGTAACGATGGCATGGCCGGGGGCGCGATGTTCGCTCGTATTATTCTCGACCCAGGTTTTCAGCGCGGCATCATGGGCCATTGCCGATTCCAGCCCTTCCGACCGATCGGGCAGAGCCGCAAAAGCGGGAGGCGTGAAATAGGCGGCGATCCGCGCGACATGCTCCGGGTCGGGGGCGACCAGCGGGCCACCCTCCTCGCGCATCTGACGCTCGAATTCGGCCTCGACCTGCGCGCGCATGTCATCGATGCCCGTTTCATGGACGAGGATCTTGATGCGGGCCTTATACTTGTTATCGCGCCGTCCATGCAGGTTATAGACCCGCAGAATCGCTTCCAGATACGGCAGTAAATCGGCTTTGGGCAGGAAGTCGCGGATGACCTTACCGATCATCGGCGTACGGCCCAGACCGCCCCCCACAATGACCTCATAGCCCGGCGCGCCCGCATCGCTGAGCACCATGCGCAGGCCGATGTCATGCGCTTTCGTCACCGCACGGTCATTCGGCGAGCCGGTCACCGCGATCTTGAACTTCCGGGGCAGAAACGCGAATTCGGGATGGGCCGTCGACCATTGACGGATCAACTCCGCCGTCGGGCGCGGATCTTCGATCTCGTCGGCGGCGGCCCCGGCAAAATGATCCGCCGTGACATTGCGAATGGTATTGCCGCTCGTCTGGATGGCATGCATCTCGACATCGGCCAGCGCATCGAGAATGTCGCCCACATCGGTCAGTTTGGTCCAGTTATACTGAATGTTCTGGCGGGTGGTGAAATGGCCATAGCCCTCATCCCACCGCTCGGCGATCATGGCCAGCGTACGCATCTGGCGGCTGTTCAGCGTGCCATAGGGGATCGCCACGCGCAGCATATAGGCGTGAAGTTGCAGATATAGCCCATTCATCAGGCGCAGGGGCTTATATTCGTCCTCGGTCAGCGCCCCGTCGATGCGGCGCCGCGTCTGATCGCGAAATTCCGAGACGCGGGCGCGCACGTAATCATGGTCGAATTCATCGTAGCGGTACATTTTTATCTCCTACGCCTCAGATACCACCCGACGCGGCCAGCGGCTCGCGGCGCTCTGGATTGGCGGATTGTTTGCCCAGATCGGGGCGGGTCGAGGGACCACGGGTACGGAATTTTTCACGGAAATGAGTCGGAAAGGGCCGCCCGTCATCGTCAAGCGCCACATCGGCCAGATACGGCCCGACGACCTTCGCCTGTTGCGGTGCAGCACGACCCATCAGGGTCTCTCCCTCCTCCGGCGTATGCGCAATCGCGGCCTCGGCCAGCTTGCGAGTCCAGCCACCGCCCGAATTCATGTAGACGACATCGCCGATTGCGAGGTCATTCGCACTGACGATCTGGGGTTTGAATGTGCGGGCCATGGTCTAAACAACTCCAGTTGCAGGCATATCGATCAGGTCGCTCGCCTCCATCGCCTGTCGCGGTGACAGGCCAAGGAACAGGATGGCGGGGCCGGTGATACCAGCCTCCGTCAAAGCGTCGGGCAGGCGGTCCAGGGTAGTCGCGACGATCTTTTGATCACTGCGCGAGACATTCTCGATGGCCGTCACCGGCGTCTCCGCCGATGCGCCATGCATCAACATCCGACCGGCCAAGAACCGCGCCGCGCGCACGCCCATATAGATCGCCGCCGGTTGCACCGCACCGCCATGACCCGGCTGGGCCAGACTGCGCCAGTCATGGTCTGCAAAACCCGCAATGTCATGGCCGGTCAGCAAGCGAAAGGCTGCGTTGCGCCCCCGCTTCGTCCAGCTAACCCCGATGCTCGCGGCGGCAGCAGAAGCGGCGGTGATTCCCGGCACGATGGTGAAGGAAATACCCGCTGCATCGAGCGCATCCATTTCCTCATCCAGCCGCCCAAAAACGACCGGATCGCCCGATTTCAGCCGGGCGACATGCGCGCCCTGCGCCGCGTGCTCCACGATTAGCGCATCGATATCGGCCTGTTTCCAGGACGGGCCATTCGGCGTCTTGCCGACCTCGATCACGATGGCCTCGCGGCGGGCCAATTCGAGAATTTCGGGCGAAACCAGCCGGTCATGGATCACCACATCCGCCTCGTGCAGCGCCTTACGCGCCTTGAGCGTCAAGAGTTCGGGATCGCCGGGACCAGCGCCAATCAGGGCGACATGGCCGTTTTCGCGATCTTCGCCCAGCATCTGAACAAGCAAGGCGTCAAGGGCGGCATGAACCGCCTCCTCCCCCCCTTCGGCCAAGACACGGGGACCGATCTCATCGTAATAGCGCGACCAGAAGCGGCGGCGGATACGGCCATGGGGCAGCGCATTCGCCGCCTCCCGAAATCCCTGACCGATACGGGCCAGCGTTCCCAGCGATGGGGCGAGGCGCTCCTCGGTCTCCGCCTTGATCCGACGGGCGAGCACGGGGGCCGCGCCTTCGGTGCCGATGGCGACGGTTACGGGGTCGCGGTCAACGATGGCGGGGGTGATGAAATCGCTGTCATCGAGATTGTCGACGATATTCACCAAGGCCCCGGCAGCATGACCGATCCGCGCCGCCCGCGCGTCTTCCTGCGCCTCCTCGTTCGCGCCATAGACCAACGCCGCGCAGAGGGCATCGCCGTGATCGACCGGACGCGGCATATGGATGAGTCGACCTTCATCCGCCCAGCGCCTAATCTGCGCATGGGGGTCGGGGCCATAGACGATGACCGTCGCCTCGGTCTTCAGCAGCAGGCGCAGCTTTGCAACCGCCGCCTCCCCGGCCCCGGACACCACGACCCGGCGACCGCGCAGCTCTCTGAATACGGGAAAATGACGCATGCCCTGCCCTCCTTGTGTTTATGGAAGGTAGGATAATTTCCCGATTTAGGGAACCAAGGCAAATCCGATAAGAACCCTATTCCCTAAATCGCCGCCGTACTGCACCGTTATTCACTTAGAAGGGGTATTTCCGCGATGACCGCCCATTCGGCATTACAGGGCAGAACCCCGTTCCCGGCACCCCAATTACAGCCAATAGGTGTAACCAGAAGGTCACAGTGTTCATTGGCCAAGAAACAGCGTCAAATTTTTTTGCACTGCACCCTTGATTTGTTGCGCCGCAACATGCATTTTCTGTCCATGGCGTTCGCGTCATCGCCCTCCGGGGCGTTCCTCCCTGGACTTGGGCCGCTGTATCAGCGGCCCCTTTTTTTGTCCTCACTCTGCCGCCATCGCCGATCCCAGCCTGAGCGGAAGGGAAGCGAGGTCGGCCACGATAGGCTCAAGAACACGTTTCAGAACAGGATAGTTCGAGGTCGGGACCATCCGCTTTTGGTCGAGATAGAGGCCCCGGTCGATCTCGATCTGGATGGCATGCACCCCCTCGCGCGGTTTTCCGTAACGCTGGGTGATATATCCCCCCGCAAAGGGCGCATTCCGCGCAACCCGAAAACCGGCACTGCGAAACAATGCAAAGGCCGCATCGGAAATATCGCCCCCGGCGGAGGCGCCGTAACAATCGCCCAAGACGATCTCCGCCCGGCGCCCCCCCCGGCGTGACGTATCGGATGGCATCGAGTGGCAATCGATCAGCAGCGCGATTCCATGGCGGGCACGGGCGCGCTCGATGGCATCGGACAGGCGACTGTGAAAGGGCCGATAACAACATTCGATGCGGGCCTTCACCTCGTCCATCGGCAGCTTTCCGTCATAGATCGGTGTATTCTCTGCCACGATGCGCGGCACGACGCCCAACCCAGCCGACACGCGCAGCGTTCGCGGGCGGCGGGTGGAAAACCGGGCGATCAGAGCGGGGTCGAGTTCATCCTCGTCGCGATTGGCATCGATGAAGGCGCGGGGAAACTGCGCGGCGACAAGCGGCGCGCCATAGCGCGGCACCATGGAAAAGATGTCATCGACAAACGCATCTTCCGACGCCCGCAGCGCCGTATCGTCCAGCCGCGAGAGACGGCGAAAGGCTTCCGGGTAATGACGGCCGCTATGGGGTGAGCTGAATACGGCCGCGCTGGTGACATAGCGCGGTTCAGCCACGGAAACCGCCTTGCCCGTCCATCCACACAAGGCCGCCGCCGTCCCCGCCATGTTTCCCTCCGCAAATTCGCGCCTGTTCACAAGATGTTTAAGCGAATGGCGCACCATCGCAAACAGAAACAACGCTCAGAGACCGATGTCGATCGCTCTGAGCCTGTCATTTAAAGGGATGTCGTGCACATGGCACAGGTAATGCTGGCGACTCGGAACGACGAATTACGCGCCTATCTCGCAGAGAAGCTGAAGAAATGCGGGCATGCGGTGACACGGGTTGCGGATCTCGATGCGGCGCTGACCATTTTGGGCGAAGCGGCCTATGATATGCTGCTAACGACTGTCGACATGTCGAAGCCCGAAGAGTTGGACTTTGCCCGTGCAGCGCAGGAAATCGACCCGGAAATGCGGATCATGTTCATCACCGGATTCTCCGCCGTCGCCGTGAAAAAGCCCGATGAAGACCGAATCGACGACGTTCTGTTCGGCGAGCCGGTTCATCTGATTCGCCTTCCCGAAGCCGTGGAACGTCTCGTCGCAGCGTGATACCGTGAATTTGGGCTTGCAACGGCGTCGCCCCGCCGCTACATCACCGCGACCGGAAGGCAATCGGCTTTCCAACACTCATTAACTGTTGTCCGGCTTGCCGGGTATCAGGGCGCGTAGCTCAGTGGGAGAGCACCTCGTTGACATCGAGGGGGTCGCAAGTTCAATCCTTGCCGCGCCCACCATTTTGACCATTTGACGCGGGCGGTATCGGCCATGAAAGTACGGAACTCACTGCGATCCCTGAAGAACCGCCATCGCGATTGCCGCGTCGTGCGCCGGAAGGGCCGCATCTACGTTATCAACAAGGTCCAAAAGCGCTTCAAGGCGCGTCAGGGCTGATCCAAAAGGTTATCTTGATGACCTGACCTTTGAAACCTGTCTCCCCGGAGGCAGGTTTTTTCATGCGTGGGGCCAGACTTCCGGGTTGATCATGTGAATGGGCTGCCCAGCCACATAGCCGGTGATCTGATCGAAGATATCGCCGAATTGCAGGTCCAGTTCCTCGCGGGTGACAAAACCGATATGGGGCGTGGCGATAACCCGCGGATGATGGATAAGCGGGTCGGCGGTTGTCGGCTCCTCGTCAAATACATCGAGGGCCGCCACGCCCGGCCGCCCCGCATCCAGTGCCGCGCGCAAGGCTCCCGGCACGATAAGGGCGGCGCGGGCCGTGTTCACGAGGATCGAATCGGGCTTCATGCGGGCAAGATCCTCGCCCGTAATCGTCCCCCGCGTCTCCGGCGTCAGGCGAGGATGCAGCGTTACAATGTCGGATTCGGCAAAAAAGGCCGCGCGATTCTCCGCAACCGTAATCCCGTCAGCCTGAGCCGCCGCGCGCGAGCCATCCCGCCCCCAGACCACGACCTCCATCCCGAAAGCCTGCGCATATCCGGCAACGATGCGCCCGATCTTGCCATAGGAATAGATGCCCAGACGCTTGCCATGGGCCGTACGACCCACGCCCGTTTGCCACATGCCCGATTTCAGCGCCGCGACCTCACCGGGGATATTGCGCAACGCGCAGAGCATCAGCGCAAAAGTATGCTCGGCGGCGGCCACATTGGGCACGCCGGGGCCTTTCTTCGAGCAGACGAGCACGCCCTGCCGGGTACAGGCCGCGACATCGATATGCGGATGTACCCCGCGCTGGCTGATAAGGCGCAGCCTCGGCAGACGCTCGACAAGGGCGGCGGTGATGGCCGTTCGCTCCCGAAATAATACGAGGATATCCGCCTCTGCCAGCCGCCCGGCGAGGACGTCGATATCCTCCACATGGTCTGTATGCACGGTCACGTCATGCCCGTCGAGCTTGGCAAAACACGGCAGGGTTCGCAGGGTATCGAACCAATCATCAAGAAGGGCGATCTTCATGGGCAGGCTCCATTGGTCGCGCGTAGAGCGGGATTCACCGGATCGTGTATGGGCAGGGACGACCGGACACGCCATCTTTTTTCCAAAACGGAGAGCACCCATGCGGATATTCTGGATCGCGATGATGGCCCTGCTGACGGCTGGTCCTGCCATGGCTTGTGGTCAGGGCGGACAATGCGAGGTTGACGGGCGCAGCTATGCCGCGAAACTGCCCCCCGATTGGGACGGGCGCTCTGCCCTGCCGGTCTTGCTGCATTTCCATGGCTGGGGACGGCAGGGCAAGAATGTGGTGAACAATCAGCGCGTCGCCGGGGCCACCGATGCGGCAGGCGCGTTATTGCTCGCCCCGGATGGATTGGGCAAGTCATGGGCGTTCTGGAGCGATGACCGCCGGGATGTAACCTTCGCCGAGGCGGTGCTGGCCGATGCCGCGCAGCGCTGGCCCATCGACCGCGAACGCATCGTCATCTCCGGTTTTTCCTATGGCAGCGCGATGGCATGGTTTCTCGCCTGCGACGAGGGCGGCGCGTACCGCGCGATCCTTGGGGTAGCGGGGATGCTGCGCGGAATCGGGCGGCGCGATTGTGCCACGGGGCCGCTCAGGATTCGCAATGTCCATGGCCGCAAGGATACGGTGATGGGGCTGCATGGCGGCGAGGATGCGATGACCTTCTGGGCCGCGCGCTCGGATTGTGGCGCAGCGCAGGTCGCAAAGGCCGGACAGTATCATCGGATCACCCGCGAGGGATGCGACGTTCAGCTAGACCTGCATCCCGGCGGGCACTGGATTCCGAAAGGGTGGCTGCGGGAACAGTTGATCGCCGTTCTGGCCCCGTAATCCCGGCGGCATCATCCCATCAAAAGACCCCAAGCGGCGGCTTGGGGTCCAAGATATCATGCCGCGAGAGCGTCGTTCAGATGAAGCTTTCGGGGATGATGATCGTATCGCCGGGCAGGAGGGGCCGGTCGGCGGCGATATCGCCCTTGCGCACCAGATCGTCGAGACGCAGGCGATAGGACGTCTTGTCCAGACCCTCACGGCGCACGAGCACCGCCGAATTACCATCCGCAAATTCCGTCAATCCACCGACCGAGATAATCACGTCGAGAACGGTCATGCCGCTGCGATAGGGCAGCGAGGACGGATTGACCGCCTGCCCCAGAATCTTGATCTGCTGACGCGGATCGCCGGGACCGTCGACTCGGGCGATGACGGTGACGATAGGGTCCTGCACATAGGCGCGCAGCTGATCCTCAATGTCGCGGGCCAGTTCGGTCGGGGTCTTACCTGCCGCTGCCATATCCTCGATCAAGGGCATCGAGAACCGCCCATCGGGCCGGATCGGCACGGTCGTCGAGAGTTCGGGCGAGCGCCAGACGAAAATCTGCACCGTCTCACCGGGACCGAAGCGATAATTCGGCGCCGTTGTCCCAGCGCTGGTCGCGCGGCTGTTAACCGGCGAGTTGAGATCCGGAGCAGCGGGGGCATAGGAAAGCTGGGACGAAACCGAGTTGCACGCGCCAAGCGCAATGCAAAGCAGCAAAGAAGCGAAAAGTCTAAACGGGTTCATGGCGGGCCTTCCATCGGTCACGCAGTTTGACCCGATCCTAGAGGATCAGGTTTAAGGCTTGGCAAACACTCCGGGCGTTGCGCCCCCCGAAATGCCGCATCGATACCGGAGACGGGTGCAAGAACCCCGCCAAGCTGAGCGGTAAACCATCCCAAAAGCGAATCGAGCCGCTGCAAAAGTGCGTCGCGCTCCTCCTCGTCCCGTGCGTAGACGGTTGCGCCGGGCAGGAGGGTGGAGCTGTGTAACGAGAGGGTCAGAACCCGCTCGCCATCCCGGACGAGTGCGCGCAAAAGACGTTTCATTTCTGATAAATGCGTTCCCTCAGGTGTCAGGCGCGCACGCTCCATCAGACGGGTATGAGCCAAGATGCCGGGCAGGTGCCATGTCCGGGCCGTTTTCGTGTCCAGCACGGGCGCGGCCATCGGGCCAAACCGGCGCATCATCCCCGAAAATCCGGTCGTGACAGGCAGGCTGAGCAATTGCCGTTCCGGGTCGGCCCATACGGGATGATTGTGCCAATGATAGAATGCCGGACCACCTTGATCCATAAAGCTGGTATGGGGCGCAATGGACAGATCGGTCCTGTAGCCCGTCTCGACCAGCGCTTCGAAGGTTGCGGTTCCGATCCCGTAGCGCCCCGCCCGAAAGGTTGTCGGACGCTCGCCCATCGCGCGGGCGACCGTATCGGTCAGGGTCACGATCTTCGCTAATTGCAGCGTATCGGGCAGATTGCAGGTGAAGGAATTGACGGTACTGACCGATTCCTCATGCGGCGGTGTCACCCATGGGTGCAGATGCGCGCCCACTTCGCATCGGCCCTGCTCCTTGATCCCGCGCATCCAGCGCATCGCGCCCTCATCGGACGCCACCGGATGATCGATCACGTATAGTGGCACAGCGCCATGGCGATCCATAACCGCCTGTAAACGCGGCAATTCGGCGAGGTTACGCGTTCCGCGCGCCAGCCGTGAGAACGGGGCGGTCCAGTCGAACTCCTCTTCCGTATCGATGACCACCGCCAGAGTCGGCGTCATCGCTGCGGGAAGGGTCGCCTTGGCATAGCGGGCGGGATCGAGGGGCACGGGCGATCTTTCATGGGGGCCGGTTTAGGCAGACATAACCAGTGATTCACCAAGAGCGCGTTAAGGTGACGGTGCTTTCGCCCAAGCCGGAGACCGCCTGAATGACTCCCTTTGCCACCGAGTTGACACCCGTAAACGATCTTCCGGCGCTTGGCGGTCGGTGGCGGGCGCTCGAAGCGCGGGTCGGACCATCGTTCTTTTTGTCATGGACATGGATCGGATCGTGGCTTGCCGGGTTGGATCGCCCTCCCCTGCTCTTGACCGTCACGGATGCGGACGGGGCTGATATCGCCCTTGGCCTGCTCGTTCAAACGGTCGAATGGCGGCGCGGCCTGCGCATACGTCAATGGCGCCTGCATGATACCGGCGTGACGCAGAGCGATGCGATCACCATCGAATACAATTCCCTGCTCTGCGCCGAGGGCATGGAATCCGCTGTCTGGCACGCGGCCTTCCGGGCCTTGCGAGCGCGGGGCGGCTGGGACGAGTTGATCATCAGCGGGGCCGCGACCCCCACGGTGAATGTGCTGGGCACTCTGGGATTGACGGCCCACCGGCGGGCGGAAACCTCATCGGCCTATGTCGATCTTTCGGCCCTGCGCGCCACAGGCGTCACAGATGCCGATGGCTATGCCGCGACCCTTGGCAAGAATACCCGCCAACAAATTCGCCGCGCCCTGCGGCTCTATGCCGAACGCGGGCCGGTCACGCTCGAATCCTGTCACGATACAGAAGACTTCTTCGCAGAACTTGGCGAGCATCACGAGGCCAAGTGGCGCGCTGCGGGAGTGGCGGGAGCGACCGCGAATCCTGATTACATGGCCTTTCACCGCCGCTTGATCGCCGATGCCCTGCCCCGCGGCGAGGTCGAAATGCTCAGGGCGAGCGCGGGGGGCGAGGGTTTCGGCTGGCTCTATAATTTCGTCTCGCGGGGGCGCGTGCTGTTCTATCTCAGCGGCTTTCGCGCCGAGGACGATAACCGCCTCAAACCCGGCCTCGTGAGCCATGCATTGGCCGTCGAGCGGCATTTGCACAGCGGCGCACAGGTCTATGATTTCATGGGGGGCACCAATCGCTACAAGACCAGCCTTGGCCAAGCGGGACCGGATATCACCGCCCTTGCCCTGCAACGGCGCGTTCCGGTGCTCATGCTCGAAGACGTCGCGCGGGCGGTGAAGACGCGGTTGAAGCGTTAGACCTGTCCAATCCTCGCGGAGCGGGCCGCCTGCGCCCGGATGGCACTTTCGAAGACCTGCACCACCCCCTCGACCGTCTCATCCCACGAGAACCGCTCCGCATAGGCCCGTGTGGCCGCGCGGTCGGGCATATCCGCCAGCAAGGCATCGATCTGACGGCCAATCTCTCCGGCGTCGCGGGTGGCGATCCGGCCCGCTTCATAGGCGGCGACGACTTCGGGCGTGCCCCAGGCATCGGTTGCGACGACCGGCGTACCGCAAGCCATCGATTCGAGCAGGACATTCGCCCATCCCTCGCGACTGCTGGAGAGGATCGACAGATCCGCCGCGCCGTAGAAATCCGCCAATGCCGCATGGGGCAACGCTCCGACAAGGCGGATACGGTCTGCGGCACCGGACGCGTCAATCTGCGCGGATAGCGCATCCTTTTCAGGTCCGCCCCCTGCAATCAGCAAATGCAGGTCAGGCCGGGCCGCGACCGCCTCGATCGTCAGGTGATGGCCCTTGCGCTCGACCAGCCCGCCGACCGATACGGCCAGCGGCGCGTTCTGGGGAATGTTCAATCGGCCCTTGAGATCGGCACGAGGCAGATTTGGCGGGTGAAAGCCTTCCAAATCGACCCCGTTCCGCAGGGTATACACCCGCGCGCCATCCGCACCCATCCGAATCAATTCGGCGCGCAGGGCCTCGCATACGGTGATCGAGGCATTGGCCCGCTCGGCGGCGGCAAGGATGGCGCGGGTCGCGGCAATGCTGGTGCCGGGAATCAAGTTCAGGTCGGTTCCCCGCGCGGTGATGGTCAACGGCAGGTTCAACTCATCGGCCAGACGCGCGGCGGCGACGCCATCGGGATAGAAATAATGCGCATCGATCAGGTCGAATGGCCCGGTTTCCGCAATCAGGCGCTTCGCACATCGCGCCAACGCCGCATGATAGAGCGCGGGCTGAACCCGCATGCCGACCTTGGGGATCGTGGCATAGCGAGGATGCTCGATACGAATGCCGCGCCGCTCGGCCCGTGCGGGAACGCGGGCAAAATTTGCATAGGCGCCGAAGACCGGCGCGCTGCTCGGAAACCATGGAACCGGGGCAATGACGGTAATCTGCGCCTGCCCGGTCGCATGAACCCGCGCCATGCGATTCTCGACAAAAATGCCGTGATTGGGCTGGGCCTCGTTGGGCCAGAGCGATGTAACGGTGAGAACGCGCATGATTTCGGGGTTCTCCTGTAGGGGGTTATCGCAAACGACGACGTTTAGAGGGATCGGGGCGGCGGTCACGCTTGGCGGTGGCTTTCTTCGGCACCGGGCGGCGGTCGCGCGTATTCGCCGTGTTGTATTTGCGGGTGACGACACGCTCCGACCACGTTCTGAGCGCGAGAATCCCGGTTGCTGGATCCTCCGTGTCATCACGCGGCAAGGACCACCATGCGATGATGATCATCGCCGCCACCGCACAGGTGAGCATCGCACCGCCGATCATGTCTTTGCCTTTCGTTGGTTAACGCAGCCTTCAGGATCGGGCGTTACGCCATGGAGTTCAGAATGCCCCGAAGGGGGTTAACGAAGGCTTCACCGCTGGACTGAAAGGCGACCCCATGCGCGACGTAGTTATTCTGGTCGGCATCCTTGCGCTGATCCCGATGATTCTCAGGCGGCCCTATATCGGCGTGCTCGTCTGGACATGGATCGCTCTGCTGAACCCGCATCGGGAAGCCTTCGGATTCTCTACATCCCTGCGCCCCAACCTCGTCATCGTCTTGGTCACGCTGATCGCCTTCGTGATTTCGAGCGAGCGCAAGAGCTGGCCGGGCGGCAAGCTAGCGGCCTCCTTCGCCGTCTTTATCGGATGGACGACCCTGACGGCAGCGATTGCGCCGGACCCGGCTGCCTCCTTTGAATTCTATAACGATTTCGTCGTGAAAATGGCGATCCATATGGTGATCCTGTTGATCGTCATCAACACACCGCATCGTCTGATTTCGCTGGTCTGGACCTATGGATTATCGCTCGGCTACCACGCGGTAAAGATCGGGCTGGTGACGGTCTATAGCGGTTTTGTCATCGGTCGGTATTCCGGCTTTGGCCCTGCGGATACGATGATCGACGACCGCAATCACTTCGCCGTCGCCATGCTGATGCTGGCCCCGATTCTGTTTTTCCTGTGGAAACACGCGGACCAGAAGATCATGCGCAACCTCGCATTGATCGGGATGGGGATGTGTTTTCTGTCGGTCATCGGGTCGTTCTCGCGCGGCGGGATGCTGACGATGGTGGCGATGCTGTTCTTCCTGTGGACCAAGACCAACAGCAAGATGATCAGCGGCGCGCTATTGGCCATCACGGCCTTTGTCGCCGTGTCCTTCGTACCCACCGAATACAAGGAACGCATCGGATCGACCTTCGAGCAATTCGCGGGCAAGGAAAGCGCCTATGATGATGAATCGGAGCTTGATGAATCGTTCTGCCTGCGCATCGCGAACTGGCAGGTGGGGTGGGATATGGCCGTCGCCAGCCCCATTTTCGGCCATGGGCTGCGCTCGATCCAGAATCACAGCATCGCGACGGATTACCTGAGCGAAGATCATATCTGCTCGGAAAAAGAGAAATACGGCGTGCGGGCCGCGCATAACATCTATGTCGAGGTCATGACGGATTCGGGCTTTGTGGGCCTGTTCCTGTTCATTTCGATCCTCGCGGGATCGTGGCTTACCTGCGGCCGGATCGCGCGCCGGACACGCGGGCGCGCAGACCTGCTCTGGGCGCATGATCTTGCCTCGATGATGCAGGTATCCGTCACCGGATATGCCATCGGCGGTGTCTTGCTATCGCTGGCTTATTACGACGGTTATTTCATCATCATCTGCATGACCATCGTGCTGCATCGCCTTGTCGAAGAAGCCTTGGGCGAAGCGGAACCAAGGCGTGAACCGCCCCGCCGCTCAAAGCGAAAACGAAGGGCCGCCGTTCCGGCCGAATAGGACCGGCGCGCTTTTCGCGTCCCCGTTTTCGTATCGATCCAGAATCGGGTGCGGGGATCGGCTGTCTCCATTTCAAACAATAATGACCTGAACATACCAACTCATCCTAAAACGGGAATTATTGCGACCCTCGCATCCCCGCAACAGGCGGCTTTCTGAGCCCGGCAGAGAATGGCCTTCGATTTGCAAACCACCATCGGCATCGCCATCCTGAACGGGAAAGTGCCTGCCGATGTTGACCGCCATATGTTCCGCCATTCATGCCAAGACCCGCTTTGCGTGTAACGAGCTTGGCTCCATCACCCTCATGACCGGCGTTATGCTGCCCCTCATCTTCCTGCTGGCAGGGGGGGCAACGGATATCAGCCGGATCTATTCCATCCAGACAAAAGCCCAAAGAACCCTCGATGCCGCCGTCCTGTCGATGGCGCGTTCGGGCATGACCAACGAGGAAATCGTCGAGCGTGGGCCAAAGGTTTTCGAAAGCTGGCTGTCAAACCGTCAAATCGATGACGTGACCATCCGGGATTCGGAATTCACGAGCAACCGCCGCGGCGTCAGGCCGGGCGAACCGGAACAGTTGATGGCAACCGCCACGCTGGATGCTCCGACCTATTTTCTGCATGTTTTTGGGCTTCCCAGCTTTGAGATCGGCCTGAGTGCGGCCTCGCTGAAACCCAATTCCCTGCCCTATGAAATCTCGCTGGTGCTGGATGTCAGCGGCTCGATGAGGGCCAATCTGAACGGGCGGTCCCGTCTTGTGCGGATGCAGGAAGCGGCGCTCTCCATGCTCGACGAGATCGAATCCCAGACGACTTCCAGCTCCCCGCCAACAATTTCGGTCATTCCGTATTCCACCTCGGTCAATCTCGGCGATCTCAACGTATCCATTTTTGAGGGCAGCTCGATCAATGAACAGCCCCTGCCCGCGATTGGCGACGATCTCTGGGCGGCGGAACGGTTTCGGGGCGAGACCGGCTCCGGTTACGATCTGACTGACAATGCCCCGACCAGCGCACCGATCCCCTTTGTCACCGGCGGCGAGATCGTCCATCGCAGCCCGTTTTCGCGCATGCAAGGCCCCAGCAGCAGCCCCACTTCCTATCGCAGCGCCATCAACGGGCTGACGGCCATTGGCGGAACGGCAGGACATCTGGGCATGATCTGGGGCATCTACGCCCTGTCGCCTGCCTGGGCATCGGTCTGGAACACGGACCCCAGACCCTATGACCAAGCGCATAAGATCATCGTCATGCTGACGGATGGCGAGTTCAACACGACGCAGAATATCGGTGCCCGCTCGACGAATGATCTGGCAGAATCGAACCGTTACTTCCAGTCCGCCTGTGATCTGGCGAAGGAAACCGGCACCACGATCTACACCGTCGCCCTCAGCCTCGATGCCAAGAGCGAAGACCGCCTCAGGGCCTGTTCAGAGGGAAGCGGCGGCGAAATGTTCAGTGCCAATAGTGCCAAATCCCTGACCGAAGCTTTTCAGGAAATCGCCCGTAAAATCGGTGGCTTGCGCCTGTCCAGCTAGAATGATCGGCGATCGCTTCAGTCGGTTCCGGTTTCGCTACCGCGCAAAGACCCTGCCCCCCGGTCCCAATCGGATACCGGGGCGCAGGCGCGTATAGGCAATCTCGTCAATCGGGCAAGGATTGGCCCCCGGTGCCTTCGCGAACAAAACCCTCTCAGCGATGGGCGCATAATCGCCCAGAAAATGAACCGCGCTTTTGATGGCCAGAATCCTCTGGCTGGCCGGGATGATCCCAAAAGCGCTGAACATCGCCTGATCGGCATTCTGGCAACGAATCGACCCCACGACCACCCGAATATCGGCGCGGTCATGGATGATCTTCAGACATGCGCTGGGTCCGACACGGGCGGTCGAACCGCCATACATCGGACCAGTGAACGGAAAAGTGCCATCCGAGAGCGCCTCGACCCGAACGCTGGTCTCGATGGCCGCACCCCCACTGTCAGGATGAAACCCGCCCAGCGACACGGCGATCTCTGCCCCCTGCCCCGCCGCATGGGCAGCACATGCCGTTTGCGGATCCCACAGCATCGACAGCGCGGCCCCCTCCACGCCCTCATCCAGCAAAGCGCGCAGCAGGCCGGTACTGTCGCCCATGCCGCCCGCGCCGGGGTTATCCTGAGGATCGGCGATGACGACAGGCCGGGTCGCGCCTTCGGACAGGCGCATCGCCTCGCATACAGCCTCCCGCGCGGGAATTAACGGGTCGAAAAACGCCGGTTCAGCCTCGTGCAGCGCATCGAGCATCGCCTGTACCGCGCCATCAACGGCCTTTGGATCGGCTCCATAGGCGAAGATCGACGCCCCGGTATCGGGCGTATCGGCAGGCGGAAACCCCATGGCGATATCGATCGAGGACACGCCCTCCCCCTCCAGACCGGGCAACATCGCGTAAAGCCGGTCGCCGGGCACATGCATCGTCGATTGAGCTGTGATCGGGATAAGATAATCGACCTGCCGCCATGCTCGCGCAAAAGGCTCGCCCCGCTCCAGCAATTCGGACAAGAGCCGATAGGCCCGCGCGCCCGTCTCGGCCATGTCGAGATGGGGATAAGTGCGGTAGATCGACACGCAAGAGGCCCGCTCGAAAAAAGCGCGGGACAGGTTTCCATGCAGATCAAGACTGACGGCAATCGGCAAATCCGGTCCCACCACTGCACGGATGCGGCGCAATAACTCGGCCTCGCCATCGTCATGGTCCTCGGTAACCATCGCCCCGTGCAGATCGAGATAGACCGCATCGAGCGGCCCTGCTTCCGCGATGCCCAGCACGATCTCGCCCGAAATCCGGTCAAACGCCTCGCGCGTGACATATCCGGCAGGTTCGGCGGCGGTCCAAAGCAACGGCACGAGATCGCATTCCGGGGCAGCCGCGTCGATAAACCCGGCAAGGGGAATATTCGCGCCCGCGAAAGTCTCGAAAATCGCTTTGCCATTCGTCTGACCGGGCCAAGCCCCCGGCGTCTGAAAATCCTGCCATACCGTCGGCAGGGGACAGAAAGTATTGGTTTCGTGCTGAAACCCCCCGATGGCGATGCGTCGATGCATGGCGCGCGATCAGTCTTCCAGCTCGCTATCCCAGTAGAGATAATCCATCCAGCTTTGGTGCAGGTGATTCGGCGGAAACTTACGCCCGGTATTCTGCAACTGCATCGCGGTCGGGCGAAAGGCTTTGCGGCGCAGGTTCATATTGCTTTTGGACAGGCTGTGATTCGCCTTGCGCAGATTGCACGAGGAACAGGCGGCAACGACATTCTCCCATGTCGTGCGCCCCCCACGGGACCGGGGAATCACATGATCGAAGGTCAGATCCCCTTGCACGCCGCAATACTGACACGTGAATTCATCGCGCAGAAACAGGTTAAACCGCGTGAAGGCCGGATACCGCGCGGGCTGTACATATTCGCGCAGGCTGACCACGCTCGGCAGGCGCATGCTTTGGGTCGGGCTATGCACTTCGGTTTCGTATTCGGAAACGATGTTCACCCGGTCCAGAAACACGGCCTTGACCGCATCCTGCCATGGCCAGATCGAAAGCGGAAAATACGAGAGCGGGCGATAATCCGCATTGAGGATCAGCGCAGGATGATCGCGAAAGGCCGCGCGGGACTGAACCCGCTGCGTGAGGCTCTCGATGGTTGCCAGATCCGCTGTCATCACCTCATCCTCTCTCGAATGAGAGGAAAGCTACATGTGGATACGGGTGCGGTCAATCAACCTATATGTATTCTTTTAACGACCGAGCCAATCGTCGAAAATCCAAAGCCGATGGCGCTTGCGGCCACGATGGCGGGGCCAGCGGGCGCATCCAGCGCAAAGGCGGCGATCAGCCCCAGCATTGTGGCGAGCATGGCGATAAGCGCAGCGAGGATGGCCATGCTCTCCGGCGTACGCGCAAAGGGCCGGGCGGTGGCGGCGGGAATAACCAGCAATGCCGTCACCAGTAACGCCCCCACAACCTCGATCGCCATCGCGACGAGCAGCGCGACGGCAAGCATCAGGATCAGGCGTTCACGGGCCGGGCGAATACCCTCCGCGCGGGCTAAATCCTCGCTGACCGTCGCGGTCAACAGCGCGGGCCAGCGCCACCACAATATCAGCAAAACCGCGACCGCGCCGCACCAGATCAGCGCAATCCCCCCCCGCGAAACAATCAGGATATCGCCGAACAGATACGCCTCCATATCCACACCCCGCGCGCCGGTCATGGCCAAGGCGAGCACACCGAAGGCCAGCGCCGAATGCGCCGCGACCCCAAGCAGGGTATCGACCGCCAACCCCTTGCCCCCCAGCGCCGTGATGGCGATGGCCATGGCCACGGCGCTGACCAGAACACCGAGCGGAATCGCCCCATCGAATGCCAAGGCCAACGCGACACCCAAAATCGCCGCATGGGCCGTCGCATCCCCGAAATAGGCCATCCGCCGCCAGACGACAAAACACCCCAAGGGTCCCGCCGCCAGCGCGACCCCTACCCCCGCGAGCAAGGCAGAAAAGAACAACGCATCGAAAATCATACCTGCCCCCCACCGCGATGATCGTCGTGGTCGTGGTCATGCGCATGATCGTGGTCATGCTGGTACAGGGCCAGCGCCCCCTTGGTGCCATGGCCGAACAACGCGCGGTATTCAGGGGCCTCCGACACGGTGGTCGGGGCCCCCTCACAACAGATATGACCATTGATGCAAATCACCCGGTCGGACGCGCTCATTACCACATGCAGGTCATGACTGACCATCAGCACAGCGCATCCGAGCCGGTGCCGTACTCGCTCGATCAACAGGTAGAACGCGGCAACGGCGGGTTGATCGAGACCCGTTGTCGGCTCGTCGAGGACGAGGACATGCGGGTCGCCCATCAAGGCCCGCGCCAACAAGACGCGCTGGAACTGCCCCCCTGACAATGCGGTAATCTGCTGCTTCGACAAGGTATCGGGCAGACCCACCTCCGCCAATGCCGCCACAATCTCCAATCCCTCACGCCGGATCGGCAGCGACAGAAACCGCCCCACCGTCAGGGGCAGCGTGGGATCAATATGCAAGGATTGCGGCACATATCCGATGCGCAGCCCCGCGCGGCGGGTGACATGGCCCTGCGCCGGGGACAACGCCCCGACAAGCGCCCGCATAAAGGTCGATTTGCCCGATCCGTTCGGCCCGACGACCGTGACGATCTCGCCCTCATGAATCGCGAAATCGACATCGCGCAGAATCACGCGACCGGCCAGATGAATGGCCAGACCATGCGCGGAAATCAGGCTCATGATGTGCGGCATCCGGAGCATATGCCCTGCGCCTCGATCACCGTCTGTTCGATCTCGAAGCCCAGCGCCCGCGCATCACGGGCCAGCGCCCCCCGACGCGATGCACTCGCTGTCTCGGCCACGCGGTTGCATTCGCGACAGATCAGAAACGCCGGAGCCTCGCACTTCTCAGGCCGATGACAGGCAACAAAGGCATTCAGCCGCTCGATCCGATGCGCAAGGCCATTGGCGACAAGAAAATCCAGCGCGCGATAGGCAACCGGCGGCTGGGCGCGATGCCCCTCCGCCTGAAGCCGCTGAAGCACGTCATAGGCCCCAAGCGCCACATGGGACTCAAGCAACAAATCCAGAACCCGGCGACGAATGGGCGTCAACCGTTCCGCACAGATGGCCTCCGCCTGCGCCAATGCCCGTTTGCGGCACGCGGCATGGTCGTGACGGTCGAAAGGATCGGGTGAGGACATATATGCACACTTGTTATGTTATAACGTCTCGTTTATGGGATCGAGCTTGATCATGCAAGGAGATTGCAATGCGCTGGATGACCTTAATTGTCATTTTATGGACCGGAACCGCCGCCGCCGAAACACCGAAAGTGGTCGCGGACATCCCTCCCGTTCACTCTCTCGTTGCCCGCGTTATGGCGGGGATAGGCGAACCAGCGCTCTTGCTCGACGGGACAGCCTCGCCTCATGGCGGCAGCTTGCGGCCATCGCAGGCGCGGGCATTGGCGGGGGCCGATCTGGTGATTTGGATGGGTGATGCCCTGTCACCATGGCTGGAAGACGCGATACGGCGCAACGGATTGGCGCTGCTGGAGGCGGAAGGAACGCATCGGCTGGAAATGCGCGAGGGTGGCGTTCTGCATGACGGGCATGATCACGGCCACGAACACGACCATCACGACGCCATCGATCCCCATGCGTGGCTCGACCCGGCCAATGGTCGGTTATGGCTAGACATTATCGCGGCTGCCCTTTCCGATATCGACCCCGAAAATGCGGATCGATATGCCGCGAATGCCGCAGCGGGGCGTCAGGAACTCGAAGCCTTGGAAGCGCGAATCGCGGCGCGCCTCACCCCCTTACAGGGTCAAAGCATCGCTGTGATCCACGACGCTTTTCACTATTTCGAAGATCGATTCGGATTGACAACCGTTGCCGCCCTCATCGCCGGAGATGGCGACAAACCCGGCCCCCGACGGATACAGGCGATCCGCAAACGCCTATCCGCAGGCGGCGTGACCTGTCTCATCGCGGAACCGGGGGGCAGCATGCCGGAACGCTTTGTATCGGGCACGGAAATCACGGTGCAGCGCATTGATCCGCTGGGCGCCAGGATCGAGATCGGCGAGGGCCTGTATCCGGCCCTCTTGCAAGACATCGCGGATGGCATCATCACCTGCCTTGGCAAAGCGCCAAGCTAAGATTTGACGGCCAGAACAGCCTCCGGTCTCAACGCCGTGCCGATCGCGCCGGAGGCTACCGGCGCATCCGTGCCAAAGGCGCGGGCGGCAGCGGGGAGCATCGAATCGTATCGCCCGCCTCCCGCGAGCTGCACGGCGCGGTGACCTTCGCGGGGGGCATGGCTGCGATCGACGATCTCGAAGACAAACCCATCATAATATTCCAGATTGCGCCCGAAATCCCCATCGAAGGGCAGGGCGGCGGCATCGATGCCCTGCCCTTCCAGCGCCGTCAAACGGCTTTCGAAGCGGGCCAGAGCAGGGCCAAGCGACAGGCCCGTATCACGCGCGATCCCTCGCAGGCTCTCTAGCGCATTAGCGCTCGGACCCCGTAATGCCGCGACCTTCTCGATGGCGGCGACGATTTCACGGGGCAGCGGATGCGCCTGTGCGTCTTCTGCCTGCTCCAGAAACCGCGCGGAAATCTCCTCATGGGTTCGCAGGCCGACATGGGCCGTGCCCGACAGGTCAAGCATATGGGCCACCGCTGCGCGGGCCTGTTCGGGGGCAAGACCGCCCAAAGCCTTCAGAAAGGCAACGCGCCCCGCTTCCGCCACCGCGCCTTCGGACAGCTCTTGCAGCAAGGCGCGGAACCGATGGGGACGCCAGACATGACGCTTCAACCGCGCGCGCCAGCGTTCCGGGATCGGTGCGGCATCGATCAGCGAAAACAGGATGCCCAGATCGCCCGTCACGACCTCGATCGTACATCCTGTATCGAGCAGCGCGCCTTGGGTGCGCGCGAATACTTCCGCATCGACCGCCGATGGATCATCCCCGCCGAACCATTCGCAGCCGATCTGCCGAAACTGTCCCGCGCGGCGTTCATCGTTCAGCGGGCGGCGAAAAACGGGGCCGGTGGCCAGATAGCGCGCCTCGCGCGCCGCCGGATGCCGGGTTAGATGATACCGGCAAATCGACAGCGTAAGATCCGGGCGCAGGCATAAATCGCCTTCGGGACCGTCAAAGACAAACGCGCGGCCCCGCACATCCTCCCCATAGAGATCGAGCAGGTTCTCCGCATCGAGAATCTGCCCCGGTTCGATATGCGCAGAGATGCCGCCGCCGACCGCGCGGGACAGGTCTGATTCCAGTGCGATCAGGGCGTCGCGTGTGGCGGGATCGAAATCGGGCGACATCATGGGGCAGACTGGCGCTCGATCATCGCCTGTACCGTGGCCAGCACATCGCCACGCGAAACTTCCTGTTGCGCGGGCTGGGCTTTCCATTCCTCGTTAGACTCGATTTCGCTGGCCAGACGCGCGCCAAGCACGAGATCCTTGATCTGTGCCGTGCCACTCTCACGCTCTTGCGATCCGATGATGACGGCGGCGGGGGCATGGCGTTTATCGGCGTATTTCAATTGCTTCCCAAGATTCGTTCCGCCACCCATATAGACCTCGGCCCGAATTCCCGCCCTGCGAAACTGGGTCGCGAGCGTCTGGTAATCGCTCATATATTCCCGCTCCAGCGCGAGGATCACGACCGGCCCCTGCGCCGCCGTCGCGCTTTGCGCCCCGCGCGCTTTCAGGGCGGTCAGCAGACGGTCAACACCGATAGAAACGCCCGTTGCAGGCGTACGCTGGCCGGTGAAGCGCATCACGAGATCATCGTAGCGCCCCCCCGCCGCAACCGATCCGAATTGGCGCTTTTCGCCCTTTTCATCAACGATTTCAAAGGTCAACTCCGCCTCGTAAACCGGGCCGGTATAATAATCGAGACCGCGCACAACCGAAGGATCAATCTTGACGAGCGGCGAGCGATACCCTTGGGATTCAAGGAATTCCGCCATCGTTTCCAGCTCTTGCACCCCTTCGCGGCCCTGTTCGGAGTTCCCCACCAACGCGCGCAGCCGGGCACATGTCGCGGCCCCATCCTCGCGTTCCGCCTCGACAAAGCCCATCACAAGATCGATCTGTTCGGGCGAAAGCTCCGCGCCTTTCGTGAAGTCGCCGCTCTCGTCTTTACGCCCCGCACCCAGCAAGGCGCGCACGCCATCCGTACCCAGCCGATCCAGTTTATCGATGGCGCGCAGAGTGATGCCGCGACGGGCCTCCTGACCCGCATCATCATCTTTGGACAGAAGGCCAACCGCTTCCAATATCCCGTTGAGAACCTTACGATTATTGATTCGGATAACAAAATCGTCCCGCGCGATCCCAGCCGCCTGCAACGCATCCGCCAGCATTGCGCAGATTTCCGCATCCGCCACCACCGTGGAAGTGCCGACAGTATCCGCATCACATTGATAAAATTGCCGAAAGCGCCCCGGCCCCGGCTTTTCATTGCGCCAGACCGGACCCATGGCATAACGGCGATAAGGGGATGGCAGCTCGGTACGATACTGCGCCGCCACCCGCGCCAACGGGGCGGTCATGTCATAGCGCAGCGCAATCCAGCTTTCATCGTCATCCTGAAACCCGAAGACGCCCCCCATCGGACGATCCACATCCGGCAAAAACTTTCCCAGCGATTCAACGGTTTCAATGGCCGGGGTCTCAAGCGGGTCGAAGCCGTGCAGATGATAGACCTCCGCGATGCGGTCGAGCATCCGTCGCCGCGCGATCACATCCTCGCCAAAGGCATCGTTCAGACCGCGCGGCAACGTCGCCTTTGGTCGTTTTGGCTTATCGGCTTTCTTTGCCATATTACTTGATCTTTCCGTTACACGTACCTGCCAATGCAGGTTTATTGGCTTGATAGAGCCGCTTTTACCTTTTTACCGGCCATGCCGAAATCCATTTGGCCAAGGTGGTGTGCGCGCAAATGCGCCATGACCGCGCCCATATCCTTCAACGAGGTTGCGCCGGTCTTCTCCACCGCTTCATGCACGGCGGTCTCGACTTCATCGCCGGTCATCTGCTGGGGTAAGAAGCCCTTGATGATGGTGATTTCTTCGCGCTCGCGCTCGCATAATTCGACCCGCCCCCCACTTTCATAGAGAGTTGCCGAATCCTCACGCTGCTTGATCATCTTTTGCAGCAAGGCCAGAATCGCGGCATCGTCGACGCCGCCACCATCCTCCGCCCCGCGCCCGGCAATATCCGCCTGCGTAATCGCCGCCTTGATCAAGCGCAGCGTGGCCAGACGCACGGGATCGCGGGATTTCATCGCCGTCTTGAAGGCTTCATCGATCTGTTGGCGCATTGTGTCTCCCCCGGTTTGACCGCTCTCCTACCCGATCTTGCAGGAATTGGAAAACCCGACTTTGCAAACGGCGCGCGTTCTAATAGAGAAACGCCCGACCCGTCCCCGTGTGAGGAGCCGAACGATGTGCGCCGCAACCCCCGCCGCGACACCCGCTTTCCTGCGCCCAAGCGCTCAACCGACAGCCTGCATCGCCCTTGCGGACGGTCAGGTCTTCTGGGGCAAGGGATTCGGGGCCACGGGCCGAACCGTTGGCGAACTGTGTTTCAACACGGCGATGACCGGCTATCAGGAGGTGATGACCGATCCGTCCTATGCCGATCAAATCGTCGCCTTCACCTTTCCCCATATCGGCAATGTCGGCGTGAATGACGAAGATCGCGAGACCGCCTCGCCCGTCGCGCTGGGCATGGTCACGCGGATGGACCCGACGCAGCCCTCGAACTGGAGAGCGATGGAGCCGCTGGACCACTGGATGCAGGGCATCGGCAGAATCGGCATTGCGGGAATCGATACCCGCCGCCTGACCCGCCTGATCCGCACAAACGGAATGCCCCATGCGGCCCTGTGCCATGACCCGGAAGGAGCCATCGATGCGGATGAATTGATCGCGATGGCGCGCGGTTGGAACGGACTCGAGAACGCAGACCTCGCCGCCGAAGTGACCTGCAATGCCCCCTACGACTGGCGCGAGGGGCGTTGGTCTTGGCCCGATGGCTATGACAAAACCCCCGAAACCCGCCACAAGGTCGTCGCCATCGATTTTGGCGCCAAGCACAATATTCTACGCTGCCTGGCCGATGTCGGATGCGATGTCACGGTCGTTCCCGCCCAGACGACCGCTGCCGATATCCTCGCCCTGCAACCCGATGGCATCTTTCTGACCAACGGTCCCGGCGACCCGGCGGCAACGGGCCTCTATGCGGTCGAGACGATCCGGTCGCTGATCGATGCGGAATTGCCGATTTTCGGTGTCTGTCTGGGGCATCAGCTTCTCGCCATGGCGCTGGGCGGAAAAACGGCGAAGATGAAGTTTGGCCATCACGGCGCGAACCATCCCGTTAAGGATATGGAAACCGGAAAAGTCGAGATCACCTCGATGAATCACGGGTTTACCGTAGATGAGGCTTCCCTGCCCGACCATGTCGTGCAAACTCATATTTCGCTGTTTGACGGCTCGAATTGCGGCCTGCGCGATGCGGAGCGCCCCTTGTTCTCTGTGCAGTACCACCCCGAAGCCAGCCCCGGCCCCAAGGACAGTTTCTATCTGTTCGAGCGCTTCGCCGAAAACATTCGCAAACAAGGCAGTCTTTCGGTGGGTTAGCTGTCAGAAATTGACACAGGTATGCACCGTTTTGGTGCAAAATGTTGACTTTCTAGCGCGAATCAATTCCGTTGTGTTTCACTATGGAAAATCCAGATGGTGAAACGAGCAGTCGCTTTCAGCGACATACGGAGAGCCTGACGGCAGCTCCATCGCTCCGCTATGCGAGCGCCAGCGATGATGCGGGAGCATCGAGACCGGAATTCGATTTCCGACCACACGGATGGGAAGATGTCCTTTGTCGGCATACCGTGATCCCGGAATTCACGGGAAACGGTGGAATCGTCCTGACCGCAGGAACGTATGCCGACGCCGTGCGAGCCGCCAAGGAACTCGGCGTGCGCAATCGTCTGCGCGATATCAGGTTGATACGAAGACCGGCTGTCCTGTCGCGATTGGCCGTGCGGTATGCGGACACGCTGACCAAGCGATCCACGACGGATTTGCGGGAAAAGACGCCGGAGTATTCGGCGGCTACCGGGTTTCCATCTTGGATGCGGGTCGCGTGGATCGTGGTCGTGCTGCTGGTGCTGGCGGCGATGATCGCGGCACCGTTTGCGACGATGTTGAACCTCTGGCTGCTGTGCCTGCCGTATTTCGCCGCGACGATGCTGTTGCGTGCGTATCTCCTGTTCAATGCTGAACGTCCGGTCGAGGCCCTGCCGGTCGTGCCGAAGCGACGTCCCGTCGTCTCGATCCTCGTGCCGGTCTATCGGGAGGCAGACAGTCTTCCCGCCCTGATCCGGGCATTGCAGAACCTGGACTATCCACAGCGGGCGCTGGATATCAAGATCCTGCTCGAAGAGAATGATGCCGATACGATCACGGAGGCACGCTGGCTGACCGCCGGCACCCATATCAGCTGTCTCGTCGTTCCGCCGAGCGAGCCGCGTACGAAGCCCAAAGCCATGAACTTCGCCCTGCCTTTCGCGAGGGGAGAAATCGTGGGAATCTTCGATGCCGAGGACGCGCCAGAGGTGGATCAGATTCTCAAGGCCGTGGCGGCGCTAGAATCGTCGGGGGAGGATGTCGTCTGTGCTCAAGCGCGTCTCAGCCATTATAATCCGAACGATAACCTGCTGACGCGCTGCGTGGCGATGGAATATGCGCTGTGGTTCGACATGCTGTTGAAAGGCTTGAGCCGTGCGCGATTGCCGGTGCCGCTTGGGGGGACGTCACTTTATTTCCGGACAGATGTGTTGCGAGAGATCGGGGGCTGGGACCCGGACAATGTGACGGAAGACGCCGATCTTGGGCTGAGACTTGCGCGGGCAGGGAAACGTGCAGTCGTATTCGATTCCACGACCCACGAGGAAGCGACAGGTAGTGCCCTGTCCTGGATCAAGCAGAGGTCACGGTGGATCAAGGGATTCATGCTGACATGGGCCGTGCATATGCGCGACCCGGCACGATTGGCGCGAGAGTTGGGAGTCATGCCGATGGTGGCGATCAATGTGCTGCTGCTTGATGGATTTCTGTCGTTTCTGATGCAGCCGGTGATGTTGGTATCGGGGATCGCGGCGTTGACGATGGATGCTCCGCCATGGCTGGGCCTGCTCGATGCGCCGGGGGCTGGTCTTTTGCTCGGCGCATTGTTCGGAGGTCAGCTTCTGCTGCTATGCGGCGCATTCGTTGCGGGGTATCGACGGTTTGGACTGCGTGTCGCCGCCTGTGCGCCGCTGCTGTGGCCCTATTGGATGCTGGGTGGTGTTGCGGCGATACTGGCATTGGTACAACTGGTCACGCGCCCGCAGTTCTGGGAGAAGACTGTCCATTGCGTCAGTCCGGTTGCGCGGGCGCGGCGCGCGGCTGTTCTCGGGAACGGCGATTAACGCTTGCACCGATCTGATGCGCCGCGCAGAACCTCCCGCATGAGCGATACAGCAGCATCCCCCCGCCCCGCCCCTCCGAAAATCGGCATGGTCAGCCTTGGCTGTCCCAAAGCCCTTGTGGATTCCGAGCGTATTCTTACGCGGCTGCGAGCCGAAGGATATGCCTTCGCGCCTGATTATGAGGGAGCGGATGCGGTGATCGTGAATACTTGCGGGTTCCTCGACAGCGCCAAGGCCGAGAGCTTCGATGCAATCGGCGAGGCATTGCGCGAGAACGGGCGCGTGATCGTCACGGGATGCATGGGCGCGGAAGCGGAGACGATCGAGAAGGCCCACCCGAAGGTGCTCGCCATTACCGGACCACAGCAATACGAGAAGGTGATGGATGCGGTGCATCAGGCCGTGCCACCCCGCCCGGATGCCTTTACCGACCTGATCCCCCCTGCGCGTGAGGGGGCCGGGGTGCGCCTGACCCCGCGCCATTTCGCCTATCTGAAGATATCCGAGGGGTGCAATCACTCCTGCCAATTCTGCATCATCCCGGACATGCGTGGAAAGCTGGTGTCCCGCCCGGTGAATGCCGTGCTCCGCGAGGCGGAGCGGTTGGTCGAATCCGGGGTGAAGGAGCTTCTTGTGATCTCGCAGGACACCTCCGCCTATGGCGTCGATATCAAGCATCAGTCGGCGGAGTGGAACGGACGAGAATATCGCTCCGATCTGCACGATCTGTGCGAAGGATTGGGGACGCTCGGGGTGTGGGTGCGGCTGCACTATGTCTATCCGTATCCCTCGGTGGACAAGATCATGCCGCTGATGGCCGAGGGCAAGATCCTCCCTTATCTCGACATTCCATTTCAGCACGCATCGCCCAAGGTTCTGCGCTCGATGCGACGACCGGCCAATCAGGAAAAGACGCTGGACCGGATCGCCGCATGGCGCTCGGTCTGCCCTGACCTGACGATCCGCTCGACCTTCATCGTCGGCTTCCCCGGCGAGACCGAAGAAGATTTCCAGATTCTGCTCGACTGGCTCGAAGAGGCACAGCTCGATCGGGTCGGGTGCTTTCGCTATGAAGATGTGGCGGGAGCGGCGGCGAATGACCTGCCGGGGCATGTATCGCAGGAGGTCAAGGACGAGCGACTGGAGCGCTTCATGGCGGCGCAGCAGCAGATCAGCACCGCAAAGCTGTCACGCCTGATCGGCAAGCGGATGACCGTGCTGGTCGATGCCGTGGACGAGGATGGCGCGGAGGCGCGCTCGGCAGCGGATGCGCCCGAGATCGACGGGAATGTCTTCATCGACGAGAACTTTGCGGATTTGTCGCCGGGAGATTTCGTGGACGTGATCGTGGACGAGACCGGAGAGCATGACGTGTGGGCAACGCGATTCGCACGGCCTTAGCGCGAGCCTTGGGGCCTTAATCATTAAAGGGGCATATCTTGTGTGTCTATCAGTTATTGATACCAAGAGGATCAATTTTCGAGCCGGAAATGAAACGTATGAAGATAATTTTTTAAACTGCGTTCGTATCGACTGAATTGGTTCTGTATTCCAGATATGTTCCCGATACGCGTTGCTCACTCCGCTTGCGTTAATCATCCGTTTGCTTCCAAAACCTCTAATCAAATCCGTACAAAGTCGGGCGATGAACGACCTGACACGGATCGACGTAGTTCAGAGGGTGGCGATGATGAAATCCAATTACCTAGGGCTGACGATGCCCGGCGATGACACGGTGATCCTCTAAGAGGATTGCAACGAAGCGGCCATTCCGAGCTTTCGGAGCGCCGCCAAACCCACGACGTAAAAAAGGCCCCCACTTCGGTGAGGGCCTTTTTTGTTTCGCTATGGATCGTCGGGCTTCAGCCCTTGCCGCGCCACGGGATCAGCCAACGTTCCAGCAGACGCATGATCATCTCGATGCCATACCCGATGATGCCGATGATGATGATGCCGATGACGACGGTATCCGTCTGCAAGAAGTTCTTGGCGATCATGATCATCGATCCGACGCCCTTCTCGGCGGCGACCAGTTCGGCGGCAACCACGGTCCCCCAGCAAACGCCCATCGCCGTGCGGATGCCCGTGAAGATTTCCGGCAGGGCGTTGGGCAGGATGACGTTCTTGAGCACCTGGAATTTCGATGCGCCCAGGGAATAGGCGGCGTGAACCTTCGATATCTTCACACCCGACACGCCAGACCGGGCCGCGATGATCATGATGAACAGCGCGGCAAGGAACAGCAGCGAAATCTTCGCAGTCTCATCGATCCCGAGCCACAGGATGAACAGCGGGATCAGCGCCAGTGGCGGGATTGGGCGCATGAACTCGACGATCGGGTCGAACAGGCCCTTCGCGATCGAGCTGAGCCCCATCGCAAAGCCGAGCGGAATGCCTACGAGCGCGCCGAAGAACACGCCCGCCATCACGCGATAGACGCTGATGCCCACATGCTCGAACAGGGGCACGTTGCGAAAACCCTGATCCATCAGTTTGGTCCAGCGCGCACCAACCGCCTCGAAAGACGGCCAGTAGATGGGTTTGACCCACCCTTGCGAGGTGGTGAACCACCATGCGAACAGTAACAGGACCACGGTGATGATGCTGTAGAGGCGGCCCGAGTTCACCGCCGTCGCATCGCCGAACTTGACGGTCTTCTGGCGGGTAAAGCTGTTATCCGCAATGCCCAGCCACATGGCAAAGGCGGAGGGTTGTTTTTGCTCCGCAGCGACGGGGCGTTTGGTTTGGTCGGGGGCGTCGGTCATTTTGCGGCTCCTCCCATGATCTCTTCTTCCATTTCCCAGATCATCGACAGGATTTCCTCACGCTTTTCGACGAATTCCGGGCTGGCCTTGATCTCACGCGGGCTGATGGTCAGGCCCTGTTCGGCGAAAGGCAGATGGTATTCGCGGTGGATGCGGCCCGGACGAGGCGCCATGACGATCAGGCGTTCACCGAGGAACAGGGCTTCCTCGACCGAGTGCGTAATCAATACGATGGTCTTGCCCGTCTCTTTCCAAAGCTTCAGCACCAGGCCCTGCATTTTCTCGCGGGTCAGGGCATCGAGCGCGCCGAGCGGCTCATCCATCAGGATGACATCGGGGTCGTTCGCAAGGCAACGGGCAAGCGCCACGCGCTGCTGCATACCACCCGACAGTTGATAGACAGGCTTGTCGCCAAAATCGCCAAGGCCAACGATATTGAGCAGGTGCTCCACCTTCTCGTTCGTTTCCTTGCGCGGCTTGCCCATCATGCGGGGGCCGAACGATATGTTCTTTCTGACATTCAGCCATTCGAACAACGCACCCTGTTGAAAGACCATGCCACGCTCGGCGGCGGGGCCTTTCACCTGATGATGATTCAGGAAGACTGCGCCCTCGGTCGGGGCCAGAAATCCGGCGATGATGTTGAGAAGGGTCGTCTTGCCACAGCCCGAGGGGCCGAGGACAGACATCAACTCGCCGGATGCAAGGTTCAAGGTTACATTCTTCAGGGCGTGGACCGATCCACCGCCCGGCAATGTGAAGACCATCGAAACATCATCGACGAGGAGGCCGTTATGATCGGCTCCATCCATTCCGCTTACCCCTTTTTGAATTGTTGTGACTGCGCGCATCAATGGGGCTGGAATGAAAAGGAGAACGTCAGCAGACGCAAGGATTAACACGGCGATAACCCTGTTTGACGTTGAGTTTTCTTCCGAATTTGCGATCTGCCCCAAGGGTTGCCCATGCTGGCACCATTCGCGTGATGGCGGGAAAGCGACGTGCACAAGGTCGTTCTTCGCCAAGACGGAAAAGCCGTACGACTTCACGGTCGCGAGAAAAGCAGCAGGAGAGACGTTCCATGAAAATCGGTTTCATCGGCCTCGGCAATGTCGGCGGCAAGTTGGCGGGCAGCCTGATCCGCAATGGCCATGACGTCACGGTGCGTGATCTCGACCGGGCGGCGGCACAGCCGTTTCTGGACCGGGGTGCGGCTTGGGGCGGGTCACCCAAGGCGATGATCGAGGACTGCGAGGCGGTCATCACCTGTCTGCCCTCCCCCGCCGCCAGCGCAGCAGTGGTCGAGGCGAGCGACGGGCTTCTGGCGGGAATGGCCCCCGGCAAGATCTGGATGGAGATGTCCACGACCGACGAGGCGGAGGTCAAACGCCTCGGGGCGATGGTCGAGGCGGCGGGGGGCGCGGCGGTGGATTGCCCGGTCTCCGGTGGCTGTCACCGGGCAGATACGGGCAATATCTCGATCTTCGCCGGGTGCGAGCGCGAGACGTTCGACCGGATATTTCCGGTCCTGAAATCGCTGGGGCGGCGCATTCTGCACACGGGGCCGTTGGGCAGCGCGTCGGTGCTGAAGGTGATGACCAATTATCTGGCTACTGCCAATCTGCTCACCGTCTGCGAGGCGATGGTGACTATGAAGGCCGCCGGGATGGACCTTGCCACCACCTATGAAGCGATCCGCATTTCGTCCGGCACGTCCTTCGTCGCGGAAACGGAAGGGCAGATCATCCTGAACGGCTCTCGGGATATCAGTTTCACGATGGACCTCGTGAAGAAGGATATCGGCCTGTTTCAGGCCATTGCCGAGCGGGCGGGTGTGCCGCTGGAAATCAGCCCGAAGATGGTCGAAATCTTCGATGATGGCATCGCCCGGTTCGGCGAGCGGGAACTCTCGCCCAATATCATCCGGCGGCTGGAGGAAGCCACCGGCCTGTCGATCCTTGCGGATGGTTTCCCCGCAGAAATGACAGATGAGGAGCCGGAGGAAGAAGGCTACGAAGTCGTGCGCGGCGGGCGGGCGTGAGCCGCGCCCGCTCCAGCAGGATGGCCCCAACGATGACGCCACTCACAGATGAACAGATGTGTGATGCGGTGGTGGCGTGGCTTCTGGATGAAGTGGCGAAAAGTTAGAAATCGGTCGGTGCACCGCCCTCGCGCTTGCGGCGCTCGACGAATTCGTCCAGCGCGGCGCGGTTATCGGCGTCCATCGCGGGTGGCTGGAATTCTTCGAGGATCGCTTTCCAGATTGCATTGGCCCTTATCTCGGCAGGGAGTGATCCATTGTCCTCCCAGTTCTCGAAATTCGACCAGTCGGACAGGAAGGGCTGGTAGAATGCGGTCTCGTAGCGTTCCTGAGTATGGGGCGTCCCGAAGAAATGGCCCCCGGCCCCCACGTCCCGAATCGCCTCGACGGCAATATCGGCTTCGGTGACGGGGACGGGCTGCACGTAATGCTGCATCTGTTGCAGCATCTCGCAGTCGATGATGAATTTCTCGTAGGACGCGCAGAGGCCGCCCTCCAGCCATCCGGCCCCGTGATAGACCATATTCGTCTGGCCCGTGACGACACCCCATAGCGAGAACGCGCTCTCCCACGCCGCCTGCGCATCCGGGCAGTTGGCAGCGCAGGTATTCGAGGCCCGCAGAGGCAGATTATAAAACCGCGCCATCTGCCCCGACATCTGGGTCGCGCGCATGTATTCAGGGGTGCCAAAGGCGGGGGAACCGGTCCGCATGTCCACGTTCGAGGTGAACGAGCCGTAGACCGCCGGAGAGCCTGGACGGACACATTGCAACAGCGCGATGCAGGCCAGACCTTCCGCCGTCTGCTGCGCTATCGCCCCGGCCAGCGTAACGGGGGCCATCGCACCCGACAACGTGAAGGGAGACACGACGGTCGGCTGGTTGCGCTCGGCCATCCGCATGGCTCCGTCCAGCATGGGCCAGTCATGCTTCAGCGGGGAGGTGGAGTTGATGTTGGTAAACATCCTCGGGGTGGCCTCGAACTCCTCATGGCTCAGTCCTGCCGCCAATCGAACCATCTCCATATTGTCCTCGATCCGCTCGGTCCCGAGCGAATAGGCGTGCATCACCTTATCCGACAGCGTGAGTTTATCGTGCAGGGCATCGAGATGGCGGGTGGAGGCATGGATATCGACCGGCTCGACCGGATAACCGGATATGAAGTGCAGGCAGTTGAAATACTGGGTCAGTTTCACCAGATCGCAAAACGCCTTGCGGGTACCCGTTCGCCGCCCCTCGTCGAGGTTGGAAAAGTTGGGGGGCGAGCCGACCTGACCGAAGACCATATTTCGTCCACCCACGGTGATTTGCCGCTCAGGATTGCGCGGTGTGATGGTGAACTGCGAGGGGGCGAGCGCGATTTTCTCCATCACGAAGTCCCGGCCCATCAGGATCGTGACGCCATCGTCGAGGACGGTGCAGCCTTCGCGGACCAGAATTTCGACCGCCTTGGGGTGCAGGAACTGGATGCCGATTTCCTCCAGCACGTTCATCGCGCCCTCATGAACCGCTTGGACGCTTTCCATCGACAGCGGCTCGACGGGAGCGTCGGTGTAGGTGGGCTGTATCCACGGACTCTGCTCGATGGTTGGTCCCTTGCCGCGCAGATTACCTGCCCGGCCCCCGCTTCGACGGCGTTTCGGCGCTTCCTGTGTAGTGATCTCGGCGGTCATGATGGTCCCTCCCCGGTGAGAGCCAAGTGCCGCACAGCCGTCCCGGCGACGCAAGAACGTTAGCGACGGCGATATGTCGTTTTGTGGCTCCGCTTCTTTCTCGTCAGTTGGAGGTATTGGACCTATAGTGGGGTGGGTTCGACTGTGAGGGGACAGTGCCGTGAGCAATAAACGACCAACACAGGCGGACGCGGAAGCGGCCGTTCGAACGCTGATCGAGTGGGCCGGGGATGATCCGACGCGCGAAGGTCTGATCGACACGCCAGCGCGGGTGGCGCGGGCGTATCGCGAGTGGTTCGTCGGCTATGAAACCGATCCGCACGGCTATCTGGAGCGCACTTTCGAGGAAGTGGAAGGCTACGAGGATATGGTCGTGCTGCGCGATATCCGTTTCGAATCCTATTGCGAACACCATATGTGCCCGATCATCGGCAGAGCGCATGTCGGCTATATTCCGGAGGGGCGGGTGGTCGGAATCTCCAAGTTGGCCCGCGTCGTCGAAGGCTATGCCAAGCGGATGCAGGTGCAGGAAAAGATGACGGCACAGGTGGCG
>CALLLP010000004.1 GCA_938008165.1 uncultured Neomegalonema sp. | reverse complement strand
CGGCCTTGTCAGCCCGTCGCTGCGCAAAAATATCGGCGGCTGGGCGAATGCGGAATTGCGCTATACCCTGCGCGGCGAAGCCTATGAGGACGACGATATCGATGGCGGATACTCGCATACCGTCTCGGCGGCGCTCAGCTCCGATCCACGTAAGTTCCGTCGCTTCGGCTGGGCCGCCGTCACCGAATTCGAGCAATATAACCCTGAATCGGATGGCGAAGAGTTGGATCGCTGGACGTCCTATGTCAGCGTCGATGTGCCGGTATCGCGCACATTGGCCCTGACCGGGACAGTCGGGTACGATCAATTCTCCAACAATGTCTCCGACGACCTTGCCGGTCTGTATGGCAATGTGGGCGTCCGCTATCAGCCAAGCGAGCGGCTGTCGTCGCAAGCCTTTGTCGGTTATCGCTATGACGGGATCGATTACGGTGGCGCGATCACCTATGCCGCTCGGCGCAATCTGACCGCTTCACTTGCGGCCCGTCGTGGGGTGCAATTCTCCAACTTCGACAATGACGAGGCGCTGCTCACGGCTCTGAACGGCAATAATGGCGGTCTCCAGAACAACCTGAACCCGACCTTCGCGGTACAGGATGCGGATGCGGTCGTCGATACATTGCAGGCCACGGTCGCCGGGGCTGTCGGCAAGACCGGCTGGACGGCCGGGGTGACGGCGGTTCACCGCGACTTCGACAACGTGTTCGAGGATGAAACGGTCGTTTCGGCGAATCTTGGCCTGACACGCGCCCTCACGAATCGCCTGACGGGTGAGCTGGGCGCGGGCTACAGCCAGTTCCAGCAGGACGGCTCCAGCATTGACGATTTCTCGACTTTGGCTCTTGGAGCCGGTCTGACGTACCAACTTACCGAAATTGTCAATGTTTTTGGGCGATACACATACACGGAACGATTCGCGGATGATTCCCTCGATGAGTTCAAAGAAAACGCGGGCGTCGTCGGCGTCACAGCTAGCTTCTGAACGAACGGACCGCCAGCCGGTCCAGACCAAGGGTGACGAGATGTACGAAGAATTCTACGGCCTTACCGCCAATCCCTTCCGCCTGACCCCGGACTCGAAGTTTTTCTACGGGTCCGAAGGTCACCGGAAAGCGATGTCGTACCTCAAATACGGCCTCTATCAGGGCGAAGGCTTCATCGTCATCACCGGCGGGGTCGGCACTGGTAAATCGACCCTTGTTGGTCAGCTTTTCTCCGAACTGGACGGCAACGATATCGTCGCCGCCCAGATCGGGAATACGCAGGTGGATGCCGATGATTGTATCCGCCTGATCTGCAATGCTTTCGAACTGGATATCGATACCCGCGACAAGGGCGACCTGATCTCGGCCTTCGAGGAATTCCTGATCGAACAGAACCAGATGGGCAAGCGTGTCCTTCTGGTGGTCGACGAAGCGCAGAACATGCCGCTGCGCGCACTCGAAGAATTACGGATGCTGTCGAATTTCAATGTCGGCGGGCAGCCCCTGTTCCAGAGCTTCCTGCTGGGCCAACCCCAGTTTTTGCAGACCATCGCGCACAAGGATCTGGCGCAGCTGCAACAGCGGATCATGGCCTCCTACAAGCTCGCCTCCATGAGCGAAGAGGAAACCGAGGAATATATCAAGCACCGTCTGGAAATGGTCGGCTGGCAGGATTATCCGTCCTTCACGCCCGAAGCCTTTGCGCGCATCTATGACCAGACACAGGGTGTTCCACGCCTGATTAACACGCTGGCGAACCGCATCATGCTGTTTGCTGCCCTCGAAGAAGCGACGAAGGTCGATCTTGGGATGATCGAAACGGTCATCGAAGACCAGAAGAACGAAGAAATCGAAACCGAAGACGACACGCCGGTTGTACGCTCATCCCCATCGGGACCGGCATCGGGTGGCGTAAAGGTCTCCGGCGATCGTCTCGCGAAAATCGAGCGGGCCGTGACCGTCATCGCCAAGCGGCTTGAAAAGCTGGAAGACCGGGTCACCGAGCATGACGAGGCGATCCACGAGCTGATCGATCTGGCCATGAAAGCCTATGGCGGCGATGAAGACGACGAAGACGCCGCACAGCTTCTTCAGGCATGATGGACCCGACCACGGCGGCGGTGCCTTACGGAGCGCTGACCATCGACGTGGAGGAACATTTCCACGTCCATGCTTTTGCATCGGTCATCCAGCGGGCCGACTGGCCAGGCCACGAAAGCCGGGTCGAAGCCAATACCGACCGGATCCTTCAGGTCTTCGCGGATAGTGGGGCCACCGGCACGTTCTTTACCCTAGGCTGCGTCGCGGATGATCACCCGGCGCTGATCCGCCGGATCGTCGAGGCCGGGCATGAGCTGGCCAGCCACGGGCAGGGTCATTACGCGGTGTTCAACCAGAATCGCGAAACCTTTTTCGAGGATGTTCGCCGGTCTCGCATGACGCTGGAAGATATTGGCGGCGTTCCGGTTCGAGGCTATCGCGCGGCCAGTTTCTCCATCGATGAGCGCAGCCCCTGGGCCTATGAGATGCTGGCCGAGGCAGGATACAGCTATTCTTCCAGTTCGCATCCGATCACCCATGACCTGTACGGCGACCCGGATGCACCGCGCCACCCTTTCCGCGAACCAAGCGCCGGAATGCTCGAAATTCCGATTACGACATTGCTCTGGCGTGGGCGGCGGATACCGGCGGGGGGCGGCGGGTTCTTTCGCATGTTCCCGCTGGCCCTTGTGCGCGCGAATATGGCGCGGATGCGGGCTGAGGGCGTGCCACCGAATTTCTATCTTCATCCATGGGAAATCGATCCGGGCCAACCGCGTATTAAGGGCGCGCCGTTAAAGTCGAGACTCCGCCATACCATCGGTCTGCGCGGTTGTGAATCGAAACTGCGGAAACTGGCTGTTGACGGCGCCCCCGTCAAACGCTGGACCCGAATGGATGAGGCGTATCATGGATGGCTCGACGATCTACACGCTAACCGGAGTGCTCACTCCGACCGTGACACCACTCTCGCCGGGTGACGAAGCAAGCTGGGAGGCTTTCGTCGCCTCTCACCCCGAAGCGACCCCGTTTCACAGCCTTGCATGGCGCGACGCGATCCGCGAGGGGCTGGGCTATGACACCCCCTATCTCATCGCCCGAGCGGGGAACGATGTCATCGGCATTCTGCCGCTCGTGCATGTCAAAACACCCTTGTTCGGCAATACCCTCGTCTCGACCGGATTTTCCGTTGGCGGCGGCGTGCTCGCCATCGACGATATCGTCGCCGGGGCGCTGGCGGATGAGGCCATCAAGCTGGGCGAGGCACGTCATGTGGATTGCGTTGAACTCAGGGGCGACCATGCGCTGTTCGATGACTGGCCGACAAAGGCGGAAACCTATGCCGGATTTCGCGCGCCCCTCGCCGCAACCTCGGAAGATCGACTGAAAGCCATTCCCCGGAAGAAACGCGCGGATGTTCGAAAAGGGATCAAGGCGGATTTCATCGTCGATACCGACGCGCCGGTCGATGTGTTCCACGAT
Source organism: uncultured Neomegalonema sp. (assembly GCA_938008165.1). Taxonomy (GTDB): domain Bacteria; phylum Pseudomonadota; class Alphaproteobacteria; order Rhodobacterales; family Rhodobacteraceae; genus JAHDDY01. The sequence goes on along the minus strand of CALLLP010000004.1, from coordinate 150,222 downwards.
CTATATGCCCGCAATCTGCATGCGCTCGGCACACCGATCCTGCCGCTGCGCTGGTATGCGGCGCTGAAAGCGGCGTTTGGCGATGCCTGCGAGATTTCGACGGTGGGCACCGATAAGGGACCTGTCGTGGCGCTGATGACCTTTTGGTTCAAGGGCTGTGTCTATCCCTATTACGTCGGGGCGCTGGTCGAGGCGCGCAAGCTGCATGCCTTCGATCATGTCTACTGGGATTTGATGGAGCGCGCGGGCGAGCAAGGGATCGAAACCTTTGATTTCGGGCGCTCGAAGGTCGGCACCGGATCATTCGATTACAAGAAATACTGGGGCTTCGAGCCGATGGCGCTCGCCTATCAATATCATCTGATCCGGGCCAAGGCGATGCCGGACGTCAACCCCAACAATCCGAAATACGCGCGCTTTGTCGCGACATGGAAAAAGCTGCCCTTCGGTCTGACCAAATGTGTCGGGCCGTTTCTCGCGCGGCAATTGGGATAAATGCAATGAGCCAGTCAAAGATCCTGTTCCTCGCCCATCGCATCCCCTATCCGCCGCATAAGGGCGAAAAGCTGCGCGCCTATCACTTGATCCGGGGATTGGCCGAGAAACACGCGGTTTTCCTCGGTGCGCCGGTGGATGATCCCGACGATTGGCAATACCGAACCGCGCTTGATGATCTGTGTGCGGAGGTCTGTATTGCGGATGGACGCGGGCGCTCGCGCCAACGGGCGGCGGTCGAGGCAATTGCGCGGCGTGAGCCGATTTCTTTTGCCTATTTTCGCCATAGGGCGCTGATGGACTGGGTCCGCGATGTCACGCGCGCCCATCGCTTCGATGCGGTAATGCTGTATTCATCGGGCACCATGCCCTATCTGGCGGCCATCCAACAGAATGACGCGCCCCTGATCGTCGATTTCGTTGATGTGGATTCCGAAAAATGGCGTGTGATGGGCGAGACGCAGGGCGGCGTGATGGGCCGCGTCTATGCACGCGAGGCAGGGATGATGCGCGATGCCGAAAAGGCGCTCGCCACCCGCGCGGAAGCCAGCCTGTTCGTCACCGATAACGAAGCCGCCCTTTTCGGGCGCGTCACCGGCATCACGAACCGCGTCCATGCCATCGGCAACGGGGTCGAGCTGGAAGGATGGCAGGATGCCGACGCCCTGCCCTCGCCTTATCCGAGTGACGGACGCGCTAGGGTGATCTTTACCGGCGCGATGGATTACGTGCCCAATGTCGAAGCCGTGACATGGTTCGCCAAGGAGGCAATGCCCCGCCTGCGCGATATGAGCCGGGCCGTTACCTTTGTCATCGCAGGCTCTAACCCGACCAAGGCGGTTCAGGCCCTTGCGGGGGGCGATATCGAGGTAACAGGCCGGGTGCCGGATATGCGACCCTATCTCGTCCATGCCGATCTGGCCGTCGCGCCCCTGCAATTGGCGCGCGGGGTGCAAAACAAGGTGTTGGAAGCGATGGCCGCGCGCTTGCCGGTTATCGTGACCAGTGCAGCCCTCGACGGGATCGGCGCAAAGCATGACGAGTCTGTGATGGTCGCAGGGACTGGCGCGGAGTTTGCTCAATCGATCGCGACCCTGCTCGATCATCCATCCCGTGCCGATGCCCTTGCGCAGAGCGCGCGCAGGTTGATTGAGGACGATTACAGTTGGGCGGCGCGGATCGAAGCATTGGAACAGGTCATCGCCGATGCGCGCTCCCCCGCCGATAGTCGGAGCGCCGCATGACTACGACAGAGTTTTCCGAATTAACCGCACCGCCGGAACGCGCCACGGCGGGGCCTTTTCTGCGCCTTGCCGTATTGATCGTGGTGCTGTGCTTGGCTCAGTTTGAGACGCTGGCGAGTATGGTGGATATATGGTGGCACACGACGACCTATAACCACGGCTTTCTCGTCGCGCCGATCAGCGTATGGCTCGTCTGGCGTCGACGCGAGGAGGTTGCACATCTGTGCCCGACGCCCGCGCTCTGGGCAATCGTGCCTCTGGCGGGATGTGCGGGGATCAGCTTTCTGGGCGAGATCGCGGGGATTAACCTGCTGCGCCATGTCGGCTTTGTCGGTGCGCTGATGGCGATGGTGCCGCTGTGTCTGGGGTGGGATTTTGCGCGGCGGTTCCGGTTTCCGATCCTGTTTCTCGCCTTCATGGTGCCGTTCGGCGATTTTCTGATTCCGCTCTTGCAAGAGATTACGGCGGATGTCTCCGTTTGGATGCTGCAAATGAGCGGCCTGTCCGTCTATCGCGAAGGTCTGTTTATCGAGCTGACCTCCGGCTTATGGGAGGTTGCGGAAGCCTGCGCCGGTATCCGCTTTTTGATCGCGAATATCTTTGTCGCCTTCGTCTTCGCGTATTTCAGCTATGACCGGGCATGGAAATGGGGCTTGTTCCTGTTTTTGGCCGTGGCGATCCCGATTTTGGCCAATTGCGTGCGCGCCTATGGAATCATGATACTGGCGCATATGACCGATAATACGCTCGCGGTCGGGGTGGATCATCTGGTCTATGGCTGGATTTTCTTTTCGCTGGTCATGATCCTGATGATCTGGATCGGGGGTCTCTTTGCGGATCGCAGCATCGAAGATCCGGCGATGCAACCCGTCGAGACACTCACCTACCCCCGGTCTCCAAGGGGGTTTGCCGCCATCATTGCCGGAACGATGATTGTGTCGGGCGGTCCGGCGCTTGCAGCCTTGACCGCGCCGGTCGCCGAGCCGCTGCCGACCGAAATCGCTCTGCGGGTCGTGCCGGAAGGGTGGCGCGTGCTGCCGACGGACCCGGACGCCATCGATCGCTGGATTCCCCGCTTCAACAGCGCCGACCGGGCAGAGCGCCTGCACCTGACGGATGGGACGCATAGCGTCGATGTCTATGTCGCCGCCTATACCCATCAGCGCGAGGGGGCGGAGGCTCTGCACTGGTCGAACCGTTTCGACGACGATGCGGTCTGGAAGCGCGCGCAACTCGGCTCGATCACGCTGGAGACTGGCGCGACCGGCCTGCCGGGCACAGCGCGGCACGATGCGCTGACCCATTATGTGATGGACGATCTGGGTACGACTTTCTCGTCGCGGATCGTTGCATCATGGGTGTTGGTCGATGGCACCCTGTCGGCCAATCCGAAAGCGGTCAAGCTGGCGCAACTGCAATCGCGGATGACGGGCGGCACCGCCAAAGCCGCCGTTATCGCGCTCTCGGCTCAATATAACCGCCCCGAAGACCGTCAAGAGGCCATCGACGCCATCGAAGCGCTGCTGGCCGATGCACTGCCCCTAGCCGGATTGCTCGACTGATGTGCGGAATTGCAGGCATCGTCGATCTCAGGGGCCGTGCGCCGGTTGCCCCTGCGCGCCTGAGGGCCATGACCGACGCCATCGCACGGCGGGGGCCGGACGGTGAGGGGCAGTGGTTCGCACCGGGAGTGGGCCTTGGTCATCGTCGCCTTGCGATCATCGACCCGGAAGGGGGCAAACAACCCTATGTCAGCGCGGATGGGCGTGTGGCGCTGGTCTTCAACGGCATGATCTACAATTTCCGCACCCTGCGCACAGAACTGGAAGCGCAAGGCGCGGTCTTTACCTCCGATTGCGATACGGAGGTATTGCTCCATGGTTGGCGCGTCTGGGGCGAGGCGATTGTGCCGCGACTCGATGGCTTTTTTGCCGCCGCAATCTGGGACGAGGATCGCGAGAGCCTGTTCCTGCTACGGGATCGCTGGGGCAAAAAACCGTTTTATTATACGCGAACCGCATCGGGCGAATTGCTGTTCGGCTCGGATCTGGATGCGATCCTCGCGGGTCTCGACGGGGTGCCCCCGATCCGGCGCGATGCGCTGGCCGATTATCTGGCGCTCGGCTATGTGCCGGAACCGAAATCGATCTTTGAGGGCATCGAAAAACTGGCTCCTGCCCATGTTCTGCGCCTCGACCGGGGCGGCGAGATGTCTGCGCCGCAATGCTATTGGTCGATCCGGGTGCATCCCGAAGGCAATGCCACGCTGGACGAGGCGATCGAGCAATTGACCCCCCTGCTACGTCAGGCGGTCGGTAAGCGGCTGGTGGCGGATGTGCCGCTGGGAACGTTTTTGTCGGGTGGAGTGGATAGTGCGGCCATGCTGGCCATCGCCAGCGGTATCCGGGGACCGGGGCTGGGTGCCTGTACGATGGGCTTTGACGACCCTAAACTGGACGAAACCGATCTCGCGGCATCGGTCGCGCAGCGCTATGGCGCGCATCACCATGTCGAGCGGGTGACGGCGGATGCGATGGCCGATCTGGGTCATCTGGGCGATGCCTTCAGCGAACCCTTTGCCGATGCCTCCGCCCTGCCAACGCTGCATCTATGCCGCATGGCCGCGCGTTACGTGAAGGTCGCCCTGTCAGGGGATGGCGGCGATGAGCTGTTCGCCGGATACCGGCGCTATCCCTATCACCTCGCCGAAGAACGGATGAAGGCCCGGATGCCCGGATGGGCCGGGCGGGGCCTGTTTGGGCCATTATCGCGCGCCTATCCGGCGATGCAGCGGGGACCGCGTGTGCTGCGCGCGAAATCGACCCTCGAATCGCTGGCGACCGATGCGATGGGTGGATTGTTCCGCGCCACTGCACTGATGCAGGAACGCCAGCGCGATGCCCTGCTAGGGGCGCAGGGGCGCGTCGATGCCTATTCGACCGCCGATCTGCTGCGCGAGCATGCCGCCCGTGCCGATACAGACGACCCCCTCGCCCGCGCACAATATGTAGACCTGATGACATGGCTGCCGGGGCGAATGCTCGTGAAGGTCGACCGCGCGAGCATGGCTATGGGCATTGAGGTGCGTAATCCCTTGCTAGATATCGACCTCGCTCAATGGGCCGCGCGCCTGCCGACCACTCTCAAGCTCGACGGATTTTCCGGCAAGCGGGTTTTGAAAGCCGCTCTCAACGAGCATGTGCCGGACACGATTCTCGGAGCGAAAAAGCGCGGCTTCGTTGCGCCCATCGGCCATTGGATGACGGGGCGCTTCGCGAGCGAGATGGAGCGTCTGACCAATGATTCGATCCTGCTGGAATCGGGTTTGCTGGAACAGCGCGCGATGAACGATCTGTGGCGCGACCTGCGCACGGGCCGGGCAGATACGAGCCGGGCGCTCTGGACTGTGATGATGCTGGACAGGTTTATCAGCAAAATTGACGATTCCCGGAAACTGGACAGGGCGGCTTAAGCTCCGGTCAACCTTGCTAGGGCATGGTGCGACTGAACCTCAGAATTCAGTCGGAGCCGTCAATGCCGCGTCATCCCTTGACCACCCCCCTTGCTCTTGCTCTCGCCCTTGCAGGCGGTGTGGTCATCGCTCCATCCCCCGCCTTTGCGAAAGCTGACAGCGCCATCATCAGCGAAACCTATAGCCGCGCCGAAACCTTTTTTCGGGATGGCAAACTGCGCGATGCCTCCATTGAACTGAAAAACGTCCTGCGGGCCAATCCCGATCATGCCCCTGCGCGGTTGATGCTGGGCAAAATCGCCCTGCAGGGCGGAGAACTGAAAACGGCGGAAAAAGAAATCGGGCGCGCCCATCGCCTCTCGCCCAGCGACGAAACCGCCATTTTGCTGGGCGAGATTGCCTTGCAGCAGGGCAAGCCCGCCGATGCCTTGGCATTGGTCGCCGGTGGGGCCGCAAATAACGACCTGATGATGCAAAAACTGGTCATTCGCGGCTCGGCGCTGATCGGCCTCGAACGCCTTGATGAAGCGTACACCGCGTTTCAGAACATCATTGCGATCGATTCGCGCCGGGTCGAAGGGCATTTCGGACTCGCGCGGGTCTTTGCTGCCCGCAAAGATTATAGCCGTGCTGCCGACAAGCTGGATGAAATCGTTCAGGGCAAACCCGATTATGCACAGGGCTGGATTCTGCGCGGCGAGGTGTCGCTGACACTGGGCGACAAACATGCCGCCTTCCTGTCATTCGACAAGGCCGTCGCCCTGCAACCGAATAATATCGGGCCGTTGATCTCGCGGGCGCGCGCCTCTCTCTCCAATGGCGATATCACCCGCGCACGCAGCGATTCCGAGGCGGTGACGCGCCTGGAACCGGGCGCGCCTATCAGCCATTATCTCAAAGCGGCGATTGCCTTTGCCGAGGGCGATTACGATGCCGCGAATAACAGTTTTACGCAGCTGCAACGCAGTTTCGACCGTTTCTCACCTGCGGTTTTGCTTGGGGCGCTGATCAAGACCGAACGCGAGGAATACAGTCAGGCCGATTCGCTGTTTCAGCGCTACATCTCGATGGAACCAAAGAATCTCGACGCGCGGCGCGCCCTCGCGACCGTTCGCCTGAGAATGGGGCAGCCAAGCAACGCGGTGGATATTCTCGAAACCCTGCTGGCGCGCAGCCCTGAAGACACCGGCACCCGGCGGCAATTGGCCGGGGCGTATCTGGCCCTCGACCGATTCGGCGATGCCCGTGAGCATTTTGCCATCCTTGCGGAATCCGGCACGCCCGTAGAGCGGCGCGATGCCACCACGGCGCTGAGCCTGCTGGACCCGACAACAGGCGGCGACAACACCCTGCGTATCGCCGTTCTGAAGGCCGGGGCCGCCTTGTCGAATAACGATCCCAGCGCTGCGGAAGTCGTGCTCAATGGCCTGAGCGATTCGGTTCAGCGTGCCGCGCGGGTACAGGCCCTGCGCGGGGGTATCGCCGCCGCACGGGGAGATATCGACAGTGCCCGCAAGAGTTTAGATCGCGCCCTTGCCGCCGATCCGGAATTGATCGCGGCCCATGTGGCGCAGGAACAACTCGACCCCACGCCTCACGTGACGACGGGGCGGCTTCGGTCGATGGCCGCTGCTAATCCGAACAGCGAATTTCTTCTTTTGCGCCTTTCGCAGCAATTGGCCCAGACCGGGGAGCGCGAGGCGGCGCTTACGGTGCTGGAAGATGGAGCGCGGCGTCTGCCGAACTCTGTCGATGTCATGAAAGCACTGGTCCGCAATGCGATTTTGCTCAATCGCAACGATATCGCCATCCGTGAAGCCAAACGCCTGTCGGCCATTCCCAAGGCATCGCTGAACGATCTGTCCTTCGCCGCCGTCTCGTTGATCGATGCCGGGGAAGGTAAAGAGGCAGTCATCGCCGCAAACCGATTGATGCAACGCGCGCCGGATTCGCCGCGGGCCGTCCTCATCAACGCCGACGCGCTTGCAGCGGCAGGCCGGGTCGATGACGCCTATGCCGCCCTGCGTGCCGGGATAAAACGCTGGCCCAGCAATGCTTCGGTCGCAAGCACGATGGCAACGCTGGCGATCAAACAGCGCGACACCGCCGTTGCGCAAGAAGCCGCACAATCCCTGTCGGCACAGAACCCCAGCGCCGCAGCCCGGTTGCTGGCCCATGTCGCCGCCGAAAGTGGCCAGCCCGTAATCGGCGTCGAAGTACTGGAAAAAGCCTTTCGCCGCAGCCCGGACAGTCAGCTCGCAACCGCCCTTTACGGTGCGCGGATCAGAGCGGGACGGATGGATGTCGCCAATGAGGGCCTGCGCCAGTGGGTTCAGAACAACCCAACCGATCGGGGCGCTATGATCGCCTATGCAACCGCGATGATGGATCAGCAGAACTACGCCGAAGCCGAAACCGTCTATGGTGAATTCCTGAAGCTGGAGCCGTCCAATCCGGTGGCCCTGAACAACTTCGCATGGTTGAGGCACAGGTCCAACCGGCCCGATGCGCTGGATTACGCGGAACGCGCGTTTCAGGCGGCAAGCGGGTCGCCAGAGGTGGCGGATACCTATGGATGGATGCTGGTCGAATACGGAAAGCTGGAACAGGGTCTGACCCTTCTCTCACGGGCCGCCAAGATGGCCCCCGAAAACCCCGAAATCGGCTATCATTATGCCGCCGCCCTGTCGAAAGCGGGACGAGGCTCCGAAGCGCGGATGATCCTGAGCGGCGTTTTGGACAGCAGCGGCAATTTCGAAGCACGAGGCAAAGCGGAAAACCTTCTGTCATCGCTCCGATAACCGATCCCGACGAATTGACCAGACGAGCACGAAGCTGATCGTCATCAACAGGAACCATGCCCCCAGTTTTGCCGGGGGCACGGGTCGCCAGCCGCTCTCCTGCGACGGGTAGAGCCATGTTCCAGTAATCGAGCCGATATTTTCGGCAATGTAGATCAGGACAGCGGCAAGGGCGAAAAAGGCGAGGAGGGGAACACGTGGCCCTTCCTCGCCGAATCGCGCCATCGTGCGCCCATATAACAGGGCGATCGCGACAAACAGACCGAGGCGGATATCCATCACGTAATGATGGGTGAAGAAATTCACGTATATCGCCAGCCCAAGCAACATTCCCGCCCAGAGAGGCGGTGCCCGCTCCAACCGCATATCGCTGAGCCGCCAGAACCGCGCAATATAGCTGCCCACCGCCGAATACATAAACCCCGTGAATAACGGGACGTTTCCGATGGCGAATATCGCCGGTTCTGGATAATGCCACGAGCCGATAGCGGTCTTGAAGATTTCCATCGCCACGCCGACGACGTGAAAAATCGCGATCACCTTCGCCTCACGCCATGTCTCGCGCCCGGTAGCCAAGAGCCAGACCTGCGCCAGAACCACCAAGACGAAGATGAAATCCGAACGGTAGACCGGCCAGGCATCCTGCCACACAGCGCTGGTCACAAGGATCAACGCGAGGATGCCGATCCCGAAGACCGCCGCACGGGCCTGAAGCACCGCAAAACGCAAGAACGCGTTCATCGCCCTTCGAAAGACGGCATCCTTTTTTCGAGGAACGCGGTCGTCCCTTCGAGAAAGTCGCGTGTCCCCGCCGCCTCGCCCTGACCTGCCGACTCCACCGCAAGTTGGGCGGTCAGATCGTTGTCAAGGCTGGCCCGCATCGCCTTGCGGATCAGAGAGAACGAGCGCGTCGGCCCCTTGGCCATGGCGCCAGCGAGAGCGCGGGATTGCGGTAACAGCGCCTCGTCGGGAACGGCCTTCCAGATCAGACCCCAATCGGCGGCGCGCTGACCGTCCACCGGCTCGGTCGTCATCGCCATGCCCATCGCGCGGGCGAGGCCCACCTGACGGGGCAGGAAATAGGTCAGGGCAACATCGGGCATCAGACCGATGCGCGCAAAGGCGATGACGAATTGCGACCCCTGCCCCGCCATCACGATATCGGCCAGCAGAGCAAGGCTGGCCCCCGCCCCCGCCGCCGTACCATTGACCGCCGCAATGATCGGAATCTCGCAATCGAGGATCGCACGGGCCATCGGTTCGTATTCCTCGCGCAGCGTGCGCTCGACATCCGGGATGCCGGTTTCGGTCTCGCCCAGATCCTGACCGGAGCAAAATGAACGCCCCTCGCCCGTCAGCAGGATCACGCGGGCTTTTTCGGCCTGCGCACGCTCGACGGCATGTTTCAGCTCGGCGCGCATTGCGGCATTGAGGCTGTTGAGGGTATCGGGCCGATCAAGCGTAATCTCGGCCACATCGCCCGCAAGGACATAACGGATGACGGTATACTCGGCCATGGGCACGCTCCTGATGGCGGGACAATCGATCTCGGATGCTTCAGCCTGAGATAACAGACACGCAGCATGGCGCAAGGGTGACGCTAGAGCATCCCCTGCACGACCCAATCGAACCACGGCCACCATCGCCGATTCCGACAATTATGCCGGGGTCATGCAACCGCTTCGGGAACACCGTCGAAAAACAGCGCTTGGCTGATAATCGCCATGACCATATCCTTCTGATACGGCTTGGTGATCAAGAAGGTCGGCTCCGGCCTTTCGACGGTTAGCAGTCGCTGAGGATAGGCGCTCACGAAAACGATGGGCGGAGCGTCACGCGTCCGGCCCAACATTTCGTTGGCAGCATCGATACCGGATGTTCCGTCCGCAAGCTGAATATCGGCGATGACCAGACCGGGATGCACGCGGGAATAGTTTGCCAGTGCCTCGCGATAGTTTCTGGCGATTCCGATAACCGTATGCCCGATGCTCCGAATCATCTGTTCGAGTTCAATTGCAATCATCGGTTCGTCCTCCAGCATCAGCACATCAGTAGAAATCTGCATCGCGATTTCCAAGAAGACGGAGGCGAGCAGTGCGCGCACCTCCGCCTCGTCCAATTCGAGAATCCAGGCGGTATCGGCAAGACTAACCTCCTCCACCATGACGAGGACAAACGCCTGTTTGGCAACAGGGAGCACGGTCGAGAAGCGGTGATACGCGATATTCTCCCATGCATGCGGGCTTTTTCCCTTATCGGTATCCTCCCCGAAGGACGGCAAAATCGAGCTGAGCATTCGATAGATGCCCAGACGCAGATCCCATTCAACCGGCAAGGCATCAGGATCGGCCAATAACGCTTCGAGCACCAACGCGACATGAGCGTCACCCCGTTTTGTGGAGCCGGTCAACGCCCGCGCGTAACGACGCATCATGGGAAGATGGAGCTTTATGGAAGCGGCAACCGACATGAAACGTCCTACAATTTTCCACAGCTTCAGTTCGTTAACTGCGCTTTATAATCGTTCCAACAAGCGATGGAATGCTCTAATAGATATGGTGTCGTTTCTTCGATGCAAGGAGTTAGAGAAACCAGATGACCGCGCCTCAGACACCCCACAAAATCGACGAAAAGAACAGCGATGAGAAAACTGCAACCAATGCGGCTATTGGTCAGATTATTGGATCGCGTCTGAAAGCTCTGTATGAAGAATTTTCAGATGATGAGGTGCCTGATAAAATAAACAGCATCATTGGGCAACTTGAAAAAGAAGAAGATGCCACCAAAACCCCGTAAAGTGTGGCATTCAATTCAAAAAATTTATTACAAGGCGGAATTTCCAAAAAAATTATTCACTACAGCACCCTATTACTTGATACACCCAAGACAAGGGTCTGAATAAATCAGGCCATATTTTCTTTTATTCGAGGACTACCATGCGCCACATCTCACACCGGGATCGCCATGATTGCACCCATTGCCCCTTGCGAAAGAACCCTGCCTTTCGCCCGTTTGACCCTGAACAGCTCGAATTCATCAAGTCTTTCAAGGTGGGGGAAATCAGCGTCTCGGCCGGATCGACAATTCTGACCCAAGGGCAATCCTCGGAGGCGATCTATACCGTCATGAAAGGATGGGGCTTTCGATCCAAGACCCTTGACGATGGGCGCGAGCAGATCCTTAATTTTATCATGCCCGGCGATCTGATCGGATTGCAAGGGGCCGTTCTTGAGGAAATGGGCCATTCCGTCGATGCATCGAGTGATATGCTGCTCTGTGTCTTTGAGCGGCAAAAGCTGTGGTCGCTGTTCTCGAAATTTCCATCCCTCGCATATGATTTGACATGGCTCGCATCGCGGGAGGAGCAATTACTGGACGAACACCTGATCACCCTTGGCCGACGATCCGCCATGGAGAGGGTCGCGCATGTTCTCGTCCTGCTGCATGACAGAGCCGTCGAAACAGGCGCAGCACCCGAAGGCACGATGCCGTTTCCGTTCAGCCAGCAACAACTGGCGAATACTTTGGGCCTGTCGCTGGTCCATACCAACAAGACCCTGAGAAAGCTGGCCGCTCGCGGGGCGATGGCTTGGCGGGACCGGACATTCGTGATGATGGATCGTAATGCCCTGTGCGAGATCGCGAAATACGATTACACGGTATTGAAACCCCGGCCTTTCATTTGACCGCAGCGCCTCCACCGACGGGGACGATGCGCCTTGTGTACTGGAATATCCGGGCAGGGGGCGGCAAACGCATTCCGGCCATCGGCGATCAACTGGCCGCATGGCAACCGGATATCATCGGATTGAGCGAATTCAGGGGAACACCGGCAAGCCAAGCTCTTGCGCTGCATCTGGCGGAGCAAGGGTGGTCACATCAGATACAGACCACATTAGCGGATTTTCCCGCCCGCAATGCCCTTTTGATAGCGAGCCGCTGGCCCTTGCGCCGCCGTAGAATCGCAGGAATGCCAATTCTTCGGGATCGGTGGCTTCTGGCAAAGGTCGATGGTCCCCGACCGTTTACAATGGGATTGATGCATGCGCCGAATTTTACGTCGCCGGAACTGAAATACCCCATGCTCGACGCCGTTTTGGACCTTGCAACCCGCTGGCGCTTTGGACCAGCCGTGATCGGCGGCGATACGAATTCCGGCCTGCGGCATCTGGATGAGGAAAAACCCCTTGGGCCGCAGTTTCATCGCGAATATGCGTTTATCGACGGAATGGGAGAGCGCGGCTGGGCGGATGCCTTTCGGCACCTGCACGGCACGCGGCGCGAATATACGTGGTACTCACATCGGAACAATGGCTTTCGCCTCGACCATGTGTTCCTGAACCGGCATCTGGCCCCCGACCTTTTGGCCTGTCGCCATGACTGGGGCACCAATCCCGCCGAGCCGGAGCGACGCGAGGGGCTGAGTGATCATGCGGCGGTGGTGCTGGACCTGAGGATATGAGCCGCAGGTGGGCCGGTCAGAGCCTTCGCGTTACACTGGCATCGTCCGAAAGGTCAGCGTGCCATCCGACATGGCATCGGCTTCTGCCGCCTCCTGCAACTGGGCATGCAGAGGCGATTTGATACAGACCGGATCGGTCGCCGCCGCATCGCCTGCAATGGCCATCGCCTGACACCGGCATCCGCCGAAATCCCGTGCCTTGCGCGGACAGGAGCGACACGGTTCCTGCATCCATTCAAACCCGCGATAGGCGTTGAATGCCTCTGATTTCCACCAGATATCCGCCAGCGGCTTGTCACGGACGTTTTCAAAGACCAGATGCGGGATCGTATGAGCCGCGTGACAGGGCATCACGCGCCCATCCGGGACAATATTCAACCCCGTCGATCCCCAACCGCCCATGCAGGGCTTGGGGTAATCCGCATGGTGGTCCGCAGGTACGTAATCGATAACGAGCACACCTTTGAGGCGCTCGCGTGCCTCGGCAACCCGTTGTCCGGCCAGCTTTGCCTGTTCGCGGGTTGGCATGAGGGCCGCACGGTTCTTGACGGCCCAGCCGTGAAACTGCACGGTCGCCACCTCCAGCCGCCGCGCGCCCATCCTTACCGCGAGATCGATCGTCTCAGGCAGGCGGTCGATATTTTTTTCATGCATCACGGCATTGAGGGTCAGCGGGAGGTCAAGGGAGGTGGTCCAGCCTGCCACGTCCATCTTGCGCGAATAGCCGCCCTTATAACCGCCAATCAGATCGGCCATCTCGGCATCGACGCCTTGCAGCGACAATTGCACATGGTCGAGGCCACGCTCTTTGAGGCCGGTCAACCGCTTTTCGGTCAGGCCAATACCGGATGTGATGAGATTGGAATAGAGATCGTGGTCGCGGCAGGCCGTCACCAAATCTTCCAGATCGCGCCGGGAGGCAGGCTCTCCCCCGGATAAATGCATCTGCAATACACCCAATTCCGCCGCTTGCCGAAACACATCGACCCAGATTTCCGTCGGAAGCTCTCCATCGCGCTTGGTCAATTCCAATGGATTGGAACAATACGGGCAGGAAAGCGGGCAGCGATGCGTTATCTCGGCCAGCATGGCAATGGGCGGGCCATAGGTGATTTCGGCGGTTCCTTCAGCATCGACGACCGGCGCATCCATCACGTTACCTCCAGCATGCGCCGCTCGCGCAGCGATTCCAGGAATGTCGAGACATCGCCCGCGATCTGATCGCGGGGTGCATTATACTTGGCAACCAAAGCATCGAGGATGCCGCCAAGGGAGCGCTCTCCATCCGTCTCCGCGAGAATTGCCGCACCGATGTCATCGAGTTTGATCGCACGTTCAGGAGCCAGCAAAACCCAATTGCCGCGCACCTTGTCGTATTTGGTGCGGACACCGCTGAGAAGGCGGGGGCAGGCGGTTTCCTGAATGCTCATCCCAGTAGCCCTTCATCGGGAGTCCACGCGCCCGGCGGTATCCGGCCCGGCTCGACATAGGCAGACCACAGGGCATCGAGCTGCGCCCAGAGCACATCGGTCTTGAAGGTCAATGCCGCCGCCGCCGCATCCTGCTTTTCGAGAGTATCGGCATGATCGAGCACATAGGCCAACCCGAAGGCCACATCTTTCGGGGCCTGCGTCAGACGAGTCGAGAAATAGGCAAGGCTCGATTCATTGGCAAAATCGTAATGCTTGAGCAGACCTTCGATTCGCTGCGAGTGGATTTTCGGTGCGAAGAGTTCCGTAAGCGACGAGGCCACCGCATCGAGCATCGGCATCTCACGCACAAACCGCACATAAGCATCGACCGCGAATTTCGTTGCCGCCATGATCCCGCGTTCGGAGGAGACATAATCTGGGTCGAGACCCACAGCTTCGGCAAGACGCAGCCAACGCGCGATGCCGCCATCATGCTCGTTGGTCCCGTCATGATCCTCGATCCGTGAACGCCATGCCCGGCGCAAGGCGGGGTCGGAAATGCGCGACATGAAGGCGGCATCCTTCATCGGGATGCGGCTTTGATAGTAATATCGATTGATCACCCAAGCGCGCACTTGTTCGGGGCTGCATTGGCCAGAATGCAGCCTGTCGTGAAAAGGATGCTTGTCGTGATACCGCGCGGCCCCGATGGCCCGGAGGCGATTTTCGAAGGCCCCGCGAGATTGTGGCTCAGACTGGCGTGCGGCGTCGAGCGATGCAGCGCTCATGGCTCCCGTAGACATGATCAGGCTTCCCTGTTTTCAATATACAGGGCATAGCCTATCAGGCCCTTTGACCCGCCAAATAAAAAAAACGCACCTTCCCGACGGGAAAGCGCGTTTTTTTGTCACAGCCGATCCAAGTAGATCAGAACAGCGTTTCTTCGGCTTCGGCAGGGAAGTACATGTTGATTTCCATGCCACAGGTTACTTCTTCAATCTTAGGTGCTTTCCAAGCCATCTTAACCCTCATAGGTTTGACATACAGTTATATTGCTTTTAACACTGAAACCTCAACCACGTCAATTTCGACTCTGCTCACAGTCGATCACAATCGCTTGCATCGGCAAGATTTCAGCCTGAGCTATTGACGGGCTTTAGGTGGCAAATAGTTGTTTTTAGTGACCGTATCATCCTGGCTTCTGGCTGAAGTGAGATCAGGCGCGCTTGACTTGGCGCACCACTTCTTTCGACGCCACACGGGCCGGTTCGAACAGATCTTCACCGCCCAGCCAACGGCCGAAAGCATTCTCCTCGCGCCAAATGATCGCAAGCGCCCCGGATAGCTCGACGGGATAAATCTTCACTCCGAATGGCCGTAGAGCCGAAATATAGGCTGACATATACGCCTTTGTATTTTCGAAGAAGATCGCCATTGTCTGTGTCGGCACCGTTGCATCCCGTTCCGTATACGCCTTCTTACAGGCGGATAACGATCCCGAATGCATGGCGCGACAAACCAGCGGGCGAGCCGTATGCAACCCGCAATACCAATCGTCGTCTCGCAGAAACGGGCATGGCTCGCGGGCAACATAACGCTGCGCACCGTCCATGCCCCGCGTGCGATCCGCCGATTCGATCACGCGCTGCTTGACGGCATCACGCGCCTTCGGCTCCATGGTATCCTCGATATAGCGGGCGATGTAGAATACTTCGGGCGGCGATACGCTGACGAGCGTATGACAACAATATCCGCATCCGGCGGAACAGGCAGAACGAAATCCCGCCGCCAATTCCGTCTCTGCCAGCGCATCAGCCAGAAAAACCTCCGTGCGCTGCTGGATCAGATCGACCGCTTGTAACAGGCTCGTCTCGCTCAACCCTTCTTCGTTGAGATAGCGTCTTAGCAGGGCGGTTTCAGATTCAGGACTCGGAATCCTGAGAGTATTTGGTGCCGTCATCGGCGCCTCCGGCAGTTCGTTCGATCTAAGGACTTAAAGTCAAGCACAGGTCCAAGGTAAATTTCAATATCCGGGAAGCGCGACGACGTGCTCTGAAATTGGCCTTAAACCCGCTCTCGACTGGTACTATATATCGTCGGCAGGAATCGCTTAGATTGCACGCTGAGCGCCATTAATGATAAATGAGGTCTCGATTTTTCGACGGCTTTGAATTAATACCGTATAAACCCCGGATTGTCCGGGGCATTCGTTCTTCGCAAAGATCACACGCCATTGGCGGTTGAGGGGTATACCGATGAAAATGACGACCGAAGAGGCTTTTGTCAAAGTCCTCCAAATGCACGGAATCGAACATGCGTTCGGGATCATTGGCTCGGCCATGATGCCGATTTCCGATCTGTTTCCTGCTGCCGGAATCAAGTTCTGGGATTGCGCCCACGAAACGAATGCCGGGATGATCGCCGATGGATATACCCGCTCGACCGGCAAGATGGCCATGGCCATCGCCCAGAACGGCCCCGGAATCACCAACTTCGTGACGCCGATCAAAACCGCCTACTGGAATCACACGCCAATGCTGCTGGTCACGCCACAGGCGGCCAATAAGACTATCGGTCAGGGCGGATTTCAGGAAATCGAACAGATGAAACTGTTCGAGGACATGGTCTGCTATCAGGAAGAAGTGCGCGATCCATCGCGGATGGCCGAAGTCCTGAACCGCGTGATCGAAAAAGCATGGCGCGGATGTGCCCCCGCACAGATCAATGTGCCCCGCGATTACTGGACGCAGGTTATCGATATCGACCTGCCGCAAATCGTTCGGCTTGAACGCCCACGCGGCGGCGAACAAGCCATTGCCGAAGCGGCCAAGCTGCTATCCGGCGCGAAATTCCCGATGATCCTGAACGGCGCAGGCGTCATCATCGGCGGTGCGATCGATGCCTCCAAAGATCTCGCCGAGAAACTCGATGCGCCGGTCGCGTGCAACTACCAGCACAACGACGCCTTCCCTGGCTCGCATCCGCTGTCAGTCGGCCCGCTGGGATATAACGGGTCGAAAGCGGCGATGGAATTGGTCGCCAAAGCCGATGTGGTGCTTGCGCTCGGCACGCGCCTGAACCCGTTTTCGACCCTGCCGGGCTATGGCATCGATTACTGGCCGAAAGATGCCAAGATCATACAGGTCGATATCAACTCCGACCGGATCGGCCTGACCAAAAAGGTAGCCGTCGGGATTCAGGGCGATGCGAAGGCCGTGGCCGAGCAAATCCTTGCCAAGCTGACCCCCACCGCAGGCGATGCAGGGCGCGCGGATCGCAAGAACCTCGTCGCCGATACGAAATCGCGCTGGGCGCAGGAACTCTCCTCGATGGATCATGAGGATGACGACCCCGGCACCACCTGGAACGAGCGCGCCCGCGCCGATCAGCCCAAGCGCATGTCGCCCCGCATGGCGTGGCGCGCGATTCAGGCCGCCATGCCCGAAAACGCGATCATTTCGACGGATATTGGCAATAACTGCGCCATCGGCAACGCCTATCCGACCTTTGAGAGCGGCCGCCGCTATCTGTCGCCGGGCCTGTTCGGTCCCTGCGGCTATGGCCTGCCCGCAATCCTCGGCGCGAAAATCGGTCGCCCTGACCTGCCGGTCATCGGCTTTGCCGGGGATGGCGCTTTTGGTATCTCCATGAACGAGATGACAGCCTGCGGTCGTAATGAGTGGCCCCCAATCACGATGGTGATCTTCCGCAACTACCAATGGGGCGCGGAAAAGCGCAACTCGACCCTGTGGTTTGACGATAACTTCGTCGGAACCGAACTCAATCTCGGTGTCGAATATGCGAAAATCGCCGAAGGATGCGGCCTGAAGGGCGTGCAGGTCACGACGATGGACGAACTGACCGAAACGCTGCGGATCGCCGTGAAGGAGCAGATGGAGGATGGCGTCAACACCTTCATCGAATGCGTTCTGAACCAAGAACTCGGCGAGCCATTCCGCCGCGACGCGATGAAAAAGCCCGTCCGCGTTGCCGGAATCAGCAAAGATGATATGCGCCCTCAGCAGATGGCGCTCTGATCGAACGGCCTTTCGCAGGCTCAATCAAAGAACGCTTCGTTCCATGGAACGGAGCGTTTTTTTTACGCCCTATGAAAAAACTGCGCGCAAGCGGGGATTGTGGCACGCCATTTGTATCCTGTTAACCATCGAAGCGCGTTACGCCGGTGACAACACCGTCCCATGGGCGGCAAAGCGCCGATAACGACGATTGAGAACAGGATGTGGTGCAAAGCGAGTCGCAAGTCGCGACGACCACCGCAAGGACCGGACTACCCGCTGACGGAATTCACCGCGCGGTTCAATAAAAGGATGACCCGATGACCCGTTCGTTCCGCAAAGGATTTGGCTTTTTGGCGACCGCCGCCCTTCTGGCGGGATGCTCGACGGCCCCGCAGACAATCACGGTACCGAATCCGCTGGCCGCCCTCAATGGCCTGATCGGAACACCGGGCATAGCGAGCAACCCGGCTTACACAGCCCTGCCAAGCGGACAGACCATCGCAACCGGCCAGTATCAACCCGTACAGCCAAGCTATGGAACAGTGCAGCCGAGCTATACAACCGCTGCGGTGCCAGCAAGCGGATATACGGTCTCGCCGCAGACCTATGGCGCCGTGAGCCCGGCATACTCAGCCGCGACACCATCCTACACTGCCGCCACACCAGTGTATTCGACCGCCGCAGCGCCCTCCTACAGCGTCGCAGCGCCGTCTGTTTCGACCGTAGCGCCGTCCTATACCGTTGCCGCCCCAGCCGTTGGAAACAGCACTTACACTTTGGGCAGTGTCGAGACGGTGACGCAATCTTATTCGGCGGCTTTGCCTGCGGTCACTCCGGTGCAGACGTCGATCCAGTCCTACGCGTCGAGCGTGCCGACTTTTGGCGCGGTACAGCCGGTTCAGGCCAGCGGGACGACCTATGACCTGACCGCGCCAA
Organism: uncultured Neomegalonema sp.; assembly: GCA_938008165.1. Taxonomy (GTDB): domain Bacteria; phylum Pseudomonadota; class Alphaproteobacteria; order Rhodobacterales; family Rhodobacteraceae; genus JAHDDY01. Next base: position 131,381 of record CALLLP010000004.1, on the reverse strand, counting down.
CGGCGACACCCTTCCTTGATCCAGCCGCAGGGCTGAGCGTCAACACAGATTATGGCAGTGTTACGCCCTCCGCACAGATCGGCGTGGAGCCGACCCTTGGGGGATCGTTTCAGGTGATCCCGCAGCCTTCGGCATCGCTCGCCGGTGGGATCGCGACCTATGCGCCTGCACTGGCGGCGAGCAATGGGCTGCTGACCTATTGATGTAGAACGCTCTCCGGGCTGGATACCCCTCCGGCCCGGAGAATTTTCAGATCCGGCCACGCAGGACATCGGCGCGGATCAAGACTTTTTGGACATAATCCTGCGTTTCCCGAATATGCGGAATACGCCCGAGCCGCGCGACCCGTGTTGGCCCCGAATTATACGCCGCCAAAGCAAGCGGCCAATCCCCGAAGCGATCATATTGCTGCTTGAGATATTGCGCGCCCCCGGCCAAATTCTGGTGCGGATCATGAGGGTCGACGCCGATTTCGCGGGCTGTGGCAGGCATCAGCTGGGTCAAGCCAATGGCCCCGACATGAGACCGGGCCGCGGGATCGAAATTGCTTTCGGTCATCACCATTGCCGCAAAAATTTCACGCGGAACGCCATGTTGCTCGCCGATAGCAGCGACGTAGCGGGCGCGCTCAGGGCGCGGGAGGGCCGCGATATTGACCGGCAGAGGGGGCATGATCGGAAAATCTACACTCGACAGCATCCGCAACCGGCCGCGATCATGGATCTGCCGAACGGGTGGATTGGCCATGTTTTGGGCAAAAATGGGCGCGGGCGATATGATCCCCGCAGGTGCCGCATTCGGGGCGCTCAGACCGGCGATCATCATCACGGCGGTCGCGCCGATAATGCAGAACAACCCAACACTGCTGCCCTTGCGTTTTGCGGGGACATAGAGAATGGCTTCGGCAGGATTCGACATGGGGTTTCTCCTCAAGGTGGCCGACTCGGCTTAACGATGAGTTCATCTAATGTTCTTATTTGTTCTCTGTCAAATCTTGTTTTGTTCGTTAATAAAATACACCATATACGAGAGTTTTGGGTTTTTACATATTTATACTACGCCCATTATTTTGATTTAATCCCCTCACAGCCACTATCGACAGTATGAATAATTTATAAATAATATCAAATACTTAACCGTCAAAAAAGAGCTTCATCATAGACACTTTCGCCGTCGATGGTCAGGCCCTTGATCACGGCTCCACCCTTGCCATCGAGAGCCAATATCACCCCTAGCCGTTGATCCCGTCGCAGCCTCTCCAATGCCTGCGACCGATTGTAATCGGCGAAATAACGGTCGAAAGGCAGGGCGAATCGACCGATTCCCTGTGCGGACCGTGTCGGCGAAGCGGAAACGATTCTAAGCACCGGGTCAGAGGTATCTTCGGGAATGTCATCATGAACCGCCTTGGCGACCCAGAACCCATCCGCCGCCTGTCGCAGAGTGATATAGGCGGTATCGTCCCGGCCTAGCGCGCCAGTCAGCCCCGGAATATCGTCTTCGGGCGGATCTACAGTGAGATTCAGCCGCACATAATGGCCACGAAAAATATCGCGGGGGTCGATGAAGGTGGAGCGGATGGCGATTTCCTGTCCATTGCGCAGCACCGCCGCGCGGGTCCAGACCATGGCGGCCACAATGCCCATCTGTGCGACAAAGGCGAGCGCCAAACCCGGCAAAAACCACCGCTTCACGACCCGCCCTCCCCGGCCGAGACCAATCGCGGCACGAGCAATGCGCCCAGTAAAAGCAGCACTCCGGCGATCAGATAGAACAAGCTGGTGCCCAGTAAGCCATGCGCCGCCGCCGTGTAGATCACGAACATCGTGACGGCAAAGGCGATGTAGCCAAGCCCGGTCACATTACGCCATCCCTGCCGTCCTCCCATGCGAATTGCCCAGACCGATACCGCGAGGACGAATGCTTCGACCGCATAGGGCATGCCGCGAGACACAAGATAGGCCACGAGAACGGTCACCCCGACCCAAAGGGCCGCGAACCCATGGTCGTAGCGCTCGTCACGCCCCAAAGCGGGCCAGGATGCCAGCAGACTCAGAGGCGCCGCAACAATGGGCACCAACAGAGGCACTTGAGGGGGGAACAAGACTTCATTCGATACGAACAGGAAGGCGAGCAAACCGAAGATGAGAACCATCAGGTAGAAAACGCCCTCCCCTTCGAACCCCCGCAGCGCCCGGATGGTGCGTGCGCTGAGAATCGCAATGGAGATCGCCGCGAAAGCGCCCATCAGGGCGAGATAGCCGGAGGTGAAAACCTCGTCCCGGACAATTACGATGCCCACCGATACACCGAGCCAAGCCAAAGCCCCCAAGGCGCAGAGATGGGCCGCCCAGCGCCCCTGAACCCACCAGACATAGGCCGCCAGCACCGCCCAGACCGGAACAAACGCCAGATGAAAGGGGTGCCCTCCCGGTGCCATCATCGACATCAAGGTCCAGAGCGTCGCGAGAATGATCGACATACCCAGTGCCCCGACCGACGCCGTCGCTATGGCGGCGATAAAGCTGCCCAATGCCCAGAGAAACACCCCCCCAGAGGGCGGGCCGGTCAGGTGGTACATCTGGCCGGTGAACATCACCGCCGCTCCGAACACGCCGCAACCGAGCACGACAAACGACTCCGCCAAACCGGGATTGCCGCGCCTATGCAGCACCGCCGCAACACCATAGGACGCCAGCACACCACCCATCAGCGCGCCCATTCTGACCAATCGGGGCATCACGTCCCAGTTTGCCGCCACAAAAGTCATCGCACCAAATGCGAGACAGACGATCCCAAGCCAAACCGCGATCGATGCGAAGGAACGCGCCTCGCGACCCTTTTCCAGATCATCAAGCAGCACCCGAGCCGTCGAGCCATCGATCAGACCGCGCTCGTGCCAATCATCAACCCGTCGCGATAGCGTCGATTTTCGTTCCAGCATCCGGTGCCTCCCGTGCTCGACTGTGCCCTCTGCGGGCATGAGGCACAAGAACCCTGCTGCGATCGCCAACTTGCATCGACGCTGAAACGTCCTTTGAGATCACGTCGGATCGGCATACATGCTAATCGCCTCACTCTGCCTGTGGCAGATCACACAGGTACGCTTCCCGAAAGGTTTTCCCATGCGCGATTTTCAACTTCCCGGTCGATCCCCCGTTCTCGCACGCCATGCGATGTGCGCCACGTCGCATCCGTTGGCAGTCGAATGCGCGGTGGGTGTGATGCGCGAGGGCGGCAATGCGGTCGATGCCGCTGTGACCGCTGCGCTGACGATGGGATTGCTGGAACCGGCCATGACCGGCATCGGAGGGGATGCATTCGCGCTGGTATGGAAAGAGGGCGATGCACGCCCCAGAGGGCTGAACGGATCCGGCCGTGCGCCCATGGCGATTGATGCCAGCATGCTGCGCCGCGAAGGGTTGAGCGCGGTGGAACAGGAAAGCGCCCATGCGGTGACTGTACCCGGTGCCATCGATGCCTTTGACACCCTCTTGTCCGAATTCGGAACCTATGGCTGGGACCGTGCGCTTGCGCCATCGATCAAGATCGCGCGGGAGGGCCACCCCGTCGCCCAGCGCGCCGCCGCCGACTGGGCCGCCTATTCGCCGCGCCTGACCGGGGATATGGCGCGCCACTTTCTCGTGAATGGTGAGCGAGCGCCGCGCATGGGCGAGGTCTTTGCCTATCCTGCCAATGCCGAAGCGCTTGAGATCATCGCACGCGAGGGACGCGCGGGGTTTTATGAAGGGCCAGTGGCCGCAGATATGGTCGCGACCCTCAACAAGCATGGAGGCCGCCATACCCTCGCCGATTTCGCCGCAACGAAATCCACATGGGTAGAGCCGGTTTCGGGCCATTATCGCGGTATGGAACTGATTGAACTGCCGCCCAATGGACAGGGAGTCGCCGCCATCCTGATGGCGCGCATTCTCGAAGGATTCGAACTCGACGAATTGGACCCCCATGGCCCCGAACGCGCCCATATCGAAGCCGAAGCCGCGCGCCTCGCGTATGATGCCCGCAACCGCCTCATCGCCGATCCCGACACACCGGGTGCCGACGAGCGCCTCGCGCATCTGATGGCGGAAGAAACGGTCCGTCGCTTGCAAGAACAGATAGACCCGATGGCCGCGCGATCCGACCTTCTGGAGAGCGTCGCCGATCTACACGAGCTTGGAGCGGCCATCGGGACCGGGGGTGCCCAGCATAAGGACACCATCTATATCACCGTCGTCGATGCAGACCGGACGATGGTATCGCTGATTTACTCGGTCTTCCACGATTTCGGATCGCGCATCGCATCGGAACGCTATGGTATCAACTTCCAGAGTCGCGGTGCAGGCTTTACCCTTGAAGAAGGCCATCCGAACGAGTTGAAGGGGGGCAAGCGGCCCATGCATACGATCATTCCCGGCATGATGGCGAAAGATGGGAAACCCTATGCCAGTTTTGGCGTCATGGGGGGCGCGTATCAATCGAACGGCCACGCGCGGCTAATCAGTAATCTGGTCGATTACGGCATGGACCCGCAAGCCGCAATGGACGCGCCGCGCAGCTTCTTTGACAAGGGGTATCTGTCCGTAGAACGGGGATATTCGCGGTCTGCGCTCGACCGCCTCGGAGTAATGGGCCATGATGCGCGGATCGCGGAAGGCGCGATCGGGGGCGGGCAGATCATCATCATCGATCCTCAGACCGGCTGCCTGATCGGCGGCTCGGACCCGCGTAAGGATGGCTGTGCCTTGGGGTTCTGACCCCCTTCGCCCCCTCGCAAAAGCGGCCCAATCCTGACACATCCTGCGCCTGTGCAGGGCGTCCAGCTTGAATCTATGTGGTCCGCTGTCTATGGTCGCGACCGTAAAGCGAGCTTTTAATTTTCGAGCGTGTACCCATGACAAAAACCATCGAAATCGCCGGTCGAGCCATTGGTCCCGACCATCCGCCCTATATCATCTGCGAATTGTCGGGGAACCATAACGGCGATATCGAGCGCGCGCTGAGCCTGATCGATGCGGCGGCGGCAACGGGCTGCGATGCGATCAAGGTACAGACCTACACGGCCGATACACTGACCATCCAAAGCGATCGCCCCGATTTCCTCATCAAAGGGGGTCTTTGGGACGGTCGGCAGCTCTATGATCTGTATCAAGAGGCCCATACGCCGTTTGAATGGCATGAGCGCCTGTTTGCGCGCGCGAAAGAACACGGCGTCACACTGTTTTCGACGCCTTTTGACAATACGGCAGCGGATTTGCTCGAAGACCTCGGAGCACCCGCGTATAAAATCGCATCCTTCGAGATCGTCGACCTGCAACTGATCGATTATGTGGCCCGCAAGGGGAAACCCATGATCATCTCGACAGGTCTGGCGAATCTGGCCGATATCGAGAACGCGGTGAACACGGCCAGAAACGCCGGATGTGACGACTTGATCCTATTGCATTGCATCAGCTCCTATCCCTCGCCCACCGATCAATCGAATCTTAGGACGATACCGCATTTGCAGGATGCCTTCGGCGTCATATCGGGCCTGTCTGACCATACCCACGGCACCGCCGTCTCGGTTGCCGCCATCGCGCTGGGCGGGTCGGTCATCGAAAAACATTTCACCCTCGCAAGGGCGGATGGCGGACCGGATAGCGCGTTCAGTCTGGAACCGGATGAATTCAAGCGACTCTGTACGGATTGCCACGATGCATGGATGGCGCTGGGCAAGGTCGGCTATAATGTCAAAGGGGCGGAAGAGGCGAATATCGTCTTCCGCCGCTCGCTCTATGTGGTGAAAGATATCAAGGCGGGTGAGAGCTTTACAGCCGAGAATGTTCGCTCAATCAGGCCGGGACATGGGATAAGCCCGAAGCATTTCCCGGAAATCCTGAACCGCAAAGCGGCAGTAGACCTGGAACGCGGAACCGCCTTGAGCTTTGATATGATGGTATGACGGGCAAATCGATGCCTTGCCGGACGGCATCAATCTTCGATTGACAGGCAGGATCGATTCTGCATCATTCGCCCCATGCAAGTTGGTGTTTTTTCATATGAAGGTTTTCTCCTTCTAGAGCTTAGTCGCCTCTGAGCGCGCCGTGACCATGGTGCGGCGCTCAGAGGATCGCGCGCGCACCGGACAACACCCTTTTCGCATATTTTCCTGACAGGCTTTGCCATGACTTCCCAAACCGATTCCCCACGGGACAGCGCCGACCGCGTCCTGATTTTTGACACCACCATGCGCGATGGCGAGCAATCGCCGGGGGCAACCATGACGCTGGAGGAAAAACTTCAGATTGCGGTGCTGCTGGACGAGATGGGCGTGGACATCATCGAAGCCGGGTTCCCGATTGCCTCGGATGGCGATTTCGAGGCGGTGACCGAAATCTCCAAGGTGCTGCAAAATGCCGTGACCTGTGGGCTGGCACGGGCATCGAAGGGGGATATCGAACGGGCGTGGAGCGCGCTGCAACACGCCAGAAAACCCCGTATCCATACGTTTATCGGCACATCCCCCCTTCACCGCGAACATCAATTGTCGATGAGCAAGGCTCAGGTGCTCGACAAGATTCGCGAAACGGTGACCTTTGCGCGCTCGCTATGCGATAATGTGCAGTGGTCGCCGATGGACGCAACGCGCACGGAAGAGGATTATCTGGTCGAGACAGTCGCTCTGGCGGTCGAATGCGGTGCGACGACGATCAATATTCCCGATACCGTGGGCTACACGGCCCCCCGTGAGAGCGCGCAATTGATTTCAATGCTACATCAGAAAGTTCCCGGCCTGAAAAACTGCATCGTCGCGACCCATTGCCATAACGATCTAGGCATGGCGACGGCGAATGCGCTGGCAGCGGTCGAAGCGGGCGCACGCCAGATCGAATGCACGATCAATGGATTAGGAGAGCGCGCGGGCAATACCGCACTGGAAGAAGTGGTGATGGCGATGAAGGTGCGGCGGGATATCCTGCCCTATCGTACCGATATCGACACGACGAAAATCATGAAGGCCAGCCGCCTCGTATCGACCGTGTCGGGCTTTAGCGTACAATACAACAAAGCCATCGTCGGCAAAAACGCCTTTGCCCATGAATCGGGTATCCATCAAGACGGGATGCTGAAAAACGCGGAAACATTCGAGATCATGCGGCCCGAAGATGTGGGCCTGACCGAGAGCAATCTGGTCATGGGCAAGCATTCAGGGCGCGCGGCGTTCAAGGACAAGCTGGCGCAACTCGGCTATGATATCGGCGATAACGCGTTTCAGGAAACCTTCGTGCGATTCAAGGCGCTCGCGGATTCCAAGAAGGAAGTCTACGATGACGATATCATCGCCCTGATCGAAGACACACAGACGAGCACGGTCCATGACCGCATGCAATTGGTCGATTTGAGCATGATCTGCGGGACGCGCGGACCGGCAACCGCGACACTCGTGATGGAGATCGACGGAGTTGAGCACCGGCATGAGACGACCGGCAACGGGCCGGTGGATGCCACCTTCAACGCGGTCAAGGCACTGGTGCCCCATACGGCGCGGCTGAAACTGTATCAGGTGCATGCCGTTACCGATGGAACCGATGCGCAGGCCGAGGTTTCGGTGCGGCTGGAGGAAGACGGCAAGATCGTCTCTGGCCATGCGGCAAATGCCGACACGCTGGTCGCTTCGGGACGCGCCTATATCAATGCGCTCAACAAGCTAATGGTGCGCCGAGAGAAAACGCTCCCGCGTCAGTTGAAATAACAAAGTGAATTTCTGGCGGAGGATGTAAATACAGACCTCCGCCATCCGCATATACCGTTAAGATACTTTTTGTCTTTTCTAATCGTATAAGTCGGATTAACTGGTTTCTCTTACTTGATACGCAGTGAAGCCAGCGCAGGCTGATGCGGGGAAATCGGTTGTTACCTGACTGGATCAGCATTTTCAGGCTCTCAGACGCGGATCGCGAATACTACGATCGTGATGACACTGATCGATTTCAACTGCGCGCCAATGTCCTATTATTGGGCATAATTTTATATTGGTCGCTGTGTATTTTCGATCTTTTCACGTATCCCGCCCATATCGGCAAGCTGCTTCTGGGGAGATCGTTGATCACGGTCGTGATGATCACCTTCTACGTGTGCTTTCTGCGATCCAAGAACCGCTTTCAACGTGAAATTTTGATCGTTGCCTATGGCACGGCTGCCGTTATCGGATTGATCCTTTTAGGGCTTATCGATCTGCACGCGGACAGTTTCTATAATTTCGGGGCGGCAGTCGCGATTTTTTATGGGGGTGTTGCGCTCTATGCTCGCCCTGCCGTCGTTTTATGCGGGGCCAGTTCCGTCATCCTTGCCTATTCAGTATCCCTGCCATTTACGACACAAACCCTGTCTATTGCGCTGGTCGACAGGACATTGATCCTGATTACGGTCTCGATGGTCGTGGTCTCCAACCTTTATCGCGATCAACTGGAACGTGCGCAATATGAGGATACTCAAAGGTTGCAACAGGCGCGCAAGGAGGCGGAAGACGCGCTGGAACGGGCCCTGTTGGCGGATCGGGCCAAGGATAACCTGCTCGCAGGGGTCAGCCACGAATTGCGCACACCCATGAACGCGATTATCGGCTTTTCGGATGCGATGCGGTCCGAATTGTTCGGTAAGATCCAACCTGAGAGCTATCGCGATTATGTCGAGCATATCCACAACAGCGGACTGACCCTGAAACAAGAAATCAATAACCTGCTGGACCTGTCGACCCTGTCGGTCGGATCGATTTCGCTGCATGAAACCCGGTTTCACCTGACGGATATCGTAGCCGATGCGGTCAAATCATGCCGCTTTGCAGCAAAAAATGCGCGCATCGATCTGAAGATCGACGGAATGGATGAGCAAGTGATGGTCTGTGCCGACCGCGAACGCCTGAAACAAGCGATCACAAACCTGATCACAAACGCGATCAAGTTTTCGCCGCCCGGCAATACGGTGACAACCAAAATTCACCCGCCAACGGAGACCGGGGCCGTCATCTCGATTCACGATACAGGATGCGGTATATCCAGTACCGCGCTGGAGAACGTGGCGACACCCTTCATCCAAGCGCATACCGATCATCTGAAGCGCGGATCGGGCGGGCTTGGGATCGGGCTGGCAATTGTGACCAAGATCATGCAGTCGATGGGCGGCACGATGACGATCAAGAGCGCCGAAGGAGAGGGCACTGTGGCGAGCCTTCGCCTGCCACTATCGCGGATCGTAGAACCGGCAAACACGCAGACACCGCCAATGATGCGGAGCAAACGCCAGAAAAAGCGGCTCGAAACGGCCTGAAATCACCGATCATGACGAAAGGCGGACATTTGCCCCGGTTTTTCTTTGCTGGACCGGAAGTGAAAGCCTATGATCCGCATCGAAAACCACACCCATACCCGTAAGGGGACAACGTCGCATGTTCGGACTTTTCAGCGTGTTCTCTTCGGACATGGCCATCGATCTCGGAACGGCCAATACGCTCGTCTATGTTAAAGGGCGCGGGATCGTGCTGAATGAGCCGTCAGTCGTCGCGCTTCAAGTGCGGGGAGAGAATAAAGACGTGCTCGCCGTTGGTTCGGAAGCAAAGGCGATGCTCGGTCGGACACCGGGGCGGATCGAGGCGATTCGGCCCATGCGCGACGGCGTGATCGCGGATTTCGATGTCGCCAAGGCGATGATCAAGGATTTCATTCACCGGGTACAAAAGCGCTCGCTGCTGTCGCGACCCTTTATTCTGATCTGCGTGCCATCGGGCGCAACCGCCGTCGAACAGCGCGCGATCAAGGAAGCGGCGATGGAGGCCGGAGCACGGGCAGTCAAACTGATCCCCGAACCCATCGCGGCGGCCATCGGCGCGGGCATTCCCGTGGTCGAGCCGGAAGGATCGATGGTCGTGGATATCGGCGGGGGAACATCGGAAGTGGCCGTGATCGCCCTTCGCGATATCGTCTATGCGCGCTCGGTCCGGGTGGGCGGTGACAAGATGGACGAGGCAATTATCAGCTATCTTCGGCGCAACCATAACCTGCTGGTTGGCGAAACATCCGCCGAGAAAATCAAGATGCATATCGGCATCGCCTGCTCTCCCGCCGATGGACAGGGGCAGTATATGAATGTACGCGGGCGCGACCTGATCAATGGGGTGCCAAAGGAAATCACGATCAATCAGGCCCAGATCGCCGAAGCGCTGGCCGAACCGGTGGGTCAGATTGTGGAAGCGGTCAAGGTGGCGCTGGAGGCGACGCCACCGGAGTTGGCCTCGGATATCGTGGACAAGGGCATCATGCTGACGGGGGGCGGGGCGTTGCTCAGCCAACTCGATGCTGTTTTGCGCGACGATACCGGCCTGCCCGTAATGATCGCGAACGATCCTCTCAACTGCGTGGCCCTCGGCACCGGGCGCGCACTGGAACACATGAACGCGCTGCACCACGTCTTGATTGAATAGGGACCAGTCGAAGGCCGCGTTAAGTTCAGCGGGATAGTATGGGAAAAATGCTGTCCAGATTTGCGCCAAACCTGCGTATTTCTTGACACTTTGCGGCTCAATCCGTTCGCGTTAGACTGTAACCGCGCAACGCTCATCGGCAGATAAGACCCATCGCAATGGCCTACCAGATACTCGGAAACGGCATAGGGTTCTGGCGTCTGATCGGACGCGGGGTTGGCGTGGCCGCCCTGCTGGCAGCGGTTGCGATTTATATTCTGGGGGCCACATCTGACCCACGCCTGCAAACCCTGCGGGAGCTGGCGCTTGATGTATCGGCGCCCGTTACCGGATTTTTCGGCGCGCCGCTCAGAATGATCCGGCGGGCTGCGGGCAATGCCGAAGAATTCCTCGATATGGCCGCCTATAATCGTCAATTGCGTGAGGATATCGTCGGGTTGAGCCGGTGGCGCGAAGTAGCGCTGCGGCTGGAAGCGGAAAATGCGCAGCTGCGGGCCTTGAACAAGGTCACACTTGCGCCGCGCTTCGATTACATCACCGCACAGGTCGTCGGGAATTCGGGCGGGGCCTTTACGCAGTCGATCACGATCAATGCGGGCCGCGCGCAAGGGGTACGGCCCGGCACCGTGGTCATGGATGGAACGGCGGCAATTGGCCGGGTGGTGGCGCTGGGCGAGAACGCGGCGCGGGTCGTTCTGGTCACGGATGCGTCAAGCCGGATACCAGTATCCCTGAAACCGGGGGATATTCGGGCGCTGTTGATCGGTGACAACACCGCAAGGCCAAAGCTGCAATTTTTCTCAAAACCGGGGCAGGTGACCAAGGGACAGCGGGTTCTGACCTCGAACCATGGAGGAATCTTCCCCAAAGGATTACCGCTGGGGACGGTGGATGCATTGGTCGATAACGTGGTCAGGGTCGCCCCAAGTGCGGATTTTCAACAACTTGAATTCGTGCGGCTGGTCATCGAACGGGTCGATCTGACCATCGATTCCGACGCGATCCTGATTGTCCGCGCAGATGGACGGGTCGAGCAGGAAAAACCCGATCAAGAGACTGAGGAATGAAAGCCTTCTGGACGACGACCTGGACGGCGGCTCTGGTGTTGGCGACCAGTTTTCTGGCGATTATCCTGTCCCATATCGCACTGGGGGTGGGACCGGATTCGACACCGTGGCCGCGCCTCGGAACGATCGTGGTGTTTTTCTGGATGCTGCACCGGCCCGGCACGATGAATGTGCCGGTGATCTTTTTGCTGGGTCTGGCGCAGGACCTGATCCTCGGCGATATTCCGGGGGCGGGGGTCTTGGCGCTGATCATTGCCGTTATCGTGCTAGACAGAATGCTGCCACCGCTTCGGACGATGCCTCTGGTCTGGCGATGGCTGGGATTTGGAGCCTTTATCAGCGTCATTTTTGCGATCGAATGGATTCTCACCTCAGCGGCGCGGCTGGCATTCCAACCCCTTGATCTGGTATTGTTGCAGGGCTGCACGACGATTGTGGTCTATCCTGTGATTTCCGTCGCCTTGCGGCAAGTCTTGCGGATCGGCAGAACGCCGCGCCGCGCACTCTAGAGCAGGTGAGAGAATCATGGCGATGCGCCGACCCGGAACCGAGCATGACCGAAGCGTCTTTTCGCGCCGGTCCCTCGTGCTGTTCGGGGCGCAGGGGGCTTTGGCGGCGGGCTTGGGCGCACGGATGTATCAGCTGCAAATCGTCGAGGGCGAGCATTACGCGGCACGGGCTGAAAGATCGCGCATCCGACCTTCCCTGCTGGCGCCTGTTCGCGGGCAGATCCTGTCGCGCGATGGCAAACCGCTGGCCGTTAACCGGCATAATTATCGGGTCGTTCTGTACCGCGAGAACACCGGCGATCTGACACAGACGCTGGAGCGGCTGTCTGAAATCATTCCACTACCGCCGCTGCGGCGCGAAGCCTTGATCGAGGAAATCACACGGACACGGGCATTCCTGCCGGTATTGCTGGCGGAAAACCTGAAATGGGAGGAATTCGCGGAGGTGAATGCGAATGCGCCCGCCCTTGCCGGGATTGCGCCGGAGCTGGGGCTGACGCGGCATTATCCGGAAGGGGATTATACCGGGCATATCGTCGGCTATGTCGCCGCCGCATCCGAGCGCGACATTCAACGCGCGGGCGCAGATGGGCCGGTGCTGAAACTGCCGGATATGCGCATCGGGAAATCGGGCGTCGAACGGGTCGAAGAACTCGCTCTGCGGGGAAAAGCGGGGCTGAGCCGGATCGAGAAAGACGTCCATGGGCGGCCCATGCGCGAGCTGGAACGACGCGAGGGCACACCGGGCGAGGAACTGACCCTGACCCTCGATCTGGCCTTGCAGAAATACGCGATGCAGCGGATGGGCACGGAAAGCGGCGCGGTCGTCGTGATGGATGTCTATGACGGCGATGTACTGGCCATGGCATCGACACCCGGATTCGACCCCAACGGTTTCGTTCTGGGATGGTCGCAGAAGGAATGGGTCGCGCTGCGCGACGATGAAAAACGCCCCCTGAACAACAAGGCAGTGTCAGGCCTTTATCCGCCGGGATCGACATTCAAGATGGTTGTCGCCTTGGCGGCAATGGATGCGGGACTCGTGGGGCCGGGACACTCGGTCTATTGCGGTGGACATATCGAACTGGGCAGCCACCGATTCCACTGCTGGAAGCGGGGCGGACACGGGACGATGAACCTGCATGACGGATTAAAGAAATCCTGCGATATCTATTTCTACGATATTGCAAAGCGGATCGGGATTGACCGGCTGGCCGAAGTCGCGCGCAAATTCGGCATCGGCGTCCTGCCAGAAATCGGACTGGTCGATGCCAAAACCGGATTGATGCCGGACAAGGCGTGGAAACGCGCGCGCAAAAACGAGCCGTGGCATCCGGGCGAAACACTGCATGCGGGGATCGGACAGGGCTATATGCTTGGCTCGCCGCTGCAATTGGCCGTGATGGCCTCGCGCATTGCAAATGGTGGCTATCAGGTGCACCCGCGCCTCGTTCGCGCGCGGGATGGCGAACGGATCAAGGCGCGCTCGCTGCGCGGAACCGGCATCGACAAACAGTATGTCGATGCCGTGCACCGAGGCATGTATGGCGTCGTGAACGAGTTGGGCGGGACGGCCTATAAATCGCGGATCGCGCTGCCCGGCCATGAGATGTGCGGCAAGACCGGCACAGCACAGGTCAGGCGGATCACGACTTCGGAGCGGGCAACGGGCGTGTTGAAAAACAACGAATTGCCTTGGAAATTACGCGATCACGCGCTGTTTGTGGCCTTCGCCCCCGCAGACGATCCACGATACGCCATTTCGGTCGTGGTCGAGCATGGCGGCGGCGGATCGACGGTGGCGGCCCCCATTGCACGGGATGTGCTGCTGAAACTTCAATTCCCCAAGGAGATCCCCGAAGGGGCTGTGCCGCAAGGCGCCGATCCCGTCTTTGTCGCGAAAAACGACGATGACGACGAGAACGAGGACGTGTGATGGCCAGTCTGCAAAACCATGCGACCGCTGGCCCGACCCTGCCACAGAAACTGTTACGGCTAAACTGGCCGCTGGTTGTGCTGATTGTTCTGGTCGCGGGGATCGGCTTTGCGATGCAGTATTCGGTCGCGGACGGCAATGTCGATCCCTGGGCCCGTAAGCAGATGATCCGGTTTGCAGTCAGTTTCGTGGGCATGCTGGTCGTTGCGATGATCGATATCCGCTTTTGGCGGGGAACGGCCTATGCGTTCTATGGCTTATCCCTCGCCTTGCTGGTCGGCGTCGAAGTCGCCGGGAGTGTGGGGATGGGCGCCCAGCGATGGATCAATATCGGGCCAATCCGGTTGCAACCTTCCGAATTGATGAAAATCGCGCTCGTCGTAGCGCTGGCGCGGTATTTTCACGACATCAATCCCCGCCGGGTCAGGCACGTGCTGACCTTGATCCCGCCCTTGCTGATGATTGCGATGCCCGCAGCGCTGGTGGTGAAACAACCGGACCTTGGGACGGCCGTTCTGCTGTCAGCAGGGGGGATCGTGATCATGTTTCTGGCGGGAGTGAGCCTTTGGTTCTTTGCCGCGCTGGTGGCGGGAACCGGGGGGCTGGTCTATGCGGTTTTTGCCTCGAAGGGGCAGGATTGGGCCTTGCTCAAGCCCTATCAATACGATCGGATCGCGGTTTTTCTGAACCCCGAACTCGATCCGCGCGGAGCCGGGTATCATATCACACAGTCGAAAATTGCCTTCGGATCGGGCGGGACGACGGGCGAAGGGTATCTGAATGGGCCGCAATCGCGGCTGGATTTCCTGCCTGAAAAACACACCGATTTCATTTTTACGGTCTTGGGCGAGGAATTCGGGCTGGTCGGCAGTCTCGTATTGCTGGGCCTTTATATGGTCGTGCTGCTGTTCGGTCTGATGACCGCAATCCGCATCCGGCATCTATTCGGGCGATTGGTGGCAGCGGGGGTGTGCATGACCTTTTTCGCCTATTTCGCGATTAATATGGCGATGGTCATGGGATTGGCACCCGTGGTCGGGGTGCCATTGCCTCTGGTGAGCTATGGGGGCACATCGATGCTGGTTTTGCTGTTCGGCTTTGGATTGCTGCTCAGCGCACAGGTGCATGGCAGGGTGACGTTTCCAAGGCGCGGGACAGTGCTCTAGAATCGTCACCGACGATATGAGCACCGCCCGCAATCTGAAAAGCCCGGCCCCATTCTACTGCTCGACCGGCTCGGCAATTCGGATGTTGCGCATGGAAATATCCGCATCCGCCGTAAAATAGGCGAACCCTGCCCACCCTTGCCGGAAGACCGTATCGCGCGCGGTGATGACCGGGCGACCATCGATCAGAACGAACATCTGACCATCCGACAGTCGCGCCCAGCGCAGTTGATGCGGCTTGCCAGTCGTAAAGCCAGGAGCTTCGACTTTCATGATATCCTTGTAGCCGCTCGAACCACGACGAGCGAGGACGACAAGAGGCCGGGGGCCTGCGCGCAGTTCAAGCCTGTAACCAAGCCAGTTCGCACCGCCCTGATGCAGAATGAAATGGGCCGCGCCCTCGCCTCCATGATCGGTGATGGTCGTGACGAGCGAGAAGGCATTCCCGATATTGGTTTGCGCCTCGATCAAGGACGCGCCGGTATCGCCGGTGGGCTGAGGCGTCGCAGGCTTGCCCTCGCCGATCAGGTATTGAAGCAAGGCTTGTGGCGTGACCTGAGCTGGCTCGACCGTTTGGGGTGCGGCGGGACGCAGGCCGAATGTGGGATCGATCATGAATTGACCTTGCCGGACACTCCATGTCGGATTGGTGAGATAATCACCATCGGCAAAGTCATCGCGCAGATACACGAGAGCGGCGGAAGTGGGAGGCAAAGCCTGTGGCAATTCCTGCGGCTCCTGCGGCTCGACCGCGACCTCCGGCTCGATTTCGACGGCGACCGGAAGTTCGGAGACAGGCTCCGCTACGGCATCGGGGAGAAGCGCAACTTCGGTAGTGCCGGTGACTTCGGGCGTCTGGGGGGGTAGTTCTGCGGCGGAACCCTGCTCCTCCTCAGGTGCGGGGGGCGGAGGACCGACAAGCTCGGCCTGAGCAGAGGGCGCGGCGGCCTGCGGCTCGGAGGCGGCATCCACGCGGACGGGCAGGGCCTGATATTTTTCGGCCAATGCCTTGAGATCTTCGAGAAAGCCGGGGCTGGCGGCGCGATACCGCTCTCCCAGAGAAACGATCCGGGAAAGCTCCTGCGAGAATTCGCGCAGGGCTTCGGATTCGGTCACATCCGGGACGATGACCTCTGCCCTAGGTTCCTCGCGCTGTTGCGGTGGGAGTACAGCGGGCGATTCGGCAATCGCAGGCTGGGGCAGCGGCGGCGGGGCAATCGCTTGCTCTTGCCTTGGCGGCGGCGGCTGGAATTGCTCGGTGGGCGCGAGGATAGGGCGTGACGGGGTGATGCCCTGCTGAGGGATCGGGCGAAACTGACGCACCTGTTGATCAGGCTGATACACAGGGGGCGGCGCAGCAACGGGCGGCTGCACCGCAGGCACCGATTCGTAATATAACGGCTGCGTTGGCAATGGGGCGGGTTGCGGCTCCACATAATAAGGCTGTGGCAGCGGAAAAACGGGCCGAGCGGCAGGCTGTTCGCCATAAAGCACAGTCTGGGCCTGCGCAGGGAGAATGGCGGTAGCCAGCGCAAGTAGGCTGGCGGCAGTGGTTCTGAGCATCGGACCTTCCTTATCGACCTTGGTTCACACGGGCGCTCCCCCGACACGCCATGCTGGAATGTTCTTAGCGCGTACGACCTCCGCGCGCCATGTCTACGACCGTCGCTTATGCGCGATATTTGCATATGACGAAAAGCATTCCGTTTCGCGCGTTCTGCAGGTACTGCCAACATCGCAGGTTTGGCAAGACTGTGACCGGGAGGCGACTATGACGCGGGTATTGTATGCAGGCGACCCAGAGGAAGCCGAGGCGTGGCGCGACAGGGTGCTGGCGCTGAAACCCGATCTGGATTTGACACTCGATATCGAGGGCACGGATCCGGAATCCGTCGACATTCTGATCTACGAGGCAAGCGGGGCCATACAGGACCTGACGCCCTATGCCGGGGTCGCCGCGATCCAGAATCTCTGGGCGGGGGTGGAGGCGGTGCTGGCCAATCCGACCTTGCCGGATGAGCCGATCCTATGCCGGATGGTCGAATCGGGACTGACCATCGGAATGACCGATTATGTCGCCGGGCATGTCCTGCGATTGCATCTGGGCATGGACCGGCACCGCGAACGACAGGCGCAAAAGGCATGGTCGACCGATAACCCGCCACTCTCGACCGACCGCAAAGTCGGAATCATCGGGCTGGGTGAATTGGGCCGGGACGTTGCAGAAAAGCTGGCCTTTTTGCGATTCGACGTTTCAGGTTGGAGCCGGTCGGCAAAAACGATCGAGGGAGTCCGTTGTCTGACGGGGCCGGATGGTCTGGAGACATTACTGGCAGAATCAGAAATCCTGATCCTGCTGGCCCCCCTGACGCCGGAGACCGAAAACCTGATCGATGCGGGGAAAATCGCGCTCATGCGGCGCGGGGCGCATCTGATCAATGTTGCGCGGGGACCGTTGATCGATGACGAGGCGCTGCTGGCCGCCCTTGATTCAGGGCAGGTGGGAAGCGCGACGCTGGACGTGTTCCGAATCGAACCGCTGCCCAAGGATCATCCTTATTGGAGCCACCCTTCGGTCACCATCAGTCCGCATATTGCCAGTATCACCAGACCGGAAACGGCGGCAAAAGTGATCGTGGAGCAGGTCGAACGCTTCGAACGCGGCGAGCCCTTCGCGCATGGTGTGAACCGGCAAAACGGATACTAACGGGATTTTTACTGAATCTGCGTGTCACTCATGTAATTTTGTGCTGCACTGCGATATAGCGTTCTGATTACGGAGTGAGTGACGGTGATGAGTGACGACCAACCAGACAAGAAGGAGACGCGCAGCGTTACCTTTCTGGAACCACCGAAGAAACAGAAGTGGTGGGCCAATCTGAGGTCGAACTTCCTGACGGGATTCGTCGTCTTCGCGCCGATTTCGATCACGATCTATCTTGTCTGGACCTTCGCCGAATTCGTCGATGCGCGTGTTCTGCCGCTGGTGCCAGTGGTCTACAAGCTGGAAGATTACCTGCCGATTTCACTGCCCGGCCTTGGGGTGGTGGTCTTTTTCTTTGTGGTAGCGGGACTTGGTGCCCTGACAAAAGGGCTGTTCGGGAGACAGCTTTTTCGACTGGGCGAGCGATTCGTGGACCGGATGCCGGTCGTGCGATCCATCTACAACACGCTGAAACAGATCGTGGAGACGATCTTTGCCCAAGGGGGCAAGGACAGTTTCGAGAAGGTGTGCATGATCGAATATCCCCGCAAGGGGATCTGGGCGCTGGCCTTTATCTCGACGGATACAAGCGGCGAGGTGCTGGCACGGTCGGGCGAGAACGCGATGATGAGCGTCTTTCTACCCACGACGCCAAACCCGACCTCCGGCTTTTTGTTGTTCCTGCCCGCTCAGGATGTGGTGGTCCTCGATATGAGCGTGGAAGATGCCGCGAAGCTGGTCATCTCCGCCGGACTGGTCACGCCGCCTTGGGATGCGGTGGTCGCGGCCGAAGCAGCGCGACAGGAAACGGCAGCAGCGGAATAGCCCTTCGGTCAGATGCCGCCGCCTGCATCGAACCATGCACCGCTGTCAAACGCGAGGGTGTGGTCCATGGACTGCGACGGGTGGGCGCAACCGGCATCGCCGACGATGCGCGCAGGAACACCCGCAACGGTCTTGCAGGCCGGAACATGCGACAGAACAACCGACCCCGCGCCAACACGCGAGCAGTCACCAATTCGGATATTGCCCAGAATACTGGCCCCCGCACCGATCAGCACCCCATTGCCGATCTTTGGGTGACGGTCGCCTTCTTCCTTTCCAGTGCCGCCCAATGTGACGCCATGGAGGATCGAGACGTCATCGCCGACCACCGCCGTCTCGCCGATGACAACGCCGGTCCCATGGTCGATCATGATGCCCTTGCCGATGCGGGCACCGGGATGGATGTCGAGGGCAAAGACTTCGGCAATCCGCATCTGGAGAAACTGGGCGAAGGGTTTTCGGCCATTGGTCCAGAGAGAATGGGCGATGCGTGACGCCTGTAGTGCCATGAACGCCTTGAAGAACAGCAAGGGCTGGATATAGGTCGTGCAGGCCGGGTCACGCTCGTAGACGGCGACGATGTCGGCGCGGGCCTTTTCGCCGATCTCCGGGGCCTCGTAGAGAATCTGGGAGAAGGATTCGCGCAAGGACGCCTCCTTCATCTCGTTGACATGCAGCTTCGCCGCGATGCGCGCCGCCAAGGCCGCCTCGAATGTCGGGCGACCAAGGACGTTTTCTTGCAACAGCGAGGATAAGGCCGGTTCAGCAACGCGCATGGCCTCCGCATCGCGCTGAACGGCGTTCCAGACCGGATCGCAGGTGGAGATTTCCGGCTGGGGGTGCTTGATTGGTTGAATCATGGGCCGTCTCCCTTTCGCAACACGCGATTTGGAACGGATCATGATGTTTTGCAAGGAGCGGGTCAATGGATGCGGGCAAAGTTGACAGGTGGCGAGCGGCCTTGCCTGCGATACGCGAGGGGCTGGCCATCACCACCGCACAGAACCGGCGGATCGTAAAGCCGGATCAATAAAGCGTGGATCGGCTGCACTGCAACGGCAGATAATGGCTTAACAAGCCATGTCGCGGCGCTCTGTGCGCAGGGCGCGGGAGACGCCCTATCCCCCGAACCCCCCTTCAAGCGTAGCGCGCAGGACGGCCCCGATCAGGCCGATGACGAGAAACCAGACAAGCCGCGAAAAGACAGCCCGGATCTCGGATAGCTCACGCTGGACATGGGCCATGTCGCGGCTGAGCGTGGCGAGATCGACGCGCATCTCGGCAATGATGTCCTTTTCAGGCAGAGTCATCGTGATGTCCGTGTATCGGGCCAACGGGTGGCCGGGGGGAGCGGTTTGCCGATGAGGGCGGAACGTGCAATCGGGGGAATGCCCTGAATTTCGCTGAGCGCCGAGCGAATGGGGATGACGCGCGCGAAATGGCGCGGTTTTCCATCCAGACGCATGGTCGAGGCCCCCATGATCACGGCAACCACCCTGCCCTGCGCATCGCGAACGCATCCGCCCGAAAAACCGCCAACGAGCGGCTCCGGGTGGTCGAGGATGATCCAGACCCCCGGCGGGACCGTATCCGGAGCGTAGACCTCACCCGTCACCCGCTCGCGGGCGGTGGCGCGGGCCGGAAAGCCTTCGAGCAGAACCGGGCCATCGGGGAAGGGGACGGAAGAAGGGTCGGTTTTGGGATCGGACCCGGTGAGAAAGGCGAAATCGGTCGCCTCAAGCGACCCAATGCTGGTGACAGATGGACCAGAACGGACATCGCCATCGGCGATGACATGGTAGGCGGTCAGATACCCCTTTCGCCATCGGGTGATACTCCCCCAAGAAAACACGCCCTCCCCTTCGAGGAACACGCGCTCGGTGCAGGGTTCGGGGATGGCGGGGGCCTTGGCGGGCCAGAGGGTAAAAACCGCAGCAAGGGCGGCGGATGTGAAAACAGTCGGAATCAGGAAGCGCATGGAAATCCTTTTTCGGCGGCCAGCAACGGCGCGCAGGTGCAGGCCCAGACGATGAAGATCACATCCACAACAGCGCGGGTCTCCGCCGTGTCCTCTATCGAAGAAGACGGGACAGGAAGCGCGGCGCAGGCGATGCACTCACCGGGGGCAGTCACGGGTGGAGGGACCGCAGTGCAAGCCGTCAGGGTGGCGAGGAGCGGAAGGAGCAGTTTCAGCATTCAGTCGGTCTTCAATCTGGCGTGCCGTACGGTGATCGCTGGCGGCACGGTGATGGGCGGTAGCGGCCTGCTGACCCGCGACGAAACCCGCGCGAAACTCCCGCGCGGCCCCAAGGTGATAGGCCGCGCCGTGGCTGGTCAATGACAGGGCGGCGGCGGCGGCGATCAGCAACCAGCGGGGTGCCGTGGCAATGAGGGCGAGCACAGAGGCGGTCACAGGATCGGCTCGGCCTGTTCTGGATCGGATGGCTCGACCGTGGCGGTACGGGTCGCGATTTCCTCTGCATAGAGGGTCTTTCCGGTATCGTCGTGAAGCTCGACGATCACGGCATGGGGCGTAATCTTGCGGTATAGGACGAGCGAAGGCGTAATCGGCGTACGGAGCGTCGAGGTGGGGGGCATCGGATGATCTTTCGTTGCGGGGAGACTGTATGATCGCGGCCCGGTCAACGCCGGGCGCGGAACCGGGCGGCCAATCGGTTGACGACAATGGCAAGGCCGAACAGGGCCAACATCACGAAACTGGCGATACAGGCATGATCGGCAAGCGTGGCAAGGGCCGGTAATTCGGTCGCAGTATCGCGGGCAGTGGTGGCTGCCTCGCGGGCGGTAGCGAGGATGTCGGGCGTCGTGGTTAGGGTTCCGCCGATGCCGACCGTCGCCGCCCCGCCGCCCAATGCGATTTCCTTGGAGCGAACCAAGGGTTTCAGCGGGGCGGGATCGGCGAGATAGGGAGCGGGATCGCGGCCTGCCTGTTCTTCCTCAACCGCCATCAGGGCCATGGCCTGGGCGATGGTTTCGGGACCGATGGCATCGCTGCCCGTCTCGAACCGAATGATGGCGGCGGCGAGGCGGCGGGTATGCTCGTAATCATGGGGAATGAGGCCGTGAACCCCCACACCCACGCGCCGGGCAATGAACCGGGCATAGGCGGTTTCGGGATTGCGATCTGCCGCCGGTGCCCAGCGGGCGATGATCTGGGCCGGGGTTTCGAGCCTATGACGGCGGCGATATGTATCGAGATTTCTCAACCCCGCGCGCACCCCCCAGACAGGATCGGAGAACGCGCAATAGAGACCGCCCGGCGTGCGGATCGTGCCGCGCTGCCCTTTCCACCGCCCCCGCGACAAGGGGCGCAGAGCACAAGGATTGTTGGCGCGTAGAATTGCTGGGGTCGTCATGGGATCATTTCGCAAATGCTGTGACTGGGGAAGACGGCAAACACATCAATTAATTCGGATTTCCGACGCAGAATTCGCACCATGCCGCTCAAATAAAGGAAGCAAATATTTATTCGTGTATTGAGCGAAATTTAGGTATGTTGACTCTGTTTTTGATTGCATGTGCAGTGGGGAGTAGAAAACCGATGGAAAAGGAAGGGAGTGCGGTAACACGCTTTATTTACGAGGTTTTGGAGGGTGTACCGGCCTCGACGCTGGTTCTTGGGGGCGTGCTGAGCCTTATCTTGATCTATGCGCTTTTCTACACGCTCAACAAATCGAGTGGAGAAATCAGCAAGGGGAAGATCGCGCGGTTCCAGCAGTTTCTTCAGGATCTGAAATGGCGGATCGACCGGCTCAAACTGCGTCATCCCGACATTTTTTCGGAAGAAGAAGCCCTGATCGCCGCGCTTCGCAAGGAATCGGATGCGCCGATGCACCATGCCGACTGGGACAAAGCCTATGCGCTGGAGCGCACCTTAATCGAGCATTTCACGGAAGTTGACGCTCAAGAAATCGAATATGATTACTCGCGCAATCTAGAACAGGCGCGGTCGATGGATTTGCCGGAATTTGCGGTCTATGAACAGGCAAAAACGGAAACCGATCCATTAAAGAAGAAACTGGCACTGTCGAAACTGGTGGCGGATATGCAATGGGCACGGGCCGAAGCCTATGCAAAGCGCAAGGTCGCGGTCGCCTTCGTATCGCGCACGGGATTTCTGATGCTGATCTGCGGGGTGACGGCGGCGGTATTTCTGACGTTTTATCCGCCCTTTACCCGGCCTTCGCGGTTTAGCGGGCTGGATTTTGCCGTGATTTCCGGGGCATTCGGGGCCAGCTTTTTCATGCTGGCGCGCTCGCAAAACGCGCTCCAGAAATCGACCTATTCGGAAATCCGGCGCTCGCTGGATTGGCCGCTATTGCTGATCCGATTGGCGTTTGGCAGTGCGGCGGCGGCGGCGCTGTATTTCTTTTTCGAGACAAACCTGTTGAGCGGACAATTGACCCCCACGCTGAAGGATATCTCCTATACCGATCTCGTGGTCGTGACGAAGGACGAGGCGGGCAAGGTGCTGGATGTCACCACGGTCGAAGGCGCGGTGAACGAGAGCAAAGCCTCGCCCAAAGTGCCGAACCGGAACCTCGCGCTCCTGTTTTTCTGGAGCTTTCTGGCCGGATTCTCGGAACGGCTGGTGCCAAGTCTGCTGCGCGGGAAGGACGAGGAAGTCGCGCCGGTTACAGCAAATGGTTAAGCGAGGATGATCTGGGCGGGATGACCGGGGCCGGTAATCGCGGAAACCTGAGCGACGGTCACGGTCAACGGCAATGGCGCGGTACGGGGCCATGAATAGGCAGGGGTGCTCGTTTGCGCTTCATGGACGGGGCCGTTATTTGCCGAGATGGTGATGCGGTAGCGCTCGGTTTCCTCACCCAAGGGAGGCTCGACCTGCCAGTTATCGCCGCCCATCCGTGTGCGACGTATCCACGATACATGCACCACGCCCGCTTGATCCGACCCGCGCAGATGGGCGGGGGCGTAGGGACGATGGCCGGTGCCCTCAGGGGTAAAGAGGGTCGCGCGGTAGCTTTCTGCATCGAAGGGCTGAGTGGCGGGACCGTAGCGGAGATGGATCTCGCGGGCGATGTCATCGGGGCCAAGGGGCAAGCGCTTGAGGGCATTATCGATCAACACGAAACGGGTGCCCGGCGGCAGCGTCTCGATCAGGGGTTCCGTACCCGCCTGACCGCGCAGAAAGCCGGTCAGGCGATAGGTGCGCGCGGCGATAAGGGTCGCGCTGCGGAACTGAACGATCTCCCACGCGCCAGAGGGCGTTTGCAGGGCGGCGGTGTTCGCTCCAGCCAGAACGGCGAGGCGATCGGCGGAGAGGAGCGCGCCGCTTGACAGGCTGATATCGACACTGATGGCACTCCAGCGAAACGGGGCGCAGGGGGCAAGGGATGTCGTGAGGCGGCCCAGCGTTGCCGGGGCATCGAGGGTGAGGGACGGGGCGAAACCGGCCTCGGTCGGGGACGTGTACAGGGTCGTCGGCGTCCAAGGACTCGCTGAGGCGGCGGCGAGGGGCGAGGAGGCATCCTCGGTGCCGCGCAAGAGCGGGATGTCGAGAAGTTCGAGCAATGCCGGGGCCGCAAGGGGCAGCGCCGATGGCTCGCCCGCATCGTCAGAATCATCCACGGGAGCGTAGAGGTCGGGGGCAACGCGGGTCGCCTCGATCCGGCGGGTTTCGGCTTCCTCAAGCCGTGCAATGCGGTGGGGAAGCGTGCGCCCTCCGATGGCAAGGGCAATGGTGTCACCCGGCTCCAGCGCAAGGCGGGAAGGGGGGAGCGCGAAGGCGGCGGAATCGCGGGCAATGCGGGCCTCGGCAAGCCAGCGACGGGCAGCGGCGCGCGCCTTGCCGCCCGAAAGCGCGATGGCCTGATCAGATTGCTCGATACGGGTGGTCAGGCCGGGATGATGCGTCGCCTCCGCCGCGCCCCGCCGGTATTCGGCATCGGCCCGGATATGGCCAAGACGAACGGCGGTGGGCAAGTCGGTTTCCTGCGCGCGAGTCAGGCTAAATGGCTCGTCCCGATCCCCGGCAACCAAATCGTTCTCGGACAGGGTGACAACGGGGCTATCCCCACGGGGAATGAAGCGGATGAGACCGTCGGACTCGATGGCATCGAACCCAAAGACAAGCATCAGGGGCGCGAGGGCATCACGGGCGCTGATGGTCCGATCGAGGGTGTAGCCATCGACGAGGGCGTGAAGGCGACTGACATCGATCCGTGTCTCGCCTGCCATCGCGCAAATCTCGGCGACAAGTTCGGCAAGGGGAGCGGAATCGAGGCGACCCGTGATCCAATGACCTTTCTCCCATGAGGGGCCATCCGTCCAGACGCTGCGGCGCAGGGGATAATCCGGGTAGGGGCGGGTATCCCAAGTCCAGACATAGCTGCGCTCGACGATGGGGTCGTCTTTCCAGTGATCAAGCAAAACCTGAAGATAACGGCGTTGCATGGCATCGTCGCGAACCCCGCGTGAGTGATAGGGGAAGGCGGATTCGCTGGATTTGGGATCGTAGAAGACATTGGGCTGGTTCGCGCCCAGATCAACGGCGGGGCAGCCAGTCTCGGTAAAGCGGACGGGTTTGGAGCCGGGCACCCATGCGGTCGGGGTCGTGGATCGAATACCGCCGGGGCGGTCATGGTGGGGCGTTGACCACCAATCGCGCAGGGCCTTGACGCCATAGATCCACGGCTCGTTATGCGCGCCATCAGTGATGGGGGTGCGGATCTGAGCGGCACGGTCGGCGGGGGTGGCGTAGAACCAATCGGCCCATTCACCGCCCTCTACATTCGCATCCAGATAGGCGATGTCGTATTCGCTTTCGCCCACAGTCGCATCGAGATGATCGCGGCCCGGTCGCCAATCAGCGAGGGGGAGATAATTATCGATGCCGATGAAATCGATGGCGGGATCGGCCCAGAGGGGATCGAGATGGAAGGTCACAGACCCATCGGCAGGGCGATGATTGGCGTATTCGGACCAATCCGCCGCATAGCTGATCTTCGAAGCGGGCAGGATGGCCTTGACGTCCCTTGCGAGGATGCGCAGGGCGTCGACGGCGGGATAGGACGGGCCATCGCGGCTGGTGGTCAGGCCGCGCAGTTCCGATCCGATGCAGAAGGATTCGACCCCACCCGCCGCAGCGCAAAGATGGGCGTAATGCAAGATCATCCGGCGCAGGCCGGTATCCGCGGGGCCGGTATAGGGGATCGTCTCGCCGGACCATGCACCGAAATCGCCGGGCTGGGCCGCGCCGAAGAAAGCGTTGCTGGCGGCGGTATCGACGGCTTCGATCCGGCCACGCCAAGGATAGGCAGGCTGGGAGCCACCGGGGGGGATGTCCATCAGAAGGAAGGGATAGAGACACACCTCGATCCCCCGCGCGTTCATCTCGCGGATGGCCTGATACACCGAACTATCGGCGGGGGTGCCGCCATAGAGCGCGTTACCGTCTTCATCGCTGCCGATGGGATGGGCGGTAGGACGGGTCTCGCCGGAGACGCGCCAGACGAGCGGGTCGGTCTGCTTTTCCACCCGGTCGGTGCCGGGGAGAATCTGGCAATGGGAGGCACGCAGGTCGGTGCCGAACCATGACACGATGAGCAGGGCGGAGCGGCAGGCGGGGATGGTTTCCTGCAACTGATCGAGCGCGGCGATAAAATCGGGGGTGCCACGGGTGTTGTTGAGATTTTCGGAGGCGTAGACACCCTCGCCCAACACGCGCCGGACCGGCTCGGTCGCCAGCGCAAACTCACCGGAACCGGGAGAAAGGGCGACGCCTTCGATCAAGGCGGGAAGGGCTGGCCCATCCCGATAGGCAGGGGGCGGAGCGGGGGGACGGCGAACCTCGACCGTGATCTGAGGAACGCGGTTGCCATAGGGTTCGAGGGGCAGGTCTTCGAACAGGATATAGGCTGTGCCTGCATAGCGCGGGGCATCGGATGTCAGGGCCGCGATGAGGGGGTCGGCGGGTTGATCCTCGCGGCCATCATGCACGCGGTACTGGACAGCGGAGAGATCCATGGGCTGACCATCGGCCCAGATGCGGCCAATGCCCGCAATCGGCCCTTCACAGAGCGCAATCGCGACCGAGACGGAATAGCTGTAGCGCCGGGTGGTTGCGGAGGCTCCGCCGCCCTTGCCGCCCGCGCTGGCGGTGGTCTCGGTCACCGTCTCGCGAAACCGGGTGGCCCAGATAACCTGACCGCCAAGGCGCATACGCCCGAACACGCGGGGGATGGGCGCACCCTCGGTAGAGGTGACGACATCGAGATTCTTGAGGCGGGGACCTTCGCGGACGGTGGCACCGGGGCCGAACAGGCGCTGATCGACGATATTGCCAAGACCCCCGCCAAGCGCCGACCCGATGGCCGCGCCAGACAGGGTTGTGCCGAGAAAGCCGACGCCCGCAGGCAGGGCCGCGCCGCCGAGTGCAGCTCCGGCAGCGGTGAGGAGAAGGGTGGCCATGGGTGGCTCCGGTGTGCAGGTTGGGGGAGATAAACAAAAAAATACAACCGCATCACTGGCGGCATGAGGCAGGTATCGCAGCAGCAATTCGAGCGGTCCCAGAACCGGGACTCAGCGGATCTGTTCACGCAGGCGGTAGGGGCGGTCAGGGAAAGGTGAAGGCGGCGGCAACACGTCTTTGCCAGTGATCCGTCAATGGCGCTTCGGTGACGAAATGGGGGGAGAGGGCGTGGATGAGGGTCAGTCTTCCCTCGCCTTCGGACAGAATGCCGACATGACGGGCGGGGCCTTTGACCCGCAAGCGAAACAGCAAGATGTCGCCGGGACAGGGGGTGCCGGTCGGTTGAAAATGGCGCAAGGCCGCAGCGAGCATGTCTTCGCGGCCCGTGGCCTCGGCCCAGTCGGAGGTGTAGTCGGGCAGCGGCTCAGGCTCGTCGCCATAAAGCGCGCGCCAGATACCCCGGATCAACCCCAGACAATCGGTGCCAACGCCGCAAACACTGGCGCGGTGATGATAGGGGGTGCCGATCCAGCGGCGCGCCTCTGCAAGAATCGCGGTGCGGGGAGGGGCGATGCCTGCCTGTTGATTCTGCGGCGTGGAAGTCGGGGCGGGCGCGTGTCTCATATGAGCGCGCTCCCGTCATTCCCGCCACCTTCACGGGGATAGGCGGTGAGCCAGTCATCGCCCGGCATATGCGGAAACCCCCGAAACTGCGGCGCATTGGCAAAGCGGGTGCGGCAGGTCTCGAACCGCTTATCGCAGCCTTGAGTGGCGGTGAAGGTGTCGCCAAGAGCTATCGCATCCGGGGGCGGAGACCAGAGGGTGAGGGTCTGGCCGGTATGGTCGCGGATGGCGGCGGTATGCGCCGCATTTGCGCCGGTCGTCCATGTCACGACGCCATGGGTATAGCTGCCGTCATCCGGCAGGCCGCTGACCGTGAGGATGCCATGGGGGGAAAGGGCGGTGACGGTGCCGCCAACTGGCATCAAAGTCACCCCGCAGCGGGCATCGCCCAACTCAGCATCGCAGCGGCGCAGAAACGCCCTGCCCTGCGGTTGATCAAGGCGATGGGCCATGCTGCGCAGCTCTGCCGTGAACGCAAGAGGACCACGGGTCGTCTCTCCCAAGCTGCCCCGGAACAACAGCACGCGCTGGGCCGGGTCGGCCCAGTTGACGCGGTAGATATCGGCCTCGGCATCGTCAAAACGGCCCCGCTCCAGATCGGTCTCGGTGATGGCCTCGTCGGATAAGGCGCCAACAACCTCGATATTATCCGGGGCAAGACCAGTGGCCGATTGCAACGCTCCCGCATCCAGCCCCGATGCAGGGGTGAAGGTCAGATCGTCAAAAACGAGCGGGCGGTCATGATCGGTAAAGCCCAGACGAGTGGTATCGCGCAGGGTCAGCGCCCAGCAATGACATAAGGTCGTGACACCGCTATCGAGATGAGCCTGAAGAACGGCGGGGATGTGACGCATATCAGATCCTGATTTCAACGAGGGGAATCGCAGGAATTTCACCCGCCTTGAACCCCGCAAGGTTGATGTCGAGGCGGTCGGTATCGAAACGAACGGGGGTGTCGAACTCGAATCCGGCGGTGATCTCGATGCCTTGGGGGGGCGGGGCGGCGAAAGTGATGGTGCCTTCATCGATTGTGGCAGCGGTCGGGATACCGTCGAGAGCGACGGTGACACTGCCTGCGACGGGGTGAGTGATCGGGCGAATCTCGGCGGCAGAACCCGACGCATAGGTCTTTATCAGCGCAAAGCGGGTCGTCGTTCCATCGGCGATGGCGATGCGCTGATCCAGGGGACCGGGAATCGCAGAGGGAGGACCGGAGCGGTAATCGGCCCAATCCTTCCAGCGAAACCCGTGGAGACGACCCCGGCGCGCCTCGAAAAACGCGATGACGGCGTGGATGTCGTCAAGAGACCGAACACCGTAACCCGCCTCGTAACGGCGGCGGGATTGCGCCCAAGGGGTATTGCGCTCCTCATGGCCGCTGGCGAGGGTGACGATGCGCGTGAGGCGCTCCGGCCCGCCGCTGGCATTGAGGGAAATATTCGTGGGAAAGCGGGTATCGTGAAAGGCGGGCATGGGGCCTCATGGGGGTTGGCTTAGAGATTACGCCGCCCCCGGTCGACGGCGCGGGCGAGGGTGGCGGCGACCTGAGTGCGGGATCGGGCAAAGCTGTCGGCATCCTGAGTGACGATGTTGACGGTGATCGAGGGGGCACCACCGCCCCCCTGCCCCGCCGCAACGCCCAAGCGGCCATCCGCCGTGCGCTGGAGCGGGAGGATGGCTTCGGGGCCTGCCTCGCCCATCAGGCCCGTCGCGCCCTGCATGGGAAAGAGGGTCGGACCGTTGACAATGCCGCCATTGGCGAATGCGCGGACCTTGCCGGAATCGAAAGCCGCTCCCTTGGCAAACCCGAAGATGCTGCCAATGCCCTGACCAAGAGCACCGCCAAGGAGGTCGCTGACCTGTCCGGTCAGGCCGCCGATGGCTTTGGAGGCGATGGAACCGGAAACGTCGAGCGCGAGGCTGCGCAAAACATCGGACAGTTTCGCGCCGTCCTTGAGGGCCGATGTAAAAGCGCGGTCAAGACCGCTGGAAAGGGTCTGGGAGAGGATTTTGCTGGCCTCGGTCGTACGGGCGATTTCGGCACGGGTGGCGCGGACACCATCGCCCATGGCCGTAAAGGTGGTGCGGCTGGCCGCAAAGGCATTGCGCAGCGCACCGGGAATGGCGGCAATGTCGGCGCTCAGGGAGGCAAGATCGGGGGGAGTGTCAGGGGACATGGGGATCATCCGGATAGCGGGCACGCAGGTCGGACAGGGCCTCAGGCTCCATGGGCACAGCCACCGTGGCACCGGGGCCATGACGCGCACGGGCGGCGAGGGTTAGCTCGCGGGGGGTCATGGCCCAGAAAACCGAGGGGGGCAGGCGCAGGATGCCAAGGCCGAAGCCCATTAGGGCGGGCCAGTTCATGGGGTCTCAAAAGCCGCTTTGAGAAGCGCCGCGACAAGGGCGATGGCGCTGACCGCCGCCCCATCCAGGCGCATGGCGGCAACATCGGCATCAGTATCACTGCCCCCCGCACCGCGCAGGCCCGCGCCGATCACGGCAATGGCATCACGGGCAGAGAGATGGCCGGTCTCGAAACGTTCGGCCAAGGTCATCAGATCAGGGGATGCAAGGGTGGTTTCCAGCTCGGCAAGTGCGCCAAGGGTCAGGCAAAGCGTGCGGGACCGGCCATCGAGAACGGCCTCGATCTCGCCGCGTTGGGGATTGGGCATGGGTGGGGTACTCGCAGCTATTCGGCGGTGAAGGCCAACTCGCCAGCGGAAGCGAGGGTGAGGTCGTAGGCGATGGCCCCGTCATGCTCGCCGGAGAATTCGAGGGCGGTCAGTTGGAACGGGCCTTCGAGCGTGCCGAAATCAGGCAAAATCACCTGCCATGATGCAATGTCGGTATCGAAGAACAAAGCGCGGATGGCGGCATCGGCACTGGCATCGGTAAACAAACCCGCCCCGCTGAGTGACGCGGAGCGAATACCCGCACCCGCCAGCAATTCGCGCCAGCGGCCAGCGCTTTCGCGGGTGGTGATGTCGACGGTCTGGGCGTTGAGGGCGATCCGGCTAGTCCGCAGACCGGCGACGGTCGTGAAGGTGCCGCCGATATCGAGCTTGAGCAGAAGGTCGCGCCCTTTCTGGATGGGCATGAAATGTCCTTTCGGCAAAGAAAAAGCCCCGCCGAAGCGGGGCTGTGAGGTGGTCGGGGAGAAACCAGATACTGCGAGAAAAAGCGGATAATCTCAGCAACAAAGAAGGGAAACGATCAACACAACAGAAATCTGCGCGTCTGGAAGCGCTAGGCGATGCCCAGCATGCGAAGAATAAAGAGAACGATTACCACAAGACCGACAAGGTAAATAATACTACGCATGGATCACTCCAAAAAGTCATTTTCCTGACGCGATGCCCAGATCTGACAGCGCCTTACAAGATAATAAAATCCCAAAGCGTCATATGGTTCCGTCGAAAAACAATTTTTATTATAAAAAGCGATCCAAGGGGTCAGAAATTCCCAAGAATGGGCGTTTTATGCCCCCCTTGCCTTATGCCGATGACGTTTAACCTGATTATTTATTCTTCAGAATGAGGTCATAGCGGTCGATCAAAAGCTCGGTCTCCAAAGCGAATTCGCGCATTAAATCAGCGGATTGCGGGGCGCCCTCTTCAGCGGCAGTATTCGCGATGGCGCGCAATCGCGTTTCGTAGCGGCGCAATTGCTCGACGAACTGATCATTGATGTCGCGAAAGAGGCCAAGCTCCATCTGGAGAAGACTGTCATCGGGAGTGCCAACGCCCGCGCCGGAGGATATATCGGAACCGGCAACCCCAAAGGTGGGGATAGCGGCCTCCGGCGGCGGCGCGGGTTTTGGGGCGACCATCATGGTCACGGCCACTCCAGCCACGAAAGCGCCGATCGGGATGAGCCAAGCGACAAGGGAACGGCGGGGCGGGCGGTCGGTCGGCATGAAGGCGATCTCCTGATATACAGGCGCAGATTAGCTTTCCGGGTCGTGTTCCACAAGAAGGCGAAAGCGACAGTCGGCGCGGCGAAGCCGACCCCTGCTCTCGCGGCTGGTACGGGCCGCCAGAAACCGCAAGGAGACGACCGTGCCACCCGTGAGCGTCAGGGGAGTTTCCTCCAAGGCATCGTAAAGCGCGGCCATGGCCGATTTGAGCGCTGCATAGCCCCGGATCGCAGACCAGAGGCTGAGGACGATCTCGTGTTCGGCTCCCTCGGTCGTCTGGGTCGAGAAAGCGTTGATCGTCTCATCCCCGATGACAAGGTAGAGGCTGGCCCTCGCACCGGAGGACGCATGGGGAGGCGCATCGTGGATATTGGGGCCGCCCAACGCCTCGGTCAAAGGCTGATAGGCGAGGAGATGGGTCAGGAGCGCCTTTTGCAGCGACAGGGATAACTTCATGGCTCGGAACGTCCCTCCTCGACAAGACAGGTCAAAAACCGGCCCCGACCGTCACGGTCGAAGACGGCGCGGATAGCGAAAATGCGCTCGGCGATGACAAAACGCTGATCCGGGCGGGGGCGCAGGGTGCGGGGACATCGCAGCAGAATGCGATGGGTGATCGTGGCGGTCTCGCGCGCGCCCACGTAGGATTCCTGTCCCGAAACGGGGATCAGGGCGACCCAATGATCGGCAAGCGTAAGCCAGCCGGGGGCCGCACCGCCCGAACCGTCAGGGGCTTCTGTCGGGGTCTCCAGCCGGGCGCGACGGCGCAGAGGCGGGGGGGTTTGCATGGGCAGGCATCTCCGTGATTTCTCAGATTGATCTGAAGGGCCATGGGGTCAGCGGGACGGCGAGCGGCTCAGGAAAGCCGGATCGGGCTGTAGGGCGCGAGCAGCCCCGCAACGCCCAGCGGAAGCGGGTCGCGGGAATCCGTGGTGGCTTCGCGGTTTTCATAGAAATGTGCGGCCAGCAACATGACAGCATGGCGCAGATCCTCAGGGGTATCCTCGGCGGTCGTGCCATACCCTGCCGTAAAGCGCACTTCCGCATGGCCACCAACCGGGAAAGAGGGTGTCATGAGGCGGGCACGGGGCGGCGGGGGCAGAAGGGACCAGCCGGTCCAAAGCGTTCGCAGGCCAGCAGGCGTAACATGCTCGATACTGTCGACCGACAGGACGGGCGCGAGAGGCAGGCCAGCAGAAATATCAGCGGTTCGCCAAAGCCATTCCTGCGATATCATTGCCGTATCCAAGCGGCGCTCGATGGCAGAAGTGGCAGCGCGGATCAGGGTCGTCAGCTCGACGGTCTGTTCGGTTTCCGGCGCCGCATGGGGCAAGCGAAGATGTTCGGCCAAGGCATCGGGGGTGATAACCAGATTGGCGGGGGGCGACTGACGGGAAAGGGACATGGCGCGGGCTTCCTGTACGAAAAGGCTCTCCGGCGACGGCGGGCGAAGGGAGGGGACGCCATGGCGGGGTCCGCGCCGGAGAGCCGGGGGTGTTTCGGAGGTCTGCGGGAGGGGCAAAACCGCCCGAAACACGGGGGAGAAACGCCCTGCAACGGCTGAAGGAGACACCAACCGGATCGCAAGGCGCCATCGTCCCGCCGCAAGAAGCGTATCCTGCGGCGGGCTTCGCCGTGGTGGCGAAGGGCGGGGCCGGGAAATCCGGCAATGTCAGGGGTGGATCAGGCCGAGAATTCCAACAGCTTGATCGCCGCGAAATCCGTCACGTCGCCCCCTACGCGGCGGGTCGCGTAGAACAGGACATGCGGCTTGGCGCTGTAGGGATCGCGCAGGACGCGCAGGTCCGGGCGCTCGGCAATGGTATAGGCGGCGCGGAAATCGCCGAAGGCAACGGCACGGCTGGCCGATCCGATATCGGGCATATCCTCGACGATCAGGACAGGATAGCCCAGAAGACGCGCGGGCTGACCCTCGGTGAGACCTTCGGCCCAGAGATAGCGGCCATCGGCGTCTTTCAACTTGCGAACCGCACCCGCCGTGGCGGAATTCATCAGGAAGGCGGCATTCGCGCGGTATCCCGCAGGCAATGCATAGACCAACTCAACCAGAGCATCGCCGGGATCGGAGGGGGCGAAACCGCCATCGGCGCCGGTGCTGACGGTGCCAAGCGATCCCCATGACCACGAAGCGTTATCGACAGCCGGATGGGCAAGAATGCCCTTTGGCTTATCAACGCCATCGCCATCGATGAAGGCAGCGTTCTCGGCGCGGGCGAAACGGTCGGCGATGCGCTCTGCGAGCCAACCCTCGACATCGAAGGCACTGTCATCGAGCAGGCGCTGGGAAGCCTTCGGCGTGGCGCTCAACTCGTGCAGGGGGATCGAAATGCGATCGATGCTGGGGGTCACCGTGTCGGAAATCGTGGTGGATTCGGTGATCCATGCCGCGCCCATCTCGGTATGATCGATCAGGGCATCATAGGCGGTGGCATCGACCTGAACGATGCGAGCGATGGCGCGAAGCGACGACGAGGCGCGCAGGACCGATTCGATGCGATGGGCCGTCTGAGGATCGACGAGGACACCACCTTCGGCGGCAACGGCAGTGGAAAGCGCCTTTTCCTCGATATCGAGGCTGCGCACGCGGTCTTCATCGCCCTGCCGAACATAGGCGGCGAAAGCCTTGCGATGGGGGGTCGTGGCATCGGCGCGGGTCGAGGAGAGATGAGGGCGCGAGGCGGCGACGGCCTTGCGATCAAGGGCATCAAGGCGGGTGGCCTGTTCTGCGAGGCGGCGGTCAAGATCGCTGCGAAAACCGCGAAAATCGGCGGCGAAACCCGTCAGGGCCGACTTGACGTCGGGCGTCGCATCAGGCGAATTAGGATCGGTATAGTCAAGGGACATGGGCAGGAATTCCTTTTTTGTTCCTATTATGTTCTAAACATACTTCAGGAGCGTACGGCAAGTGTAAAATGATCAATTGCGCGTTTTTTGGTGTATGCGTGCAATCGAATGAGCAAGGGGCGATCGATGCTGCGGGATCTTTCGGCTTCGGCCGTGTTTACGGGCCTGCTGGTGGCCTTTGTCGGCTTTGCCAGCTCGTTCGCCGTCGTCTTGCAGGGGCTAACAGCCGTGGGGGCGAGCGCGGCACAGGCTGCGTCGGGATTGATGGCACTGTCCGTCGCCATGGGCGTGGCGGGGATCGTGCTGAGCCTGCGCGCGCGATTGCCCCTGAGCGTGGCATGGTCAACGCCGGGGGCCGCATTGCTGGTGACGACGGGGGATGTCGGGGGATTCGATAGGGCAGTGGGAGCGTTCCTGCTGTGCGGGGGGTTGCTGTTCATCGCGGGGCTGTGGCGACCGCTGGGGAGAGCGGCAGCGGCGATTCCGGCACCGCTGGCCAATGCGATGCTGGCCGGGATCCTGCTGGGGCTGTGCCTTGCACCGTTTCGGGCGGTGGTGGATATGCCAGCACTGGGGGTGCCGATTCTGGGGGCCTGGGTTCTGGGCGGGATGGTCCACCGGCTTTGGGCCGTGCCCGCTGCGCTCGCAGCTTTTGTCGCGGTTGTCGCGACCGGGGTTGAGATGGAACCGGGGGCCTTGGCGGCATTGGGCGAGAATGCGGTGCCCACCGCAATGCCCACATGGCCGGATATCACATTGGCAGGGACGCTGAGTATTGCGGTGCCGCTGTTCATCGTGACCATGGCCTCGCAGAATATCCCCGGCGTCGCGGTGATGCAGTCGAACGGCTATCCCGTGACACCGGGGCCGTGGTTCGGAGTGACGGGCTTTTTCTCGGTGCTCTGCGCGCCATTCGGAGGACATGCGGTCAATCTGGCTGCGATCACCGCCGCGATGTGCGCGGGCGAGGATGCCCATCCCGATCCGGCAAAGCGATACTGGGCCGCCATCGTCGCGGGGGCGGGCTATGTCGCACTGGGGCTGGCATCGGGGGCCGTGACGGGATTCGTTGCGCTGGCACCGGCGGTGCTGGTGCAGGCGGTGGCGGGGTTGGCGCTGATCCCCGCTTTTGCCGGGGCGGCGGTGGCCGCATTTGACAAGCCGGAGAGCCGGGATGCCGCGGCTGTGACGTTTCTGGCGGCGGCGTCCGGGCTGTCGCTTTTCGGGATCTCGGGGGCATTCTGGGGATTGCTGGCCGGGGGCGCGGTGATGGGATTACGGAGCGGTTTTCGGCGCGGCAGCGGATAAACCGTCCAAGCGCTTCGACCCTTAGGGGCATCGGGCTTTCTGGCGGCCCTGCCGTGCTGATGCGCCCAAAAAAAGCCCCACAGCGGATGCTGCGGGGCAAGGTATGGCGGTTGGATCGAGAACAAGGCGTCCTATGCATTGTTCACATTTTGTTCGTATGACACTTCCGCAGCGCCCGGTCAATGAAAAAGATCGAAAAGGGAACAAATTTCCCGGCTGTTCTTTATGGGGCGGTGATGAGGGAACCGCAATCGATGTACAGGGCGGTTTTTCCGGTCGCCTGCGGTTTTCATTCGGGGCATGGTGCGCGCGAAAAATTGGGAGCGGATGATGAAACTGACGGATTACAAGGCGTTGACCTTCGATGTGTACGGAACGCTGATCGACTGGGAAAGCGGCATGGTCGCAGGGCTAGAACCGCTGACGGCGCAGGTGTCCCGTGCGCTGTCGCGGGATGATATTCTGGAAGCCCATGCGTTTCACGAATCCACCACACAGGCGCAAACCCCGGCAAAGCGGTATTCGGACGTCCTCGCGCTGGTCTATAAACGGCTGGCAGAGGAATGGGGAGTCGCGGTCTCGTGGGAAGACTGCCTCACCTATGGCGCATCGGTAAAGAACTGGCCCGCCTTTGCCGATAGCCGCGACTCGCTGGCCTATCTGCGCGCGCATTACAAGCTGGTGGTCCTGTCGAATGTGGATAATGCCAGCTTTGACCATTCGGACGACAAGCTGGGACGACCGTTTCATGTGGTTTGCACGGCAGAGGATGCAGGTTCTTACAAACCGAATGACCGGAATTTCGACTATATGCTGCGCAGTCTGGAACGGCTGGGCATAGGCAAGGGGGATATTCTGCATACGGCGGAAAGCATGTTCCACGACCATGGACCCGCTAACCGGCATGGGCTGGCCAATTGCCATATCTTTCGGCGGCATGACAGGCCGGGATTCGGGGCAACGATGAACCCCGGTGCAATGCCAAGCGTGGATCTGCGATTCAACAGCATGGCGGAGATGGTGGCGGCGCATCGGGCGGAAACACGCTAAAATCCGGCGCCTCGATAACAAAGACGTCAAAGCGGCGAAGGGTAATCGTGAATCCCTTACGCCATAAATATTTTTTTGGATATTGAAGCCCACCCTTCGGTTTCAGTAATGTAACACGGAAAGATTGTCTGCCAAGAGGAGGCGATGCGTATGGAAGGTGCGCCGCCGACGATCTGTCTGAACATGATCGTCAAGAACGAGACACACGTGATCGAACGATGCCTGAGGAGCGTCAAACCGATCGTCGATACCTGGTGTATCGTCGATACCGGGAGCACGGATGGCACGCAGGATCTGATCCGCGAGGTCATGGGGGATATGCCCGGAGCCTTGCACGAACGTGTATGGAAGAATTTTGGGCATAACCGGACGGAAGCAATCCAACTGGCCGCCGGGATGGCCGATTACATCCTGACCATCGATGCGGATGAAATGCTCGATTGGGCGCCGGATTTCGACTGGCGCGGCCTTTCCGGCGATGCCTTGATGATCGAGAAACGGCGCGGGGCGCGGTATTATCGCGTGATGAACCTCGTGAAAGACGGGTTGGACTGGTACTGGGAAGGTGCTGTGCATGAAGTGCTGGTCAGCGGCCGGGACTATCAGCGCCAAAACTTTGACGGCGTGACGATCCTGTCACCACGGGAGGGCGCCAGATCGCAAGACCCGATGACGTATCGGCGCGATGCGCTGATTTTGGAAGAAGCGCTGCTGGAAAACCCCGAAAACCATCGTGACGTCTTTTATCTCGCGCAATCCTATCGCGATGCGGGGGAGCCTGAACTGGCATTGCGGCATTACCGGCGAAGGGCCGCCATGGGCGGATGGGATGAGGAGGTTTTCTGCTCGCTGTATCAGGCCGCGCATCTCATGGCGCTGACAGGGGAAAGCG
The DNA here is from genome assembly GCA_938008165.1 of uncultured Neomegalonema sp. Classification (GTDB taxonomy): domain Bacteria; phylum Pseudomonadota; class Alphaproteobacteria; order Rhodobacterales; family Rhodobacteraceae; genus JAHDDY01. The sequence continues at coordinate 93,602 of CALLLP010000004.1, read as the reverse complement.
CCGGGGACTGCATCGAGGCGTTTCTGAAAGCGCATGAGCATACGCCACAACGGGCCGAACCGCTCTATGCGATCGGGATGTTCTATGCCGAACAGCAGCAATGGGCGCGGGCATGGCTGTTTTTGCAGCCTGCGGCGGCGCGACCGCTGCCTGCGGATCTGATCCTCTTTATCGATGAGGAAATCCATACATGGCGCGCCGCGATGGAAGCGGCGGTAGCGGCCTATTGGATCGGAGATCATGCCGCTGCCATCGCGATGAACCGGGAATTGCTGGAAGGGACGGCGCTTCCAGCGGAACAGCGGTTAACGGTGGAGAACAATCTGGCGCTGAGCGAGGCTTTTATGGCCGAAGGGGACCGGCGGACCGGGTGACTGGCGGGGCCTGAGGGTATGCGCCGATCACCCTAGGTGAACAGCATCACCGCATAGAAGCCCGCCGCCGCCGCAACCGCGCTAACGGCCATGCCCCATGCAATGTCGATGATGAACATGGACCATTTCCAGTCCTTCATGATCGACATTGAAGTCGCCTCATAGGTGCCATATCCGAGAAGGCCCAAGAACGCGCCATTCAAAAGGGCGGGGGTCACGAAGCCCGCATCAAGGGCCGGGAGCACCGCGAAATAGACGATGCCCAAGGCGTAGATAAGGTAAAAACCGCCCGCAACGCCGAGAAGCGGGTCTTCGCGCATCAGATGGCCGATGCGATCCCGGAAAAAGGGACCGATGAAGGCTTTGAGCCAGATGGCATCGAGACCGAGAAAGACCACGATGGTCGCGATGCAGGCGATAGTGATATCCATGAGGCATCTCCCTTGCAGAAAAAGGAAGATAGCGCACGTTATTCTCAGGTCTATGCGAAGGCGCTGGCGGCGGCGCGGATAGCCTCGGCGAGAGTGGCTGCGTCATCCTGATGGGCGGGCATGCCGGTCGGGGCCAACCGCGCACTTTCGGCCATGGGAAAGGTGACGAGGCTGATTTCCCACAAGTCGATCTGTGTCAGGCGACGATTGGCCCCGGCGCGCTCGGCCTTGACGGTGCGAAAACCGATAGACAGACCATCGAGCGCACCGGCGGCAAGAAGGGTCGCCGCCTCCTCGCCCCGCTTGAGCGCGGTGAGAAGGCGGCCCCGGACGCGCAGGCCCTTTTCATCCTCGACGATCGAATCCCAGATACCGATGGGTTGGGCGGGGTCATGCTGCCAGAGAAATTTGACCGAGGCGGCGCGGTTGCTGAGGCTTTTGGCGAAGGCACCGGGGGCCACGATGTCGCCGCCGCGATCCGGCTCGTCAAAAAGCGTGGCATAGCCTTCAACGCGGCCCTGTTGGTCCATGGGGCCGGTAAGGGAAAGCGGCGCGAATTTCGTTTCAAGGGGAGGGGTCATGGGCATGGTTCCATTGGAGGGAAGGGTGTATGCGGGCCGAAAGGAGGACGATCGGCATGGCACTGAAGGACGATCTGAAAACCCGCTCCGGCGGCGGATGCGAGGTATGCGGTGGAGCTGAACGGGTCTCCGTCTGGACTCTGCCACCGTTTGAGGCGGGAGATGCGCAGGCGTCGGTTCTGCTCTGCGGGGCCTGCCGGTTCGGGGCAAAAGGCGAGGCCGCGCTGGAAGGGCCGGGATGGCGGCTGCTTGGGGATGCGGTATGGAGCGAGATACCCGCCGTACAGGCGCTGGCATGGCGAATGCTGCACCGGGTCGAGCAATCCTGGGGGCAGGATTTACTCGATGTCGCCTCTCTGAACGAAGAGACGATGGCGATGGCCATAGCCGGGATGGCAACGGATGACGGGCCGGTTCATCTCGATACGCATGGCACGCAGCTGTCAGCGGGCGATACCGTGACGCTGACAAAAGACCTGAACGTCAAGGGGACGGGATTTACCGCCAAGCGCGGGACGGCAATCCGCAGCATCGCGCTGGTGGCGGAGGATGCGGGGCAGATCGAAGGACGGGTGAACGGTCAACGGATTGTCATCCTGACACAATTCGTGAAGAAAGCAGGATAGCTTTATTCCGCCGCCGCCCTGCCCGCTTCGGTCAGGTCATAGATGCCACGCGCGACCCGCTCGAACCAACCATAATGATCATCGGCCATGATGGCGCGGGCATTGGCGACACCTGTTACTTTGGCCACCTCGCTTGCCTTTGTCGGGCCGTTCGTGGCGAGGAAAGCGGCGGTTTTTAGAGCGTCTTGACGATAGGCGGTGACGAGCATGCGCCGGGTCGAGCCGCCGGTATTGGGATCACCGTCGAGACGGGCGAATTCACGCAGGAGACGGGCCTTGCGGCGCAGGTTTTGGCGGGGACGATAGGGGGCGGGGTCGCAGAGGATTTCGATATACCCATCCTCGGGCCGCACGGTGATAAGACCGAGACCGAGGCGGCGACAGAGGGTTTTGTTATTCTTGAGCGCAGGCCAAGCGGTGCGGCCTGTCTTGCGCGGGACCGCGACATAGACGGCATCGGTCACGGCCTGCCGGGCAATGGCCTGATGAATGAGGGACAGGGAAAACCCGGTCTTCAACTCGACGATGACCGGGGGATCCTCGCCCCGGACCGCCACGACATCCACCGCGCCGACTTCGCCCTTGACGGTATAGCCCTGCGCTTCGAGGAGAGCTTTGACAGGGGCGTAGAGATCGGTCTCGCGCATGGGATTGCCGATTTGGCTCTCCCCCCAAAAACAAGACGGGGGGAGAGGGATTGGCGAAGAGATCAGGTGTAGAGCTTCGGCGCGCCAAGCTTGTCATGGATGGCATTGCAGACCTCAGGGGGGATGCCCATTCCCTTGGCCAGCGCATCAAGGTGACGGGCCTCTGCCGCGTTGTCGAGATCGATGCCCATGAGAGACATCAGATAGACTTGCTGCTCCATGCCTTTTGGAACATCGCGGACAAGCCCGTCGACATCGAGGGGAGCGGCCAGTTCGCTCTGGACGAACGCGGCTTCCTCGGCATCGACATCGCCAAGCTCGCCGAGAATTTTCTGCTTTTCCTGATCGTCGATCTTGCCATCAGCCTTGGCCGCCGCGATCATGGCGCGCAGGAACAGCTTTGCCTGATCTTCCTGTGCGGGGCTGGGGGGCTGCTCCGGCTCACCGAAATTCTCGAAAGCGGAGTTGAGGACAGACCCCATGGAGCCGCTATTGGGCTGAGGGGGCTGACCCTGTGCATCACCGGGGGACATGCCGCCACCAAGGCTTTCGAGCAGACCACCGATGCCGCCGCCCTGCTGGCCCTTGCCCGCGAGCATACCGCCAAGCAAGCCACCGAGACCACCGGCCCCCGCAGCGCCGCCCATCATGCCGCCAAGACCGCCACCCTGCTGGGCATTCGGCTGCTGCTGGCCACCCAGCATGCCACCCAGCATGCCGCCCAGACCACCCTGTGCGCCGCCCTGACCGCCGAGCATGCCACCGAGGCCGCCAGCACCGCCCTGACCACCAAGCATTCCACCAAGCATTCCGCCAAGGCCACCGCCCGCGCCGCCGCCACCCTGCACCATCTTGCCAACGCCGCGCGCAACCAAAGCGCCCGCAGCAACCTTGGCCAATGTGGATACCATGCTCATAATCGTCTCTCCATATCTGTCGTGCGCTATCAAGCTGACTTGAAAACGCGTGCAGCGCTTACATGGTAACTGAAGCGTTAAAATGCAACGGGTTTACGTGAACTCGCCGTTAGCCGGACCAGATCACCCCGTCTACACACGGCATAGGAGAGGAAGCATCCATGACCATCGACCTGAGCGGTAAAACGGCCCTGATTACCGGGGCAAGTCGGGGAATCGGCGCAGCGGGGGCGAGGGCTTTTGCCGAAGCGGGGGCAACGGTGGTGCTCGCGGCGCGGTCTTCGGCGGATATCGAGGATATCGCGGCAGACCTTGGGACTAACGCGCGGGCGGTGACTTGCGATGTCGCGGATTTTGACTCCGTGACACGGGCTGTGGAAACGGCGGTGACAGCCTTTGGGGGGCTGGACATTCTGGTTAATAACGCGGGGACCATCGAACCGATCGCACCGCTGGAAGATTCCGATCCCAAAGGCTGGGGGCAAGCCATCGATGTCAACCTCAAGGGCGTATATTACGGCATGCGCGCCGCCTATGCCCCGATGAAAGCGCGAGGCGGCGGGGTGATCGTCAATATCTCCTCCGGTGCCGCGACAGGGGTTCTGGAGGGATGGGCGCATTACTGCGCGGGCAAGGCCGGGGCGCTGTCACTGACCAAAGCGGGCCATCTGGAATGGGCGGAACGGGGAATCCGGGTCGTGGGGCTATCGCCGGGGACAGTGGCCACGGATATGCAGGTCGCGATCAAGGCTTCGGGAATCAACCGGGTGAGCGAAATGAACTGGGAGACACATATTCCGCCAGAATGGGTGGCACGGGCAATGGTGTGGCTATGCACGGATGCAGCCCGCCACCATGACGGCGGCGATTTCTCGCTGAAAACGGATGCGGGGCGCGCTGAGCTGGGGTTGCCGGGTGTGGGGTGAGCCAAAAAGGAAGAGGCGCTGATTTCTACAGCGCCTCACAGATTCCAAGTACTTTTTTGACTGCAAGCGCTATGCGGCCCCTATATCAGCTTGATCAACGTTATCAAGTTCGTCTGGGTTAGACGCACTTGATCCACAGTCGACATTTCCGTTCCACAAGGTATCGGAAGACCAATCTTCTTCAGAGATACGGTCAATCATTGTTGAGGAGGGCGCTACTTCGTTAAGGCGAGCGAAAGCAGCGACAATTGCCGTCTGTGTATCAGGTGTAGTGACCACCTGCTCTGTTTTCTCGCTCATCATAACAACTCCATAACAAGGTAGTTTCCGCCATGCGGCACACCTGAATGCCGGTAAGGCGCGTAGCCATACCGAGTGTATTTTCCCGGATCAACGGGATCTTTTATCAAAACGCGCTCTGAACCTAAAAGTTTCGCATATTCCTCTGCACAGGTCAAAATAGGAATCAAAGCACGCCCTGATAGGTGGTTATGCCCGAAATACCTTTCAACCCACTTTATAGTGAGGTGAGTTCTGGCATGGGACGGATTCCCCAGAGCAAGAGCAACCAGAACCTGCTCACCATTAACATTTTGCCATACTGCAAGATCGAAGTGATCAGGAGCCTGAATATGCGCATATGTGAGCGCACGCCATTTCTTTATAAGGCCAGGATGGGTGCTATCAGAATAGAACTTACGCCACCGTGTTTCTGCAAACTCCAAGGCATCACCGACCTCTTCACCAAGAATTGAGCATAAAGTAAGGCCAGACCAGCGTTGGCGATCTGCAGCCGTTGATATACGGGCGTTGAGGGCGTTCACGGTACGGGCTCGAGCCGCTGTCTTCAACGTATAAAAATAGGCACGGTTATCCATGGATAGTTTGCTCCCGTTTCGAGGCACCATTCAGGTAACGGGAGAAAAGGGCAGATTCAACTTTGGATTAATTCTCCGCATTGTCCGCACGATTTTGCTCGGCAATTTCGACACTTAAATCCTCTCCATACCGGACCCCAAGCCAGTGTGTGAGGGCGCTGAGAGTTTTGTGGGCCAGGGGGAGAATCGTCTGGGTGTGGAAAGCGCGGTTGGCTTCGGCGTAGTTTGAATAGGTCGCATCGCCGGGCAAACCGAGGAGCATGGGCGGAATGCCAAAAGCGAGGGCGATTTCGCGGGCGGCGGAATCCTTTGCTTTCATGAATTCCATATCGGAAGGCGAGAAGCTCATGGGTTTCCAATCGAGACCGCCTTCCAGCAGGATGGGGCGACCGGCATTCATCGCGCCTTGATGGCGGGTTTCGAGTTGGTCCTTGAGGCGGGCATATTGGCCCTCGGACAGGGTGCCGCCATCGGGACCGTTATAGATGACCGCGCCGGACGGGCGGGCCGCATTGTCGAGCAGGGCCTTGTTCCAGCGGCTCGCGGCATTGTGGATGTCGACGGGAATGGCGGCGGCTTCAAGGGGAGAAAGGCCGTAATGATCATCGAGGGGATGGAACGTCTTCAGATGCAGGATCGGGGGAGCCTCATCGATCTGGGCAAAGCGGTGGGCGCGGCCTCCGACGCGGTATTCGTATCCTTCGGGCCAGCCGCCCTGCCCCGGAATGACGCGCATCCGGTCGGGGCGCAGCGTGTGGAGTTCGCGCGGCGGGGCGGTCGCGTCGGCGGGATCAGGAACGGCTTCGAGGTAAGCGTTTCCGGCAATCTGAAGATGACCGTAGAGGGTTTCGAGCAGGGCGCAGCAATCTTGGGCCGGATTCGGGCGGGCGAGCAAGGATGCGAGAGGATGCGTCGTCTGGGGGCGGCCTTCGACCGTGACAGTCAGGGGAAGGGTCGCGGCAGATTGGGCGATCAGGCGCACGCATCGATGGGCGATGGCGTTCTGGACATAGGATTGACGGGTCAGCGCCGCGAGGTCGCGGGGGGTCCAGACCGGGCGTCCCGTGGGGTGAAAGGTGGCAATGGCGGCGGCGGATGCCTTTGCCTCAGGCGGGCGGGAGCGGGTAAAGGGAAACATGGCAGCGACTCTCATGGTAAAGGATGAAGGGATGCCTCGGCTGTTGGGTGGGAACAGCGCGGCAGGGGATGGCATTTGATTTTGATGGGCAGACGGCTTAGGCACCTGTCATGCCGCCGATACCACAATCCGCCCACACGCCCCCCTCACAGCCGCATCTTCAGGTTCGGCCCCTGTGTGCGACTGGTGGCTCCGCCAAGGAGGGGGATCCTCTGAGGGGGATCGGGTGCGGTTCTCGATTGCAATGAATCTGGTGCCATCATGAAGACGATGACCGATCTTTCGGCGCTGGAAGCGCTCTATGACACAGCATCTCCGGCATCGCTGGACAAGGTGGCGCGCCGGATCACGCCGCTTTATCGGCAATGGATCGAGGCATCACGGTTCATGATGCTCTCGACGGTCGGACCAGAAGGGACGGATTGTAGTCCGCGGGGAGATGACGGGCCGGTCGTGCGGATCATGGATGAGAAAACCGTGATGATGCCTGACTGGCGGGGCAACAACCGGCTCGATAGCCTGCGCAATATCGTGCAAGACGGGCGGGTCAGCCTGATGTTCATGGTGCCGGGATGCAAGAATGTCGTGCGCGTGAACGGGCATGGCGTCCTGACAGCGGACGAGACGATCACGGGTCAGTTTGACAAGGGCGGAAAGCGACCGAAAACGGTCATCGTGATAACGGTGGGCGAAGCGTATTTCCAGTGCTCGAAAGCGATCATGCGCTCTGGCCTGTGGGATGCAGGAAACGAGAGTGGCGCCGTGCCGACAGCAGGGCAATTCCTGAAGGAAATGAAAGAAGGCTTCGATGCGGTGGCCTATGACGAGGGATACCCGTCCTATGCCAAAGAGAAGATGTGGTAAGGTGTGCGAGGGTCGTAGGGTTTTAACATGCGCGCAGGTATCCCGCATCGGATGCGGGAGAGAGGCAAGGCAGATTCGCCGATCTTATTGACCGGCGAAATCGCGGGTGGGGTGGCCGAGCCAATAGGGGAGACTGACTTCCCAATCCTCGCGGGAGAGGCGATTACCGGAATCGCTGTAGACCGGCACAAAACGGCCCGCACGGATGTTTTCGATCACCTCGCGTTCGGACAACCGGATCGGACGGCCATCGACGATCAAGGTGCGGATTTCACCGCCGTAATAGCGGCTGGCACCATCGACCATGGCTGGCTTACGAGTCTCGTCCTGTACGATGCGATAGCTGGCGGGCACTTTGGCCCGCTTCCCCGACTGGCCCTGAGGCAAAAGCGCATTATAGGCGCTGCGGCTCTGATCGAATGCCATGGCCGGGCTGCCCGCAAGGGCAACCGGGGCCGCGAGGGCGAAAGCGAACAGGAAGGATTTAACAAGGCTTTTCATCACACTATACTCCGCATTGGCGCGTCGATATCTTCCTCGAAATTGCACGGGATCGATGGCGATCTCCGTGATGCTCATCACTAAACCGACAGAAAATCAGAATGCCGGTCTTTTTTCTGGCAGTTTCCGCACAACGCTTCGCTGTTTGGCACCGCCGTACATTACAATATGTGTCTGAACAGGGCTAAAGACAAGATTTCGCAGAGTTTCATGTGGCATACCTGATACGACAATTACTTTTCGAGACTTCTTGGCTCGTTTTTCGAATTTTTCAGTTTATGATACGTCAATACTTCAAATTTTGATTCCCTTTTCTTTGTACAATGCGGGTAACGCATCCTTGCTGCCGTCCCTCTGGGTGCCCCCCAAGAATGATCCACGATCAAATCGGATCAGGAATGGCGCCAAGACATGCGCCTTTCCCGACTTCTGTGGCTCGACCTGACCGCCGCTCACTCTAGCAGTACGGTGACAAAATCTTCTGAACCGAAATCCGATAAATCAGAACATTTATACCATACGGCGTCCCGTCATAAGGACCGCACTTTTGGCTCGGATCGCCGGGTCAGGAGAAGGTCCGTTATGGCCCAGACAAGGGCATCGACCCGATCGGGGGAGCGGGTATCGCCCGTAAAGGCATGGGGACCGAACGCGCACATCTGATCTTCAAGCGTGGATAGCAGGGCCGCTTTTTCGCTGAGGTGAACCACCCTGCCCTGTTCGTAGAGCGCGGCAACAGGCTCGGCGCGCAGGGCCTTGCCCCGCGTGGCGCGCACGGCCCGGAACGCGATGGTATCGTCAACCTCGCGCACGATCTGCTCGACCATATCGCCCCCTTGATTGACCTCCGCAACGAGGCGATCTGCCTTGTATTCGTGATAGGCGGCAACGGCGCGGGTAGCCCATGCGCGGGGACTGCGCCCCTGTACGGACCAATCCGCAAGGACGATGGCGCGCGGGGTCTCGGCATCGGAATCGGCGATGAGAGCGGCAACGACGATGCCGCAGGCGTCCGAACTGGCACGGCTGGTCACGGGCGGGTCCACGGCGACGATGACACGCGACAGCGGGGGGACATGATCGAAGCGGGCGCTTTCCAGCATCGGACGGGTCCAGAGGGAACCGGGGGTCTCCAGCAATAATTCGCCATCCAGCTCCTGCCGCCCCAGCAGCTTTCCGGCATAGCGGGCCTCGACCTGCGCAAGAAAATTGGGGGCGAGATTGGCGGCGTTGTCCCGCGTGGGACTGCGGGTGGTGACGGTGGTGGCATCCTCCATGATGCGGATCAGGACAGGGTTGGCGCGCGGGGTGGTCGTGACGATCTGACGGGGATCGTCTCCCAGACGCAGACCAAACTGAAGCATATCCCATGCAGGCGCAGCGCGGCGCCACTTGGCCAACTCGTCGCACCATGCGCCGTCGAATTGCGGGCCGCGCAGACTTTCGGGATCGGCGGCGGAATACAGCCATGCCTGCGCGCCGTTGGGCCATTCGAGATGACGGCGCGACACATGGAACATCGGGCGGCGATCGCGCGGCGTACAGGCGAGAAGACCGCTTTCACCGAGCACCATCACATCACGGGCCTGATCGGCGGTTTCGGCAACCAGCGCGAGGCGACGACGCGAACCGGGGGAAAGGGGGGTGGCCCCTTCGACCTGAGCACGGACCCATTCGGCACCCGCCCGCGTCTTGCCGGACCCACGACCGCCCATAACCAGCCATGTATGCCAATCGCCCTTGGGCGGAAGCTGTGTCAGTGGGCGCGCCCAGACGGACCAGAGATATGGAAGCGCAAGGAGAGTCTTCGGAGGCAGGGATGCCAGAAAGGCGGGGCGTTCTTCGGCGGGAAGGCGATGCAGGGCGGCACGAATAGGATCTGACATTATGATGGGGAACCAGCCTCACGGGAAGGGTCTGGCGCAGGGCGTGACGGATCGGGCAATGGGTTCCTGTCAAGCCGCGCGAGGCGTGCAAGGATGTCTTTGCGGGCAGCCTCCATATCAAGGGCAGGATAAGAGGCGCTGTCCGGGGCGGTCGCTGAGGATGACCCGCTTGCAGATTTGAGAGGCTTGCGCGCATCGAGAAGCGCGATAAGTGCCCGGCGGTGGGCACGGATGAGCGGGCCGCGCTCGGATGCGGTCGCCCTGGCATCCTCTCCATCCTGCAAAGATCGCAGGGACAGACGCAGGGCATCGGTGATATCGGCGTAGAGACGGCGGGCGATCGTGACAGGATCGGTGGGATCGCGGGACGGCCAGCCATGGGATTTGGCCCGGCGCGACAGGGAGGAAGCACTCATCCCATGTCGGGAGGCGATGGTCGCGATCGAATCGTCGCTGGACATCCAATCCTCACGCGCGCGACCCCACGTGGCGTCGGTAATACGGCGGTTCTTCTTCGTCATAATGAGTGGGTTATCCATACACTGAATGAAAATTCGCATTGCATCATTTGCGGATGATCTGTACGCGTTTTGGCGACCGGATTCACTTGCACGCATATGACGGACAGCCATGACCAGATGGCATCTTTCCCTCAAGACCGCTGCAGCTCTCGCTTTTTTAGCCGTTGCGGCTATCCCTGTATGGCTTGCCTGGGAATTACCCCAAGGCGTCGCTATCAAGATGGAAAAAGAGCAGGCAAGTGATACCCATGCCGCGTATACCAACGCGGTAATCATGTCGCTCAAACGCTATCACAGCGATGTCGAGACCGTTTTCGGGATGCTGGCGGACGATCTCGAAATCCCGCATCTCAATGCGGAAGAAACCCGAACGGCAGCGATGGAAACCCTGCGGTTCAATCACATCTGCCAGTTCGACGTTCTAACCGGCGCCTTGAAAGCATCGGTCGTTATTCCGGGACGACCCTGCCCGGAGGTCGCCCCGGCCAAGCGGCTGGAATTGATCCGGTCCATAGCGGTCGAAAATCAGGTCCGGTTCAGCGGCGTCATGATAAGCCCGCTCGGCACGCCCATGCTGTTGCTCGTGCGCCGCGCCGGTACACGGATTACCGTCGGATCGCTCGATACCGGGTATTTCCGCGAACTGGCCAGCGCCATCCGCTTTGGCATTGATGGACATGCCGCGATTGTCGATCAGAATGGTCGCCTGCTGGCCCATCCCGACCCAAGCTGGACCAACCCGCCGAAAAGCATGGCCGAAATCGATCTTGTGAAGGCGTTGATGGAAGGAAAGGAAGGGGCCGGGCGATTTTTCTCTCCTTCCAAGAACGCGTGGATGGCGAGCGCTTACGGGTCGGTCAAGGGGCCGGGATGGGGCATTCTGGTCAATCAACCGGAACAGGAATTGGAAACCATCATCACGGAGATCAAGCGAAGCACGTTTAAAGTGCTGCTGATCGCCCTGGCGATTGCGACCGCTCTGGCGATGCTGGCGGCGCATGTGCTGCTCGACCCGATCAAACGGATTCGTCTGGCCGCAGAACGCCTCGGCAGTGGCGAAGGGGATGCCCTGATCGCGCCAACCGGCGCCGGATCGCGCCTGACGGAAATCAACGACCTGCGGGCCGCCTTCAACGCGATGGTCCTGCGCATCCGCCGCTCGCACCGCACAGAAATCGCCGCGCGCAAGGAAGCACAGGAAGCGACGCGAACCAAAAGCCGCTTCCTCGCCAATATGAGCCATGAACTGCGCACACCGCTGAATGCGATCATCGGCTTTGCGGAGGTGACGCAACGGCGCATGGACGGGCCGGATCGTGAGCGGGATCGGGAATATCTCGGCTATATCCACGATAGCGGGCTTCATCTGCTGTCGATCATCAATGATCTTCTCGATCTTTCCCGCATCGAGGCGGGCGCGTGGCTGCTGGAAGAAGAAGAAGTCGATGTCAGCAAGGCAATCTTCGATTCGCGGTCGATGCTGGGCACGATGCCGACCGAAAAGAAAATCGATATCACCCTCAAAGGCATCGACCGCTCGGTCATGCTGTGGGCGGATCGGCGAGCGATCCGGCAGATCCTCCTGAACCTGAGCACCAATGCCGTGCTCTATACCCAAGATGGCGGTCAGGTAGTGATCGGGTGCTCTGTCGGGGAGGCCGGATCGGTGACTTTGTTTGTCGAGGATAACGGCCCCGGTATCGATTCGGAAGAACTGGCGAAAATTCGCGCGCCTTTCTCGCGGGGGCGGGTACAGGAAACGGCGGCCAGCCCCGGCACCGGGCTTGGCCTGTCCATCGTCGATGCCCTGGCCGATCTGCACAGCGCTCGGTTTGATCTGATCAGCGAGCCGGGACAAGGGACGCGGGCCAAGGTCGTCTTTCCACCAACCCGCATCGTTTTGAAGACGAGCACCTCGTCGCGGACAGCCGCTCAATAGCTTCAATTCTCGATGTTCGTTATTTGTTCCATATCACCGCGCAAATGTCAACCGCTTTTTCGTTTTTGCCACCCATAATTGCGGGTCAGGAACGAGATGGGCGGGATAATTGGGCGGGTATGCGCCATTTTTCGCTTTGGGCGGATCTGTCTGAACGCGCTTCCCATTATGGCCGAGACCAAAACCTCGGCATGGAAGTTGCTTCTAACGACGCCAAAATGACGGGGGACAAACATGTATGACACATTGCCGGATATTATCACCGATGAACGTGTTCCAAGCATGTTCCTGACAGGATTCTCCATAATCCTGACTTTGATGATTATCGCACTCGTCGGAATTGCGGTCGCCCGGAAGCGCGCCCGCAGGGCGGGAATATATCGCAAATATTTCATGGCGACCGACCGTCCAAATAGCCGTAGAATTATCAGTCATAACTGACGAAAGGTCAGGAAAACCCTGAACAAACGTCGTTATGTCGCACACGGATTTCTTCAGCAAAATCGCGTGTATTGCCCAGCATATCTTGTCGATTCGCACCATAAGGGGTAACGTTCGCCCGAGCGGTTCGAGGACCGCATTTTGCGTATCTGTCGGGAGCAGACAAACGATGTCATCCTTTTACCAACGTCTCGTGGACTGTAAAGCGCTCTTGTGGGCGATACTTGGCGTCCTTCTTTTAGCTTTTGGTTCACTTGGACTGACCACGTGTTCGGACGACTCTCACCGAATCGCCGAAGTCGAAAAGCTCCGCCTCGCCGCCGAAGAACGCGGCGCAGAAATGCAAACACAGCAAGCGACGCTCGCCAATCTGGAAGGCGAACAGGAGGAATTGCGCTCGACGCTCGACGCGCGCACCGCCACGCTCGCCGCCGTCTCGACGGGCCTTGCAGCGATCGGAATCGACGGTGTGACCGCCGAAACGAACCCGACCGAAGCCGTGGAAAGCGTCGCACTCGGTTTTGCCGATCTGTCGACCTCTCGCGAGGAACTGGAAGCGCAGCTTCTGGCCGCTCGGGGCGAGACCGACACCCTACGCGCCAGCATCGCGACGATGGAAAACGATTTCGGATCGCTTGAAGCCGCTCAGGCGCAGGCCGCCGATGAAAATGCGCGAATGATGGAAGAACTGCGCATCGCTCTGGACGACGCGCAGGCCGAAGCCGCCACGCTTCGCGGACAGGCGGAGGAGTATCAGGCGACGCTCGATCAGCAAGCCAGCGCCCATCAGGCAGCGCTTGAGGATCAGGCCAGCGATTATCAATCGGCAGTGGCCGATAACGATCTGCTGAAAAACGCCCTGTCGGATCTTGAGACGACCCGGCAGACGCTTTTGCAGGAAAACGCGGACCTCGCGAACCGCTTGCTGGAAGCGGAGGATAATGCCGCAACGGCAAGCGCGCGGATCGGAGACCTGGAATACGAACTGGCCCAGCAAGCCGATGCCAATACGCAGGCGCTCGGCCTTCTCGCACAGCAGCCCCCCGCAGCCCCAGAACCCGCACCGGCCGCCGATACGGCAAACCTGTCGGCAGAATTCGCCAGCCTGCGTGAAGCCATGCAGCAGAATTCTCAGTCGAACCTGCTCGCCCTCAAGAACGACTATGAAGGCCAGATCCGAGGCTTGATGGCCGAACTGGACGCGACCAAGGCCGTCAGCGTCGCCAAGGGCGAAGAAACCAGCGCCCATCTTGCCGCACTCTCCTCGCTCAAAGGCGCCCTCGAAGTTTCGGAAAAGAACGTCGAGGCCGGACTTGAGACGGAGCAGAAGCTTCTCGCGGATATTGACGCCCTCGAACGTCGCAAGGCGGAACTGGAAGACGAAGTCAGCACCCTGACATCGCGCAACGATGCCCTGACGGTACAAGCCGAGGAACTGGGCGGCACGACCCAGCAAATGAAAGTTGAGCTTGCCGCAATCGAGAATGACCGCAAAGCGCTGCAGGAAGAAATCGATCGCCTGAACGGTGCGCTCGAAGTGGCACAAGCCAGCGCCGATGAAGCCAGAACGACCGCGGATGCCGAAGCGCAGCGCGTAAGCCTGCTATCCTCGACGGTGGATGAAACCGAATCCGAATTGGATTCGCTACGCGCTCAGGTAGCCGGTTCGCGCTCGACGATCAGCTCGCTCGAAGCGCAGCTCAGCGATGCGATTGCCGCATCCGAGGAAACCGCTGGCGAGCTTGAAACGGCACAGGCGGATCATGCAGCCCTGAAAGCCTCGATCGAGAGTGGCGAGATCGCAGCCCGCATCGCCGCAGGCGACGAGGCCGCCGCGCGCCTCACCGCCGCCGAACAGGATCTCAAGGCCAGCGCGGAGGAAATCGCCACGCTCGAAACGAGCGTCGAAGATTACGAACGCCAGATCGCCAGCGTGACGGATGATGCAAACCGCCTGCGCGGGATCATCGGCGATATGGAAGCCTCCATCGCGGCAGAAGAAGCAGAACGGGACCGCCTCGCCGCGGAACTGGACGCCGCCCGCAACGAACGCAGCTCGCTGCTGTCGCAAACCGAGGAACTCGGCGCTAGCGTTGAGGACATGGCAGCGCTTGAGGCGAAAAACGCTGAACTGACGGCCCAGATCGACGATTATGAACAGCAGATCGGGGCGGCAACCGGGGAGATGGATGGCCTTCGCCAGAAGATCACCGATCTCAATGCCACGATTGCAGACCTGAACGCCGAAAACGAGACCGCAACGGCTCTTTCCGGCACCCTTGAAACCGACCTCGCAGCCCTTACGATCCAGCGCGACACGCTCGAACTGGAACTCGAAGATGCCCGCAAAGCCATGATGGCCGCCGAAGAATCCGAAAGCGATCAAATCAGCAGCCTGAAAGCCGAAATCGAAGCACTGAACGCAACGGTTTCGACCAATGCGGCTGAGCTTGAGGCCGCCAATGCATCGCTCACGACGGCCAATGCCGAAATAGGCACGATCAAGGCGTCCCTGCAATCGCGCACCACGGAGCGCGACGAGCTTCGGGCAACCCTCGACAGCCTGAGCGCCGAACGCGATGCGGCGGCGGCGGCAGTCGAAGCCGCCCAAGCGGATGTCACGGCCCGCGAAACCATGATCGGCACCATGACGGCCCGGCTCGGTGAGCTGACCCGTGAACGCGATGCCCTTCAGGTCCAATTCCGCGAGCTGGAAGACGCGCAAGGGGAGCGCATGTCGCTGCTCCAGGGCAATCTGGACAGCGCGCAGTCGGACCTCGATGCGCTCGCACAGGAAAAAGATGCGCAGATCGCGGCTCTCGAAACGGAACTTGAAGGCTTGCAAGCGAGCCTTTCCGAAACCGAGGCCGCCAGAAACGCAAGAATCGCGGAACTGCAAACCGCTCTGGAAGAAGCGCAAGCGGGCCTGACGGCAAGTGAAGAAGCCAGCGCGGCACAAATCGCCGCTTTGGAAGCCGAACTTGACGGCGCCAAGACCAGCATGACCGATGCTGAGGAAACCAGCACGGCACGCATCGCCGCTCTGGAAGCCGAACTTGACGGCGCCAAGGCCAGCATGGCCGATGCTCAGGAAACCAGCACGGCGCGCATCGCCGCTCTGGAAGCCGAACTGGCCGATGCGCAAGCGGGCATGACAACCGCGAGCGAACAACTCGAAGCGTCTCAGGCAGAGGTTGCCAGCCGCGAGCAAGATCTCGCAGCGCTGCGCGCGGAAATCGAAACCGCTCAGGGCGCCCTCGGCACCAGTGAAGAAGCCATGGCCGCGCTGAACGAGCGTCTGGTCGCGGTAACCGCAGACCTGACATCGACCCGCGCCGAACTTGAGACCCTGCGCGAAGCAGAACAAGCGCAGGCAACGACGCTTGCCACGCTTGAAGAAGAAAGCGCCGGGATCGAAAAGCAACTCGCGGATGCGACGCAGCGCGCCGATGACCTGCGCGCCCTGCTTGGCGAGCAGCGGGACCGTAATGCCGAACTGGAAAGCAATGCCACTGCTGTACAGCAGCGGGTTGCAACACTGGAAGCGGCGGCGGCCCGTGTCGGAGAGCTGGAAACATCCGTTACCGGCCTTGAAGGGGAGCTGAACACGCTCGGTCTGTCGAATGACCAGCTCGAAGCGGCACTGTCCGGCGAAGAAGCCAAGGTGGCGAGCCTCGAAGCACAGCTTGCAGCAGCCCCGCTGCCTGAAACGGTAACGACCCTCGAACGCCAACTCGAAGCGGCCAACGAGAATATCGCCACCCTTCAGGCAGAACTGGAAGCCGCACGGGCCGATCAGGCATCGCTGGAGGCGCGGGCAACCGAACTCGTCTCCCTGCAAAGCCTGCTTCAAGCCTCACGCGCCGAAGCGGCACAGCTCGCCCAAGAGCTGGAAGCCGCACGGGCCGCGCAGTCGACGGTCGGTGTTGTCGACCAAGCGCTGCGCGATGAGTTGATCGCCGCCATCGGACCACAGGATATCGTGGTCTATGAAGACGGATCGTTCTCTCTCAGCTCGAATGCGACCTTCGCCTCCGGCTCGGCAAACCTGTCGGATCAGGGCCGCGCGGTCCTCGACCGGGTTGCGATTGCGATGAACAACTTCCTCGTGACCCGCCCGGATGCACGGGGCAAGATCGTGGTGGAAGGCCATACGGATGCCGACCCGATCGCAACGGCGACATACCCGTCCAACTGGACATTGTCGGCGGCACGCGCGGCGAATGTCGTGACGTATCTTCAGCAGCTCGGAGTTCCCGCCGACCGCCTGGCGGCCGTCGGATTTGCGGAAACGCAACCCATCGATCCGGGTAGCTCGCGCGAGGCCTTCGCCCGTAACCGGCGTATCCAGTTCGATTTCCTTCCCGAATAACGGATCGGAAACAACGGCAATAACGAGAAAGCCCCGCCATCCCGGCGGGGCTTTTTTTATGCGACGGAACGAGAAGCTTGTGGCGGGCAGGGATGGCCAAGCATGCCGATCAGGCCATCGGGAGACCATCCATCAGGCACAAAAAAACCCGCTGGCGGCACCAGCGGGTTTCGAT
Source organism: uncultured Neomegalonema sp. (assembly GCA_938008165.1). GTDB lineage: Bacteria > Pseudomonadota > Alphaproteobacteria > Rhodobacterales > Rhodobacteraceae > JAHDDY01. The sequence goes on along the minus strand of CALLLP010000004.1, from coordinate 76,385 downwards.
CTTGCGACGGCGTTGGCCTTAGTTCTTGGCGTAGAATTCGACCACCAAATTCGGTTCCATCTGTACCGCATAGGGCACATCGGAAAGCGTAGGAGTGCGAATGAAGGTCGCCGTCATCTTCTGGTGATCGACGTCGAGATATTCGGGGGTCTCACGCTCGGCGGACTGGGCCGCTTCCAGCACTAGCGCCATGTCCTTGGCTTTCGGGCCAAGCTCGATCACGTCACCCTCTTTGACGGTATAGGAGGGGATGTTGACCCGGACACCATTGACCCGGACATGGCCGTGATTCACGACCTGACGGGCCGAGAAAATCGTCGGCGTAAACTTGCAGCGATAGACGACGGCATCGAGACGACGCTCCAACAGACCGATCAGGGTCTCGCCGGTATCCCCCCGGCGGCGTTCGGCCTCGGCATAGATGCGGCGGAACTGTTTTTCGGTCAGATCGCCATAATGGCCTTTGAGTTTTTGCTTGGCGCGGAGCTGGATGCCGAAATCAGACATCTTGCCCTTGCGGCGCTGGCCATGCTGACCGGGGCCATATTCGCGGCGATTAACCGGAGATTTGGGGCGACCCCAGATGTTTTCGCCCATGCGGCGATCAAGCTTGTATTTCGATTGCGTCCGTTTGGTCATCGGTATCCTCGTAGCGGCAAACCCGCCTTCTAAAATCAAATTGCGCCCTCCTTCTTCCGGCATGGGCCGAACGACAGGCTTCCGCTTACGCGGACCACAGGCACAGGTATTCGCCCCCCGTAACCGGGCGGCAAGGCGGTCGCTATACATCGATGAAGCGGCCCCGTCAAACAGGATGGACGACCCTCGCACGGCCCGGTAACAGTCTTGAAAGCGAGACGAGGGGAGATCTGCCATGCTGTTCGAGAATCCGCAGGCATTCAAGGACCAGCCACAGCGTTCTGTGGTGATTTTTGGCATGTCGGGGGTGGGCAAAACCCGGATCGCCAATTACCTGCGCGACAGTCGATGGTTTCACTACTCGGTCGATTATCGGATCGGCACCCGGTATATGGGCGAGCATATCGTCGATAATTTCAAAACGGAGGCGATGAAATCGCCATTGCTGCGCGAATTGCTGATGAGCGATTCGATCTATATCGGCTCGAACATCACCTTCGACAATCTCTCGCCGCTCTCGACCTATCTGGGCAAGCCGGGCGACCCCGAGCGCGGCGGCATCGCTTTTGAGGAATATGTGCGGCGCCAGCGCCAGCACCGGATCGCCGAAATCGCCTCGATGCACGATACAGCGCCTTTCATCGAACGCGCGAAGCGGGTCTATGGCTACGATCATTTCCTGTGCGATACGAGCGGCAGCCTGTGCGAAGTGGTCGAGCCGGATGATGAAACCGACCCGGTGATGGCCGGTCTCGCGGAGCATTCGGCGATCCTCTATATCCGCGAGGAGGAAAGCCATACCGAGGAATTGGCCCGGCGCTTCGAGCGCGATCCAAAGCCGATGTATTACAATGAAGGGTTCCTGCGCGACGTCTGGGCCGATTACCTGCGCGAAACGGGGGACGCGCCCGATGCCGTGGACCCGGACGCCTTTATCCGCCGGGCCTATCGACGATTGCTCTCATGGCGCGGCCCACGCTATCGCGCGATGGCGGCGCGGTGGGGCTATACCGCGACGATGGCGGAAATCGCGGAAGTGCGGGACGAAGTGGATTTTCTGGACTTGATGGGCGCAGTCATCGCGCGGCGGGGATAGCTTCGGGCGAGAAAACCAGCTTCCCCGCCCGAAACTACTGGATCAAGAATACGCCGCCGATCAGGCGCGCGCGGCCTTTTCATAATCGCTGAGCGGATGCGGCAGGCGCGCGAGCATCTCTTTGGGACAGACCTGCCAGAACTGGCCGACATGGCGCTCCCATTCATGCAGGAGGGAAGCGGCGAAGGGGCTGTCCGTTTCCTCCGCATGGCGCACGATCAGGGATTTCAGCTCCGCTTCCCAATGGGCGCTTTCGAGTCGGACGGGGATGATGGTTTCGTCGTTCATATGGCCGATGAACGTCTCGTTCGGGTCGTAGATATAGGCCATGCCGCCCGTCATCCCGGCCCCGAAATTATCGCCCGTCTCGCCAAGGATCACGATTGTACCGCCGGTCATGTATTCACAGCCATTCGAGCCGCAGCCCTCCAGCACCGCGGTCGCGCCCGAATTGCGCACGGCGAAGCGTTCGCCACCCTGACCGGAGGCAAAGAGATGACCGGCGGTCGCGCCATAGAGCACGGTGTTGCCGATGATCGTGTTCGCATGGGGCACGAGGGGCGAGCCGCGCACCGGGCGCACAACCACCGTTCCCCCCGACAGACCCTTTGCGACGTAATCATTCGCATCGCCAAAGACGATCAGCTTTAGCCCCGGTGCGGCAAAGGCCCCCAGGGATTGCCCGGCCGTGCCGGTCAGCTTGATCGTCAATTGATCATCGGCGAACGCGTTATTCATGCCGAAGCGTTGAACGATTTCCGAACTGACGCGGGTGCCGACGGTGCGCTGGACATTCCGGACGGAGTATTCGAGCTGCATCTTCTCGCCATGCTTGAAGAAGGGGCGTGCGTCATCGATGATCTTGGCGTCGAGCGTATCGGGCACGGAGGTGCGGTCGCGGGTGCGGTCGAGGGTGATGAGGCTGGTGCCGCCCGGTCCCTGCTCATCGACACGAACCAGCATGGGGTTCATGTCGAGATCGTCGAGATGGTCATGGCCACGACTGACCTGCGTGAGCAAATCGGTTCGGCCAATGGCCTCCTCCAGCGAGCGCAAGCCAAGGGAAGCGAGGATTTCGCGGACTTCCTCGGCGATGAACGAAAAGAGGTTCACGACCTTATCGGCATTGCCGGTGAACTTTTCGCGCAGGCGCGGGTCTTGGGTACAGACGCCGACGGGGCAGGTGTTGGACTGGCACTGACGCACCATGATACAGCCCATCGCGACAAGCGCGGCGGTGCCGATGCCGTATTCTTCAGCCCCCATCATCGCGGCAATCACGATGTCGCGGCCCGTGCGCAGGCCGCCATCGGTTCGCAGGGTGATGCGGTCGCGCAGTTTGTTGAGCGAAAGCACCTGATGTGCCTCGGTCAAGCCCATCTCCCCCGGCAGACCCGCATATATGATCGAGGTCTGGGGCGAGGCTCCGGTGCCGCCGTTATGGCCCGCGATCAGGATGATATCGGCCTTGGCCTTGGCCACGCCCGCCGCGATGGTGCCAACACCGGAGGCGGCAACCAGTTTTACCGTGACCTTGGCAGTCGGATTGATCTGCTTCAGGTCATAGATCAATTGGGCGAGGTATTCGATGGAATAGATATCGTGGTGCGGCGGGGGCGAGATGAGCGTCACGCCGGGGGTCGCATGGCGCAGCTTGGCGATCATGTCCGTGACCTTGAAGCCGGGAAGTTGACCGCCTTCGCCGGGCTTGGCCCCTTGGGCGACCTTGATTTCCAGTTCTTCGCAGTTGTTGAGGTATTCCGCCGTCACTCCGAAGCGGCCAGAGGCGACCTGCTTGATCTTGGCCATGCGATTGGCGCCATCGGTGGGACGTTCGGCGAATTTGGGATCTTCGCCGCCCTCGCCGGAATCGGATTTCGCGCCGATGCGGTTCATGGCGATGGAAAGGGTTTCATGGGCCTCTTGCGACAGGGCACCAAGGCTCATCCCCGGCGTAACGAAGCGCTTGCGGATTTCGGTGATCGAGGCGACTTCGGACAGGGGCACGGCCTGTCCCGCCGGTTTGAAATCAAGCAAATCGCGCAAGTGGATCGGTTCGAGCTTGCGCAGGCCAGCGCTATAGCGCTTGAACGCCTCGTAACTGTTTGTATCGCAAGCGTTTTGCATCAGGTGCAGCAATTCGGCCCGCCATGCGTGGTTTTCGCCATTGCGGCGGTATTTGTAGAACCCGCCGATGGGCAATGCGACGGCATCCTCGTCCCATGCGCGTTTGTGCAATTGCACGGTTTTCTTGTGGATACCCGCGATCCCGATACCGGAGATGCGGCTGGGCATGCCGGGGAAGAATTCGGCGACGAGGGCGCGGGACAGGCCCACCGCCTCGAAATTACAGCCACCGCGATAGCTGGAAATGACCGAAATCCCCATCTTCGACAGGATTTTCAACAACCCGCCATCGATCGACGCGCGGAAACTGGCAAGGCAATCGGCCAGCGAACGGTCCCCAAGAAGGCCGCGCTCATGGCGGTCGCGAATGGATTCCTCGGCCAGATAGGCGTTCACGGTGGTCGCACCCACACCGACGAGAACCGCAAAGTAATGCGGATCGATGCATTCGGCAGAGCGGATATTGAGCGAACAGAAGGTGCGGAGGCCCTGCTTTACCAGCCAGGTATGGACGGCACTGGCCGCAAGGATCATGGGCACCGCTGCATGATCGGCATCGGTATGCTCGTCGGTCAGGACGATATGGCCGACACCCGCGCGCACAGCATCCTCCGCCGCCAGACGGATCGATTCAATGGCATCGCGCAGCGCCCGATCGCCCCCATCGATGGGAAAGATGCAATCGATGACCTTCACCTCGTCACGCACGGCCTTTGACATGGCATAATATTCGCCATTGAGAACCACAGGGCTTTCGAGGGTCAGGATTTCGGTCTGGCTGCTATCTTGATCCAGCACGTTCTTGAGATTGCCGAACCGGGTTTTGAGACTCATCACCCGATGCTCGCGCAGGGGATCGATGGGCGGGTTCGTTACCTGCGAGAAATTCTGGCGGAAGAAATGCGACAGGGGGCGATACTGGTCGGACAGAACGGCGATGGGGGTGTCGTCGCCCATCGAGCCGATGGCTTCCTTGCCCAGTTCGGCCATGGGGTGCAGGGTCGCCTCCAGTTCCTCGATGCTGTACCCGGCGGCGACCTGACGACGGCGCAGGTCGGATTTGTCGAACATCGGACGGGCGATCTTGCCATCGAGCAAGGGGTCGAGTTCGGTGATCTTCCCGGTCCATTCCTCGAAGGGTTCCTCGGCGGCAAGCTCATCCTTGATGTCGGCATCGCGCAGGAACAGGTTACGCTGCATATCGACGCCGATCATCTGGCCCGGCCCGACGCGGCCCTTTTCGGCCACCTCGCGCTCATCGATGCTGACCATGCCGATCTCGGACCCCGCAACGACAAGGCCGCCGGTGGTCAGCACATAGCGCATGGGGCGCAGGCCGTTTCGGTCCATTCCGCCGATGACCCAGCGCCCATCGGTTGCGGCCAGCGCGGCGGGGCCGTCCCACGGCTCCATGACAGAATTGCCATAGGCATACATATGCCGCCATGCGTCGGGCATGGCGGTCGCCTTCTTCGACCACGCTTCGGGAACAAGAATGCTCTTGGTCATGGGGGCGGAGCGCCCCGCGCGGACCATCACCTCGAACACCGCATCGAGCGCCGCCGAATCCGATCCGCCATGGGCGATGACGGGCTTGATGTCGTCTTCATTGCCCGCAAAAGAGCGCGACACCATGCGAATCTCGTGGCTGCGCATCCAGTTGGCATTGCCCTTGAGCGTGTTGATCTCGCCGTTATGGGCCAGCATGCGGAAGGGCTGGGCCAGAGACCATTGTGGGAAGGTATTGGTGGAATACCGCTGGTGATAGATCGCAAAGGCGGAGATGAACGCGTCGCTCTCCAGATCAGGGAAGAAGGCGGAGACCTGCTCGGCCAGCATCATTCCCTTATAGATGATCGAGCGACAGGAGAGCGAACAGACGTAAAAACCCGCGATATGGGCGGCGGCGACGGCCTTTTCGATCCGGCGGCGGATGATATAGAGATCGCGCTCGAAAGCCTCGTCATCGGTGCCTTCGGTATTGGCAACCATGATCTGCTCGATTTCGGGGCGGGTGGCATTGGCCTTCTCGCCCAGAACCGCCGTATTGACCGGCACCTGGCGCCAGCCATAGATGCGATAGCCAAAGCGCAGGATTTCGGATTCGACGATGCCACGGCAAGTTTCCTGAGCGCCAAAATCGGCACGGGGCAGGAAGATCATGCCCACAGCGAGGAGACCCTTCTGAGGCTCGTGGCCGGTACGGCGGATATGATCCTTGAAAAAGCCCTGCGGGATTTGCAGGTGGATGCCCGCGCCATCGCCGGTCATGCCATCCGCATCGACCGCGCCCCGGTGCCAGATGGCCTTGAGCGCCTCGATCCCCTTTTCCACCACATCGCGGCGCGGCACGCCATCAATGGCCGCAACAAAGCCGACACCGCAGGCGTCGCGCTCTTGCGAGGGATCGTACATGCCGATGGGGCCGGGGATCTGGAAAGTGTCGGTCATGATGTCAATTTCCTTGCGAGAAGGCGGCGAAAAGCTGCGCGCCGGTCATTCGTTGGGTCTAGGGCATCCTGAAGGATACAAATCACTCAGGACGGCCCGTCCTCTTGTTTTGGAACGGTCTTCGAGCCGGGCAATGAGTGCGTTATCCCTGAGATCGCTCCAGACAGGCGACAAAGTCGGTGGCGGACAGGTGCCGCAACGTTATCGGCAAGCGGAGCCTCATCGAACGCCCGGACAAGATCGCAGATACCCATCATGCCGGTCCATGGGGTTTTGCCGGAGGGGCACCCGCGAGGCATTCGGCCTCGCTACGGCGAGGGGCACTATCGGCAAAGGCGTAATAGGCGGGCTGATCATCGGCCCAGATATGCTCGGAAATTGTGCCGATTGCCTCGTCAGGCAAGGCGCCAGCGGAAACCGCCCAGTCACCGGGCGCGGCATCCTTCGAGCGCCAGAACAGCGTCGCCCCGCATTCGGTGCAAAATCCCCGCTCGCCAATATCGGAGGCATCATACCATTTCAGCCCGCGCGTCTCGGTCAGGGTAACACCCCCCTCCATCCGCGCTGCAAAGAAGGGACCGGAGGATTGAACCCGGCACATCTTACAATGGCAAACGCCGATGCCCCGCTCACAGAGAACACCCTCAAATTGCACGGCACCGCAGAGGCAGGAACCGGCGATCATAAAGGACGCTCCAGCGCGATCGGCCCATGGCCCATGCGCCCAAGGCTCTCGACAGCCCCCGATTCGACCGCCCTGCCAATCCCGTTGATCTGAGCTTCCGACAGGCGCATCGGCCTATTCCGCCGCGACGGTGAAAGCGTCCGGCGCGCCTTGCTCGACCGTTTCGTCGTCCAGATACGCCATGATCGACTCCGCAGCCTCGCGCCCATCGCGGATGGCCCAGACGACGAGGGACGCACCGCGCACGATGTCTCCGGCGGCAAAAACGCCGGGCATGGCGGTCTGATGCGTACGGAAATCGGCCTTTACAGTGCCCCAGCTCGTGACGGCGAGTTCGGGTTGATCCCAGAGCTTGGGCAAGTCTTCCGGCTCGACACCCAGCGCCTTGATGACCAGATCGGCATCGATCAGATGATCGGAGCCATCGATTTCCTCCGGCGCGCGGCGACCATCCGGGCCGGGATTGCCAAGGCGCATCTTGATGCCGCGTACGCCGGTTACGCCATTATCGCCGCCCTCGAACGCCTTGGGGGCCGACAGCCAGCCGAAGACGACGCCCTCTTCTTCCGCATTGGCGACCTCGCGCATCGATCCGGGCATATTCACCCGGTCGCGGCGATAAAGACAGGTGACGGCTTTTGCGCCCTGACGTACCGCCGTACGCACGCAATCCATGGCCGTATCGCCCCCGCCGATCACGACGACATTCTTGCCATCGGCATCCAGCGTGCCGGTCTCGAAATCATCGACCGTATCGCCAAAACTCTTGCGGTTAGAGGCGGTCAGGTAGTCGAGCGCCTGCACGATGCCGGGATAACCGGAACCGGGACCGCCGATCTCGCGGGTCTTGTAGACGCCGGTGGCAATCAAAAGGGCGTCATGCTTCTCGCGCAGATCCTCGAAGGAGATATCCGTGCCGATATCGCAATTGAGTTGGAAGGCGATCCCGCTTTCTTCCTGTTGCTTGACCCGGCGCATCACGACGTCTTTTTCCAGCTTGAAGCCGGGGATACCATAGGTCAACAAGCCGCCTGCGCGGTCGTAACGGTCATAGATCGTGACCTGCACACCCTTGCGGCGCAGGGCATCGGCGGCGGCCATGCCGCCCGGTCCCGCGCCGATAATGCCGACGCTTTCGGGGCGCTCGGTACGGGGACGGGCGGGCTTGACCCAGCCTTCTTCCCACGCGGTATCGGTAATGTATTTCTCGATGGCGCCGATGGTCACAGTGCCATGGCCCGATTGCTCGATCACGCAATTGCCTTCGCACAGCCTGTCCTGCGGACAGATGCGGCCACAGATTTCGGGGAAGGTATTGGTCGCCTGCGAAATCTCGTAGGCCTCCTCCAACCGCCCCTCGGCGGTGGCTTTCAGCCAATCGGGAATGTTATTGTGGAGCGGGCAATGCGACTGACAAAAGGGAACACCGCATTGCGAGCACCGGGCGGATTGCTCGGCGGCCTTCTCGGTCGCATATTCACGATAGATTTCGTGAAAGTCTTCCTTCCGCGCCTCGGCCTCGCGTTTCTCAGGCGTTTCGCGGTTCACATCGACGAACTTGAGCATATTGGTCATCGATCACACCCTAATGTTCCGGCAAGGCCCGCACGACTATTCTTTGGCAACAGGATTTGCAAGTCATTCCGTCAATCAAAGACAGCATCCCTGCCACAAAATTAGATCCGCCTACGGTTGCACTTGAAATTGTTCGATGTACGGTTGTACACCTGTGGATATTAACGAAACTTAAGAATGTCTTAAAGAGGGGATGAGATGGTCATGGGGTCCGGCTCGTACCGCCCGCTCAACCAAGACCCGAAAATGGCGACCTCACGCGCCATGACCGGAAGCGACATTCGACGCTTTACCGTCTATTGCGCGAATCCGTCCTGTCGGTTGCCCGTCAACCAGAACGGCCATGAAGCCATGCCCAGCATGAATTATCACGGTACGAAGTTCACTCTCTTTCCCCAGCATCGCATCCATGTGTTCGTATGCTCGATCTGTAATGCGGAAAAACGCTATCGTCGCACATGGTTCGGTAAGGAATGGCGGCGCATACGCTGATATGACGATTGCCCGCAACACGGGGTTGAGCCTATAGCGGCGGGGTAAAAGTATCAGGGTGCTCCATGACCGCATTCCACCTTATCCTCGTCGCTCTCGTACAGGGCATCACCGAATTCCTACCCATCAGCTCCAGCGCCCACCTGATTCTCGCCCCGAAGGTCACGGGCAGCATCGATCAAGGGCCGCTGATCGATGTGGCGGTGCATGTGGGCACGCTGATCGCGGTACTGATTGCCTTTCGCAGAGATGTCGCAGAAGGATTCGTGGGCCTGCTCGATCTGGCGCGGGGTCAAACCGCCACGAAACCGGCGCGGTTGGCGCGCAATATCATCATCGCGACGATTCCGCTGATCCTGCTCGGCCTCGTTTTTCACAAGATCGGCATGATGGAATGGATGCGATCTGATGAGCATGGCCGGGCGTTCAAGATCATCGGCTGGACCACACTGATTTTCGGCATTCTGCTATGGCTGGCCGATCGCTTCGCACCGACCCGGCGCAGCCTTGAAAGCACGGGATGGGGCGAGGCGGCGCTTGTCGGGCTGGCGCAGGCCGTTGCCCTCATCCCCGGCACCAGCCGCTCCGGCGTGACGATGACCGCCGCCCGTTTTCTGGGCCTGTCGCGGACGGAAGCGGCACGATTTTCGATGCTGCTGGCGATTCCGGCGATCATGGCGGGAGGCACGATCGGCGCGCTGGAGATTGTCCAGTCCGGCAATGCGCAACTGGGCATCGATGCATTGATCGCCGCCGCCCTGTCCTGCATAGCGGCCCTGATCGCGATCAAAATGTTCATGGGATACATCGCCAATGCGACGATGACCCCCTTTGTCCTCTATCGATTGGCCCTTGGCGGCGTCTTGCTCTGGCTGGCCTATGGCTGAGGCATAAGGGCACGATATCCGCTCAAATCGGCGAAACAGTCCCGTGGTGGGAACTCTGTTCCACTTACACCGCATAAATGATCCGTATTGATACATTTTTCTTGCGTAAATTGCTCAATTGCGCGAGCCTGTCCCGTATCGGTTCATTTTGGCAGGGAAATCCGTCATGTGTTGGGCGAATTCGAACAGATTCGGGATCAATGCGTCAAACGCTTGTCGCCCATGCGGCGCAGATCATCGACACGATTCACACCGGGTCCTGACACGCCCTGAGCTTTGTGTTGCGTGATGTTGCTGATTGCGGGAGGAGAAGCGGATACACAGCTTCAGCGGATGATCGCCCATGCCAAAACGCGCGGCGTCACCCTGACGACCTTGCTGCATTCTCCGGAAGACGACCTGCCCCTCGTCTGGGATCTCGAAACCGGCAGCCTGCGGATCGGAACCGCTGAAATCCGGGCGAATGCGGCGTTCATTCGACAGGATGTCTTCCGCTATCTCGCCACCAAAAGGCCAACCGACCAGACCGATGCACGCAACTGGAAGGTATTGTTTGACGGGTGGGTCTGGTCCAATCCCGATATTCGGATTTTCAACCGCGATTTCGCGATGAAGGATGCGGTGAACAAGCCGCTGGCCCTGATCTGGGCGCGTGATGCGGGCCTGCCGATTCCACGCACCTCGATTCATGCGTCGAAAGAGGAGGCGGCGGCGTCCCTTGCAAGCGCCCCGGTCGTCTACAAGCCGGTTGCCGGGGGCGATATGTGCCGGGAATTGGATCTCGACGCGCTGGGCCGGGTGCATAAACCGCACCTGCCGCGCCCCTATATCTTTCAGGAGCGGCTCGTCGCCCCGGACCTGCGAATCTTTCGCGTGGGCGAGCGCTTCTATGCCTTTGAGATTCAAGCGGATGCGCTCGATTATCGCACAGTGGGCGGCGAGGCAAAGATCAAGCGGGTCACCGTCCCCCTGCATCTGCTCGGCCCCCTGCGAAAACTGACCAACAGGTTGGGGCTGACCTATGCAGCGGCAGATTTCAAGGCGAGCGCGGAATCGGATGCACTGATCTTTCTGGAGGTGAACTCCAACCCGATGTTCGCCGCCTTTGACGATGCATCCGACGGGGCGCTGGTGGATGGCATGCTGGACTGGCTGACGGATCATTAGCGACCCGCCATCAGGTTCAGCTTTCCGACACGGATATTGCGCCAGTACGCAGACAATGCCCTGTTTCGGTGGATCACCAGTCATTGAAAAACTCTACGCTAGCAACAGCAAAAGGCGCAGAACCATCGCCCGCCGGGTTATCCCGTCACCACATATCCTTCCCACGGCCTGACGGTGCGCAGGACGAGGCTCGATTGCATGCGCATGACGCCGGGCAAGGCCGATAGCGCGTGGCGGTGGACACGCTCGTAATCGTCCGGTCCCTTGGTGGCGATGCGCAGCAGATAGTCGAATGCGCCGGTCATCAGGTGACATTCCACAATGTCGGGCGAGCGGCGCACGGCGGCCTCGAAAGCTTCGAGCGTCGATTCGCTCTGGGATTGCAGGGCGATCTCGACATAGAAATCATGGGTATAGCCCAGCGCTTTTGGGTCGAGAATGGCGGCATAGCGCCGGATTGCGCCGCTCTCCTCCAATGATCGCACCCGGCGATGAACGGCGGAGACGGACAGGCCGACCCGCTCGCCCAGCTCGGCGGCGGTCGCATGGCCATCATCCTGTAGAGCGCGCAGGAGCGCGGCATCCGTTTGATCCATTTATTTTCCATCTAATGCGGCATAATACGCAAAATTTTACCGCACATCATGGCTGAAATCGAGAAAACAGGCAAGAATTACCGCCAATAGCGCGATATAGAGGCGTGAATATCAACCCCGTTCCCCAAGGATCAATCCCATGCGTATCGGCGTGCCCAAGGAAATCAAAAACCACGAATACCGTGTCGGCATGACGCCCGAAAGCGTTGCCGAGGCGGTCCATCACGGTCATTCGGTCATGGTCGAGACGCAGGCCGGAGCGGGCATCGGCGCGGAAGACGAGGAATATATCGCAGCAGGGGCCGACATCATCGGCGATGCCGCCACGATCTTCGCCGCCGCCGATATGATCATCAAGGTCAAGGAGCCGCAGGCGAATGAGCGCAAGATGCTGCGCGAAGGCCAGATTCTCTACACCTATCTGCATCTCGCGCCGGACCCCGAACAGACGAAAGACCTCGTCGCATCGGGCGCGACCTGCATCGCGTATGAAACGGTCACGGATCATGCGGGCGGATTGCCGCTGCTAAAACCCATGAGTCAGGTCGCGGGGCGCATGGCCATTCAGGCGGGCGCGCATTGCCTTGAGAAAGCGCAAGGCGGGCGCGGTGTGCTTCTGGGCGGCGTGCCCGGCGTGATGCCCGGCAAGGTCGCGGTGATCGGCGGCGGCGTGGTCGGCTTTAACGCGGCACAGATGGCCGTGGGTCTCGGCGCGGATGTCACCATTCTCGACCGCAGCCCCGCAACCCTCGAACGCCTCGCCATCCATTTCGAATCGAGCGCCAAAACGCGATTCTCGAACAAGGCGAATCTGGAGGAAAGCGTGGCGGAGGCCGATCTGGTCATCGGGGCCGTGCTCATCCCCGGCGCCGCCGCCCCCAAACTGGTGACGCGCGAGATGCTCGGCACGATGAAGAAAGGTTCGGTCCTCGTGGACGTGGCCATCGATCAGGGCGGGTGCTTTGCCACCTCGAAGGCGACGACCCATGCGGACCCGACCTATGTTGTCGATGACATCGTGCATTACTGCGTCGCAAACATGCCCGGCGGCGTGGCGCGCACCTCAACCTATGCGCTGAACAACGTCACCCTGCCCCATGCCCTCGCGCTGGCGGATAAGGGCTGGAAAAAAGCGCTGGCCGATGACCATCACCTCGCCAATGGCCTGAATGTCTGGAACGGCAAAATCACCTATGCCGCCGTGGCGCATGATCTGGGCTATGAGGCAACGCCCCTGAGCGAAGCGCTGGCATAGATCACATCAACAGCTCATCGCGCGTCACCCCCAGACCCAGCGCATCCGTGACGGCCAGAATACCGGCCAGAACAGGCTCGGGCATCGGCAAGCCGTTTGCCCTGCGTTCGGCACGCAGGGCGCGTTCCTTGTCACCGGGGATCATCACGTTTTCGACCCCGACCGCCGGGGGCGACCCGTGGATGAAGTCGATATACTCGGCGACCTCGCGCCCGAAGCCGCCCGTATCGTCAAAGGTCTTCGGATCAAGGATGATCGAAAGCAGGCCATTACCGAAGCGTTGCTCGCCGGGACCGTTCGCACCATTGCCGGTCAGCGCCCCGGCCAGCAATTCGCAGGCCAGCGCCAGCCCCGACCCCTTATGCTCGCCCATCGCGCGCAAGGCACCCGGCCCGGCCAGCGGATCGGGGTTGGGGGTATCGAGGCTGTCGCCATAAAGGACACGCGGATCGCCCGTGCTGCGCCCCTGCACATCGACCAATGCATCCGGCGGCAGGGGCTTTCCCCCCGTTCCCGCGACCAAGGCCTTGCCCTCGGCGACCAGTGACGTGGCGAAATCGAGGATAAAGTCTTCGCCCCCCGCATTGGGGATGCCCACGGCCACGGGGTCCGTTCCGATGCATCGCCGTGCGGTGCCGAAGGGCGCAACCAGCAGCGATCCGTTGACGTTGCAGAACTGGATCGAGACCATCCCGGCGGCGCAGGCTTGCTCCGCATAGGTGCCGATGCGTCCGATATGCCCGGCCCGGCGCAGGGCGACGATCCCGATGCCCTGTTCCTGCGCCTTGGCGATGCCCATCGCGGTCGCCTCGCGCGCGAGCCATTGGCCCATCCCGTCATTGCCGTCAAGTTGCAGCAGCGGGCCGCTATCGAGCACGGTGGTGAGCGCAGTGGCCGGGCGGATGGTGCCCTCGGCGATCCACAGGTGATAACGCATCGTGCGGATAACGCCATGACTGTCATGCCCGGACAGGGAAGCCATAACAAGGTGGTCGGCGACGGTCTGCGCCTCATCCGCCGTGCAGCCATCGGCGCGCAGGATTCGCTCGATCGTGGTGGAAAGGACGGCGGGGTCGATGCGATGATCTGTCATGGTCACTCTTTATTCTCGAAAGCGGCGCGCACCTGAGCGACGGTCAAGGCGCTTACGCGGGTATTGGCTTCTTGCGTGACCCCGGCAATATGGGGGGTCAGGATCATATTCGGGATGCCCGCGAAGACCTGCGCCGCTTGTGCCGTCAGGGGTTCGGTGGCGAAGACGTCCAGCGCCGCCCCGCCCAGCGCGCCTTTCTTCAGCGCGGCGGCAAGGGCGGCCTCGTCGATGACCTCGCCCCGCGCCGTATTCACCAGCACTGCACCGGGGCGCATCGCGGCAAGGGCATCAGAATCGAGCAGATTGCGGGTGCCGGGGGTAAGCGGGACATGCACACTCAGCACATCGGAACGGGCCAGAAGATCGGGAAAATCGAGCCGTTCGACCCCCTGCCATGCCGGATCGTCCGGGGGCAGCATCGGATCATGGGCGAGGATCGTCATCCCCATCGACCGCGCGCGAAGGGCCACGGCGCGGGCAATCTGACCATAGCCAAGCAGGCCCATCGCCGCGCCGGATATCTCGGCCCCCATCAAGCTGTTGCGGGGCCATTCTCCGGCGAGCATCGCAGCATTCGAGGCATAGGCCCCCCGGCGCAGCGCCAGCGCAGCGGTGATGACATATTCGGCGACCGACAGGGTATTCGCCCCCGTCGCCGGAAACACCGCAATGCCGCGCGCAGCACAGGCCCCCATGTCGATATTGTCCAGCCCCACCCCCAGCCGCCCGACAACGCTTAGGGCAGGGGCCGCCTCCAGCAAGGCCCCATCAACCTGCGTGCGATTGCGAACGATCAAGGCATCGGCATCGTGCATCAGCGCCATCAGGCGCGGGCGATCATCGACCAAGGCGGGATCGTAGAGAATATCGGTTCCGGCGGCGAACCCCGCAAGCGCGCTCTCGTCCATGAATTCAGTGATGATGACGCGCATTCACGCTTTCCCTCTGTGCCCTGTCGCCCTGCCTGCCCCGCCGATCCGAACGCAGGGCAAATTTATCCCCTGACATTGCCTATGTATCGCGCGAGGTCCAGTCCGCAGGGCAGGTCACATCCGATGGCGACAGGGAGGATATCGCCGTCTTGCCCGCCAATGCCATCGTCACCCGCATTTCTTTCTGAAGCAGAGTCAACAGCGTCGAGACTCCCTCCTGCCCCATCGAGCCGAGGGCGTAGACCATCGCCCGGCCCAGCAATACACCCGATGCCCCAAGCGACCGGGCGCGGAAGATATCCATCCCCGTTCGGACGCCCGAATCGACGATGATCTCGGTGCGGTCCCCGACCGCTTCGACAATACCGGGCAGGGACGAAATCGTGCTGGCGGCACCATCGAGCTGTCGTCCGCCATGATTCGAGACGACGAGGGCGCGCGCGCCCATATCCGCGCCGATCCTCGCATCTTCGGGGTCGAGAATACCCTTGATGATGACCGGGCCGCCCCATTCCTTCGCGATCCATTCCACATCCGCCCAGTTCAGAGACGGATCGACCGATTCCGCCGCCCAGGTCAGCAAACTGTCGAGATTATCGACGCCTTTGGCATGGCCGATGACATTGCCGAAGGTCTTGTACGGCGTCGCCGCCATCTGCATCGCCCAGCGCGGTTTTGTCGCGATGTTCAGCAGATTGCGCAGATCGGGGCGGATCGACAATCCGTTGCGGATGTCCCGGTGCCGCTGTCCCAGAACGGGCAGGTCCATCGTCACCACCAGCTCAGAGCATCCGGCGGCCTTGGCGCGGTGGATGAGATCGCGCACGAAATCACGGTCCTTGACGACATAAAGCTGAAACCAGAACGGCTTGCCCGTCGCCTCGGCCACCTGCTCCATCGAGCACATCGACATTGTGGACAGGATGAAGGGCACGCCGAAGGCTTCCGCCTCCTTCGCCACAAGGATTTCGCCGCCCGCACGCTGAATGCCGAGCATCCCGACCGGCGCGAAAGCCGCAGGCAGGGCCGCCGCCTCCCCGGCCATCGTTGTGGCCGTATCGACCCCGGAAACATCGATGCCGACGCGCTGACGGATCGCGATGCGCTGCAAATCGGCCTCGTTCCGGCCAAGCGTCGTTTCGGTATAAGAGCCGGAAACCGCGTAATCGTGGAACATCTTCGGCACACGATGGCGATAGAGGCGGCGAAAATCCTCGACGCAGGTAATCACGGGCATCTGTACGACCTCAGGATGGGTAGCGGATTGACGTTCGGAGCCTTGCCACAGACCCGCGCCTTGCGCCCCTCTGCCGCAAAACAGGCGCGGCATGGCCCGGACCCCGCCGCCATGTTTAAACCATCAATCGACCTTTGTTCGGATTCTTTTGGAACCAAGATACGCGGTGTCACGTTTTGCATCATGCATGTGGAGCGCATGACGGAGCGGCGATCACCCGCTTTTCCTGCGACCCTATATCATAGAGCCAAGAGGAATTGACATTATGCGAACCCTTCACGGTGCGACCATCGCCCTTTCCATCGCCTTTGCCGGTATGGCAGGCAATGCCTCGGCGCAGCAATCCTTCATCAATAACGAAGCCATCGGCGGTGTCCTCGGCGCCGTCGCCGGGGGCGTTATCGGCAGCCAGATCGGTGGCGGAACCGGCAAGGTCGTCTCGACGATCGCGGGCACCGTACTCGGCGGTGTGGCCGGATCGCAGATCGCGAGAACCGTTGCCCCCAGCACGCCCTCCTACACCGCTGCCCCTACCTATGGCACATCCTCGACCGGCTATACCCAACAGCCCGTGACCGGCTATACCCAGCCATCCACGAGCTACGTCCAGCCCTCGACCGGCTATGGCACCACGACGACCGGCTATGTCGCGCCTTCGGCCTATGGCCAGCCCGTCACCAGCTATGGCACCCCGGCACAGACCTACACGCAGCCTGCGACCACCTATGGCACGCCGACCACCGGCTATGTCGCTCCTTCGGCCACGACATCCTATGGCCAGACGGTGACGAGCTATACGCAGCCAACCACCACCACGACCCAGACCTACACGGCGGCGCCAAGCTATACGGCGCCGACCTACGCGGCGCCCTCTTATACCGCGCCGACCTATGCGGCGCCCTCCTACACGACGCCGACATACTCCACGACGACCTACTGACCGGCCGAACCGTCCTGAGAAAATCCGCCATTCATCGGGATGGCGGATTTTTGTATGCTGCGCCCAGATCACAGGGAGCCGTCACATCATGGACGAAACCGAACAAGCATTGCGCGACCAGATTGTCGCGCAATGCCGTGCCCTCAACGCCTCAGGTCTCAATCAGGGGACATCCGGGAATATCTCGGTACGCCATGGCGCGAGGATGCTGATTTCTCCTTCGGCGACGCCCTATGACACGATGACGCCGGATATGATCGCCTCACTCGCGCTCGACGATGACAGCGGGGCCTATGACGGCCCCTTACGCCCCTCGACCGAATGGCGGTTTCACCAGAAATTACTGCGCGAACGGCCCGATGCGGGGGCGATCGTTCATGCGCATCCGGCCTATTGCACGGCGCTGGCCATCGCGCGAAAACCGATCCCGGCCTGTCATTACATGATCGCGGCCTTTGGCGGGGCCGATGTGCGCTGTGCCGGATACGCGACCTATGGCAGCGACGCGCTGGCCCGGCTTGCCGTGACGGCCATGGCGGACCGGACGGCCTGCCTGCTGGCCAATCATGGCATGATCGCCATCGGCGCGACGCTGGCCAAGGCGATGTGGCGGGCCGTCGAGCTGGAAACGATCGCGATGCAATACACCCTCAGCCTTGCCCATGGCGGCCCCGTTCTACTGAGCGATACACAGATCGCCGATGCCCTCGGCGGGTTTGCCCATTATGGCCTTCAGGACGCGACGGTCAGCCGGTCCTGAACACCGTGACGCGCCAGCAACTCGGCGACAAAGCCCGAGCGACACGCCTCTCGGCAAAAATCGGCAACGAAATCGATGGCCTCGCGCCGACCGGGGGCTGTGCCGATGGATTGCTGGATGGTGGTGTAACACCCCTCCAGCACCCGCGACCCCGCAATCGCCTTGGCATTCTCGATCAATGCCGGGCGCAGACCGGCAAGGGCATCGAGCCTCTCCTCGACGAACAGGGCCGCAGCGGCGGGCAATCCCTCGACCCGAACAAGGGCCGCATGTTTCAGCGCCCGAGTGAGATACAGGTCATAGGCCGCGCGATCCGCCACCGCGATGCGCGTACCGGGGCGATCCACATCCTCAAGCGCCGCGATGGGCGAGCCGGAGGGAACCAGATAGGTCGCCTCGATCTCGCAATAGGCAGGCGAGAACGCGATGGTCTTCGCGCGCTGCGCCTCATTGGCGATCAGCACCATATCCACCTCCCCCGCCGACATCGCATCCGCCGTCGCACCGGGCAGGGGATAGGGATGAAGCGTCACCGGCAGACCCGCCCGCGCACCGATGGCCCGCGCCATATCGGGCGCAACGCCGAGGGGCGACCCATCCGCTTCGCGCCCCGTGACGAGCAGCATATTCGCCATATTGATCCCGACCCGGAGAGTGCCGGTCGGGGCGAGCTGGGACGGAAGCGTATCGTGCATGGGGATTTTTTCCGGGGAGATGACGGGGCGCTCATGATCCCCCAGAATCCTGCATGTTACAATATGAATTGGACAGAGACTGGATCAGGGGGAAAACGCGGATGCGCAGAGCCGCCGCCCCCCCCGGCCCTTGATTGACGCCGCAGCATCGCTTGTCACACCAACCCGCCACTGCCCCCTCCCCTTGCCTTGACATCGCCCGCCCTTTCCGTCTCACTCGGCGGGAAAAAGGGGCGTCATGCGGCGAGTTCGGGTCAAGATCTGCTGCCTATCCTCGGCAGATGAGGGCCGGATGGCGGCGGCTGTGGGGGCGGATTTTCTGGGATTGGTGGGACCGATGCCCAGCGGGCCGGGGATTCTGACGCTGGCAGAGGCGCGCGCAGTCGCGCAGGCCCTGCCCGATGATGCCCGGCCCATCCTGCTGACCGCCGCCGAAACGGCGCAAGACATCGCGCGCGAGGCGGCTTTTGTGGGGGTCGAGGCGGTGCAGGTCGTCCGGCCCCTGACCGGGCGCGAGGCGCGGGCATTATCGGGGCAGGGATTGCACTATCTTCAGGTCATCCATGTCGAAGGCCCCGACGCCCTCGATCTCATCGATCTTTATGCCGAGCATTGCGACGCCTTTCTCCTCGATTCCGGGCGACCTTCACAGGGGCAGTTCGGAGGAACGGGCCGGGTGCATGACTGGACGCTGAGCGCGGCATTCTGCGACCGCGCGCCCCGGCCCGTCTATCTAGCGGGCGGATTGACGCCGGAGACTGTGGGGGCGGCAATTCGACAGGTGCGGCCTGCGGGCGTGGATATCTGTTCGGGGCTGCGCCGGAACGGGGCGCTCGACCCGGCGCTTCTGGATACCTTTATGGCGGCGATCGACGCATCGGGAGACTTCGCAGGATGACCATCCATTGCCTCGGCTCGATCAATCTCGACCATGTCCACCGCCTCGCGCAGTTTCCGCAAGCGGGCGAGACGATGCAGGATCTGTCCTACCGCATCGGTCTGGGCGGCAAAGGCACCAATCAGGCGATTGCCGCGCACCGGGCCGGGGGCGCCATCCGCCTGATCGCGGCGCTGGGGGCGGATGGCGACTGGGCGCGAGAGCGGATCGCACAGGCCGGTCTCGATACCAAAAGCATTATACAGGTCGAGGCGGCGACCGGCCATGCGGTCATCTATGTCGATGCACAGGGCGAGAACCAGATCGTGATCCATGGCGGCGCGAACCGGGCGATCCCCGGCGCTCATATCGACGCGGCGATGGATCGCGCCGTGCCCGGTGACTGGTGGCTGACGCAAAACGAGACAAACGGCACCGTCGAGAGCACCCGCCGGGCAAAGGCAAAGGGCCTGCGCACGGCCCATGTCGCCGCGCCCTTCGATGCGGCATCGGCAAGCGCGATTCTGCCCCATCTCGATCTACTGGCCGTGAATGAGGGCGAAGCCGCCGCATTGGCCGCATATCTGGGCACGGCGCCCGATGCCCTGCCGGTTCCACTCTTGCTGGTGACGATGGGCGCGCGGGGAGCGTTCTGGCGCGAGCGGGGGGGCGAGACGCAGACCGTCGCGGCCTTCGAGACGCAGGTGATCGATACGACCGGCGCGGGGGATACCTTTCTCGGCTATGCGCTGGCGGGGCTGGACAGGGGCCTGCCCATGGCCACGGCTCTGCGCCGGGCCTCTGCCGCTGCGGCCCTGAGCGTCGCGCGACCGGGCGCGGCGGAGGCGATTCCGACCCGCGCCGATATAGACGCTTTTCTGGAGGACCGCGCATGACCCGATCCACCCCGATCATCATCGATACCGATCCGGGCATCGATGACGCGATGGCGATCCTCTATGCGCTGGCCGATCCGGCGGTCGATCTGATCGGATTGACCACAATATTCGGCAATGTCCCGGAGGCAACGGCGACGCGCAACACCCTCGCCCTGCTTGAGCTGGCCGGGGCCGATATTCCCGTCGCCGCCGGGGCCGCCATGCCGCTGGTGCAGACCCCCCATCCCCATCCCGATTTCGTCCATGGGGTCGAGGGGTTCGGGGATGCGCTTCTCGACCCGCCCATGCGCAGGCCCGATGCCCGCCCTGCATATCAGTTCATCATCGATGCCGTCACAGACCGCCCCGGCGAGATTACGCTGGTCCCCGTCGGTCCCCTCACCAATCTCGCCCTTGCATTGCAGGCCGCCCCCGAAATCGCACAACAGGTGGCCCGCGTGGTCATCATGGGCGGGGCCGTGCGTCACAAGGGCAATGTCAATGCCTATGCCGAGGCCAATATCTGGCAAGACCCCCACGCGGCGGCGGCGGTCTTTGCGGCGGAATGGCCGATGACGCTGGTGGGTCTGGACGTGACCGAGCGGGTTATCTGCACCGCCGCCGATCTCGCCCCGATGATGGAAACCTCGCCCCGCTGCGGCGCGTTCCTGACCAAAGCCGCCGAGTTCTATTTCGGGTTTCACCAGGAGACGGAGGGCATCGATGGATGCCACCTGCACGACCCCTCCGCCATCATCGCCGCCCTCGACCCTGCACCATTCGAACAGATCTCCGCGCCCCTTTCGGTCACGCTGGAGGGCGCAGAAGCGGGCATGACCCGCGAAGCGACGCGCGGCCCCCCCATCGATCTGTGTCTCGGTGTCGATGCCGAGCGGGTTCTGGGCCGATTTCGCCGACAACTCGCATCAGGCCGCTTGCCGTAGCGGTTGCAACGGCTAAGCTGAACCGGGGGAATTCTCGACGGGACAACCAATGTTCGATATTGCCACGCTTTCCTATACCGATCCGGCCTCGCCCGCCGATTTCGCGCGCTCGCTGCACGAAACCGGGTTTGCCGTACTGACGGATCATCCCATCGGGCCGGACCGCATCGCCTCCGCCTATGCAGCATGGGGGGCGTTCTTCAATTCGGAGGCAAAGCATGACTGGGCCGCCAATCCCGAACAACAGGACGGGTATTTTCCGTTCAAATCCGAGAATGCCAAGGATAACGCGGTCAAGGATCTGAAGGAATTCTACCACGTCTATCCCAAGGGGCGCGTACCGCCAGAATTGGAGGCGCAAACCCGCGCCCTGCACGCAGATCTGGTCGCCGTGGGCGCGACATTGCTGTCATGGCTTCAGGCGCATAGCCCCGCATCGGTAACGGCGGCGCTGAGCGAGCCGCTGACCGATATGCTGCGGGGCAGTAATTCGAACCTGTTGCGCATCCTGCATTATCCGCCGCTGGAAGAAGCCCCGGAGCCGGGGGCTGTGCGGGCCGCCGCCCATGGGGATATCAACCTCGTCACCTGCCTGCTTGCAGGGTCGGAATCGGGGCTGGAAGCGCGCGATACATCCGGCGCATGGCATGCGGTGCCCTGCGATCCGGGCATGATGGCGATCAATGCGGGCGACATGCTGGAAATGGCCACGGGCGGCTATTACCCCGCCACGGTGCATAAGGTCGTCAACCCCCCCGCCGCCCGCAATGTCGCGCGGTTCTCGATGCCGATGTTCCTGCACCCCCGACCCGATGTGGTGCTGAAACCGGGCACGACCGCAGATGATTTTCTAACCCAGAGATTGCGCGAGATCGGGCTGAAAGCCTGATCCCCCACCCTAAAAAATCCACAGCCCTGACAATAACAGGAGAAACCCATGCTCAAATTCATCCTCGCCGGGGCCACCGCTGCCCTGATGGCGACCACGGCTCTCGCTGCCGATTTCAAGCCTGCCGTGGTCTTCGACATGGGGGGCAAATTCGATAAGAGCTTCAACGAAGGCGTCTGGAAGGGGGTGAAGAAATTCATCGACGAAACCGGCGTCGAGGTGATGGAATTCGAGGTGACCAACGAAACCCAGCGCGAACAGGCGATGCGCCGCATGATTCGCAAGGGTGCGACGGTGGTTCTGGGGGTCGGTTTTGCGCAGGCGGATGCCATCGACAAGGTTGCCGCCGATCACCCGGATGTAAGCTTTTCGATCATCGATGTCTCGTGGCTCGACCGCCCGAATCTGCGCCAATATGCCTTCAAGGAACATGAGGGCAGTTATCTGGTCGGCGTCGCCGCCGCGCTGAAATCCGATAGCGGCAAGGTCGGGTTCATCGGCGGGATGGATATCCCCCTGATCCGCAAATTCGCCTGTGGCTATGTGCAGGGCGTGGTCGAGACGCGCGACGGCGCGACGGTCATCCAGAACATGACCGGCACCACCCCCAGCGCATGGAACGACCCGACCAAGGGCGCGGAACTGGCCCAGAGCCAGATCGACCGGGGCGCGGATGTCATCTATCACGCGGCGGGAGGCACGGGGCTAGGGGTCATCCGCGCGGCGGCAGATGCGGAGAAGCTGGCCATCGGGGTCGATAGCAACCAGAACGGCCTCGCACCGGGCAAGGTGCTGACCTCCATGGTCAAACGGGTCGATGTGGCCGCCTACGACACCCTGAAAGACGCCATGGACGGCGATTTCAAGGCGGGGGTCAATATCCTCGGCCTTGCCGAAGACGGGGTCGACTGGGCCGTCGACGAGCATAACGAACCGCTGCTGACCGACGAAATCCGCGAGGCGGTCGCGGCGGCGCGCAAGGCCATCATCGCGGGCGATGTGGTCGTCCATAATTACGAAGACGATTCCGACTGCCCGTTCTGACCGTGTCCCACACGCCCTCCCGCCCCGGCCCGGCGCCGGGGCCTGTTGGATCATCATACGCGACACCCGCCATCCGCCTGACCGGAATCACCAAACGGTTCGGGCCCGTTATCGCCAATGATGCCGTGGATCTGGAAATCGCGCCGGGCACGATCCACGGCATTATCGGCGAGAATGGCGCGGGCAAATCCACCCTCGTCTCCATCCTCTACGGATTCTACACTGCCGATTCCGGCGCCATCGAGATCGAAGGGCGGCCCGCCCCAATCCTGACAAGCGCCGACGCCATCGCCCATGGCATCGGCATGGTGCACCAGCATTTCATGCTTGTGCCCACCTTTACCGTGCTCGAAAATATCATGCTGGGCGCGGAGGGCGGGGCGATGCTGCGCGGCGGGGCGGCGGCCACCCGCGCAGAATTGTTGCGGCTGGAGCGCGACTACGCGCTGGAAATCGACCCCGATGCGGTCATCGAGGAACTGCCCGTCGGTCTGCAACAACGGGTCGAAATCCTCAAAGCGCTGCGCCGGGGGGCGCGTATCCTGATCCTCGACGAGCCAACCGGCGTTCTGACCCCCGCCGAAACGGATCGCTTTTTCGACATCCTGCGCGGCCTGCGCGAACAGGGCGTCACGATCGTGCTGATTACCCATAAACTGCGCGAGATCATGGAGGTGACGGATACCGTCTCTGTCATGCGGCGCGGTCGGATGATCGGCCACCGCACCACATCCGAAACGACGCGCGAGGAACTGGCCGATATGATGGTCGGGCGGGCGGTCTCGCTACAGGTCGAGCGCATCGCGACGCAACCGGGCGCGGTGGCGATGGCCGTGCAGGGATTGACATGGCATGACGAGGGCGGCGTCGCGCGCCTGTCGGATATATCGCTCGATCTGCGCGCGGGTGATATTCTGGGGCTGGCCGGGGTGTCGGGAAATGGACAATCGGAACTGCTCGACCTGCTCTCAGGCATCGCCCCGGTGCAGGAGGGTCGATTGGTGATCGGCGAGCGCATCGTCGACCGCTCTGCCGCGATGGACCCCGCCGAGATGCGCCGGGCGGGCATTGCCCATATCCCGGAGGATCGCCACCGCCGCGCCCTCGTCTTACCCTTCGAAGCACGGGAAAACGCGGTGCTCGGCTATCATGACGGTCCCCAAACCGGCAGCGGTCGCCTGCTCGACCCCACCGCGATGCAGGCGCATTGCGAGACGCTGATGGCGCGCTTCGATGTGCGCCCCCCCGCCCCGCGCCTGCCCGCAATCGGGTTCTCGGGCGGCAATCAGCAAAAGCTGGTCCTCGCCCGCGAAATCGAGACCGAACCGCGCATCATGTTGATCGGGCAGCCAACACGCGGGGTCGATATTGGCGGCATCGCCTTCATCCATGCCGAGATCATGGCGCGCAAGGCGGCGGGTTGCGCCATCCTGCTCGTCTCGGTCGAGCTGGATGAAATCCTCGCCCTCGCCGACCGGATCGCGGTGATGAATGCCGGGCGCATCATCGGCGAGATCCCGCGCGGGGAGGCGGATGTAACGCGGCTGGGCCTGATGATGGCGGGCGTGGAGGCGGCGGCATGAAGCGCTTACCCGGCTGGGCCGATTATATTCTGATCCCGCTGCTCAACCTGTCTCTGGCCTTAGGGGTCGCGGCGCTCGTGGTGCTGGCCATCGGCGAAAACCCGCTCGACGCGCTGCGCGTGATGATCGAAGGGGCGTTTCTCTATGAAGGCGCATTCGGCTACACGCTCTATTACACGACCAGTTTCATCTTCACGGGCCTTGCCGTCGCGGTCGCCTTTCATGCGCGATTGTTCAATATCGGCGGCGAGGGACAGGCATATCTGGGCGGCTTGGGCGGATTGCTCGTCTGTCTGGCCTTTGATGGATGGATGCCAAGCGCGATCCTGATCCCGCTGGCCATCGCGGGGGCGGCGGCGATGGGGGCGGCATGGGCGATCATCCCCGGCTGGTTGCAGGCCCATCGGGGGAGTCACATCGTCATCACGACGATCATGTTCAACTTTATCGGCGCGGGATTGATGGTCGCGCTGCTGGCGGGGGCGTTGATGCGATCCGGCCAGTCCAACCCCGAAAGCCGGGAAATCGCCGATGCCGCGCGCCTGCCCGCGATCCACGATATTGCGAATGCGCTGGGCTTTGACATGGCCAGCACGCCGCTGAATCTGGCCTTTCCCCTTGCGCTACTGGCCTGTGTCGGGGTCTGGGTGCTGATCTGGCGCACGCGGTGGGGATATGCGCTGCGGGCCATGGGCGAGTCCGGGTCCGCCGCCGTCTATGCGGGCATTCCCGTCAAACGGATGATCGTGACGGCCATGGCGATTTCAGGGGCGCTGGCGGGCTTGATGGCGATCAATACGCTGCTGGGCGCGCAAGGCAAGGTGGTGCTCAACTTTCCGTCAGGGTTCGGCTTTACCGGCATTGCCGTGGCATTGATGGGGCGCAGCCACCCGGTCGGCATCCTTCTCGCGGCATTTCTGTTCGGTGCCTTGTTTCAGGGCGGAACGGAGCTGGATTTCGAATTCCAGACGATCACACGCGAGATGGTGTTGGTGATACAGGGGCTGATCATCCTGTTTTCCGGCGCGCTCAGCCTGATGTTCGTGCCATGGGTCGCGCGCAGGATCGGGAGGGCCTAGGCGATGACATGGCTCGATGCTCTGCTGATCCTCGATTCGACCCTGCGGGTCGCCACGCCCCTGATCCTCTGTGCGATGGCGGGGCTGGTCTCGGAGCGCGCAGGCATCGTGGATATCGGGCTGGAGGGCAAGCTGCTCGCCTCGGCCTTTGCGGCGGCGGCAATGGCCGCGCTGACCGGCTCTGCATGGGCAGGGCTGGTGGTGGCCATCGGGGTATCGATCATCCTGTCGATGATCCATGGATTCGCCTGCATCACCCATCGCGGCGAGCAGATCATTTCGGGCATCGCCATCAATATCCTCGCCTCCGGCCTGACCGTCGTGGTGGGGGTCGCCTTGTTTCGTCAGGGCGGGCAGACCCCCTCCCTGCCCCGCGAGGCACGGTTTCCGTCGCTCGACCTGCCGGGGAGCGTGAGCCTCGCGGAGCTACCCGTATTCGGGCCATTCTGGGCGGAGCTGGTGTCGGGGCATACCCTGCCGGTCTATCTCGCGGTGGTCTCCGTGCCGCTGGTCTGGTGGCTGCTGTGGCGCACGCGGTTCGGGCTACGCCTGCGGGCCGTGGGCGAGATGCCCGCCGCCGTGGACAGCGCGGGCATTTCGGTGCCGTGGCTGCGCTACCGGGCACTGATCATCGCCGGGATATTATGCGGGATCGCGGGGGCGTTTCTCTCCACCGCCCACGGGGCCGGATTCGTGCGCGAGATGAGCGCAGGCAAGGGATATATCGCGCTGGCGGCCATGATCTTCGGCAAATGGCGGCCTTGGAGCGTGCTGTTCGCCTGCCTGCTATTCGGCTTTCTCGAAGCGGGGGCCGCGCGGATACAAGGCACCCCCCTGCCCGTGATCGGCGAAATTCCCATCGAGGTCGTCCTGATCCTGCCCTATGTGGCAACCGTCGTGTTGCTCGCAGGATTTTTCGGCAAGGCGACGCCCCCCGCAGCGCTGGGGACGCCCTATCAGAAGGAACGATGAGGCATCCTGCCCCGCCTCAACCCGCGTCAATCCGCGTCGAACCGATACCCGTCCTCCACCGCGATCGCCCGCCCGATGCCACCATCGGGCAGGTGAAACCCGACCATCGGCACGGCATCCGTCGCCAGTTGATCCAGCAGGCGCGCCCGCGTCTTCGCCCCCAGCGCCCTGTCCTGATCCGACCCTGAGGGCCATTCGGGGCGGGCAAAGGCGATATGGGGATTGCCGATGGCATCGCCCACCACCATCGCCTCGTGGGGACCAAAGGCGATGCGAAATGCCATATGCCCCGGCGTATGACCGGGTGTGGAGACAGCGGTGATGCCGGGCAGAATATCCTCGCCCCCCTCAAACAGCACCATGTCGCCACCGATCGCCTGCAACCGCCGCAAGGCTCCGGCGGCAAAGGCGGCGCGGGCCTCGCCGATGCTCTCGACGGTGGCCGGATCGCTCCAATACGCATGTTCGGCCTGTCCCATCATAGGCACCGCATCGGGGAATGTCAGATCATCGAAATCGTCGAGCACGCCCCACAGGTGGTCGGGATGGCCATGGGTAAAGACGATATGGGTCACATCTTCGGGTGCGATATCGATATGATCGAGAGCGTCGATCAGGGTGCCGACCCCGTCCTGAAAATTCGACCCCGACCCGGCATCGAACAGCACCACGCGATCCGCATCCTGAAGAACGGTCACGTTGCAGGGCGGTGTCAACGGGGCGGTCCGGTCGATGCCCTGCGCCGTCAGCACTGCGCCTAGCTGGTCCTGGGGCATGGCGCTGAACAGGAAATCAGGCGGCAGGCTCAACTGCCCGTCACTGACCGTGCGCAGGGTCGCCTCACCGATCTCTAAGGCATGGGCGCGAAAGGCGGTCGATGCCATACCGGCGGCGGCAAGGGACAGGAAGCGGCGGCGGTCCATGGCGTTTACCCCTATTCCCATTCCCCTATTCCCATTCCATCGCCTCGAAGACCCGGCCCGCATTACGGGTCGCGAGTTCCTCGAATGTATCGAGATGGGCATAGGCGGATTGATCGACGTAATAGGCCTGCGCCAGCCCCTCGCCATTCTCGATGACCGCCGCGATTTTCTCGCGCAGATCGACAAGATAATCACGGGTATAGCGGCGTATCTGCGCCATATTGGTCGGGTGGCCGTGGCCGGGTATCACATAGACCGCGCCCAGACCCTCGAACGGCCCGTTCCATGTCTCGATCCACCCCGCCGTATCCGTCTCGTCAAAGATCGGGGGCAGGCGTTCATGGAAGGCCATATCCCCCGCAATCACCAGTTTTTCCTCCGGCAGCCAGACCTGAATATCCCCCGGCGAATGGGCGGGGCCGAGATGCAGCACCTCGATGCGAAACCGGCCCAGATCGATTGTCTTCGCATCCTCGAATGTTTCGGTCGGCAGAGCGACATCCGTTTGATCCGCGCGATCCTTGAGGCGGCTTTTCGCGCTGTCGAGAAGATCGTAGCCGCGCTCCTCGAATTCTTCGGCGGCGTCTTCATGGGCCAGAATGGCGACGCCCTGCTCCGACCAGTAGGAATTGCCGAGCATGGCATGGCCCTGACCGTTCTCGTTGATGACGAGGACGACCGGCTCGTCGGTAATCGCCCCGATCTCCGTATGCAGCGCCTTGGCCAGCCCGTAGGAGCCACCGCCATTGACGACCACGACCCCCTCGCCGGTGACGATAAAGCTCAGGTTGTTGTTATGCCCTGCATTCTCATAGGTGGAAGGCGCGGTGGCGCCGATGGCGGACCACACATGCGGGATCACCTCGACCGGCTTTTGATACAGCAGCGAGGCCGGGTATTGATCCGGGATCGACTGATCGGCGGCGGCGGGCAGGACGCTTGCCCCCATGGCCGCGACGATGACCGCCGGTATGCATTGAGCCAAGCGCATGGCAGACCATCCTTTCCTGTCCTACTGTCCTGTCCGGCAGTGGACCGCCTATCCGGTCACTCGAAGGAGCGCAGATATTCGATCACCGCCGCGCGCTCCTCTTCCTTTCGGATGCCCGCAAAGGACATTTTGGTGCCCTTGAGATAGGTTTTCGGTTTGGCGAGAAAGGCTTCCAGCTCCGCCGCGCTCCAGACGAGACCGTCTTGACCGGCCGCCGCCAGCGCCTTTGAATATGTAAAGCCCGCCACGGCCCCGGCGGCATGACCGACAATGCCGTTCAGGCTTGGGCCGGTCTTGTTCTGAGCGTTCTCGCCGACCTGATGGCAGGCTTTGCATTTCCGGAAGACCTTCGCCCCCGCCTCGACCAGCGCCGGATCAAGCGACGGCGCCGCCTCCGGTTCGTCGCCCTCATCGGTTTCCGGCGTCACGTCGAGCGCCTTCGCGGTCATGAGGATCGTGACCGGGCCGGGCTTGCAATCGCGCATACAGGGTTCGGCCTGAGCCAAGGTCGGGGTATCGGGGCGCATATCGTCGAAGAACCCGCCCGCATTGGGCATCTCCACCTCGGCAAAACTGTCCCGCGACAACTCGAATTCATCGTCATCGATCACATCGTTCATATAGAGCAGATAGGCCGTGATGGCGTAGACCTCGTCATTATCGAGCGATTGGGCCTCGCCAAAGGGCATCGCGCGGTGGACATAATCCCAGACCGTCGACAGATAGGGCCAGTACGAGCCGATGGTCTTGACCGGGCGATCGCTCGTCAGGGTGCCCTGCCCCCCGGCCAGAACGGGCCAGCGCCCGGCCCCCTCGCCAAAATCGCCATGGCAGACGGCACATTTCTCGGCGTAGATTTCCTCGCCGTCATAGGCATTGCCCGACCCCTCTGGCAGGCCCGCCCCATCGGGGCGCACATCGATGTCCCATGCCGCGATTTCGTCCGGCGTCGCCTCGCGGCCCAGGCCCAGGCCACCGGCCATAACCGGCGTGACGACAAGGGCGGCAAGGGCTGCAAGGGCGGCGGCCAGCTTAAGACACCTCGACATTTTCCACCTCCCCCGTCTTGAGCACATGCCATGTCTGGATGCCGTTATTATGGTAGATCGAGTTCTCGCCCCGCGCGGTACGCAGGGCCTTTTTCGTGGGCTGTACATGGCCTGCGCTGTCAATGGCGCGGCTTTGCAGCAGCAGGGGCGCGCCGTCCCAGTCGAATTCGTAATAGAAGCGGTGCAGCGCCATCGGCAGGCTCGGCCCATCGATCCGGGCACTTTGCCAGTTGCGTCCGCCATCGAGCGATACATCCACCCGGTCCACCGTGCCACGCCCGGACCATGCAAGGCCGGTCAGCACCGTATGGCCTTTGCCATGGGTGATGGGGGCTTGTGGAGAGGGATTGGTGATGACGGATTTGATATCCATCTCCCATGTAAAGCGCCGCGCCTTGCCGCTCGCCATCAGGTCGGTGTATTTCGAGGTTTCCTCGCGGTGATGCCATGGCTGATCGCCGACTTCGATCCGGCGCAGCCATTTCACCCACATATTCCCTTCCCATCCGGGCACGACGACACGCAGCGGATAGCCCTGTTCGGGGCGCAGCGCCTCGCCGTTCATCGCAAAGGCGACGAGGCAATCGTCCAGCGCCTTTTCCATCGGAATCGAGCGGGTCATGGCCGATGCATCCGCACCTTCGGGCATGATCCATGCTGCACCGGGTTTCAGCCCCGCTTCCTCCAGCAAAAAGCGCAGCGGAACGCCGGTATACATCACACAATGGACCATCCCATGCGTAAACTGACACCCGTTCAGTTGCGCCCCGCGCCACTCCATCCCCGAATTCGCCGCGCATTCGAGGAAATAGAGCCGGTTCACACGGGGAAAGCGCTTGATGTCCTCCATGGTGAAGACCAGCGGTTTATCGACAAGACCGTTGATCATCAGACGATGGACAGCGGGGTCGACCTCCGCCACGCCGCCATGGTGGCGCTCGAAACACAGACCGTTCGGCGTGATGATGCCGTCCAGCTTATGCAGCGGCGTGAAATTGACCGAACTGACCGGATCAGCGGTCAGCCACGGCACATCGCGGCGCACCACATCCACCTCATGTTCCGAGGGCATGCCATAGGGCCGCGCATCGACACCATCGCCCAGATATTGCATCCAGGGCTGTAATTCCGTGATGGCCGGGTCGCCCGCCGCGCGAGCCGTTGCCGGAATCGCCGCCGCGCCGCCCAGCGCAAGAGCACCGCGTATCAGCCTGCGGCGCGAGGGATCGGGGGGGGCGGATTTCCGCTCAGTCATGGGTCGTCTCCGCGTCGTAGAGGTCTTTACAAAACGATGTCGATGGCCGCCTGTCCGTTGGGGGCGACAGTGCCAATATCGGTGAAATGTGCCTCGACCACATCCCAGATCGCCGGGCCGGTCGTCTCCTCGTTGACCGATGCCCAGCCCGATACGACATAATCGCGCGATGCCTCGATCGGCTCGCCGCTCGCCAGATGGGTCATCCCGGAGATTCGCTCGCCTGCCGGTGCGCGCACATCGATCCGGTATCCCATCCCCCCGACGCGCACCATATCGCCGCCCTGCTGGTAATAGGGGTCGGGATTGAAGATATTATCCGAGACATCCTCAAGGATCAGCTTCAGCATCTCGCCGCTCATCTCGGTGCGATAGGCCGAAGGATAGGTCATGGCGGTGGCGTTGTGCAGGTCTTCGACGGTCACATCACTGCCCGCCGGAACGCTGGTTCCCCAGCGAAAACCGGGGGACAGCGCAATCTCCGCATCCCGCTGCGACAAAAGCGCGTCGCAGATCACGTCATCCCACGTGCCGTTGAAATTGCCGCGCCGATAGAGGGTGCCATCCGTCTGCCCGATCACGCGGGCCAGCTCGTCCTCATAGGGGGCGCGCTGTTCGTCGATCAGGGCGGCGATGGCGGGATCGGGGGCGATGACATCCGAGAAGACGGGGATCAGGCGATAGCCGAAATCCTTTACCTCCCCCTCCCGCACATCCAGATCGAGGCGTGAGATAAACTTGCCGTTCGACCCGCTGGCGATCAGCATCGTGCCCTCCACCATCAACGGTTCGGGAAAGGCGTCATGGGTATGCCCCGTCAGGATCACATCGATCCCATCCACCCGCGAGGCCAGCTTTCGGTCGACGTCAAAGCCGTTATGCGACAGCAGGATGACCGCCGCCGCCCCCTCCTCCTCGCGGGCTTCCCCGACCAGCTCGACGAGGCGCTTTTCGCGGATGCCAAAGCTCAGCTCAGGGAACATCCAGCGGGGATTGGCGATGGGCATATAGGGAAAGGCCTGTCCGATCACGGCGATCTTCGCGCCACCCCGCTCGAAATAGGTCACGCCCTCATAGGCCGGTTCGTCCCATTCCGCATCGAAGATATTCGCGCCCAATAGGGGAAAATCCAGTGCCTCGGCCACCTTGCGCACATAATCGCCGCCATAGGTGAATTCCCAATGGGCGGTCATGGCATCGGGTTTCAGGGCGTTCATGACCGTGATCATGTCCTGCCCCTTGGTCTGATTGGCGGTATAGCTGCCCTGCCATGTATCTCCGCCATCGAGCAGCAGGGCATCAGGGCGCTCGGCGCGGATCGCGTTGATGACGGTGCTGGCCCGGTCGAGACCGCCCATTTTGCCGTATTCCCCGGCCAGTGCGGCGAAATCGACCGATGACAGGGCATAGGCATGGGGCGAGCCTGGCTCGATGCCGAAATGATCGAGAAAGGCCCGCCCGGTAACGTGCGGCGGATGCCCCTCGGCCATGCCAACGCCCAGATTGACCGATGGTTCGCGAAAATAGATCGGCTTCATCTGTGCATGAATATCGGTGATATGCAGGATCGTGACATTGCCGACGGGCTTCATGCCGATCAGCGCGTCTTGGGTCAGCACCTGATTCGCCGCCGCGCGACTCCACCCACCGCCAAGACCCGTCAGCGCCGTTGCGGCCATGCCCGCCTGCACGAATTCACGCCTTGAAATCATCACGCCTCTCCCGACCGCACGACCGCAATCGCACGGGGCCATTCGCCGTTTGGCGACAGTCCTGATGGTCTGAAAATGCCGCCCCGCAAGGGACGAGGCGGCGAAACGGTCAGCCGACCTTGATCTTCTTTGACGTCTCGTAGACTTCGCCGTCATCGGCGATCCATTTGAACGCCATCTCGCCCGCTGCGGGCACACGCATCTGGAATTCGAAATAGGGATTCGCGGAGACCGCCGGTTCCACCACCGCCTCGAAGACAGGCTCACCGTTGAAGCTGGCCGTGAAGCTGTTGACGATATTGCGCGGGATGGTCTCGCCGGTCTTCTTGTCCTTGCGCTGGCCTGATTCCATCGGATGCGAAATCAGTGTCTTGATCGTGATGATCTCGCCGATATCGGCTTTCTTGGGCACTTTTACGCGGGGTTTGATCTTTGCCATTGTTCTGATCTCCTTTAACCGCCACAGCCGCCGATGGTCACCTTGACGGAGCGAGCATCCTGATAGAACGTCCCATCCTTCATCTTCGCCACGGCGACGATGTTCTGAGTCTGCGCCAGACGCACGCGGGTCGAGGCAGCGGCTTCGGCACTCAGGGGCGAGAACTTGAAGGTCGCAACGCCGGGATTGGGGTTGCCATCGGCGAGGATTATGACCTCTTCGACCATATCATCCCCGTCCATGGCGCTATCGACCGCGACTTCGATCGGCACGGTATTGCCGTTTTCAGCGATTTCCGGGGCTGTCACGGCGATCTTGCCGCTTTTGGCATCGGCCCCGCCGGTGAATGCGGCAATCGCGTCATCCGTCGCGGAGGCAAAAGCCACCGTCACCCTGCCAAGCGTCACAACGGCTGCGGCGCCCATGCCGATGCACAGCGCCCCCCGCCTGCTGACCGATCCCGTCATGTTCGACCTCCCATGTTTCGAATCGTTTTCATATTCAAGAAATACAATACAATTATGTTTGCGCCTTGTAAAGCACCGCCACCCCGCTACGCGCGGCCCATCAGCTCGCGCAGCGGGGCGATAACGGACCCGCGCACCATCCATTGGAGCACCAGCCACGATCCGGCGAACATGCCCGCCATGGCGACCGGCGCGCTGAAGGCCAGCACAGAGGCCGCGCTCAACCCCTGACCGATGGTACAGCCAAAGGCCAGCACCCCGCCGATCCCCATCAGCGTCGCGCCGAGCAGGTGGCGCTTGAAGGTGCGCGCATCGTCGCAGGCCTGCCAGTGAAACGCCCCGCGCCACAGTGACCCGGCGGCCCCGCCCGCAATCACCCCCAAAACCGCGCCGATCCCAAATCCCGGCGCGCCCGTCGGCCCGGTCATGAAGACGATGACCGTCTCACCAAGGGGGCGCACGAAGGAATGGCTGGTGACCGCCGCACCGGAAAACCCGGTCATGGCCTCCATACTCGTCACGACCCAGCCCGATACGATGGCCAAAGCCAGCACGAAACTCCACGCGATGAAGCGCCACTCGGCCCGAAAACGTCGGTCGGACAAGACGAAGGCGGCCAAGGCGGCCGCGATGGCGGTGCCCGTCAAGGCCACCGGCAGGCCCGTCACGCCCGAAACGGCATGGGCGAAGCCCGCAGAGGTCTGCGCCGGTTCACCATCCCCCGGCACAAGGCGTATCCAGTCGCCCAAGACCCCGCTCGCCGCCGAATATCCCGTCACGCCGACAACCACCGCAACGAATAACCCGCCTAGATCGCCGCCGCCCAAACGCGCCAGCGACCCAAAAGCACAGGTGCCCACCAGCGCCATGCCGACCCCGAACAGAAACGACCCGATGGCCACCGATCCCAGAGGCAAGGGCCGGGTCAGCAGAACCGCATTGCCCAAATCGACCGCCCCCATGCCCTGAAGGGCAAAGATCGCCCCCATGGCCAGCGCGAGGCCCAGAAACGCCATCCGCAACCGCCGGGAATCGCCGCCGAACAGGACATCCTCGATGGCACCATGGGTGCAGAACCGCCCCGCCTGCGATGCCAGCCCCAGCAAGGCACCGCCAAAGAACCCGGCAAGGGGCAAAAACCAGCCATCACCCATTACGCAGACCCTCCTCCACGCGAAACCGGGATCAGCAGAAGATGTCGTAGAGCACCTCGACCATCTTCATCACCCGTTCGTCCTTGATCGAATAAAAGATCGCCTTGCCGTCGCGCCGGGTCTCGACATAGCCCTCCAACCGCAGGCGCATCAATTGCTGGGACACGGCCGGTTGGCGCATCGAAAGCAGTTTTTCCAGCTCCGACACCGATTTTTCGCCATTCATCAAATGGCACAGAATCAACAGCCGCACCTCGTGGCCGAGCGCCTTGAGAAATTCGCTCGCCTCTTTCGCGCTGTCGGCCATGTCGCTCAGCGAGGCATCGTCTCCGGGAAAGGCAGCAAGGGTCACGGGCGCATCCATTCAGACTATCGACCGTTCTTATATCGCACCGGACTCGTAAAGTCGAAGCCATCGACGCCGCTATGTCGATGGCCTGTCGCATCATCCGAAAATGTCGCTGGTCATGGCCTCGTACCAGCCGAAACCCTCGGCGGCAGTGGCGGCATGGGTCGCGTCATCCTCGTTCGTCTGAGAGATGAAGCCGTCGGTCTTTTCGATCTTGCCATCACCCGCCTTGTAATTCGCGCCGACCTTGATGCCGTAATCGTCGCCCACGAGGCTCCAGCATGTATTGCGAAAGCGCGGCGGAAAGGCTTTTTTACCCGTCATCGCCGCCATCACCGCCTGCGCGCAGACCTTGGCCTGACTATTGGCCGAAAAACCGGATTTGGGCATGTCTCCATTCGCGCAGGCATCGCCGAGCACATGCACCCCCGGCACCAGCGTTGATTCCAGCGTCATCGGATCGACCGACGCCCAGTCTCCATCGCCGGTCAGGCCCGAATCAATCGCGATCTGACCCGCTTTCTGCGCCGGGATAAAGTTGAGAACATCGGCCTCGAACTCCTCATCATCGGCGGTGATCACGGTACGATTCTTCGCATCCACCACCGGCAGCGCACCGCCGGTAAAGTCGCCTCCGACCCATTCGACCATGCCCGGATAAAGGCGATTCCATGCCTCGGTGAACAATCCCTGCTTCGAATGCTTGCTCTTGGGATCAAGGATCAGCACCTTGGACGCGGGCTTATGCTTTGACAGCCAACCCGCGATCATCGATGCCCGCTCATAGGGACCGGGGGGACAGCGATAGGGGTTTGGCGGGGTCGCGATCACGACCGTGCCGCCATCCTCCATCCCCATGATCTGTTGTTTCAACAGCAAGAGCTGATTGCCGGATTTATACGCATGGGGCACCAACGTCGACGCGATTTCCTCGTCGAAGCCTTCGTACAGCTCATATTTGAAATCGATCCCCGGCGCGACGACCGCCCGGTCATAGGCCAGCGTCGAGCCATCCGACAGGGTGACGGCACCATCCCCGACCGATTGCGCATGGGCATGCACGACATTCACGCCATGAACGGCCTTCATTGCCTCGTAATTATGGGCCAGCCTGTCGAAATCCCAGTGATCGCCGAGATAGAGATTCGAAAAATAACACGTCATGTAGAGAGGGTTGCGCTCGACGAGGGTGACATCCACCGCGCCCTTTGCCGCCGCCGCCACATATTTCGCGACCGACGCGCCGCCGGTGCCGCCTCCGACAACCACAAGCTTGGGAGTTGCCGCACGGGCGATATTGGGGGCGCTGAGAGCAGCCGCACCCACCGCCGCCGCGATTTGCATCGTCTGCCTTCTCGAAAACTCCATGATTCCCTCCCGGTCAGTTTTAGTGTTGGTTTGTCGCGAAATAAGCGGCCAGCGCCGCCAGCTCTTCATCTCCGAGCGACCGTGCCACGTTTTCCATCGCCGCGTTTTCACGGATGCGAGAGCCGTATTCGGCCATCGCCATTCGAAAATATCCCGGCTCGATCCCCGCGATCGACGGCACCGCGCTTGTGCTTTCCGCGAGGTGACAGGCCGCACATTCCTGCGCGAGATACGCGCCATATTCCGGATCGCCGGGTGTACCGTCGGCCCTCAGAACCGCTTCGGCATCGGTGATATCCTCCGCAAAACACGCGGAGGCCATAAGGGCCACCAGCATGGCGGCGAGCCTTGCATATCGTCGTCCTGACGTCATTCTCAGTTCCTGACAGAAGGTGTCTCGACCGGCAGGCCCTGTCCGCGATATCCCAGATAAAGCTCCAGTGCGAGAAACTCTTCCCCGCCTTTCGCAAAGGGTTCGGCGCGGATATTCTTCATACAGCCCGAAAACCGGCGATGCAGCGAACCGACGCCCTGCCATTTGAAGCGATAGGTCGGAAATCCGTTGGTTTGGCCCTGACTGAGATGATCGGCGCGGATATACTGGCCGTAATAATCCTCGTGACAGTTAGAGCACGCCATATCGAGCTGCCCGACGCGCTGATAGTAGAGATCCTTGCCCTGCTCGAAATAGGGCGCGGCATCGCCATCGATGGAGACGTTGACCGGCTCGCCCCGGTCGACATTGCGGATCATGACCGTCATGCCCAGCATGTCGGGCTTGTCGTATTTCCATGCCGCCGCGCCCATATTCTCGGTGCGGCAATGATTGATCTGGTTTTCGATATTGGTGAGGACTGGCTTGCCATTCCGCTCGACCATCTTGGGATAGGTCGATCCGACACCCGCCATGCTGTCCTCAGCATCCTCGTGGCAGGATGCACAGCTTTTGCCCGCCTCGCCCTCGACGGTCTCCCATAACTCGATCCCTTGATCGAGCAGCAGATAGCCGGGATTCTCGAAATCATCGGCCTGAAGGGCGCGCGTCTCATGGGACCGGAATTCATAGCCGGAGATGACCTCATCCAGCGGATGATCCGCGTCCGACGGCTCGATAAAGACATAGCTGTCGCGCAATTCGGCGGCGGCATAGCCGCCCAGAGACAAAAGGCCAAGGAGGGCGGCGAAGGTGATGCTCTTTTTCATATCTGCGGTCCTTTTGCGCTCACTCGTCTTTCAACGTGCCCAGATAGGCGATGATATCCTCGACCTGCTGCGCCGAGAGGATCGTGCCCGCAAACTTTTCGGGCACGCGATTGAAACCCGTGATGCGATAAAAGGCGGGCATGATCGTCGCCGGATTCGCCGCCTTGGAATTGACGATCTGGGCGCGCAATTCAGCGGCTGAATACACATCCGCGACCCCATCGAGGGGCGGGCCGATCTCGCCGTGGAACTGCTGTTCGTCCAGCAACGAGGTTACCAGATGACATGCGAGGCAATTGCCCGCCTTGCGGTCTGTAAACGCGCCCTTGCCGCGCTCGACATCGCCCGGCCGATCGGTCAGCGGCGTGGCGACCGACCCGTCCACGATCTTGACATCGCCCGGTGCAATCTCGCCCGCTTGGGCCGTCGTCGCCAATGCGAGCGCAATGAAAATTGGTGCGGTTTTGATCAACACGCTTCAGTCCTCCCCATATGCGCGACGCTTGCTGCGCCTTTCGCCTGCACAGTGTTGTCCAGACAGATAGAATAATTCAAGTCTTTAAATGTGATTGATCGTGATTTGACGAAAACCCCAGCAATTCTGCGGGTTTTGAAAGGCGAGAGAGACCTGCGCTGGCCGCCATGCAAGGCTGTAATGACGTAAAAGGATGGACGGGGCGGTCTGCATCGGCTAGACGGGCCGGGCTTGGTGCAGCGACGCACTCCCGACTAGAGGTTGGAACCATGACGAACCATGACGCGACGGGCAAGCCCGTCTCGCGCCCTTCTGACGCGCGATTTTCCCCCGGCCCCACCCGCAAATTCGAGGGTTGGTCCCCGTCTCACTTGACAGGTGCAGCCCTTGGCCGGTCCCACCGGTCGAAACTGGGAAAATCGAAGCTCGGCTCCCTTATTGAACGCTCCAAATCCGTGCTTGGCATGCCCGAAGGATGGCGGCTGGGCATTATCGCCGGGTCGGATACCGGCGCCGTCGAATGCGCGATGTGGAACCTGCTCGGTCCCCGCCCGGTCGATGTGCTGGTCTGGGAAGCCTTCGGCAAGGACTGGGCCATCGATGCCACCGACGAGTTGAAGTTGGAAGGCCGGACCCTGAAGGCCGATTTCGGGGCGATGCCCGATCTTTCCACCGTCGATTTCGGCCATGACGTCGTGCTGACATGGAATGGCACCACCTCCGGCGTGCGAATCCCCGATGGCGATTGGATTCCTGCCGATCGCGAGGGATTGGTGATCGCGGATGCCACCTCGGCGGCCTTCGCAATGGACCTGCCATGGGACAAGCTGGATGTCGTCACATGGTCGTGGCAGAAGGTGCTGGGCGGCGAGGCCGCGCATGGCATGCTGGCCCTTGGCCCCCGCGCGGTCGAGCGGATCGAACAGTATCAGCCGGACCGCGCCATCCCCAAAATCTATCGCATCCGAAAGGGCCGTGGATTGAACGAAGCGGTTTTTCAGGGCGCGACTCTCAACACCCCTTCGATGCTGGCCGTCGAGGATTGTCTCGCCGCGCTTGACTGGGCCGAAGGAATCGGCGGATTGCCGGTGCTGGTTGCCCGTTCCCAAGCGAATTTCGACGCGATGGCCGCATGGATCGAGCGCACGCCCTGGGCCGATTTTATGGCCCTCGATCCGAAGACCCGCTCGACGACCTCGCTCTGCGTGACGATTTCGGACCCGGTCTTCGATGCGCTGGACGAGGGCGGCAAGCGCGGCTTTGTCGCACAGATGCTGGAGATGCTGGCCGATGAGGACGTTGCCTACGATATCGACGGCTACCGCTCCGCGCCGCCCTCCTTCCGGGTTTGGGGCGGGGGCACGGTGGAGGCCTCGGATATCGCAGCGCTGACCCCGTGGCTCGACTGGGCGTTTGCCGCGACGAAAGCCGCATTCGCCAAGAACGCAGCCTGACGCATCCCCTCGCCAGAGCGATTTCCAGCCTGATGGGATCGCGCCAGAGCTTCAGAACCGCCCCATGCCGAGGCTGATGC
This sequence comes from uncultured Neomegalonema sp., assembly GCA_938008165.1. Classification (GTDB taxonomy): domain Bacteria; phylum Pseudomonadota; class Alphaproteobacteria; order Rhodobacterales; family Rhodobacteraceae; genus JAHDDY01. The sequence continues at coordinate 36,573 of CALLLP010000004.1, read as the reverse complement.
CCGGTGCAGGGCGGTCACTCGAAAACGACCGCTCCAAGGAATACCCCCATGACCGCACCCAAAGTCCTCATCTCCGATGCCATGTCCTCGAAGGCCGCCGATATTTTTCGCGCCCGCGGCATCGACGTGGATGTCACCCCGAAACTCAGCCCCGAAGAACTGCGCGGCGTCATCGGCCAGTATGATGGCCTGTGCATCCGCTCCTCAACCAAGGTCACACCCGAAATTCTCGATGCCGCCGAGGGCCTCAAGGTCATTGGCCGGGCGGGCATCGGCGTCGATAATGTGGATGTGCCCCGCGCCACCCAAAAAGGCGTGATCGTGATGAACACGCCCTTTGGCAACGCCATCACCACCGCCGAGCACGCCATCGCCATGATGTTCGCCGTCGCGCGGCAGATCCCCCTCGCCAATGCCTCGACCCATGCGGGCAAATGGGAGAAATCGCGCTTCATGGGCACCGAGATCACCGGCAAGACGCTGGGCATCATCGGGGTCGGCAATATCGGCACCATCGTCGTCCAGCGGGCGCTGGGCCTGAGGATGCGCGTTGTCGCCTTCGACCCGTTCCTGTCGGACGAGCGCGCCGAGCGGATGGGCATCACGAAAGTCACCCTTGACGAGCTGTTGGCGCAGGCCGATTTCATGACGATCCATGTGCCTAAAACCAAGGATACGGCGGGCCTGATCGATGCCACGGCGATCAATAAGATGAAAAAGGGCATCTTCGTCATCAACTGTGCCCGAGGCGGCATCGTGGATGAGGGCGCACTGCGGGTGGCGCTGGATACCGGGCATGTGGCCGGGGCCGCTTTCGACGTGTTCGCCGATGAACCGGCGAAGGAAAACCCGCTCTTTGGCCATCCCAATGTCGTCGTAACCCCTCATCTGGGTGCGGCCACCACCGAAGCGCAGGAAAAGGTCGCGCTTCAGGTCGCCGAACAGATGGCCGATTACCTGCTCGACGGGGCCGTGACCAATGCGCTCAACGCCCCCTCCCTGACGGCGGAGGAAGCCAAGCTGCTCGACCCGTATCTGGGGTTGGTGAAAAAGCTCGCCTCCTTCGCCGGGCAGGTGACGGAAGACGAGATTCGCGCCATCCGCGTCACCTTCGAGGGCGAGGCCGCCGCCCTGCCGCATCCGCCCTTGGTACAGACGGCGGTGCAGGCCGTGCTGGGCACCAAGCTGGACAGCATCAACATGGTCAACGCGCTGGAGGTCGCCAAGGAACGCGAGATCGCCGTCGCCTCGACCAAGGCGGAAACGCGCAGCGATTACCAGACGCTCATCTCCATTGAGGTCGAGACGAAATCCCAATGCCGGTCGGTCAAAGGCACGCTGGTCGGCGGCAAGCTGGCCCGCATGGTCGAGGTGAAGGGCATCGCGGTCGAGACGGATCTGAAAGGCGACATGATCTATGTCACCAACGAGGATCAGCCGGGCCTGATCGGGTCGGTCGGGTCGCTGATGGCGCGGGAGGGGATCAATATCGCGACCTTCCACCTTGGCCGGTCTTCGGCGGGGGCCGATGCGGTGGCCATCGTCGGGCTGGACGGCCCCGCCCCCGAAGCGGTGATGGCCGAGCTGAAGAGCCTGAAACACATCGACCGCGCGATTCCGCTCCGCTTCGAATGACGATCCCTGCCCCGGCCCACGGGTCGGGGCCTTGTCAGGATAAGGCGTTAACCGTCCCGGACCCGATCCGGGACAGGGCACATATGATGGAGTTTTCCCATGCCCCATATCCTTACCATGGTCGGCGCATCCCTGCCCGGCGGCAGTGAAAGCGTTGCAGCAGAGATCGTCGGGGCGTTCGGCCTGTCCCCCGTCTCAGGGCGCATCCTCTCGCCGGATCGCGCGGTTGAACTGACCCTCGATGGCGATCCGCAGGATGGGGACGGGGATGCCCGCGCGATCGCCCGCACCCTGCGCGAGGCCCTGCCCGAAATCGACGTTGCGGTCCTGCCCGAATCGGGGCGGCGCAAGCGGGTGCTGCTGGCGGATATGGATGCCACCATGGTCGTGGGCGAGACCATCGACGAATTGGCCGCTGCACTGGGCAAGGAAGCGGAGGTCTCGGCCATCACCGAGCGCGCCATGCGCGGCGAACTGGATTTTGAAGCGGCGCTGGACGAACGGGTCGCGATGCTGGGCGGATTGGCGACGACGGAGATCGACCGCCTTGCCGCCGCGTTGACCTATTCACCGGGCGCCGAAACGCTGGTCCGCACCATGGCGGCCCATGGCGCGCGCTGTGTGTTGGTCTCAGGCGGTTTCGACCGGGTGACGGGGGTTGTGCGCGAGCGACTGGGCTTTCATGCCGACCGCGCGAATCATCTGGAGGTCGGCGCGCAGGATCGTCTGACCGGCACGGCGCGCAAGCCGATCATCGATGCCTCCGCCAAGGTGACGACTTTGCGCGAAACGGCCCTCGCGGCGGGTGTTGCCCTCGACGCCTGCCTCGCCATCGGCGACGGCGCGAATGACCGTCCCATGGTCGAGGCGGCAGGGTTGGGCATCGCCTATCGCGCCAAGCCAGTGCTCAGGGACGCCGCCACCGCCCATATCGACCATACGGACCTGCGCACCGCGCTTTATTTTCAGGGCTATACCGACGCGGAGATGACAGGCGGCTCGGCGCAGGCGCGTTCATAGGCGAAGCGCTCCTGCAAACCGCCCGCATATTGATAGATATCGAGCGTCGCCTCATAGGCGGCGCGCGTGATCTCGATATGCGGTGTCCAGGTGCCAAGCTTCTGATACGTCCCGATGCAATGGGTCAGGACCGCCTCGTCGATCTTCGGGAAATAGGGTTTTTGCGCTTTCGCGATTTCTGCCGCGCTTTCCTCGTTCATATAAAGGCGGGTTTTGGTGTAGGCGCGGGTAAAAGCACGCGCCATATCCGTTTTCAGCCATTCCGGCGTGGCGGCGAGGGATGAAAATCCGCAGGGTCCGACCATCGGTCCGACCTGCGCGACCACATGCCCGGCCCCATCCGCTTCCAGTTGTTGCGGAAACGGGCCTTGTTGCTGAACGTATTGGCCCTGCCCCTCGCGGAATGCCTTGTCCATATCGGCCGCGCCGCCGACCGTGATGACCTTCAGCTTCCCAAAATCGATCCCCGCCTTGTGGCAGGCATATTTGAACATCACCAGCGGCTGTCCCCCGCCGAACAGAACGATCTCCGATCCTTCGAGCTTATCCCATGTAAAGGCAGGGTCCGGTTCGCGCCCGGTGATGAAAAAACCGTCCATTTCGTTGACCTGCGCAAAATGCAGGCATTTGGGTGTCTCACCCTTCGAGAGCGTCGTCAGGTTCTGGCTCAGCGCCGATTGCACCACATGGGCGGTGCCCTCCTCCAGCGCCTTGATCGCCGAAACGCCCGCCGGGGCAACCGACCAATCCGGCTCCAGCCCCTCCGAACGCAGAAACCCGCCCGACATCGCGGCGATCAGCGGCGCATAAAACGCCGAGAACAGCGTAAACTGAATATTGATCGTTTCCATCGCGCCTGCCCTTTCAATTGCCATCACCCTGACAGTGCAAAGGTTGACGATACGACACAAGCCTATAACGTCGGGGACAGAGCAATCTGAGTATTGCCAATATAAGGGAGAATACGACCATGGCTGTCTCGAACCTCTTTCGCAGCACCCTCGCCGCAGGGGCCATCACCTTTGCCGCATTGGGCAACGCCGCCGCTGCAGATATTCCGTGCACCACCGCCAAGCTGATCGTGCCATGGGGCGCAGGCGGCGGAACGCATATCATCTTCTCGCTGTTCGAAGAAACGATCAACAAGATGGACGGACCGAATGTTCAGGTCGTCACCATCAGCGGTCAGGGCGGCAACAAGGGCGCCAAGGAAGCGCGCAAGGCCAAGCCGGACGGATGCACCCTTTTCGCGATCCACCAAAGCGCGATCGTCAGCTATCTTGCGGGCCGGGTCGATTTCACCTGGGATGCCTTCGAACCCGTCGCACAGGTCACCTCCACCCCCGAAGTGATCGGCGCATCCGGCGATGCGCCATGGCCCGATTTTCAGGCCGTGCTCGCGGATGCCAAGGAAAACCCGAACACGATCCCCCTTGGCGCGACACTCGGCTCGACCAGCCAGTTCATGTGGCTTCTGATCGAGGAAGAAAACCCCGGCGCGAAGTTCAAATACATCCCGTTCGACGGCACGAAACAGCGTGTGACCGCGCTGCTTGCCGGAACGATCAAACTGGGCACCGTCAATATTCCCACCGCCGAGAAAAACGTGAAGCAAGGCACGCTCAAAGCCTATGCCATCGCGGCGAATGAGCGCCTGCCCCAGTTCCCCGATGTGCCGACGCTCAAGGAAATCGGCACCGACATGACCTACTCGCTCGACCGTGGCATCATGGTGCCCAAAGGGACGCCGCAGGACGTGATCGATATGTGGACGGGGATTTTCAAGAAAGCCGCCGAAAACGAGGAATTGGTCGAAAAGCTTAAGGCCAAGGGCACGCCGGTCGTCTATCGCGGCCCGGAAGACTATGCGGAATGGTTCCAGAAGGAATACGATGCGCATGAAAAGGTCGCCGTGAAAATCGGCATGTTCAAAAAATAAGCATCGCTTTGCCCGCCCCGCCGCATCCCTTGCGCCGGGGCGGATGAACGACGCCTGCCCGACCATCGATTCGGGGCCTGTTTTCGCGTTTACTGGCCCTGAATTCCTGCAAAGCCGGTCTCATCGGCACCGCTGCTTTTGCTATGTCACTGCCTCAAGAATGCGGAGAATCGCGTATTATGACGACTGCGAGCCGGGATACCGTGGTTTCGATTGTCCTTCTGCTGTTTTGCGGCTTTCTCATATGGGCAGGATATCAGATCCGCGACCCTCAATTCGGCGAGCTACCCCCCGCGGCATGGCCCAAGGGCGTGACATGGGTTCTGACAGGGTTCTGCGTGGTCTATTTCGTGCAATCCATCATCGCCGACCGTGCCAGAACACCGGATGACACCGCGCCGGTGGTCGACCGCGCACCGGGGCTGATCGGATGGTTTCGCTATTATTTCAACCCCATCATCTGTCTCTCGCTGTATTTCGCCTTTCTCGCGACGCTTCCGTATTTCGGAACCCTGATCGGCGGCACCTTGCTTGTTTTTGCCCTGCTCAGCTTTTTAGGGGGCGTGACACCGCGCCTTCTGGTGATCCATGCGTTGATCGCCGTGATTTCCGTCGGGGCGATGTGGGCCTTGTTTACATTCGGTCTGCGGGTGCTGCTGCCCCGAGGCGAGATTTTTCCCGGTATTTGAGGGCACAGCCATGATTATCGAGAATGTCCTGACGGCGGTTTCCGAACTCGCGACCTTCAAGACCCTGTTCCTGATGACGATCGGCGCAATGGCGGGATTGCTGGCCGGGGCGATCCCCGGTTTCACCATCGCCATGGCCATCGTCCTCACCCTGCCCTTCACCTTCGGGATGGAGCCGTCGCAGGGCGTTGCGACGATGATCGGAGTCTATGTCGGGGGGCTGTCGGGCGGATTGATGTCGGGCATTCTGATCGGCATTCCGGGCACGCCCTCCTCCGTCGCGACCACCTTTGACGGCTTTCCCATGGCGCGAAACGGCGATCCGGGGTTTGCGCTTGGCCTTGGGGTCTGGTCGTCCTTTTTCGGCGGGATCATCGCCACAATCCTGCTTGTCGCCATCGCGCCGCAACTGGCCAAGGTCGGGTTGGAATTTCAGCCTTGGGACTATTTCGCGCTGATCTTCTTTGCCCTGACAGTCACGGCCAGCCTTGCGGGCGACAATATGATCAAGGGGCTGATTTCGGGGGCGCTCGGCCTCATCATCGCCTGTGTGGGCGAGGACGATATCAATGGCGTCCAACGGTTTGCCTTCGGCAATGACTTTCTCGGCGAGGGATTCGCGTTCCTGCCTGTTTTGATCGGCCTTTTTGCCTTTTCACAACTGATGTCGGATGTGCGCGATACGGCCAGTGCGCGCAAATCTCTGACCGATATGGGCGATGTCAGAGTGCGGATCGAACATCGCCGGGCCATTACCACGATCTTCAGCGACTGGATCAACCTCGTCCGTTCGTCCCTTATCGGCGTCTTTACGGGCGTTTTGCCCGCCGCTGGATCGGCCATTTCCAACATTCTCGCCTATGATCAAGCGAAAAAGGCATCGCCGACCCCCGAAAAATTCGGCACCGGCCATCCGGGCGGGATCATCGCTCCCGAAGCGGCGAATAATGCAACGGCGGGGGGCGCGCTCATCACCATGATGGCGCTGGGCATCCCCGGCGATATCGTTACCGCCGTGATGCTGGGCGCATTGCTGATCCACGATGTCATCCCCAGCCCTGCTTTTATCAGCGAACAACCGACCATCGCCTATGCGATCTTCATCGCGTTCTTCTTCGCCAATTTCCTCGTTCTCATCCTCCAGACCGGGGCCTTGCGCGGCTTTGTGATGGTAACGCGGGTGCGGATGTACGTTCTGGCCTCGATCATTCTGGTCTATTGCGGAATCGGGGTTTTCTCGCTGAACAACATCACCAACGATATGTGGACCCTCGCGATCTTCGGGGTCATCGGCTATGTCATGCGGACCCTGAAATTTCCGCTCGCACCGATGATCCTTGGCGTTGTGCTCGGCCCGATTGCCGAACGTTGGCTGTCTCGCTCGCTCGCGCTCTCGACCGATGTAACCGAATTTGTCACCCATCCCTGGTCGCTGTTCTTCCTGATCGCGAGCCTGTTTTCGATGGGTTTCAGCTTCTATCAGAAGGACCGCGGCAAGAAGGTCTGGGCGCTGTGGTATGCACCGCTGCTGATGCTGGCGCTGACGGTGCCGCTCTTTATGATGGGCGGCATGGTACGGCCTGTTCTCGCGGGTCTGATGATCGTCTGGGCCGCGTGGATGCTGATCAAGCTACCCGGAAATGCCCGCAGTATCCGGGCCGCCTAGCGTGCTCGGCAATCAGGGTGAGCCAAAGAGCGTCAGGAAAAGCGCATGTTTGGGCGCAATTCCTCATCCGACTTGATCGCCGATCATTCCAAGCCCCTACAGAAAGGCCAAGACACCATGATCTACGATCACCGGACCTATACCTGCCATGCGGGGAAGCTGAAACAACAGCTTGCCCTCTATGGCGAATTCGGCTGGCCCGCGCAGTGTCGGCATCTTGGCCCGCCGCTCATCTATGCCTCGACCGAAACGGGGGACGTGAACAGCTATGTTCACATCTGGGTCTATGACGATGCCGCCGACCGCGCCCGCAAGCGTGCGGCACTTCAGGCGGACCCCGACTGGATCGCATATCTGAAGAAAAGTTCAGAGGCCGGGTTCCTGCTATCGCAACGCAATGCGATCCTGACCCCCACATCCTTTTTCAACCCGAACGCATGAAAAAAGCCCGCATCCCTGTTCGGGCGCGGGCTTTCACAAAGGATAAGGCGGAGAGCGGCCTCCGATGAGCCTAGTTCAAGCGTGTGCCAATCGTGGCGATGCCTTCGTCGAGCATCGAGGCGGCTTTATCGTCCGACAATCCACCACTGATGGCTTCACGGGCGGCGGCAGTCGCGGCGGCGGCGGCGGCATTGCGCACTTCTCGGGTGGCGCTGGCCTCGGCCTGAGCAATGCGCTCCTCGGCGGCACGCAGCTTGCGCGCAATCGATTCCTTGAGATCGGCCTGAGCCTGCTCGGAAGCGGCAGTCGCTTCGGTCTTCGCACGCTTGACGATTTCATCCGCCTCGCGCTGAACCTCGGCCTGCTTGCGCTCGAAAGAAGCAAGCAGGGTCTGCGCTTCTTCCTTTGCTTCGCGGGCCTCTTCGAGCTGGGCGCGGATGCGATTGGCACGAGCATCCAGCATCGAGGCGATCCGCGACGGCACCTTGAGATAGAACAGGATGCCGATGAAGATGACAAAACCGACGAGGATCGAGAGTTTATCGTTCATCCTGAAATCCCCCGTGCGGCGAGCGCCCGGTCGACGGCCGCCGACAAAGTGCCTGCATCCGAACTGCCGGGGGCCAGCTTCTCGACGATGGCCTGAGCGGTTTCACCGGCGATCTGTTTTGCGTTTCTGGATGCTTCGGCGCGGATGGCGCCAATCCGCTGTTCGCCCTCGGCGATCCGGGCCGCGATCTCGGCTTCGGCCTTGGCATTCGCTTCGTCGATCTGTGCCTGAATATCGGCACGGGTCTTGTCGGCGATTTCATTCGCGCGGGCCTTCGCATCGGCGAGGGCCTGCTGATAGGTTTTCTGCGCGTCTTCCGCTTTTGCTTTCAGCGTTGCGGCAGAGTCGAGATCATCGGCGATGGCGTGGTGGCGGTCTTCAAGAGCGCCCGCGATCCGCGGCATGATCTTTTTCGACAAAATCTGGTAGAGCAGGAACAGCGCGATGGCCGCCCAGAAGATCTGCGACGCCCAGGTATCGAAATCGAGCTGCGGCATTCCTCCGCCACTCTTGGCGGTGTCGGCAGCGTATTCGCCGACCGTTTCGGACGATGCCATCCGGGCCTCCGTCAGTCAGAAAAGGAAACGGGCGGACCTCATGGGTCCACCCGAACGATCAGGGTTGATCAAACAGCAAACAGCAGCAGCAGCGCGACGAGGAAGCTGAAGATGCCCAGCGCTTCGGCGAACGCGATGCCGATGAAGAGCGTGGCGGTCTGCTCCTGTGCTGCCGCAGGGTTGCGCAGTGCGCCAGCGAGGAAGTTGCCCGCGACGTGACCCACGCCGATGCCCGCGCCACCCATGCCGATGCAGGCGAGGCCAGCGCCGATATACTGACCCATGTTTCCGATATCGCCTTCCATGGTGATGCTCCTTTAGTTGGAATGGCCGTCATTGGAGAGATGCGCGCACGCGCCTTAGTGCATGTGCAACGCGTCGTGGAGATAGACGCAGGTCAGAATAGCGAAAACATACGCCTGAATGACCGCGACGAGGAATTCCAGCGCCGTGACGCCGACGATGGCCGCGATGGGGATGACCCCGAACACGCCCAACGCAGCGACAAAGCCGCCGAATACTTTGAGAACCGCGTGACCCGCCATCATATTCGCGCCCAGGCGAATGGAATGACTGACGGGACGCACGAAATACGAGATCACCTCGATGATTGCAAGGACCGGGCGCATGGCCGCCGGAGCGTCCATCGGCCAGAACAGCCCCAGAAATCCGACACCATGGCGCATGAAGCCGATGACCGTCACGCTGACGAACACCGAAAGCGCCAAAAACACGGTAATCGCAAAATGACTGGTGACCGTGAAGGAATACGGCACCATCCCAAGCAGGTTACAGCCCAGAATGAACAGAAACAACGTGAAGATATAGGGGAAGTATTTCAGCCCCGCCTCACCGCATGAATCGCGCACCATATTACGCACGAATTCGTAAATACCCTCGGCCATCGACTGCATCCGCGTGGGCACGAGCGAACTGCCGCTCATCGCCGTCCAGAGGAACAAACAGACAAGACCAACCGCGAGAAACGCGAAAAAGGCCGAATTGGTAAAAGACAGGTCGATGAAGCCCAGATCAATCGGAATCCATTCCTTGATCTTGAACTGGTACATGGGGTCGATGTTGAACCCGCCGTCGGTGCTTTTTTCAGCCGCCAAGACCGTCTCCCTCGTTCCTCTTGCGCTGCATTTGCTTTGCAGAGGCCATCATCGTCTTCACACCGGCGGCAAAGCCCAGAAGGCCAAATACCACCAAAAACAGCGGGCCGGTGCCCGCCACCTCGTCTAACGCGTATCCGATTGCCGCCCCGAAGGCACAACCGATTACCAATTCCAGCACCATGCGCCAGGCAATCGAGAGAGACTGGTATTTGCCGGGGGATTTCGGCGGCTTTGGATCGATCGCTTCCCGCGCGGTTTCTATCCGTCGCGAAAGTTTATCGAGTGCCGCGCTCTCCCCTGCGGTCTCCGTATCACCCCGCGGTGAACCGGGCCGCATTTCGGCCATACCCCACTCCTGAAAATCGCCCTGAATCGCTCACTGCGCTTCGAAATCCGGCGCAACATATTAAGCGGGTCTGGCAGTGTCAAGCGATGGCTGACCCCATGACAAAAGAAGAAAATTTATATATTTCAACATCTTGCACATTGGGGAGCAAACGCCGCACCATTCCGGCCACCCCGGAGGCGATAAAACCGGGATTCGGCCCTCATGCGGCGCACCCTTTTGCGCATGTCGCGATGTCAGGGGACAGCGTCGCGCCGGGGCTGCACCAGCGCCATGCCGACCAGCATCATCCCGAAGGCCAGCCAGACAAGGGACGAGTGGCGCTCGCCGAGAATCGCCATGCCCCAGAACACCGCCGAGATGGTCACGACATACCCGACCTGCGCGGCAAAGACCGGACCCGCCGCCTTCACCAACCAGACAAAACTGGTATAGCAGATCAGGTGAATGATGCTGACGCCCAGAATCGCCTGTTCAGCCGCGCCCATGGGCGACAGATCAACCCAGCCATCCCGCGCCCAGACCAGAGGCAACAGCAGCATCACCGCCGCACAGCTCATACCCATCATCAGGGTCAGGGCATCCGTCTGCGGCGGCGCGGCCACATCGATCACGATGTTTTCGACCGCATAGCATAGGGCCGTCGTCAGACCGAGCAGCACCCAGACCGCCTGTCCCACCCCTGGAATGGCGGTATCGGGCAGAGCGATCATCGCAACCGCGCCGATCCCCAGAAACAGCCCGATACACCGCAAGGCCGTCAACCGCTCGCGCCCCATCGACCAACCCAGCAGCATCGTCATCATCGGCACCCCCGCGATCAGGATCGAGACGACGCCGACCGGCAGGTATTGCAAGGTGGTGTAATTCAAGGTTCCGGGCAGGGCCGCCCCCAGCAAACCGCACGCGATGTAGAACAGCACCGCCTTGCGCGACAGGGGCAGGCGCCGCCCACGCAGGGCACAGGCAACACTGGTAATCAGCACCGCAATCACGGTCTCGACGAGCGTGACCCCCGCCGGATCATGCCCCGTCGAAATCGCGACTTTGGACAGAAGCTGCGAGCCGCCCCATGCGATCCCGATAATGGCCGTCATCATCCACAGGAAAGGAACCGGATAGCCCGCATGGCCGGACGTCACAGTCACCGCCTTGCCCCCGCGCAAAGCGGGTCTTGCCAAACCGCCGATTGATGGAAAACCGTAAGAGAAGCAAGAATGGCGCACATGACGCGTATATGCGGCACAAAGACGGGGTTGTCGATTCAATTGCCGACCCGGCCATCGCGCAAAACGGGTCAACGGGATCGGTCTTTGTGCGGATACATTGGTCTATTACATGATTTAATTGATATGAATTCGGACAGTGAACAGATTATATTGCAGCGGCTCTCATACACTCTAGAATCGGTGCGATACCATTATGGAACAGGCCGACCATCACGACGCTGCGGAAACAGGCGGCACGCCTTCCAATACGTTTCCCATCGTGGGGATCGGTGCGTCGGCTGGGGGGTTGGAAGCGTTCCAATCGCTGTTATCCGCCATGACCCCGTCGCATGCCTTCGCGCTGGTGATGGTTCAGCATCTCGACCCCGACCATGAAAGTCTGCTTCAGGAATTGCTGGCCAAAAACGCCCGTGTTCCGGTTCGGGTGATCGAGGATGGCATGAGCATCGAGGAAAGCACGGTCCATATCATCCCCCCCGGTGCATCGCTGACCATCGACGGGTACACAATGCGCCTGAGCGACTTTGCGCAACCGCGCGGCCTGCGCCGCCCGATCGACAGTTTTTTGGAAAGCCTTGCCGAGCAGCACGGCTCAAACTGTGCCGGGGTCATTCTCAGCGGCACGGGCAGTGATGGCACGAATGGGATGCGGGCGATCAAGGATGCCGGGGGCCTCTGTCTCGTGCAGGACCCCCGGCAATCGGCCTATGACGGGATGCCGCGCAGTGCCATCGACGCGGGCGGATCCGATCTCGTCTTACCCTCCGAAGACATCATCGATGTCATCGGCGAATTCTTCGATCGACACACCGATATCGGCGAAGCGCTGAAAGGGGACGAGACGTTCAAGAAACGCGTCGCCAAGCACCTGCTCTATCGCACGGGCCATGACTTCTCGAATTACAAGATCGCGACCATGGAGCGCCGCATCGCCCGGCGAATGTCGGTTCTGGGCATTCAGCGGCCCAAAGAATACCTGCAACGGCTTATCTCGGATGACGGAGAAGGGATGCGCCTGTTTGAAGATATGTTGATCAATGTCACCTCCTTCTTCCGCGACCGCCCGGCCTTCGACATTCTGGAATCCCAAGTCATCCGCTCCATTCTGGCCGATAAGGACACGACGTCGGAAATCCGCATCTGGGTTCCCGGCTGCTCGACCGGCGAGGAGGCCTATTCGATCGCGATCCTGTGCCTGCAGGAATTGGAGCGCCTGAACATCACCCCCCGGATCAGCATCTTTGCCACCGATATCGACGAGGATGCGCTGAAGACGGCCCGCGAAGGCATCTACCCGGAAACGATCGGCGGGCACGTGCCAAAGGAACTTTTGCAGCGCTATTTCAAGCCCCTCTCATCCGGCTATGAAATCAAGCAGTCGGTCCGCGATCTGGTGCGGTTTTCGCGCCATAACGTCATCAAGGATCCCCCGTTCCTGCGCCTTGATCTGATTAGTTGCCGCAATGTCATCATCTATTTCGACAAATGGCTTCAGGATCAGGTCATGCCGGTCTTTCACTATGCCCTGAAACCGGATGCCTATCTGTTTCTGGGGCCGAGCGAGAATCTCGGCATGGTCGAAGGCAATTTTCGGCCGGTGAATATATCCCACAAGCTCTATCAACGGGATCATTCCGTTGCGCAGCCTCTGGCGATACCCACCGCATCGGAATCGTCGCCACAGGGGATGCGCTCGCCCTATCGAGCCGCAAAACCGGAGAAAAAGACCCCGGCTCCCGAAGAATACTACCGACAGATGATTCTGGAACACCACGCCCCGGCCTTTGCGGTCATCGAGCACAATCGCACGCTCGTCTACACCTCCGGGCAGATCGGACGATATCTGGAGATCGGCCCCGGTGTGCCGCGCCTCGACATCGTCGATCTGGCCCGAAGCCCCCTTCGCGGCCTGATCCGGCGTCTTCTCTCAACCGATGACGGCGCGTCCGGAACAAACCATGCCGTCGAATGGACAGGCAATGTCAACGGCGAGATGATGAGCGTCACACTCCATGTGCATCCCCTGCGCGATGCCTGCCAGATGATCGTGTTCGACGAGCGCCCACTGCGCATGGCGGAGGGCAGCGTGCCCATCCAGATCGCCGCCGATGTCTCCACCGTCGACGACCTCTATCTGCAAACCCTCGAAGACGAATTGCAAGAGGCGCAACAGGCCATCCGAACGACCGTGCAAGAGCTGGAAACCTCGAACGAGGAGCTGAAAAGCTCCAACGAGGAAATCATGTCCATGAACGAGGAGATGCAATCGGCGAACGAGGAACTGACCGCCGTTAACGACGAATTGCGCAACAAGATGCAAGAGCTTGACGCCGCCCTCAGCGACCTGCGCAACTTCACCGACAGTACCAATGTCGCGACGCTGTTCCTCGATGAAGACCTGACCATCCGCTCCTTTTCGCCCGAAGTGCAGACCTATTTTCGGATCGTGGAAAAGGACCGCACGCGCCCGATCAGCGATATCGTCTGCGATCTATGCATGACGGAGCTGATGTCGATTTGCGAACAGGTCCGCGAAAACGGCGAGCGCATAGAACGCGAATTGCAAACCCTCGACGGCTTGGCCGATCTCAAGGTTTCCGTGCTCCCCTATATCACCGCAGAAAAGAAACAGCGCGGGCTGGTCGTCGTACTGATTCCCGTTACCGAACTGCGCCAATATGCGCGCAAGCTGGAACAAATGAGCGCGACCGCCAATATGCATCTCAACGAAATCGAGGAACTCTATCGCGTCTCGCCACAGCCCATGGCGCTGATGGCCCCCGATCTGACCTATCTGCGCGTCAATGACGGGATCGCGAAACTCAACGGAAAACCGCCGGAGGAGCATATCGGCAAAACGATCTTTGATATCGTGCCGGGATTGACCGATCAGGTGATCGACCCCGTAAAACAAGTCTTCCGAACCGGCGAACCGATTCTGGCGCGCGCCGTGAAAGGCTATACCGCCGCCGACCCAGAGCGTGAACATCATTGGGAGGTGGATTGGTATCCGATCCGCGCGGGCGATACCGTATCGGCGGTCGGGGTCAGCGTTCGTGACGTGACCAAGTATCGCGAGATGGAAATGGAGCTGCGCCGGGTGATGCGCGAGCTTCAGCATCGCGTGAAGAACATGCTGGCCAATGTCATCGCCCTCATCAACCGCGCCCGCCGCGAAAAAGGCGATCATCAAACGATCCTCGATACCTTGGTCAACCGGATCAATGCCCTTGCCACGACCCATAACCTTCTGACGACCCAGAACTGGCACAGCGTTTTATTCGAGGATTTGCTGACCCCGGAATTGATCGATGTCTATGGCCCCGACCGCATCGCCCTGCGCGGCCCCAGCATCCGCATCAGCGCGAAAGCGGCGGTGGCCCTGGGGATGACGATTCATGAACTGGCGACCAATGCGGCCAAATATGGCGCCCTCGCCTCGCCGGAGGGCAAGCTGGAGGTCCGGTGGTCCCGCACCGATGAGGGCGCAGGCGAGATGCTGATCGTCCGGTGGTCGGAAACCGGGGGCACCGCCGCCGCAAAACCGGCCGGGGAAGGCTTCGGCACACAACTGATCGATTCGACAATCCGGTCCAGCCTTCATGGCTCAATCGAAAAAAGTTTCGACAACACCGGATTTAGCGCTGTAATTGAAGTCCCGATCAAGGAATTGCAACGATTTGACGAAAGGGACGGGATTGGCTGATCTCTCGACGAAAACCGTTCTGTATTTGGAAGACGAAATCCTCATCGGTCTCGATGGGGAATTGATCCTGAAAGACATCGGGTTCGGCAAAACCCTGCTGTGTCATACGCTGGAAACGGCGCAGGCCCATGCCGATAACCGCCAGATTGATTTCGCCCTGCTCGACATCAATCTGGGCGATGGCCGGACCAGCCTCGCCTTCGCCAGAGACCTGCATGATCAGGGGATTCCGATCGCCTTTGCCAGCGGATATAATCGGTCGGAAGACCTGACCTGCGATTTCTCGGCCCCCGTCGTGGTGAAACCCTTTTCCCATGCCACGATCCGCAGCGCCGTGATGCGCGCCCTGCTGGAGCAGGGAGAGGGAGACGCAGAGGGACAGGAAGGCTGACGGAACAGACTCTCAGAGACACACCCCGAAGACACGGCCATTTCAGCATTGCCAAAGCGTATCCCTATCGAGGGGATAGCTTGGCCTTGGCACCCGGCTAAGAGGCCAGCGTGACAGGACGGGCGAGGTCAGGCCGCCAGTGTCGATCTCATAGACCTGATCCGGCGCGAACCAGCGATCGAACCCGGCCCGGAAATGCCCGCGCGATTTCACCGCCACCGCTTTTGCCGCGCCGGGGTCCAGCCCCAACATCGTGAAAAAGACCGGATCGGCGGTCTGGGTGCGGTCCGAAATGATCACTGCTGTCACCCCGCCCATCCGGATCGCCGCACAAGGGCCAAGATGCAAGCGCCGCCCGGCGGTCATCCCCCGTTCGCCGACCACCTCGCCGTCATGCAGCGCAACCACCTGCGCTTGCGCCTCGAAGGGGGCATCCCATTTCTCCCACGGCGCCTCGCCCCGCGCGCGGTTGAATCGTGCGGTGAATTCTGCACCCACCCCCCGTTCATGGGCCTCCGCCGCGAGGGCCGGATCGGCAAAGCTGCCATAGAGCACCCCGTCACAATCGCCCCCATGCAGCGCAGCGAGCAGGTCGGTGGTGCGCCCCGATCCGCCGCCGCCCGGATTATCCCCGGCATCCGAAAAGATCACGGGACTTGCCCCCCGCGCCAGATGTATCGCTTGGTCGATCGAGGTCAGATCGCGCCGGAACCCATCGCGCATCTCCCATGCAGCGCGCCCGATCCGGGCGGCGACTTCCTCGGCGAGCGCCCGGTCCTCGCGGGCCGTGACGATGATGGACAGGCTGTTATCGGGAACATCGGCAAAGATGAAATTGCCAAAAACCGACACATTGAGAATCCCGCCCCGCGCCTCGGCCTGCAACCGCTGCCCCAGATCGATCAAGGTGCCATAGGGCCGCTCCGCCGTCAGCAACGCGACGGAGGCGGGGGCGATGGGGGGCTTTACCATCACCGCTTCGGGCCGCGCCAAGCCTGCCAGAATACGGCGCAGGGAAAAGGCCGCCTCCTCGCCGCGCTCGCGCATATCGACATGGGGATTGGTGCGATACCCGACGATCAGGTCGCTTTCCGAGACCATGCGCGGCGAGATATTGCCATGCAAATCGAGCGTCACGACGATGCGCGTCTGCGGCCCCACCACCGCCCGCACCTGCGCGATAAAGGCGCCATCGGGGTCGTCCTCATGCTCGGCAACCATGGCCCCGTGATTGCAGATATAGACCGCATCGAGCGGCCCCGCCGCGCGCAACAGAGCGGTATTGCGCGCCATGACCTCCTCGAACACCGCGCGCTCAACCGGCCCCGCCGGATGGCTCGCCGCCAGCAGGCATGGCACCGCCTGCCACGGCCCGGTGGCATCCATCGCCGCGACGAAGGCCGCGAATTCCGTGGCGAGCACGGGCGTCTTGCCCCGCGCTTCGGCCAGCAACGCCTCACCCTCCAGCCAAGTCAGGCTGTCAAAATCCTCCCGTGCCGCCGGTTTCGCGAAACGGTTCGATTCGAGGATCATCCCCAACAGGGCCACGCGCGGTCCGGTCATTGCTCTCTCCCAGATACGATCAAGGCCGCCACGCTACACCGTGACGGCCCCATGTCGATCAGGAACTGACCGCAGAACGGCGTTACTCGCCCGTGGCGCTCAGGTCGAAATTCACCCCCGGAAAGTATTTCTCCAGCCGGATATCGGCGGTGCGGGCATGGCCTTCCATCCCCTCAAGCCGCGAGATGCGGGCGGTGGCTTCGGCAACGGGGCGGGCGGCATCGCGGGTCGCACGCTGCCATGTGACCAGCTTCATGTATTTATGCACCGACAATCCGCCCGTATAGCGCGCCGCGCCGGATGTCGGCAGGACGTGGTTGGTGCCCGATGCCTTATCGCCAAAGGCCACAGTGGTTTCTTCGCCCAGAAACAGCGAGCCATAGCTGCTCAGACGGTCCAGCCACCAGTCGAGATCGGCGGCCTGAACGGTCAGATGCTCAGGCGCGATACCGTCGGAGACCTGCGCGACCTCCTCGCGGGTGTCGCAGAGGATCACTTCGGCATAATCGCGCCATGCGGCAAAGGCATTGTCGCGGTTGAGAGTCGGCAGGCTCTCGATCATGCCCGGCACCAGTTCCATAACCTTTTCGGCCAGCGGGCGGTGAGTCGTGGCCAGCCATACCGGCGAGTTGTAGCCATGCTCCGCCTGCCCGACCAAATCCCATGCCACGATATAGGGATCGGCGGTTTCATCGGCGAGGATCAGGCTGTCCGTCGGTCCCGCAAACATATCGATGCCGACACGGCCAAAGAGGATGCGTTTGGCTTCGGCCACGAACTGATTGCCCGGCCCGACGAGAATATCGGCTTTGGGCAGGCCGAACAGGCCAAACGCCATCGCCGCCACCCCCTGCACGCCGCCCAGCGCAAGCACCGTATCGGCCCCGCAAATATCGGCGGTGTAGAGAATCGCGGGATGGACGCCCGTATCCGGGCGTGGCGGCGAACAGGCGGCGATATGCTTGACCCCGGCGACCTTTGCCGTCGTCACCGTCATCATCGCGCTGGCGATATGGGCATAGCGGCCCCCCGGCGCGTAGCACCCGGCGGCATCGCAGGGAATCGCCTTCTGACCCGCGATCAGGCCGGGGATCACCTCGTATTCCATATCCTGAATCGTGGTCTTCTGCGCTTCGGCAAAGCGGCGCACATTGTCATGGGCGAAACGGATGTCGTCTTTCAGCTTTTGCGGCACCTTGGCGGCGGCCTCATCCAGCTCGCCGCGCGAAACGACGATATCGCCTTCATATTTGTCGAATTGGGCCGCATAGCGCTTGGCGGCCTCGTCACCGCCCGCCTCGATTTCGTCGAGGATTTTCTGGACGGTCTCGCGGACGTCGCCCGCGCCGGTTGCAGATGTCTTGGTCGCAGTCTTCAAATGCACGATGGCCATGGCGTCGCTTTCCCCCTGAGATGCGAATCGGCTTTCTTTCACCCGTGGTATCGGACATCGAAAGCGATTTGTGAAGAGTCTTATATAAGTTTCCTTCTATAAGTTTCACGGTTTGGCGCGTCAAATCACCCGATGTAAACTTGTCCTTCGGGATAGCGGACCCGCGAGCCGATGCGCGTGGCGAGGAAAAACCCCAAGGTCAGGGGACCGACCCGCCCAAAGAACATGATGACCATGATCACGGCCCGGCCCGTCTCGTTCAGCTCGCCCGTCACTCCGCGCGACAGGCCAACAGTACCAAAGGCCGAGGCGACCTCGAAGGCCGCATCGAGGAACAATCCATCATGCTCCAGCAACAGGATGAACGTGCCGACCGTCAGGAACAGGATCGCCGTCGTCGTCAGCGCCATGACCTTGAATATCTGGTCCAGACCGACCGTGCGCCCAAAGACATTGATGCTCTCGCGGCGACGAAAGAACGCGATGGTCGCCAGCAGCAGGACGATCGCCGTCGTCACCTTGATACCCCCCGCCGTCGATGTACTGCCGCCCCCCACGATCATCAGGATGATGAACATCAGGGCGGTCGTGTCATGCATCGCGCCGATATCGGTGGTGTTGAACCCTGCGGTACGGGTCGTCACGCCCTGAAACCACGCGACCCATAGCCTATCGCCCGTCGTCTCCAGCCCGCCCAGCGTGGCCGGGTTTCGCCATTCCAGGGCCGCGACTCCGATCACCGAAAGAACGATCAATGTCGCCGTTCCGACCAGCATCAGCTTTGAATGCAGCGAATACCGCCGCCACCCGACCCGCGACAGAATATCGGATACCACCCCATAGCCCAGACCACCGATGATGAACATCAGCGGAATGACGATATTGATGACCGGGTTCGTCTGCCATCGGGTCAAGCTGTCGGAATAGAGTGAGAATCCGGCATTGTTAAAGGCCGAAATCGAGTGAAATACGGAGGTCCATATCCCGTGCGACCATCCGAATTCCGGCACGAAAACAAAGGCCAGCACGACCGCGCCCACCGTTTCGCAGACCAGCACCACCACGAAGATCACCCGGACGAGGCGCAGGAGATCATGAACCGCCGTGCGGTTGAGATCGTCGCGCAGGACCATACGCTGCGTGATGCCGACGGTCTGACCAAGGGCCGACAGGATCAGAACGGCAAACGTCATCACGCCCAGCCCGCCAAGCTGAATCAGCACGGCGACCACTCCCTGACCAAAGGGCGTGAAGACACTACCCGTATCGACCACGACAAGGCCCGTGACCGTAATGGCGGAAACGGCGGTAAACATCGCATCGGACCAGCCAATCGGCTCCGTCGTCGAGAGGGGCAGCTTCAGCACCGCTCCCCCCAGACCCGCCATGGCGGCATAGAGGATCATCAGGAAAACCGGCGGATTGAGATTGACGGTAAAGGCCCGCCACCGACGCTTCCACCCCAGCCAATCCATCCCTCAGAAACTCTCGCTAAAGCGCCGGAGGTCGGAGCGTGTGCCCAGAACCAGCATCCGGTCATCCTCGTCGAGCACCGGATCGGAATCGCCATCCTTGATCAGATCGCTGCCGCGCATGATTTCGAGACAGCGCACATCGAATTGAGTGCCCAGATCGAGCGATGAGAGTGTTTTTCCACTCAGGCTTTCGGGCACGACCATGGTGACGGCGTAGAACCCGTTGCCGATGCTCACATAATCGCGCACGGAGGGGTTGTGCAGCATCTGCGCGACCCGCTGGCCCATCAGGCGCTCAGGATGGATGACCCGCTCGACCCCCAGACGCGAGAGAATGCGGTGATGGGTGCGCGTATCGGCCTTGGCCCAGATATGATCGACCCCGATCAGCTTTACATTCATCGCACAGATGATGTTCGCTTCCAGATTATTGCTGATGGCGATCAGGACGACGTCGCATTGTCCGATTCCCGCCTCGCGCAGAGCCTTTTCGTCGCGCCCGTCGGCGATCACGGTTTCGCGTAGGGTATCGGCCAGCGATTGCGCGCGATTCTGGTCGATATCGACGCCGATGACGTAATTATCGAAGCGGGCCAGTTCGGCGGCGACGGTCGATCCGAATGTTCCGAGGCCGATGACGCCGAAAGTCTTGGGCTTGTTCATTGTCATGGGGCTGGCTCCGGAATCCGCTTTCTTGCATCTCGAACCTAGCGCGGCATCGGAAGCGGTCGACCGGAGCAAGACAGGCCCAGCACCCGGACCGAAAACGCGGTCGTATTCTTATCAGATGTATACACAAGATAAATTAAACACCCGAACGTCAATGTCCCTTTAAAATACATATATTTTATGAGATTATGCCAATACGCACCAATATGGGTCATAACAATTTCAGGAATCGATCATGTCTCTGTTCACGTTTACAAGTTCATCGCCTCAGACAGCGCCCCGGCCTGCCGAAGCGAACTTCGGCACCATCTTTGACAGACAGCAAAATCAGACGAGTCTCGGTGGCAGGCTCCAGCCCGCTCCCTTGATCGCGGAGCCAGCACCGTCTTTCACCACCGGCCGCCCTGTCTCTGCCACGCCAAGGCCCGCTCCGGCGCCAGCGCCTGCCCCGGCGCCTGCTCCGGCCCCCGCACCGGCTCCAGCGCCCGCACCGGCTCCTACACCGGTCGCGGCGGCTCCCACGCCTGCCGCTCCGGCACCCGCTCCCGCACCTGCCGATCCGACGACCATCGTGACCGGGCCGGGCTTCGAAACCGTGCAGGGCACCGAGACCCGCGACCGGATTACCGTGACCGATAGCGGCTTCGTCGATGCGGGCGAGCCAAACAACGACATCGTCACCATCATCGGCAATCCGTCCGATTTCGAGCGGAGCGAATTCGGCAACGGCATTCAGGTATTTTCCGGCAATGATGGGCGCGTTATCATTCTCAAGGATGCGGAAGCGGTCCTGTTCTCACCCTCTGTGGACAGCGGTTTCGCCCAGCCCTTCGAGCCAGCCCTCATTTTCTGAAGCGTTGGAGCGACACAGTCATCGATCCCTGATTTCCCCTGCGCAGAACACCCCTGCGCAGGGGGCATTCATGCCCTTTCATGAAATCCACAACCACCCTTGATCGGAGCGGCGGGATGGATATGGTGCGCGCCAGTGCGCATATTTGCCCCTTAGGCCCGGAAATCCGATGAAAGACAGCGTCAACCGCACCCCCGAAGGCATCAAGATCCATCCTCCAGAGGATTTTGCAGGCATGCACGCCGCCGGACGACTTGCCGCCGAGACACTCGACATGATCGGGCCGGAAGTACAGGTCGGCGTCACCACCGAGCATCTCGATACCCTGATCGAGCAATTCGTAACCGATCATGGCGCCATATCGGCCACGATCGGCTATCGTGGATACCAACATGCCAGCTGCATCTCGCTCAACCATGTGGTGTGCCATGGGATACCGGGGCCGAAAGCGCTGCGCGATGGGGATATTCTCAATATCGACGTCACGGTGGTTCTGGATGGCTGGTACGGCGATACGTCGCGCATGTTCGTCGCCGGAACGCCCAGTCGCAAGGCCGCGCGCCTGATCGATGTGACCCACGATTCCCTGATGCGCGCCATCGAAGCCGTGAAACCGGGGGATCGCTTTGGCGATATCGGCCATGCGATCCAGTCTTTTGCCGAAGGGCAGCGATGCTCCGTCGTGCGCGATTTCTGCGGCCACGGTCTGGGGCGCGTGTTCCACGATGCGCCGAACGTGCTGCATTACGGCAAGCCGGGCACGGGGGCAATTCTGCGCCCCGGCATGTTCTTCACCATCGAGCCGATGATCAATCTGGGCCGTGCGGGCACCAAGGTTCTGGCCGATGGATGGACCGCCGTGACCCGCGACCGCACGCTCTCCGCCCAATTCGAACACTCGATCGGTGTGACCGAGGAAGGGTGCGAGATCTTCACCCTGTCGCCCGCTGGCCGGTTCCATCCCTTGCACGAAACGCCGATTTCGGCCTGATCCGATGCGCGAGGCGCCCCCCAAAGACCCGCTCACGCCGCCGCCCTCCCATACCGGCCATCGACAGCGGTTGCGGGCGCGTTTTATGCAGGCGGGCGAAAGCGCGCTCGCGGATTATGAATTGCTCGAACTGATTCTGTTCCGCGCAATCCCCCGGCGGGATGTCAAACCCCTCGCAAAAACCTTGATCGGACGGTTCGGGGATTATGCCAGCGTCATCTCTGCCCCGCCCGCCCGCCTGCGCGAGATCGAGGGATTGGGCGAGGCCGCCGTGATCGAGCTGAAACTCGTCGAAGCCAGCGCGACCCGGCTGGCAAAGAACAGCGTGATCGAGCGCCCCATCCTGTCAAGCTGGTCCAAGCTGATGGCCTTTTGCAAGGCGCAGATCGGGCGGCTGGAGCATGAGGAATTTCATGTCCTGTTCCTCGACCGCAAAAACCGCCTGATCGCACAGGAAGCGCAGGGCCGTGGCACGGTCGATCATGTGCCGGTCTATCCGCGCGAGGTGGTCAAGCGGGCGCTGGAACTGAACGCCTCCGCCATCATCCTCGTCCATAACCACCCCAGCGGCGACCCGACGCCCTCCCGCGCGGATATCGAGATGACAAAGCAGATCATCGACAGCGCAAAGCCGCTGGGCGTGACGGTGCATGATCATATCATCATCGGGCGCGAACTGGATGCAAGCTTCCGGGCGCTGGGCCTGATATGACGTTATGCGCGGCCTTTCAGAACAATCCCGGTTGCAGGGGCGAGGCAGCGGTCATACCGCCATCCATGGTGAAAAGCTGACCGCTGGCAAAAGCGCTTTCATCCGAGGCGAGCCAAACCGCCATGCTCGCGATATCCTCCGGTTTACCGAAGCGGCGCACAGGATGGCGGGCCAGCGCATCCTGACGCGCGGCCACCGGATCGCCCGCCAGATCAAACCCCGCTTCGAGCATGCCCGTTTCAATCCATCCGGGACAGATCGCATTGCAGCGGATGGCCGGACCATGATCGACGGCGATGGAGCGGGTGAGACCATGCACAAACGCCTTTGACGCGTTATAGAGCGCCATGCCCGGATCGGCGACATGGCCGGAAATCGACCCGATATTGATGATCGCCCCGCCCGCCTGCATCCGGGGCAAAAAGGCGCGGCAACAATTGAACACGCCGCGCGCATTGACCCCCATCACGAGATCCCAATCGGCATCCGTGCTGTCCATGACAGTTTTCTCGACCTGAATACCGGCATTATTCACCAGAATATCCACCGCCCCGACCGCCTGCGCAAAGGCCCCAACCTGCGCCGGATCGGCAACATCCACCCCATGCCAGTCGCACCCCGGCGGTAGCTGGGGCCGCGCGCCGCGCCCACAGGTAACGACCGTCGCCTCCTCGCGCAGAAACGCCTCGACGATTGCCCGCCCGATGCCCTGCCGACCACCCGTGACCACCGCCCGCTTTCCCGATAGGCGACTCACCGCAGACGCCCCGTATCGGTCAGCCCTTTGATGCACATGTCCTGATCCTTCTATGGGGGCACCGCCAAAACCGGGCGATTGTTATTCAACACCCGTCAAGAATACGCGCAAACATCGTGCGAAGGGCTAGCATGAACGAAACCGCTGTGAAAAGCTGTGCTCAACCAAAACGATCTGTCGACACCAGTTTCAGGGAGAACCCCATGTTCCGAACTCTGCTAGCCACATTGGCCACCTGTGCCATGGCGACATCCGTTCAGGC
The DNA here is from genome assembly GCA_938008165.1 of uncultured Neomegalonema sp. GTDB lineage: Bacteria > Pseudomonadota > Alphaproteobacteria > Rhodobacterales > Rhodobacteraceae > JAHDDY01. The sequence continues at coordinate 12,611 of CALLLP010000004.1, read as the reverse complement.
CGCCGATCTGGGCGCAAAGGACGAACCGATCAAGCTCGCGGTCAATGAATGGACCGGACAACACGTCTCGACCTATGTTGCGGGTGCGATGCTGGAAGCCGCCGGTTACGACGTAGAATACGTCACCGCTGGATATATGAATATGTATCAGGCCATCGCCGATGGCGAAATCCACGGCGCGATGGAAATCTGGTCCTCGAACGTGTCGGAAGATTACGCGAAGAAAGTCGATGCCGGTGGTGTCGTCGAGCTGGGCGATCTTGGCCTCGATGCGAAGGAAGGCATCGCCTATCCCGCCCATGTCGCCGAGATCTGCCCCGGCCTGCCCGCGCTGGACGCCCTGCGCGACTGTGCGATGAAATTCGCCACCGCCGATACCATTCCACAGGGCCGGTTGATCGATTACCCCGCCGATTGGGGCACACCGGGCGCCGACCGCATGAGCGGTTTCGACCTGCCTTTCAAGGCGGTGCCTGCTGGGTCCGAAGGGGCGCTTATTACCGAATTGCGCGCCGCGACCGAGAAGAAATCCCCCCTGTTGATCGTGTTTTGGCAACCGCATTGGGCCATGTCCGCCTATGACGTAAAATTCGTCGACCTGCCCGTCGGCAATGACGAATGCTTCGAAGACCCCAAATGGGGATCGAACCCCGATGCGACCCATGACTGCGATTTTGCCCCGTCGCGCATCTTCAAGGCCGGGTGGAGCGGCATGGAAGAAAAATGGCCCGCCGCTTTCGAAATCCTGTCGAACTATACCCTCAGCGTCGAGGATCAGCAGCCCATGATGGGCGCTGTCGATGTGGATGGCGGCAAGGTCGAGGAGGTCGTGGCCGCCTGGATGAAAGAGAACGAAGCCAACTGGAAGCCGATCGTCACCGCCGCGATTCAGTGAGCCTCATGACGTCCGACGAAACGCCTGCCATCGCCTGCCGCAATCTCTGGCAGGTGTTTGGCGAGGGTGCCAAAACGGCTCTGGGCGAGGCATTGGCTCGCCCGGAGGCAACCCCGGAAACGGCGGCGCAAGCGCTGCACGAAGCCGGGTTCATGCCCGCTGTCCAGAACGCCTCCTTCGATGTGCGTCAGGGCGAATTATTCGTGATCATGGGGCTGTCAGGCTCAGGCAAATCGACCTTGGTGCGCTGTATCTCGCAGCTTTTGCCCGGCACGGACGGCGAAATCCGAATCGACGGCGAAAACGTGATGGGCGCATCGAAAAAGCGTCTGACGGACCTGCGCCGCAACAGGCTGGGCATGGTCTTTCAGCATTTCGGCCTGTTTCCGCATATGACGGTCGCCGAGAACGTCGCCTATCCGCTCAAGGCCAAGGGCACCGGCAAGGCCGAACGCACCGCCCGCGCGCAGGACGTTATCTCGCTCGTCGGCCTAGACGGTCGCGAGGGCAGCTTTCCGCGCGAACTTTCCGGCGGTCAGCGCCAAAGGGTCGGCATCGCGCGGTCCTTGGCCGTCAATCCCGATATCTGGTTTCTGGATGAGCCATTCTCCGCCCTCGACCCCCTTATCCGGCGACAATTGCAGGACGAATTTCTCCGGATTCAGGCGACCTTGAAGAAATCCATCGTCTTCATCACCCATGACATCGCCGAAGCCCTGAAACTCGCGGACCGGATCGCCATCATGCGCGACGGTAAAATCGTCCAGATCGGCACACCGACCGAGATCGTGCTGCATCCGGTGGATGATTATGTGCGCGAATTCTCCAAGGATGTGGCCAAGGGCCAGCATGCGCGGGTCGCATCCGTGATGCAGACCGATGGATCAACCGGGCTGGGGCCGGATGATCCGGGCCTGACGACATCGATGACGCTCGACCTTGCCCTTGCCCATTGCATGAAACTCTATGAGCCGGTGCCCGTGCGCGATGCGACCGGGGCTATCGTCGGCACCGTCCAGCCCTCCGATCTCGTCGCCGCCCTTCAAGTCGAGGAATCATGAGCGCCGCCGGTGCCGCGATAGCGCCCCTTTGGCGCCTGAGCATGGGCGCACGGGCCGCCTTCCTGACCCTGATCGTCGGCGCGCTGTGCCTGATGCTGGAGCCGGTCGCCCCATGGCTGATCAAATGGCCTACGGGATGGGTTCTGCCCGCGACCGATTGGGTCGGCGCTGGCCTGTCGTGGTTTCTCGACGCGATCAAGCCATTCGCCCGCGCCTGTTCCGCCATGCTGAGCTATCCGATGGACTGGGCCAATATGGCGCTCAACGGTACGCCTTGGCCGATGGTTATCGGTCTGGTGACGGCGACGGGATGGTATCTGGGCGGTTTGTCGATGGCGGCGCTGGGGTTTCTGGGCCTCTCCTTCGTGTTGGTGTCGGGGTATTGGTTCCAGAGCATGAACACGCTCGCACTGGTCGCGGTATCCGTGCCGCTGGCCATCATCTTCGGCGGCATCCTCGGCATCCTCGCCAACGAGATCCCGCGCGTGAAATCCGCGCTGCAGACCCTGCTGGATGTGATGCAGACCGTGCCGACCTTCGCCTATCTGACCCCCATCCTGATCCTGTTCGGCTTTGGCCCGGTGGTCGGATTGATCGCCTCGGCGATCTACGCCGCTCCGCCCATGGCGCGCAATGTCATGCTGGGGCTTGAAAGGGTCGAGCCGGAAATCAAGGAAGCGGCGATCATGTCGGGGGGCACCCGGCTTCAGCAATTGTTTCAGGTCGAAATCCCCTCCGCCTCCTCCCAGATCATGGTCGGGGTCAATCAATGTCTGATGGCCGCGCTGAGCATGGTGATCATCGCGGCGGTGATCGGCGGCTTCAACGATATCGGCTGGGAAGTGTTGCTGACCATGCGCAAGGCACAATTCGGCCAAGCCCTGCTCGCGGGGATGGTGATCGTGGTCTTCGCCATCGTCATCGACCGGATGAGCGGCTCGCTGGCCATCGAGCGTCAGCGTCACGACATCCGGATCGTCTGGGCGGTCCTTGGCATCGCGGGGCTGTTTACGGCGCTCGCCCTCTTGTCAAACAGCCTGCCGAACCCCGATGACCTGACCCTGATGAACCCCGTGGCGCAGGCGGTGGATCAGAGTCTGACAGACTTTACCAAGACCAATGGCGCATGGCTCGACAGCGTCAAGAACACGGCGATGTTCTACGGATTGCTGCCTCTGCGGATCGGTCTCGACAACGCCGTCCTGCCCTTCACATGGGGCTTTTCATGGACGATGGCGATGAGCGCCGGGCTTTTCGCCTGCGCGGGGCTGGCCGGTCTGCTGCTGGCATGGCGCGGGCGCGTGACCGCCGGTTTGATGCTCGTCATCCTGATGGGCATGCTGGAAACCGGCATTGCCGAATTGCCGTGGCCCTTCGTATTGTTTGGCGTGGCGGCCCTTGGCTGGGTGGCCAGCGGTCGCCGGTTGGCGCTGATATCTGTCCTGCTGCTCGGTACGATCCTGCTCGCGGGCCTGTGGGAGCGCTCGCTCCTGTCGCTGTATCTCAGCGGCGCGGCGGTCTTTGCCTGCGCCATCGTCGGGGGGGTGATCGGCCTGGTATGCGCGGTCTCGCCCTTGGCGTGGAAAGCCGTGCGCCCGGTTTGCGATATGCTCCAGACGATTCCGCTATTCGTTTTCCTGATCCCTGTGCTGATGGTCTTCCAGATCGGCGAGTTTTCGGCCTTTCTGGCCATCTGCGCCTATGCCATCGTCCCGATGATCCGCTACACGCGACATGGTCTCGTCGAAACGCCCGGCGACATGCTCGAAGCGGCGGTCTCCAGCGGCGCGACCGGGTGGCAAATCCTGCGCGACATCCGCTTTCCCTATGCCGTGCCGTCGATCCTGCTGGGCCTGAACCAGACGATCCTCTACGCCTTCGCCATGCTCGTCATCGCCGCCCTGATCGGGACAACGGGCCTTGGACAGTCGATCTATCTGGCGTTGGGCAAGGCGGATGTGGGCCTTGGCATTTCCGCCGGTGCCGCCATGGCCATCCTCGCCATGATCTCGGATCGCATGGTACAGGGATTCGCCGAAGAGCGCAGACGGGCGCTGGGGCTATAGGGCCTTCGGACGGGCCGATCGCCACCAGTGCTTTTAGACCCCCTATTTGGCCCTCGACAACCCGTGCTTTTCGCTGGAAGAAGACACAGGCATCGAAGGGAATCGTTGTCATGGGCCGTGAAAAAGCTGACCATGCACCCATGGAAACATCTTTGAAAAATCGATCACCGTCATGCTGGCGATTTGTCGGGCTGGTAACGATATGCACTCTGCTTCTTGCGCCGGTTTCGGTCGGTGCCGATGACAGAAGGGGGGTCGGGCCGAGTGTGATCGGCGATGTCGTGCCTCGCCAGTCCGGCGATGTCGCTGCGGCGATTGCGGCCCCGGTCGAGGCGGTACTGGTCGTCGCGGGCGATACGGTTCGGGCAGGCGATCCCTTGGCAACGCTCAATATCGATGATCGCCGGGCCGATCTTGAAACCGCGCGGGCGCAGATCGCCGTGGCCGAAGCACAGATAAACGTTCGTCAGGCCGCGCTGGAGGTCGAGCGTGCGTCCCTTCAGCGTCTTGCCGATCTTAGGGGCAGCGCGGCGTTCAATGCATCGCGGTTCGAGGATTCGCAGGCGGAGACGGCGAGACTTGCCGCTGAGGTCACCGTTGCCCGCGCACAATTCGAGGAGTCGCGCGCGCGCGCTGCGCGGCTGCTCGTCGATATCGAGCGGTCGAAAGTGCGCGCCCCCTATGACGCCGTTGTGATGTCACGCGAGATCGACGCCGGTGACTTCGTGACGCCGGGGCGGCGGATGTTCTCGCTGGTCAACACAAGCAATCTCGAAGTCGAGGCTGATGTGCCGACCTCGTTGCTGAGGTTCCTCAAGAAAGGCAACCGGATCGAAGCGAAAACGCGCGACGGCATAGCCCTGACCGTGACGGTACGAGCATTGATCCCGGTGGAGAACCCACTTACGGAAACCCGAACCGTGCGCTTCGCCGTTCCGGCGTCGCATCCTGTGGCAGTCGGGCAGGCCATCGAGTTGCACGTGCCGCAGGACACAGGTGGTTAACGGTCAAGTTACTGGATTTGCTGGCAGTCGGGTGATATGTAAGTATCGATGATGAACCGTGCGAAAAAATTTGGATCGGCCTTCGCCAGATTCTTTCTGGCATTCCTGCTGATTTGCTCGGTTTCCTTCGCCCCGGTTCATGCGGCGTCGATGGGCTATGGCGGCACTGCCGACGAGGCGACTGTGACCATGCCCTGTCCGATGATGATGCAGGGACATGGCGATCACAGCCCCAATGATGAAGCGGTTTCCGGTCCGATGGGCGACATGTCCTGTTGCATGGTTCAAGCCGTGGATGGCGCGCGGCGCGACATCGCACCGATCCGCTTTACCGTCTCGATTATGGTCGAGACCCTGAGCGACGCGCGCTCCTCGCTGAGCGATCCGGGCGTCGATCCCCAGCCTCCGCGCGGCTGATACGCTCGTCGGAGCGAATCCGGCATTCCAAACAGTTTTTGAGGGCGTTTCCGACAAGGGAGGCGAGGCCATGCGCGGTCGTTATGGTGCGCTGTCCATCCTTGCGCTCGGCGCAGGGTTCGCTGGTGGTATTGCGGTAGAGCGGTTCCACTTCGCGGCCCCGTCCGGCAGCATGGATGACGGCGAGAAAATTCTCTACTGGGTCGCTCCGATGGACGCGAACTTCCGCAAGGACGAGCCGGGGAAGTCGCCGATGGGCATGGATCTCGTCCCCGTCTACGAGGGCGATGAGCCATCCGGCGAACCTGGCGAAGTCATGCTGTCGGCGCAGGAGGTGAACGCCATCGGCGTCCGCACCGCTGTCGCGCGGATCGAGACGGTCGCACCGGTCATCGAGACGGTCGGCTTCGTCACCTATGATGAGGACGCGACCAGTCATATCCACGCCCGCATCGCCGGATGGGTCGAGGGCCTGCGCGTGCGGGCGGTCGGTGATCCAGTGCGCGCTGGCGAGGCCCTGTTCGAGGTCTATGGCCCGCGGCAGGAACGCAACGCGATGGACCGCATCGGAGCCCCCGCCGAACACCTGCGCATTCGTGCTCCACAATCGGGAGTCGTCACCGCCCTTGCCGCATCGGAAGGAATGTATCTGGAACCGGATACACGGGCCATGTCGATCACCGATCTCTCGACAGTCTGGGTCATCGCCGACGTGTTCGAGCGTGATATCGGTCGTCTGAGCAAGGGGATGACCGCAGAGGCGCGGTTCGAGTCGCTGCCACGCGAGACCTACCGGGGCGAGATCGACTATATCTATCCCGAACTTGACTCGAAAACCCGGACGCTGGCCGTGCGGATGCGTTTCGACAATGCGGACGGCAAATTGCGGCCCAATATGTTTGGGCGCATCCGCCTGTCGGCGATGGAAACCCGCGAGTCCGTGACCGTACCAAGCGAGGCGGTCATCCGCACGGGCCGTGCCGAGCGCGTGATACTGCGGACTGGCGATGGCACCTTCCGTCCACGCCTCGTGACCACCGGCCTGCGCGACGGCTTTGGAAAGGACGGACGCACGGAGATCGTGCAGGGATTGGAGGCGGGGGCGCAGGTGGTCGCCTCGGCGCAGTTCCTGATCGACAGCGAGAGTGCCCTGTCGGCGGGCATTACCCGCATGGCCCCGACCGAGGCGGCCCCGGCATCGGGCAAGGGCGTATTGCTGGCGGTCGATGAGGCGCGGAACAGCGTGGCCATCGACCACGCGGCCATCCCCGCCCTCGACTGGCCCGCGATGCGCAATACCTTTGCCTTGCGCGACAGTGTGCGGCTGGAGCGGGTCGCGGTCGGCGACGCAGTGCGCTTCTCGTTGGTACGGGGAGCGGACGGGTTACTGACCCTGTCGCGGATCGGCGGCGATGACGGGGTGGATGCGACCGGCATGGCCGTCGTTCATGCGATCAAGCCCGACGGCACGCTCAGCCTCAGCCACGATCCGATCCCCGATCTGAGCTGGCCCGCCATGACCATGGATCTGCAAGCGCAGGGCGTCGATCTGGCGTCCGTTCCCTTGGATAGCCCCGTGGAAATCGACCTCTCCGAAGGCGAAGGCGGGCTTTATACCGTCATTGGCGTGCGTGCCGCCAAGGGCATGGACGACGGCATGGCAGGCACCATGGAAAAGCCGATGATGGAGACGGAGACCCCTGCCCCACCCGCCGGGGAGCCGGAACACATCGACGTGTCCGGCACAGTCAACAGCGTCGATCCCAAGGCAAGAAAGGCCAGCGTCACTCACGGCCCGATCGCCGCCATCGGAATGCCGGGCATGACGATGGAGTTCATCCTCGGCCCGGATATCGACCCCGCCGCTCTGCCCGTCGGTGAGGAGATCGACCTGTCGCTGACGATGAACCCCGAAACCTTCGAGATGTCTGTGGTCGGTTTCGAGGCACCGGAGCCGCCCATGCAGGTTTCCGGCACGATCAATGCGGTCGATGCGACCAAGGGCACCGCCAATGTCACCCACGGTCCGATACGGGAAATCGGGATGCCGGGCATGACGATGGAGTTTGCGCTTTCCGATGCGCTCCCTGCGGGATCGCTGCCATTGGGTGAGGAGGCGACGCTGCTAATCTCCATGAACCCCGCAACCTTCGAGATGACGCTGGAAGGCATAGAACGATGATCCCTGCTCTCATTCGCGCATCCATCGCCAATCGGGTCGTGGTCCTCGCCTTTGGCATCATGCTGGCGCTCGGCGGAATCTGGGCGGTGATGCGTACCCCGGTCGATGCGATACCCGACCTGTCGGACGTGCAGGTGATCGTCAAGACGCCCTATCCGGGGCAGGCGCCGCAACTGGTCGAGGATCAGGTCACATATCCGATTGCATCGGCGATGCTGGCAGTGCCTGGCGCCGTTGACGTGCGGGGGTTCTCGTTCTTTGGGGACAGCTATGTCTATATCGTCTTCGAGGACGGCACCGATCTCTACTGGGCGCGGACGCGGGTGCTGGAATATCTCGCGCAGGTGCAATCGCGCCTGCCGGACAGCGTGACGCCCGAACTGGGACCGGACGCAACAGGCGTCGGCTGGATCTACCAGTACGTCTTGCTCGACCGCAGTGGCAATCACGATATCGCCGATCTTCGCGCCTTGCAGGACTGGTGGCTAAAAGCCGAGTTGCAGGCAGTCGAAGGGGTCTCGGAGGTTGCCACCATCGGCGGCATGGTGCGCCAGTATCAGGTCGTCGTCGATCCGCATAAGCTGCGCGCCTACGGCATCACCCTGACCGAGTTGCATAAGGTAATCTGGGACGCGAATGGTGAAACCGGCGGCTCGGTGCTCGAAATGGGCGAAGCCGAGTTTATGGTCCGCGCAACGGGCTATATCTCTGGCCTCGACGATCTCGCGAGCGCCCCTTTGCGGGTCAATGAGCGCGGTGCTGCATTGACGCTGGGGGACGTGGCGGAAATCCGCATGGGGCCGGAACTCAGGCGCGGCGTCGGCGAATTCAATGGCGAGGGGGACGCGGTCGGCGGCGTCGTCGTCATGCGCTGGGGCGGCAATGCGCTCAGCACCATCAAGGCGGTGGAGGAGCGGCTCGTGGAGTTGCGGGCGTCCTTGCCCGAAGGCGTGGAACTGGTGACGACCTATGATCGATCAGGCTTGATCGAGCGGGCTGTCGATAACCTCAGGAAGAAGCTGACGGAAGAATTCGTCGTCGTCGTGCTGGTCTGCGCGGCCTTCCTGCTGCATCTGCGCTCCTCACTGGTGATCCTGCTGACGCTACCGCTCGGCATCCTCGCCGCGTTTATCGTGATGAAGTTTCAGGGCGTGAACGCGAACATCATGTCGCTGGGGGGCATCGCCATCGCCATAGGCGCGATGGTGGACGCAGCCATCGTGATGATCGAGGCGATGCACCGGCGGATCGAGCGCGAGCCGCTGACCCCGGAGAACCGATGGCGGATCGTCGGGGAAAGCGCGTCGGAGGTCGGCTCGGCGCTGTTCTTCTCGCTGGCGATCATCACCGTCAGCTTCCTGCCCGTCTTCGTGCTGGAGGGGCAGGAAGGCCGCCTGTTCAAGCCGCTCGCCTTCACCAAGACCTATGCCATGGCCGCCGCCGCGATCCTGTCGGTCACGCTGGTGCCGGTGCTGATGGGGTATTTCATACGCGGGCGGATCGTGCCGGAGCGCAAAAATCCGCTGAACCGGCTGTGCATCGCACTCTACCGCCCGTTTCTCGACGCCGCCGTCGCGTGGCCCGTGGCCACAATCGCGATGGCGGGGCTGATCGTCGTCTCGATGGCCTTTCCATTACAACGGATCGGCACCGAGTTCATGCCCGAATTGAACGAGGGCGATTTCCTCTACATGCCGTCGCTCTATCCCGGCGTCTCCATCGGCAAGGCGCGCGAGGTCCTGCAACAGACCGACCGTCTGATCGCCACCGTGCCGGAGGTCGAGACGGTCCATGGCAAGCTGGGGCGCGCGGTCACCGCCACCGATCCCGCACCGCTGACCATGATCGAAACGACGATCCGGCTGCGCCCGCAGGACGAATGGCGACCCGGTATGACGATGGCAGATATCCGCGATGCTCTCGACACGGCGGTGCAGATACCGGGCGTAACGAATGTCTGGATACAGCCGATCAAGAACCGCATCGACATGCTCGCCACCGGCATCAAGACACCCGTGGGCGTGAAGGTCACGGGTGCCGATCTCGACGTGATCGAGCGGGTCGCCGTCGAGGTGGAGCGCGCGGTTGCGGGCATCGATGGCACGGCGTCGGCCTATGCGGAGCGGCCCGTGGGCGGACGGTTCGTCGAGGTGGATATCGACCGCGCCGCCGCCGCCCGCTACATGCTCTCCATCGCCGATGTGCAACAGGTCGTGCAGATGGCCATCGGTGGCGTGAAGATCACCGAGACGGTGGAGGGACTGGAGCGCTTTCCCGTCAACCTGCGCTATCCCCGCGACTGGCGCGACAGCCCGGAGCGCCTGCGTGAACTGCCTGTCGTCACGCCATCGGGGGCGCATATCCCGCTGGGTCAGGTGGCGAATATCCGCCTCGTGGACGGCCCCGGCATGATCCGTTCGGAGAATGCGCGGCGCACCGGCTTCGTCTTCATCGACATCACCGGGCGTGATCTGGGTGGCTATGTCGAGGAGGCGCGACGCGTGGTGGCCGAGACCGTGACCCTGCCCCCCGGTTATTCGCTCACATGGTCGGGCCAATACGAATATATCGAGCGAGTACGCGCCAAGCTGACGCTCGTGGCTCCGGCGACCATCGGCCTGATTATCCTGATGCTGTTCATGGAATTCCGCCGCTTTCAGGAGGTCGCGATCATCCTGACGGCTCTGCCGGTCGCGCTGTCTGGGGGGGTCTGGTATGTCTGGTATCTGGGCTTTGACATGTCGGTTGCCGTGCTCGTCGGCTTTATCGCGCTGGCCGGGGTGGCGGTGGAGACGGCCATCGTCATGCTGCTCTATCTCAACCTCGCATGGCAGCGCCGCCGGAGCGATGCCGCCGATGCCGCCCGGCCCATGACCGTGCAGGATGTCGAGGAGGTCGTCTTCGAGGGCGCACTTTTGCGCCTGCGCCCCAAGGTTATGACCGTGGCCACCATCTTCGCCGGGCTGATCCCCATCATGTACGGCACGGGCACCGGCTCGGAGATCATGCAGCGAATCGCCGCCCCGATGATCGGGGGCATGGCAACGGCGACCCTGCTCACCCTTTTCCTCATTCCCGCCATTTTCACGCTCTGGAAACGGCGGGAGATCAACCATGGCACCCGCCCGCGCCGCCGACCCCGGCTTACGCGCGGACGTTTCGAGCCAACGGTTTCAACCCCTGCTGAATAACCGCACCGAAGGAGACAACCGATGCGACTGATAACTCTTACCCTGACAGCCGCCCTGCTGGCTTCCCCCGCCCTTGCCATGGGCGAAGGGCACGACCACACCAAAAAGCATGAAGGCACGGACCACGGAACCACGGACAGCATCCACACCACCGCCACAATACACAGCATCAACGGCGAAACGATCAATCTGACCCATCCACCGATCCCGGACCTGAAATGGCCCGCCATGACGATGGACCTGATGCTCCTTGACGGTGCCGAGGTTGGCGAGGTCGAGGCAGGCGATGAAGCGACACTGATGCTGGAAAAAGGCGATGATGGCATGGTCGGCATCCGCGTCATGATGCCCGCCAAGTGAGGAGGATGGGGGCGGGACGATCCGCCCCCGTTTTTCTCCCATCGAAAGGACATGCGGTGTTGCGATCATTCTTTCTGGGTGTCGGCCTGATGCTCTTGCCCGCGCTCGTCCTTGCCCATGGCAAGGCCACCGGCATCGTCAAGGAGCGGATGGACCAGATGGTCACGCTAAAGGATGCCATGAAGACGCTAAAGGACGAACTCGCATCTGGTGGCGCTTACGAAGCGGTCCGCGTAATCGAGGCCGCGCGCGTCGTGGAGCGGCATTCGGGCAAGGCGATGACCGCGAAATTTCCCGAAGGCTCGACGCAGCATTCCAAGGCGCTGCCGGGCGTCTGGACCGATGCGGACAGCTTTGCGGCACTGGCAGGCGAGCTTGAAGCCTATGCCGACGCTATGGCAACCGCCGCGCTGCACGGCATTACCGCCCCTGCGAATGGCGGCATTCTGCGCCTCTTTTCCGCTAACCCTTCGCCGGACGAGTTGTCGCGCCTGCACCCATACGAAGCATTCAAGGCCGCGGCGGAGACCTGTTCAGCCTGTCACAGAAAATTCCGTATGAAAGGCCCCTAAAATCGCTGCGTTTGAGTCACTTGGTAGCAACGAACCGCCGGTTCAAAAGCGTCTGTGCCTCAAGACTTTAAATACGAGCAATCAATGCGACTGAAGACGCTATTGGGTGAACCGCAGAGCTATGTGTTTAGTCCCGGCATGCGGTGGTTTGGATTGATCTTGAAGCGTTTCGGTTTTTTCGGCACTGAACGACGCGCTCATGAAGGTCTGGAAGTGTTCTCGGAATTGGGCATGGCTGTCGTAACGGTGGCGTCTGGCCATCGCTTCCTTGAGAATGCGGCTCATCCCGTCGGCCCGGTCGTCGCTCCAGAGATGGTTCGCTTTTGTCAGACGATGCTCGATGGCGCGCATGGCCCGCTTTTCCAGCTTCACGAAGGCGACCTTGCTGGTCCGGTCAATCCTCCCGAACATATTCAGCGAGCTTTCCTCGGTCCGGGCCTCGGCAATGTCGATATGGAAATGGCCGATGGGATCGCTCTTGAACTTCTTCTTCGCCTCACTCCCGTCCTTCATGTCCGGCAGACGGCTGATGCCATGACGCTGGAACAAACGGTGCAGGGCGTAGCGGCTGAGATGCGGGATCGTATCCAATCCAACGAGTAAAAACTCGCTAGGCAATGTGCATATTATCAGTCAGCCACACCCGGTCGGATCTAAATAAAGAACACCGGACGCCCAATAGGGCACTGATTGTAGAATACAATTTATACAAGTCGAAAAGTTTGGTAGGCCCGGAGGCTCTGAGGAAGAAAAGTAGAAACAATGGCGAACGTGGTCTGTCCGGTTTAAAATCGGTCGTTGAGTGTCTTACCTTTTTGGATGATGTGTCTAACCGGATTCATCATTTGGTATGTGCGGTTCAA
>CALLLP010000003.1 GCA_938008165.1 uncultured Neomegalonema sp. | reverse complement strand
AGGTGCCGGGGATTGGCTCGGCTGAAGAGCTGAAGGCGCTGATCGGGACGACGGCGAGGCTGACCTTCCATCCGGTTATCCAACAGACCAGCAATGCCGATGTTCAGCCCGGACCGGGTGAGATAATCGTGCAGGATCTCGACGACACGTCGCTTTATTACATTTTGGAGCGTCAGGCGGTTGTCACGGGCGACGATCTTGTTGATGCGCAACCTGGTTTTGATCAGAATGGTTTGCCGTCGGTGACGTTCCGGTTCAACCCGTCGGGAGCCCGTGTTTTTGGCCAGTATACGACTGAAAACACCGGCGCGCCGTTCGCGATTGTTCTTGATGATCAGGTGATTACGGCACCCCGCATCAACGAGCCGATCACTGGCGGGTCGGGGCAGATCACCGGGAACTTCACTGTCGATAGCTCGACGCAACTGGCTATTTTGTTGCGCGCGGGTGCTTTGCCTGCTGAGATGACTTTCCTCGAAGAGCGCACAATCGGGCCTGAGTTGGGACAGGATTCGATTGAAGCCGGCCGCATTGCGTCGCTGATCGCTTTTGCTGCGGTTTTGGTCTTTATGACGTTATCCTACGGCCTTTTTGGGGTTTTCGCGAATATTTCCTTGCTGTTGAATGTTGGGCTTTTGTTCGGAATTTTAAGCCTATTGGGCGCGACGCTGACGTTGCCGGGGATCGCGGGGATCGTGTTGACCATCGGCATGGCTGTTGATGCCAACGTGTTGGTGTTCGAGCGAATACGCGAGGAAATCGAATCCTCGAAGGGGGCCGCTCGCGCCATCGAAACCGGCTATGAGAAGGCCCTGACGGCCATCATCGATGCCAATATCACCACGCTGATCGCAGCGTTGATTCTATACGCGATGGGATCGGGTCCGGTGAAAGGCTTTGCCGTCACGCTCGGCATCGGGATCGTGACGTCGGTCTTTACGGCGTTCTTCGTGACGCGCCTTCTGATCGTGCAGTGGTTTCAATGGAAGCGCCCGAAAACCTTTAAGATCACGCTGTTGGAACTTGTGCGTAACGGCACGAAGATCCGGTTCCTCTCCGGTCGCAAGATTGCCATGGCGATTTCTGCTGTGGCAGTCGTCGCCTCGCTCGGTCTCTTTGCGGTCAATGGCCTGAATTACGGGATTGATTTCAAGGGCGGCACTATGGTCGAGGGGCGCACGCAGGGCGATGCCGATCTTGGTAAGATACGCGGCGTGCTCGAAGAGCTTGATCTGGGCGATGTGCAGGTGCAGGGCTTCGGATCGGCCAGCGATGTGCTCATCCGGGTCGAGGATGTAAAGGGCGGCGAGGAAGCGCGCAAAACCCTTGTCAGCAAAATCAGTACAGCGGTTATCGATGCCGTGCCCAGCTTTGAAGTGCGCCGGGTCGAGAGTGTCGGGCCAAAAGTATCGGGCGAGTTGGTCACCGCCGGGATCATGGCGGTCCTGCTCGCGATCGGCTCGGTGCTTGTCTATATCTGGCTGCGGTTTGAGTGGCAGTTTTCGGTCGGCGCGGTCGCGGCGCTCGCCCATGATGTCGTATTGACGATCGGGGTGTTTTCGCTGATCGGATTGGAGTTCAACCTATCGATCATCGCGGCGATCCTGACTATCGTGGGCTATTCGCTTAACGATACCGTGGTCGTCTTCGACCGCGTGAGGGAAAACCTGCGCCGGTACAAAAAGATGGTTCTGGAAGACTTGCTGAACCTGTCGCTGAACGAGACGCTGTCGCGAACCTTGATGACCTCGATCACGACCCTGCTGGCCTTGCTGGCATTGTACTTTCTCGGTGGCGCGGTCTTGCAGGGCTTCACCTTCGCTATGATCTGGGGCGTATTGGTGGGAACGTATTCCTCCATCTATATCGCCTCGCCGATCCTTCAGATGCTCGGCGTCAAGCGCGACTGGTCGAAACCCGAAGACGATACGACCGCCATGGGCGTTCAGTTCGGCGGCGCGGAAAAAACCTGAGCCAAACACCGGCGACAGAATAAAAAAAGAGGCCCCGGCATCGCGTCGGGGCCTTTTTCATACCCGCAATGTGGCCAGTCGATCCCCCGCCGAATTGCTGCGCGGGGTCCATAACCCACGCTCCATCGCTTCGGCGAAGCGGTCGGCGATTTCGCGCAGGGCGGCGGGGTTGGCTTCTTCGATAAACATGCGCGTATCCTCGTCATCGAGAAATGCTTCATAGACCAAATCGAAATGCCGCGAGCGAACCGCCTGTGTCGTGGCGGCAAAGGCGAACAGGTAATCGACCGTTGCCGCAATCTCGAACGCGCCTTTATAGCCATGGCGCTTGACCCCGGCGATCCATTTGGGATTCACGACCCTGCTGTGAATCACGCGTCCGATTTCGTCTTCAAGTGTGCGGATGACAGGGCGTTCGGGGCGGGAGTGATCGTTGTGATAAACGACAGGTTCGCGTCCAGACAGCGCGGCCACCGCCGCGGTCGCGCCTCCTTCGAATTGATAGTAATCATCCGAATCGAGCAGGTCGTGTTCACGGTTATCCTGATTTTGGACCACGGCATCGGTCCGCGACAGGCGCACCTCCAGCGCTGCACGCGCCCCCTGCCCCGCCGCGCCCCCGCCATAGGCATAACTGCCCCATTCGAGATAGCTATCGGCGAAATCCTTGCGATCGGTCCAGAGGCGTTCATCGATCAGCGCCTGCAATCCCGCGCCATAGGCCCCCGGTTTCGAGCCGAATACGCGGTATCCTGCGGTTGTATCGCCCCCTTCGGCCCGCCAGCGCGCGGCGGCGGGGTTTTGGTCTTCGGGTTCGTCCAGCGCCATCACGGCCCGTGCGGCACTGTCGAACAGATCCATTTGTGCCGGAAAGGCATCGCGGAAAAATCCCGAAACGCGCAAGGTCACATCCACGCGCGGGCGGCCCAGCACATCCGCCGGGACGATCTCGAAACCTGTTACCCGGCGGCTTGCACCATCCCATTGCGGGCGCACGCCCATCAGGGCCAGACCCTGTGCAATATCGTCGCCGCCCGTGCGCATATTCGCCGTGCCCCATGCCGTCAGCACCATGGCGCGGGGCCAGTCGCCATTGTCCTGTAAATACCGCTCGATAAGCTGTGCGGCGGATTTCCACCCAAGCGTATAGGCGGCAGGCGTCGGAACGGCGCGGCTATCCACCGAGAAGAAATTGCGCCCCGTGGGCAAAACATCCGGTCTGCCCCGCGTGGGCGCACCCGAAGGGCCGGGGGCAATGAACCGGGCATCAAGGCCGGTGAGGATCGCGGCAGATTCTGCGGGACCACAGGACAGAAGCGCCGGGCGCGCGATTGTCTCGATCCAGTCCAGAACCGCATGGGTTGCCGGTCCGGCAGATTGGCGATTTTCCACCGCTTCAATCGCAAACAATTCCAGCCGCTCGACCGTATCGCCTTGGCTGCGCCATGTCTCTGCCGTCAGGGTGGCAAGGGCATCGGGACGCGGGCCTGTCCACGGCTCGGCCATCGCGCAATCGAGAGGGTCGAAATCCAGCTCGAAATCCGACGCCAAGGCCCGGATCAGCGAAGCATCGCTCCCTTTTCCCCGCCCACGGGGAACCCGCGCGAGGGCCACGAGCAGATCGGTTGCCAGCGATCCTTCCGGCGCAGTGCCGAAAACATGCAGCCCGTCTCGGATTTGCGCTTCCTTCAGCTCACACAGATATTCGTCCAGCTTTGCGAGGGCGGAGTCTTCGTCTTCGGCGGCGGTCATGCCTGCATCTTCGTCAATTCCCGCCGCTGTCGTCAGCGCCCGGATTTCTCCGCGCAGATGGGCGATGCGCCGAGGATCGACCCCGCTGGCTTCGTAATATTCATCGACCAGCGCTTCGAGATCTTTCAACGGACCATAGGTTTCGGCACGGGTCAGGGGCGGGGTCAGATGATCGACAATCACCGCCGCCGTCCGGCGCTTTGCCTGCGTCCCCTCCCCCGGATCATTGACGATGAAGGGGTAGAGATGCGGGGTCGGGCCGATCACGGCTTCGGGAAAGCATTCTTCCGAGAGTGCCAGCGCCTTGCCGGGTAACCATTCGGCATTGCCATGCTTGCCCAGATGGATCAGCGCATCTGTCCCGAAAGATTCCCGTAGCCATGCATAGAAGGCGAGATAATTATGGGGCGGCACCAGATCGGGCGCATGATAGGTCTCCTTTGGGTCGATATTATAGCCCCGCGCAGGCTGTATCCCGATGCAGACATTCCCATATCGCAGGATCGACAGAGCAAAGCCGCCGCGCGCCGGATCGATGAACGGGTCGTCCTCCGGTGCGCCCCAGCGCTCCTCGATGCTGAGGCGCATATCCCATGGCAGGGCGGCATAGAAATCGCGATAAGCGTCGAGAGACAGGCATTCGCCGCCCTCTCGCTGTGCCCGGTCGGTCAGCCAATTCGTCGGGCCGGTTTGGATCGCGGCCATCAGCGCGGCAGAATCGACCGGCGCGCCGTCGATGTCATACCCGGCATCCGACAAAACCCTGAGCATATCGACACAGCTTTGCGGCGTATCGAGGCCGACACCATTCGCAAGGCGGCCATCCTTGTTCGGATAATTGGCGAGGATGATGCCAACCCGTTTATCCAGATTGATTTTTGCGCCAAGCCGTGCCCAATTCGCGGCCAGTTTCGCGGTGAAGGCCACCCGGTCGCCAACAGCGCGATAGGCGGCGATCCGGCATTCGGTCGCTTCGTCGAAATAGGCTTCGCCCTTGAAACTGACCGCACGGGTCAAGAGGCGCCCGTCCACTTCCGGCAGGGCGACATTCATCGCGATATCCCGCGCGCCCAGACCGTTCAGCCCTTTGGCCCACGCCTCCTCCGTGCCGCCCGAAAAGATCGCTTGCAGGACGGGCGCGCCCGGTGCGTCAAGGGGGGTTGGCGCATGGGTTGCGTTCTGGGGTGAGGAAACGGCAAAGCCGGTGGCGTTGAGAATAACGGCAGGCGGGGCCTGCTCGAACAGGGTTTCGAGCGTCGCCGCCGATACCGGATCCTTGAGCGATGCGACAAAGACCGGGAGCGGGTTCATCCCTTCTTGCATCAGCGCGCGAACGAGGCGGTTGACCGGGTTCAGCCCCGCGCCCTGTAATAAGGCGCGATAGAAGACAATGGGCACGACCGGCGCATCCTCGCGCCATGCCGCCCGCGCCGCATCGAGCGACGCGATTCCGGCCCCCGGCCAGTAGACGCCCGCGCGCAGCAGAGGGCGCGCCGGGTCCGGTCGGGTGTCCTCACCCCGGACCATGGACCCGGCCATGCGCAGCAGATTTGCCGCATTCTCCGGCCCACCTTCAACGAAATAGGCCCAGAGCGCATGCCAGTCATCCTCGTCGATGGTGGAGGCTCGGCGCAGGGCTTCATCGGGTTTGTCATCGCCGGGCAGGGCCGCGAAGGCAACACCCGCTTCGCGCAGTCGAGCCGCGAATTGTTCGAGACCGTAAGGCCAATATCCCTCTCCGCCCAGCACACGGGCAATGACCAGTTTTGCTTTTGTCGCCGTCTGATCGAGATAGAGATCGACCGACATGGGATGTGACAAGTGCAACAAGGAGGCAAGGCGCAAGGAAGGCGCATCCGCATCCAGCGCCGCCCGCGCTTCGGACAGGGCGGCCAGCTCGGTATCGGCCCCGGAAATAACGATGACATCGCCGGGCGTCTGGCCGAGATCGACGGCTTCGGACCCATCCGAAATCTCGCCCGGCTGTGCGAGAAGAAGGTGCATTTACTGCCCGTACCATGACGGGGGCAAAACGCTGGACCGCTCGCCGCAATTCTTCGTCACGGTGGACAGAACAAGCGGCATGGTCACCGTTTCATCCGTAGTCAATGCCGTCAGATACGCCACGATATTGGCCACTTTTTCCTCCGGCGTATCACCTTCGCTAACGGGGGAGACGCCGATGATATGCAAGAAACAAGGGCATGCACGCACTGCTTTCTGGCGCGCGCCTGCGGTCAGGTCGTCATCGCTGAGCGAGGCGGCGAAATCGGGGGCCTGCTTCTTGATCAATGCGATCCGCGAAGCGGTTACATCGGCAAGGCATCGTTGCATGAAGGCCGTTCCGGCATCGGAAACCGGGGCTTTGGCCTCTTCGGCAAGGGCGGAGGTGCCGATTGCGAGGGCGGTGGCGGTTGCGGCGATGATGCGGATCGTCATGTCAGCGCCTCTCGAACAGCGCTTTCGTTCAGGCCGTGTAACCCGATGACCACAAGGGCGCTTTGGCGAGGAGCATCCCCGAACGGGCGGTCGAAATAGGTCTCGATGCGTGGGCCGACCGCTTGCAGAACCATACGCATCGGTTTGCCGTCTATGGCCAGAAATCCCTTCACACGCAGGATGCCATGGTTACGAATTGCCCCCTCGACCTTGGCGCGAAAGGCATCGACATCGGAGATTTCGCCGAATGCGATGGCGAAACTGTCGAATTCGTCATGGCCGTGATGATGCGCGTCATCGTGGTGATGGTGATCCTCGTCCTCATCGTCGTGATGGTGATGATGGTGGATTTCATGGCGCGCGGCCACATCGTCCTCCGCTCCCGCATCCAGCCCAAGCAATACATCCGGGGAAAGACCATCGATGCTCGACCGGATCAGTCGCACACCCTCGCGCGTGCGTGTTCCGAGACCCGAAATCGTGGTATCCACGCGATCTTGATCCATCGCGTCGGTCTTTGAGACGACCACGATATCGGCGCAGGCGAGTTGATCCTCGAACAATTCGGATAGGGGCGTTTCGTGGTCGATGGTGTCATCCGCTTCGCGTTGCGCGGCCACCTTCGCCTCGTCATGGGCAAAGCGGCCATCAGCCAAAGCGGGACCATCCACGACCGTAACAACGCCATCAATGGTCGTGCGGGTGCGAATTTCTGGCCAGTTGAAGGCCCGCACGAGGGGCTGTGGCAGGGCCAATCCGCTGGTTTCGATCACGATATGATCCGGCGGATCGGCGCGACCCAGCAAGGTCTCGATGGTCGGGATGAAATCATCGGCAACAGTGCAGCATATGCAGCCATTCGACAATTCGATCACATCCTCATCGGTGCAGTTTTCGATGCCGCATCCTTTCAGCAGATCGCCATCGACGCCAATATCGCCGAATTCGTTGATGATCAGCGCGATGCGCTTGCCATTGGCCTGTTGCAGCAGGTTGCGGATCAGGGTCGTCTTTCCGGCACCAAGAAAGCCGGTGATGACGGTCGCGGGAATTTTCTGGGGCATGATTTGCTATCTGTGCAAGACGCGATCAGGCAGGGATTGACGGTCTTGCCATCCTGCGCGCGCGAGTTCGGGATCCGTATGTTCCTCGACCGGATAGCCGAGGCAAAGATAGGCGACGAGCGACCAGCCTTCGGGAACGGCGAGATCGCTGGCCAGTCGATGCGGATCGACGATGGAGACCCAGCCGATGCCAAGGCCACGCGCTCGCGCGGCCAGCCACATCTGCATCACGGCGCAAACAACTGAATAGCGGCGCATCTCGGGCATGGTCGCAACGCCGAGACCGCCGCCCTGTGGGCTGCCTTCATCGGAGAATACCGCTAACTGAACCGGCGCATCGCGCAGGCCCGCGAGCTTGAGACGCGCGTAGAGCGCCCGTTTGTCGGTGGGCTGTGCGGCGAGGGCAAGGGCGTTCATCTCCTCGAAATTCGTTGCCACCGCCTTGCGCGCCGCCGCCGATCCCACGCGCACGAACCGCCATGGCTCGGACAGGCCCACCGAAGGGGCCGTTGCCGCCGCCCGGATCACTTGTGATACCAGACGCTCAGGCACCGAGGTCGTCTCGAACCGGCGCACATCCCGCCGCCACTGGAACAGGGCCTCAAGCTCGCGTCGGAACGCGGGCGAAAAGACCGGCGGTTCCGTGTCAGCGGGAGCAATGGCTCCCGCAATCATCGGATCAACCCAGACCGAGTGCTGCAAAGGCGATGCCTTCGACATTCTCAAGGAAGAACGTCGCGCCGACACCGGCCACAACCGCACCGGCCAGGCGCGGACGAAGCGCATCGCCGCCTTTGACCAGCAACGCCCCCGCCGCACAGGCGACCGCGTATTGCACGACCGCAAGGCCCAGCAGATAGCCGATGAGCACCATGCCGCCGATTGCGCCTTCCTGACCGGCGATCGAACCGCCAAAGGCCCAGCCATGGAACAGGCCCGCCGCCGCAAATATCGCCATCACCATCGGCGCATGCAGGGCCGCACCAGAAGCAACAAGGCCGCCGAGCACGATCAAGGATGCTGCGATCACAAGCTCTGCACCGGGGATCGAAAGGCCACCATAGGCGACGAATACACCGACGATCATCGCACCGATATAACCAAGGGGCGCGCTCGACAGGCGCCCGATCATCGCGGCGGCAAGGCCGATGGCGACGACGAAGAAGAAGTGATCGAAGCCGAGCAGCGGATGCCCGATTCCCGACAGGACGCCATGGGTGAACGTCTCCATCGGCGCGCCCGCAAGCGGGTGATGCGCCAGAGCGGGCGTTGCGATCAGGGTGGCGAGGGCCGACAGGCCAGTCAATTTTTTCATGTCATCTCCATACCCGTCCCTCCGACGGGGGTTGGTGGGTCGCGCCACGGCAGGTCTCCTGACTCGCAACGTCGGCTTTCGCCTCGCCTGCCCAGCCTTCCCGGAGAATATCTCCAGTGGCATGGGGGACAGGCGCGTCGCTCACAGTCGCGGGGGCGGTCGCGGCTTCGGGTCTCCGGCGTGGATCGGCCCGTTCCGCGTTCCCTTTGAATCCATCGTCCGCGCGTCTCCGCCCGGTCTTCGGAACCGTGGCCATCAGATGTCGGTCATGACGCCGCAGGTGTCAATCGCGAAGGACAGCTTCCAACCATTGAAGTGCATCGGCGACCGTGTATGCGACATTCGCGGCATGGCGCGGCGGACGGTCGACGATATGAACCGGCAAACCAAGCGCGAAGGCCGCATCGAGTCGCTGGCGCGAGTCGCCGCCCGAATTACGTGTCACCAGATGGGTGATGCGCTTCGTATGCATCAGCGCCTTTTCGCTCTCGATGGAAAAGGGGCCGCGAGCCGCAATCGGGATGATATGCGGGGGCAGGCCTTCGGGCGGGTCGACGCTGCGCAAAATGGTCGTCAGGTCGCGGCGGGCGATCAACGGTGCGGTATCCTTGCGCCCGGTCGTGGCAAAGACGCGCGACCCTGCGGGCAATGCCGCGACCGCATCGTCGAGGGTGGAAAACTGTGTCCAGTTTGATTGCGGCGACCATTCGGGGCGGATCAGGGCAAGGCACGGGATCTGTCTGGCTGCCGCTGCTTTTGCCGCATGGTCGGACATGCCTGTTGCAAAAGGATGGGTCGCGTCGACGATCGCGGCGACAGCATCGTTTTCGAGATAGGCGAGCAATCCTTCCACACCGCCAAACCCGCCAATGCGCGTCTGACAGGGATAGGCACGCGGGGCGGTGGTGACCCCGGCGAGCGACGCGATCATACGGCAATCCGGATGTTGAAAGGCGGCTGCAAGCGCCCGCGCCTCGGTCGTTCCGGCGAGGAGCAGAACGGTTTTCACCGGAACGGGGATCGTGCCAGCGGCTCGCCCTTGCGCCCGACGATCAGGGTTTCGACCTCCACCCCAGCTCCGCGCAGGGTGTTATTCACCGCGACCCGCGCATCGTCGCACACAATCCGGGCGAGGGCCTCGCCGCCAATGCCAAAGGCTTCCAGCGCCGTATTCGCCCGCGTGATATCGGGCATACCGGCGCGCCGGGCGAGGGTCTCCAGATCGACCTGACTGCGCTTTGAATGCAGATCGAGCGCGCCCTGTGCCAGCTTCGTCATCTTGCCCGGCCCCCCGGCAATCGTGATGCGGGGAACGGGATGGCGGCGCAGATATTTGAGCAACCCCCCCACGAAATCGCCCATATCGAGATAGGCGCTATCGGGCAGGTTATAGAGCGTGCGCACATATCCTTCCGAGGTCGCGCCGGTGGCACCGACGACATGCTGCGCTTCCGTCGCCACGGCCACATCGATTCCCCGATGAATAGACGCGATCCACGCAGAGCAGGAGAAGGGGCGCACGATTCCGGTCGTGCCCAGAATGCTGATCCCACCGATGATGCCAAGGCGCGGGTTCCATGTCTTGAGCGCAAGAGCCGCGCCGTTCTCGACCGAGATCGTGACGCAGGCATCGAGAGGGGCACCATATTCGGCGCTGACCTCCGTAATGGCTTCATCGATCATGCGGCGCGGAACAGGGTTAATCGCCGGATCGCCAACGGGGATGGGCAAGCCCGGTTTCGTGATCGTGCCCACGCCCTCCCCCGCCTGAAACGTGATGCCGCTTCCGATCGGGGCGCGCTCCATGCGCACGGTAATCAGGGCGCCATGGGTAACATCCGGATCGTCGCCCGCGTCTTTCTCGACAGTCGCTTGCGCCCAATCCGCGCCGATTTGCGCATGTACGATGGTAAAGACGGGGCGCTGACCCTTTGGCAGAGTGATGGTGATGGTTGTGGGGATCGACCCGGTGCATAGCCCCGTCCACGCCGCTTTTGCGGCAGCGGTAGCGCATGCGCCGGTCGTCCAACCAAAGCGCAGGGGGGGCGAAGGATCGGTCATGGCGCGAGCATACGCGAAATCAGATGGAAATCTCCATGCCATCATATGCGACTTCCCAACCCGCCGCCCCGACCTCGGCGCGCTCGGCGCTTGTGGGCAAAAGCAGGGGATTAGTATTGTTGAGATGCACCAGCACCCGGCGGGCAATGGTTGTCTCGGCAAAGGTCGCCATGGTGCCGCCCGATCCCGAAACGGACATATGGCCCATCCGTGCGCCGGTCTTTTGCCCGACCCGCTCACGTTGCATCTCGTCATCGGTCCAGAGCGTGCCGTCGAACATCAGCAGATCCGCTCCGTTGATCCGCGCATTCAGGTCATCGGGTACAGCGGCACAGCCGGGAATATACATCGCGCGCTTGCCCCCCGCCGTGATTTCGGCCCCGACAGTCTGTTCACCGATCAATTGTGTCTCGACCGTCTCCCCTTCCATATAGAGCGGCACCTTACCCGGCACGGCGAAAAGGCGGACGGTCACGCCCGGCACCGGATCGAACGCGGTATCGAGGGCGATGCGCTCGCGCCGGACAAACGCCGGATCAAGAGCGGAGAAAACCGGATTGGCATCGAGCACATTCGCAATCTCGCCCGTCATATAAAGACCGAGCGGATGCTTTTCGCGTAGGGAGAGCAGCCCCGCCACATGGTCGAGATCGCCATTCGTCAGGATGACGCTCGCAATCGGACTGTCGCGCAGGCCCCGCTCCGGTCGGGGGTGCATGGCCGGGTTAGCGATGATCTGTTCGCGAAGATCGGGCGAGGCATTGAATACCGCCCAATGCTCGCCATCCGCCGTCACCGCGATGGAGGATTGGGTGCGCGCCGTTACACCGGCCTCGCCCCGCCAAAAGGCGGCGCAGGTCGAGCAGGCGCAATTCCACTGCGGAAAACCGCCCCCCGCCGCCGCGCCTAGGATCAAGATGCGCATAGGTTACCCTTGATCGGCTGTATGGAAAAAATCATCGCGATCAATCCCGTCAAGAAGCGGTTGCAGGTTTGGAAATATGGCGCTTCGCAAAGCGCCCCGGCTCGGTAGATATGTTGTCTCAAACGCCCAGAGGGCAAAATCGCGCGATACCGGATTTCGCCCTCTGTCTTGTCGATTTAGGCCTGAGCATTCATGGCATCAAGCGTATTGCAAAGCCTGGCATCAATCCATCTGCTTGAGGATCGCGTCCAGACTGTCTTTTGCATCGCCATAGAGCATCCGGCTGTTTTCCTTGAAGAACAGCGGATTCTCGACGCCGGAATAGCCCTTGCCCTGACCGCGTTTCGAGATAACGACGTTCTTGGCTTTCCAGACTTCCAGCACCGGCATTCCGGCAATGGGCGAGTTGGGGTCGTCCTGCGCGGAGGGGTTAACAATGTCGTTCGCGCCGAGGATCATGACGAAATCCGTCGAGGGGAAGTCATCGTTGATCTCTTCCATTTCCAGCACGTAATCATAGGGTACTTTTGCTTCGGCCAGCAAAACGTTCATATGACCGGGCAGGCGACCGGCAACGGGGTGGATGGCGAAGCGCACTTCCTTGCCTTTGGCGCGCAGTTTCTTGGTCAGCTCCGACACCGCGCCTTGCGCCTGCGCCACGGCGAGACCATAGCCGGGCACGAAGATCACATTATCTGCATCGTCGAGTTGCTGCACGACCGTATCCACCGTCGTGGGCACCATCTCGCCATCAACTTCCTGCTGCGGTCCACCGGCATCGCCGCCCCAGCCGCCGAGGATAACGGAGGCAAAGCTGCGGTTCATGCCCTTGCACATGATATAGCTGAGGATCGCCCCCGAAGCACCGACCAGCGCGCCGACGACAATCAGCAGATCGTTGCCAAGCGTAAAGCCGATGGCCGCCGCCGCCCACCCGGAATACGAATTGAGCATCGAGACGACAACGGGCATATCCGCGCCACCGATGGCCATGATCAAATGCCAGCCGATTGCGCCCGAAATCAGCGCGACGACAATCATCGTCCAGAGGCCCGCACCGTTCAGATACATGAAGCCGAGCACGAAACATGCCGCAAAAGCCGCGAGATTGATCATGTGGCGGCCCGGCAAAGTCAGGGCGTTGGACGAAATTTTGCCTGCCAGCTTGCCATAGGCCACGATCGATCCGGTAAAGGTGATCGCACCGATCAGGATGCCGAGGAACAATTCGACCTTCAGAATGCCCAGCTCAACCGAGGTTTTCTTGGCAATGGTCGCCGCGAAGCCCGCCAGATCCTTGGCTGTGCCATCCGCAACCGCCCCCAGCGCACGCTCCATTTCAAGATGCGCATTGATGCCGATGAAGACCGCCGCAAGACCCACGAGGCTGTGAAACCCGGCGACGAGTTCCGGCATCTGCGTCATCTGCACTTTTTTGGCGACGAACCAGCCGCCCAATCCGCCGATGGCGATCATCACGGCAATCAGGGGCAGATTGGCGACCCCCGGCCCGGCGACGGTCGCCACGACCGCGAGCGCCATGCCAATGATGCCGTACCAAATCGCGCGTTTGGCCTTTTCCTGATTGGAAAGTCCGCCAAGCGCGAGGATGAAAAGAATAGCCGCGACCACATAGGCGGCGCTGACAAGTCCGATACTCATATCAACCGCCTCCGATCAGCTTTTTTGGAACATCGCGAGCATGCGACGCGTAACGAGGAAGCCACCGAAAATATTTACGGAAGCCATGAGAACCGACAGCGCCGCGAGGATCATCACGACGGTATTCGTGGACCCGATTTGCAGCAGCGCGCCGACGATGATGATCGAAGACACCGCATTCGTGATCGCCATCAGGGGCGTGTGCAATGAATGGGCGACATTCCAGATAACATAAAAGCCGACAAAGCAGGACAGCACGAAGACGATGAAATGCTGCATGAAGCTGGCCGGAGCCACCATGCCCAGAAGCAGCAGCAACGCACTGCCTGCGACCAGCAACAGCGTCGTTCGACTGCCTGCCTTGCGCAATTCCTCCGCCTCGCGGGCCGCGATCTCTTCGGGGGTTTCTTCTTTTTTCTTCGGGGCGGCCTGTTTCGGAGCGACCGATGTGGCGACCGAAGGCGGGGGATACGTAACCTCGCCATCCTTGATGACGGTACATCCGCGAAGGACGGTATCCTCCATATTGACGTTTGGCTGACCATCCTTTTCGGGGGTCATATCGTCCAGCAAGTGACGCAGATTCGTTCCGTATAATTGGCTCGATTGCGCGGCCATGCGGCTGACCATATCGGTATAGCCAATGACGACGACGTCGTTTTCCGTAACGATCCGCTCGCCCTTGACCGTGGCGGCACAGTTGCCGCCCTGCTCTGCCGCGAGATCGACGACCACGGAACCGGGCTTCATCGCCTTGACCATGTCATCGGTCCACAGCTCCGGCGCAGGGCGACCGGGGATCAGGGCCGTGGTGATGACGATATCGACATCCGGAGCCTGTGCGCGGAAGAGTTCGAGCTGCTTCTCGCGGAATTCGGGTGAAGAGGGTTTCGCGTATCCGCCTTCGGTGCCGCTATCTTCGTTATCGAAATCGAGGAACAGGAATTCCGCCCCCATCGATTCGATCTGTTCAGCCACCTCCGGGCGAATATCGAACGAGCGCACGATGGCCCCCATCGACCGTGCCGCGCCGATGGCCGCTAGCCCCGCGACCCCGGCCCCGATCACCAGAACCTTTGCCGGGGGCACCTTGCCCGCCGCCGTGACCTGCCCGGTAAAGAAGCGGCCAAAGTTATTCGCCGCCTCGACCACGGCCCGATACCCGGCGATATTGGCCATGGAGGACAAGGCATCCAGCTTTTGCGCGCGGGAAATACGCGGCACCTGATCCATCGCGAGAACGGCATGGGGTTTTTGCGAGGTCAGCTTGGCCAGCAATTCCTCGTTTTGGGCGGGCCAGATAAAGCTGATGAGCGTCTTGCCCGCTTCCAGCTTTTCAGCTTCGTCCATCGAAGGCTGTTGCACCTTCATCACGATATCGGAGCCGGACCAGATGGCATCGGCACCGGGCAAGACCGTCACACCGGCCTGGGCATAAGCATCATCCGAGAAATTCGCCGCATCGCCTGCGCCGCTCTCGATTTGCACATCATAGCCAAGTTTTTGGATTCGACCGGCAGTTTCGGGCGTCAGCGCAACGCGCTTTTCCCCGGCCATCGTCTCCTTCGGGACACCGACCTTCATAGCCATGAGCAACAATCCCCCATAATAACACGCCTTCGCGCAATAAATGAACCTTCGCCCGATTCGGAGCGCGGTATATCATTCTTGGTGAGAACATCCAGAGGTTCTTTAACCTGCATCATGTCGCAGCGTTTTCCAGCGCTAGCGGACATCTTGCTGTCACAAAGTACCCGGAGGTCTGTACGGTATTCTGCCAATCATCCACCCGCGCATCGAGTAAACGATTGAACCGCCCACCGAACCGCTTTTCGATCCGGCGTTTCCAAAACCGAAAAAAATTCATCCGCGCCGCCCATTTTCCCCGCAGCGGGTAGAGAGTCACATCCTCGAAATCGCGGAGCAGATAAGCGATTCCATCGCGGCTAAGACGTTGATAATCCTGAAATTCAAGCGGTCGATTGGCGTGATAGCGCCACATCCATGGAATATAGAGAAAAAGTTGCCCATCGGGGCGCAATGCCGCCCGAAAATTCTCCACCGCCGCCGCAGGGTCGTAGACATGCTCCAGAATCGCAAGCGCGATCACGGCATCGTATCGCCCTTTCATATCCGACGGAAAAGGCGAGCAGACATCGCCCATAATATCCGGATAATCGCCATAATCGATAATATCGAGCGTCTCTACACGCCCCTCCAACGCCGCAAGATGATCGCGCATCGATGCGCCGACATCGAGGATGCGCTCTGCGGAGGCGACCTCCCGCACGATCATATCACGCGATGCATCCTCATGCAGAAACCGCATATCGATGGCCGCGCGCAGGGTGATATCACGTTTTTCCCGCAGGATCGCGTCAACGTCATGGATGACGCGGCGTTCGGAGAGGGGGGTGCGCACTCAGGCAGACTTTTTCTTGGATGGCATCAGATCGGTGATGGTGCCGTCAAACATCTCCGTCGCCATGGCGACCGTCTCCGACAGGGTCGGATGCGGGTGAATCGACAAGGCGATATCTTCGGCGTCGGCGCCCATCTCGATGGCCAGAACCGCCTCTGAAATGAGATCGCCCGCAGAAGACCCGACGATTCCCGCGCCCAAAATCCGGTTTGTATCCGGGTCAAAGATCACCTTCGTAATCCCTTCGTCCCGTCCATTCGCCAGCGACCGGCCCGATGCGGCCCACGGAAAGACGCCCTTGCCGATCTTCTTGCCCTGTTTCTTCGCGTCGGTTTCGGTCAGACCGACCCATGCCACTTCCGGATCGGTATAGGCGACCGAAGGAATAACCTTGGCATCGAAGGCGGATTTATGCCCGGCGGCAACTTCCGCCGCGACCTTTGCCTCATGCACCGCCTTATGGGCCAGCATCGGCTGACCGACGATATCGCCAATGGCGAAAATGGTGGGGATATTGGTTCGCATCTGTTTGTCGGTGGCGATAAAGCCGCGTTCGTCGACTGTGACACCGGCTGCGCCCGCATTGATTTTCTTGCCATTCGGCACGCGCCCGACCGATACGAGGATACGGTCGAAAACATCCGTGAAGGAGCCATCCGGTCCCTCGAAATCGACCTTGAGGCCCGTATCCATCGCGGTGACGTTCGTAACCTTGGTTTTCAGGAAGATGTTCTCGAACCGGGGTGCCATGCGTTTTTGCCACGGCTTGACGAGATCGGGGTCCGCCCCGGCCATCAGGCCGTCGAGCAACTCGACAACGGTGATCTGCGCGCCCAGAGCCTCGTAGACGGTCGCCATCTCCAGCCCGATGATCCCGCCGCCCAGTACCAGCATGCGCTTGGGGATATCGGCCAGTTCCAGCGCGCCGGTAGAATCCATCACGCGCGGATCGTCATGGGGAATGAAGGGTAGCTCAACCGGCTCTGATCCGGCGGCGATGATGGCCTTGTCAAAGGTTACGGTTTGCGTCGATCCATCCTCGGCGGTAACGCGAATGGCGCTCGACCCTTCGAATTGTGCATTTCCGTGGATGACCCGTACCTTGCGGGCCTTGGCCAGCCCCGACAAGCCGCCCACCAACTTCGACACCACGCTATCTTTCCAGCCGCGCAGGGAATCGATGTCGATTTCGGGTTTGGCGAAGCGGATGCCATGGTCCTTCATCTCCGACGCTTCGTCGATGACTTTTGCCGCATGAAGCAGGGCTTTAGACGGGATACACCCGACATTGAGGCACACGCCGCCCAGCATGGGCCAGCGCTCGATCAGCACCACATCCATGCCCAGATCGGCGGCCCGGAATGCGGCGGTGTAGCCGCCCGGCCCTGCGCCCATCACGACCAGTGAGGCATGGACATCGCCCTGCACCTTGGCCCCGCTTGGCACCGAATCCTCCTTCGGGCGATGTGCGACGGAAGGGGCGCCCGCCTCCTCTTGCAAATCCAGTTCGAGCAGAAGCGCCCCTTCGCCGACCTTGTCATCGACCTTGACATGCAGCGCCTTGACGATGCCTGATTTCGGCGAAGGAACATCCATCGCCGCCTTGTCGCTTTCGAGCGTGACGAGGGGATCTTCGGCGCTGACGGCATCCCCTTCCTTGACGTGGATTTCAATGATCGGCACAGAGTCAAAATCGCCGATATCGGGGACCGTGATTTTTTCGATAGGCATGATGGAAATCCCTTTTTCGTTCCGCATCGCGGGGCCGGACCCAGCGTCTGGATTGGCGGAGCGCCGACATGCGGGCGCTGACATAATCGCGAGACCCCGGCAGTTAGGCCGGGGCCGCTGGCCGGATCAGAGGAGCAGGTTTCGGGGATCGGTCATCAGGCCCTTCAGCGTTGCGCAGAACCGCGCCGCGAGTGCCCCGTCGATCGCCCGATGATCGTAGCTGAGACAGAGCGGCAACATATTGCGCGGCACAAACTTCTCGCCGTCCCAAACCGGAGCCATCTTCGAGCGCACCACGCCGAGGATCGCGACTTCCGGCGCATTGACGATGGGGGTGAAATGCGTTCCGCCGATCCCGCCCAGCGACGAGATCGTAAAGCTTGCGCCCTGCATATCCCCGCCTTTCAGTGCACCGTCGCGCGCTTTTTTGGACAATTCGCCCAGTTCGACCGAAATCTCGCGAATGCCTTTGCGGTCGGCATCCTTGATGACCGGCACCATCAGGCCGTTCGGCGTGTCCGCCGCAAAGCCGATATGATAATAATGCTTGCGGATCAGGCTCGCCCCGTCCGGCGCGATGGAGGAATTGACTTCCCAATGCTGCTTGAGTGCCGAGACAGACGCCTTGATAAGGAAGGAAAGGAGCGTAACGCGATAGCCCTCCTCCTTGGCCTTTGTGTCCAATTGCTTGCGGAAGGCATCCATATCGGTGATGTCGGCTTCTTCTGCATGGGTAACATGGGGAATATTGAGCCATGAGCGATGCAGGGCTGGGCCGCTGATTTTCTTGATCCGGCTCATCTCGACCGTTTCGACGGTGCCGAATTTTGAGAAATCGACCGTTGGAATCGGAGGGATTCCCATACCGCCACCGGATGGGCCAGCATGGGTTGCGGCACCCGATGCCCCGGCACCGGACAGGTGGCCTTTCACGTCGTCTTTCGTGATGCGGCCCTTTTCGCCCGTGCCCTTCACCTTGTTGAGATCGATTTCAAGCTCACGCGCCAGACGCCGCACGGATGGCGAGGCATGAACGCCGGAGAAATCGGCCATCATCGGCGGGGGGCTATCCGCACCGAGGGTTGTGCCATCGGCGGAGCGCAATGTACCGCCATCGTCGGTATAGGCACCTTTGGGCAGGTTATCCGGTTGATCCGCCGACCGACCGGCATGGCCCGCAGATGCAGCCATGGCCGGGGCGGTGTCTTTGGAGACCGATGCACCGGCAGGCGCGGCATTGCCCTCGCCGCCCCCGCTGCCTTCCAGCACAAGGATGACACTTCCTTCGGAAACCTTGTCGCCGACGCTGACGTTTAGCGATTTGACGACACCGGCGGCGGGGGATGGCACATCCATCGCCGCCTTGTCGCTTTCCAGTGTGACGAGGGGGTCTTCGGCGGCGACCGTATCGCCCTCGGCGACATGAATCTCGATGATTGGCACAGCGTCGAAATCGCCGATATCCGGCACCGTAACCTCCGACACGCCCCCCCCGGAAGAAGATGCAGCATCGCCCCCGCCGCTGGCGGCTTCGGGCGCGGTGCCTGCGCCCGCTTCCTCGACGATCAGGATGACCGTGCCTTCGGCGACCTTATCATCGATGGCGACCTTCAACTCCTTGACCACGCCGCCGACCGGCGAAGGCACATCCATCGCCGCCTTGTCGCTTTCCAGCGTCACAAGCGGATCTTCGGCATTGATCGTATCGCCCACGGCGACATGGATTTCGATGACCGGCACAGCATCGAAATCGCCGATGTCGGGAACTTTTACTTCAGTCGCCATAATGATTTTCCCTCTTTCAAATATCAGACGCGCGCCGGGTTGGCTTTTTCGGTGTCGATGCCGTATTTCGCAATTGCGTCAGCAACGGTCTTGCTGTCGCCCTTTTGCGAGTCGGCCAGCGCCTTGAGGGCGGCAACGGCGATGAACCGCTTATCGACTTCGAAGAATTCACGCAGCTTCTTGCGATAATCCGAGCGTCCATAGCCATCGGTGCCCAAGACCCGATAGGTGCCCGGCACGAAAGCACGGATTTGATCCGCATAGCTTTTCATGTAATCGGTCGACGCGATGATCGGATCGTCGCCCCGGCTCTGGAAGCATTGGGTAACATAGGGAACGCGTTGATCCTCCATCGGATGCAGCATGTTCCAGCGCTCACAATCGAGGGCTTCGCGGCGCAGTTCGGTAAAGCTGGTGGCGCTCCACACATCGACGGCGATGCCAAAATCCTGCTCCAGCATCTCGGCGGCGGCTAGGCTTTCGCGCAGGATCGCACCGGAGCCGACAAGCTGCACTTTCTTGCCGCTCATTTCGGAGGCGCGCAGCAGGTACATGCCCTTACGAATACCCTCCTCCGCGCCCTCAGGCATGGCGGGATGCTCGTAATTCTCATTGAGGGTGGTGATGTAGTAGAAAACGTCTTCCTGCTCGGCATACATCCGGCGAAGACCGTCCTGTACGATCACGGCAACCTCAAACTGGAACGTCGGGTCATAGCTGATGCAGTTCGGAACGGTGGCGGAGATCAGGTGACTGTGACCATCCTCATGCTGCAAACCCTCGCCATTGAGCGTCGTGCGCCCGGAGGTGCCGCCAATCAGAAAGCCGCGCGCCCGCATGTCTCCGGCGGCCCAGGCCAGATCGCCGATCCGCTGGAAGCCGAACATCGAATAATAGATGTAGAACGGGATCATCGGTGTATTCGACGTCGAATAGGATGTCGCCGCGGCGATCCATGACGCCATCGCTCCGGCCTCGTTGATGCCTTCTTGCAGCATCTGACCGTCATTGCTTTCGCGATAGAACATCAATTGATCGGCATCTTCGGGGCGATAGAGCTGCCCGACCTGCGAATAGATGCCGAATTGCCGGAACATACCCTCCATGCCGAAGGTACGGCTTTCGTCGGGGACGATGGGCACGACGCGCTTGCCGACCTTCTTGTCGCGCAGCAGCGTATTGAGCGCCCGTACAAAGGCCATCGTGGTCGAGATCGTACGATCCCCCGAAGATCCAAGCAGTGCGCCGAATTTCTCCAGTCCCGGCACTTCGAGACTGTCGGATTTCGCCCGGCGGGAGGGCAGATAACCGCCAAGCGCCTTGCGCCGCTCATGCAGGTATTTCGATTCCGGGCTGTCATCCGCGAATTTGATCAATTCGAGGTTTTCAACCTGCTCATCGGTCAGGTCGAGGGTAAAGCGGTCGCGGAACAGCTTGAGATCGTCGGTTCCCATCTTCTTTTGCTGATGGGTGATATTCTGCGCCTCGCCCGCCGCACCCATGCCATAGCCCTTGACGGTCTTGGCGAGAATCAGGGTCGGCTTACCCTTGGTATTGACCGCTTCGTCATAGGCGGCAAAGACCTTGCGGGGATCATGTCCCCCGCGCGTCAGCTTCCAGATCTGATCATCGGACCAATCGGCGACCATTGCCGCCGTTTCGGGGTAGCGGCCAAAGAAATTCTCGCGAATATAGGCGCCGTTCTTCGATTTGAAATCCTGATATTCGCCGTCAACGCATTCTTCCATCAATTGACGCAGCTTACCGGAATGGTCTTTCGCGAGCAGGGCATCCCACCCCGTACCCCAAAGGCATTTGACCACATTCCAGCCAGAGCCACGGAAATCGCCCTCAAGCTCCTGAACGATCTTGCCATTGCCGCGCACGGGGCCATCGAGGCGCTGGAGGTTGCAGTTGATGACAAAGACCAGATTGTCGAGTTTTTCGCGCCCCGCGAGCGAAATCGCGCCCAAGCTTTCCGGCTCGTCCATCTCCCCGTCGCCCATGAAGGCCCAGACCTTGCGGTTATCCGTCTTCGCGAGGCTGCGGCCCTGAAGATAGCGCAGGAACCGTGCCTGATAGATCGCCATCAACGGGCCAAGACCCATCGAAACCGTTGGAAACTGCCAGAAATCGGGCATCAGCCATGGATGCGGATAGGAGGAAATCCCCCCTCCATCCGCTTCTTGCCGAAAGCCGAGGATTTGCTCCTCGGTCAAGCGCCCTTCGAGATAGGCGCGGGCGTAGATGCCCGGTGACGAATGGCCCTGAATAAAGACGAGATCGCCGCCATGGCCTTCGCTTTCGGCATGCCAGAAATGCATGAAGCCGGTGTCATAGAGGGTTGCCGCAGA
Organism: uncultured Neomegalonema sp.; assembly: GCA_938008165.1. GTDB lineage: Bacteria > Pseudomonadota > Alphaproteobacteria > Rhodobacterales > Rhodobacteraceae > JAHDDY01. Next base: position 52,094 of record CALLLP010000003.1, on the reverse strand, counting down.
TTGAAAACTGGCGATGTGACCGCCGAGTTCGGAGCTTTCCTTGTTTGCCTTCAGCACCACCATCGCCGCATTCCAGCGGATCGCGGAGCGGATGCGCTTTTCGATGTCGCGGTCGCCGGGATGATCGGGCTGTTCATCGACACTGACGGTATTCACATACGCGGAATTGCGCGCGAAGGGCACCAAGGCCCCGTTCCGCCGGGCGACCGAAACCGCCTCCTCCAGCAATTCGTCGGCCCGGTCTGTGCCTTCATAGGCAATGACGGATTCGACGGCATCGCGCCATTCTTCGGTTTCCTGTGGATCAGAATCTTTCAATGGGCCGTCTGCCATGGGATGAGCTCCGCCGATCTAAATTGATATGCGGAGTCATCTCCGCGAATAAATTGCAGGGCGGCGCGAGAGCGTGCTCGCGCCGCGTCTATATTCAGGACCGTTCGACACACATGGCGACACCCATGCCGCCGCCGATGCATAGGGTCGCGAGGCCCTTCTTCGCGTCACGGCGCTTCATTTCGAACAGCAGCGTGTTCAGAATGCGCGCGCCGGAGGCACCGATGGGATGGCCGATGGCGATGGCACCGCCATTCACATTGACCTTGTTGATATCCCAGCCAAGTTCCTTGTTCACCGCACAGGCCTGAGCGGCAAAGGCTTCATTGGCCTCGATCAGATCAAGATCGTCCTTCGACCAGCCCGCTTTCTCCAGCGCCTTGGTCGCTGCCCCGATGGGACCGGCCCCCATGATTGCCGGGTCCAGACCGACCGTCGCCCATGACTTAATCGTCGCGAGCGGCTCGATGCCGCGTTTTTCCGCTTCGGCCTTGGACATCAGCACAACCGCCGCCGCCCCGTCATTGATGCCCGACGCATTACCCGCCGTGACTGTACCGTCCTTTTTAAAGACGGTGCGCAGGCCCCCAAGGCTTTCGGCGGTGACGCCCGCTTTGATATATTCGTCTTCCTCGACGATGGTATCGCCCTTGCGGCCCTTGATGGTTACGGGCACGATCTCGTCCTTGAATTTCCCCGCTTTCTGGGCCGCTTCGGCCTTGTTCTGGCTGGCGGCGGCGAAGGAATCCTGATCGTTGCGGGTAATCTGCCATTTTTCGGCGACGTTCTCGGCGGTATTACCCATGTGATAGCCGTGGAAGGCATCCATCAGACCGTCGGACAGCATGGTGTCGAGCAGCTTGATATCACCCATCTTCTGACCGTTGCGCATGGTCTGGCAATGGGGCGCCTGGCTCATGCTTTCCTGACCGCCACAGACCATGATCGCATTGTCGCCCATGGCTACATGCTGATACCCCAGCGCCACGGCGCGCAGACCCGATCCACAGAGCTGATTGATGCCCCAAGCTGCGGTTTCATCTGGCAGGCCCGCATTGCGCGCGGCCTGACGGGCAGGATTCTGGCCCTGACCGGCGGTGAGAATCTGACCCATGATGACCTCATCCACATCTTTGGGGTCCACACCGGCACGCTCCAGCGCCCCCTTGATGGCCACCTCGCCGAGGTAATGGGCGGTCACGCCGGAGAGCGACCCGTTGAACGAGCCGACCGGCGTACGGGCGGCGGAAGCGATGACGACTTCTTGCATAGTGAACTCTCCCGGAGTCGAATGAGCATGTGAGAAAACCAGTGCCGGGGCCAAACTGCCCCGGCGAGGACAGCATTGTCCTTGATCTATGTCATGGTCTGGCCGCCATTCGCGCTGAGCGTCGAGCCGGTGATGAATCCGGCATCATCAGAGGCGAGAAACACGACGCAGCGCGCGATTTCTTCCGGCTCGCCAAGGCGGCCGACCGGAATATGCGGCAGGATATGCTTGTCGAGAACATCCTGCGCGATGGCCTTGACCATTTCGGTGCCGATATAGCCGGGGCAGATGGCATTGACGGTGATGCCCTTGCGGGCCCCTTCCTGCGCCAGCGCCTTGGTAAAGCCCAGATCGCCCGCTTTGGCGGCGGAGTAATTCGCCTGACCGGCCTGACCCTTTTGACCGTTGATCGAGGAGATGTTGATCACACGGCCCCAACCGCGATTGCGCATCCCTTCCCAAACGGGGCGGGTCATGTTGAACAGACCGCTGAGATTGGTGTTGATAACGTCGTTCCACTTTTCGACGCTCATCTTGTGGAACGCGGTATCGCGGGTGATGCCCGCATTATTGACCAGCACGTCGACCGGGCCGTGGGCGTCTTCGACTTGCTTGATGCCTGCGACACAGGCGTCGTAATCGGCCACGCTCCATTTATACACCGGAATGCCGGTTTCTTCCTTGAAGGCATTCGCGGCGTCGTCATTGCCCGCATAATTCGCGGCGACGGTATAGCCCGCATCCTTGAGCGCGTGGCAGATGGCGGCGCCGATGCCCCGCGTTCCGCCGGTGACCAGTGCGACTTTTGACATGAATTGTGTATTCCCCTGCTTGTGGCTTTGATCTTCGGACCGCGTGACAACCTTGAGGTGCAAGACTGAATGGCCGAATCCGATTGATGATGCCCGCGCCTGCCTAATGCATCCCCACGGTCATTTTAAGCCGAATAGTAGCAAGGTCAAAAAAAGTAGCCGTCAAAACGATCTCGCCCCGCACGAGGGCGGGGCGAGAAACGATCTTAAAAGGCGATCTTGCCATTAACTATGCGTGTCATCGCGTTTCTTAGCCCGACGATAGGCCATCTTTTCGTGCCCAAGTCCGACCAGCAGAGCGAGCACGCACAGCCCGGCCGCGACGAGAAACCACATATATTCCCATTCCGTATTCGCGCCCGCATAGATCGGACCGCTGACGTCATTCCAGGTATCAAATGCCGAACCCATGATGTTTCCTTTCTTGCTATGCCCTTATTCGGCGGGATGCGTGGAGATATTGATGCCTTCGGGATAGGCCGAGACGGGAACCTTGGTTGCGTCCAGCCCTGCGATTTCGGCAGCTTCCGGCACCCGGAGCAATCCGAATATCCGCAATACCAGCGAGCATAGCAGACCCGGAATGAACCCAAGGCAGAAGATCACCCCGGCCCCGACCGCCTGTCCGGTCAGCGAGGTCAGCGGAACGGTCCCTGCATCGCCCTGAAGCGCAGGATATCCGGCCGCAAAGATGCCAACGGCCATCACGCCCCAGATGCCGATAAAACCGTGAACCGTGACCGCGCCGACCGCATCGTCGATGCCCATGCCGTCCAGCATGGAGGCAATCGGCTTGAGCGCCGCACCACCGATAAAGGCGATGGCAAAGGCTGCCGGTGGCCAGAACAGATCCAGACCCGAAGCGCAGGAAATGATCCCGGCCAGCGCCCCCGACATCATCCAGAACGGATCGCGCGTGACCATCCATGCCCCGATGATCCCGCCCGAAAAGCCCATCAGGATATTGAAGCTGAGCGCAGAAAGCGTGATCGGCGTGCCGTAGATCGTCGCGAATTTGTCGGGATACCATGACCACGCCTCGCCCGGCACGATGACACAGGCCATCAGAAAGCCGAAGAAGCCGACGATAATCAGCATCAGGCCCGTCAGGGTGAAGGGCAGGTTATGGGCGCCCAGATCGTTTGACGTGCCGTCGATATTGTACTTGCCGATCCTTGGGCCGAGATTGATGAGCACGCCCAGCGCGAAGAAGCCCGCAACCATGTGCACAACACCCGCTGCGCCGAAGTCGTGATAGCCGTATTCCTGTACGAGCCAGCCATCCGCATGCCAGCCCCAAGCCGCCGCAACGACCCAGGCAATCGACCCAAGGACGATCGCGAGCAGGATGAAGCCGAAGACCTGAATACGCTCGATGACCGCGCCCGAGAAAATCGATGCCGTGGTCGCGGCAAACAGCACGAACGCACCCCAGAACACGCCCGAAGCGTTATCCGAGATATTCGGCCCCATATATTCGACCCAAGGCCAAGCGATTTCGGCTGCATAGGCGGCGCCGCTGATCCCGTTTGGCCCCGCCGCCAGCGATATACCCGCAGGGAAGGCCCAGTAGATCCACCAGCCGAAGAAGTAAAAGGTCGGAATCACAAAGGCGAAGGCCAGAATGTTCTTGATGCCCGATGCCAAGACGTTCTTTTGACGTGATGCACCCATTTCATAGGCGAGAAATCCGGCATGAATGATCACCATCAGCGGGATCGTCAGATAGTAGAACGTCTCCGCAAACATGGTATTCGTTGTTTTCGGTCCGCCTTCCATCGCGGCGACCTTTGCCGCCAGTTCGGCCAGTTCGGCTTCCATCTCTCTCTAGCTCCCCATTGAATCATCGCTTTGCTGCGACTTGATGTCCCTGACGATACATGAACGGACAAAAAAACCAATACCCTCAAAATGATAGACCAATAATGGACCAAATTTGGTTACGCTGGCGCACCATGCCTTTGCGGGGCTTCACGGATGGGAAGATGCGCGATGGCCGAAAAGGCCCCGACACCGATCCCGATCCACCAGACGACATCGTAACTGCCGTAGACATCGTACAATTTTCCGCCGAGATAGACACCGAGAAACCCGCCGAGTTGATGGCTCAGAAAGACAAAGCCGTAGAGCGTACCCATGTATTTCATGCCATAGAGATACCCGATCAGGCCGGAAGTCAGCGGAACGGTGGCAAGCCAGAGTGACCCCATCGCCAGACTGAAGACGATGACCGTCAGGGGCGTTGGCGGGATCATGATAAAGGCGATCGCGACCACGGTTCTGAGGGTATAGATCAAGGACAGCAGGTATTTGCGCCGGTAGATGCCGCCCAGCTTACCGGCCAGCAAAGTTCCCCCCACATTGGTGATTCCGATCAGGGTCAGAGATGCCGCCCCCAGCGCCGCCGAACCGCAGGCTTCGGTCACGAGGGCCGGAAAATGGGCGGTGATAAAGGCGAGTTGATAGCCGCAGGAGAAAAAGCCCAGAAACAACAGGATGTAATCGGGGTCTTTCGACACACGGCCCAAGATCTGAAACAGCGTCTCCTCCGCCGCACCCTTTTGCACCTCGGGCGGAGGCGGCGCCTTGAGCAGTGGCAGGACGCATAGGACCAGCAAGATCATCACCGCAAAGATCATCATGGTCGAGGACCAGCCCACACTGCGCTCAAGATATTCGGTGATCGGCGGAAACAAGACCTGACCCGCCGAGCCACAGGCCGTCGCGATCCCCAGCGCCATCGAGCGGTTCTTGGGCGACGCTGCGCGACCCACAACTGCCAGCAATACCCCAAAGCCCGTCCCCGCAACCCCCAGGCCGACCATCACGCCGGAGGTCATGACCTGCCCCAGCGGCGTCGTTGCGGATGCGGCAAGCGCCAAACCCGCCGCATAAAGCGCGGCCCCGCCGATGATCGCCCGGCGATCTCCGAAACGGTCGGCGATCATTCCGAATAGCGGCTGACCGATCCCCCATGCGAGGTTCTGAACTGCGATGGCGAGCGAAAACTCCGCCCGTGGCCAATTGAATTCTTCTGCAATCGGCACCTGAAACACCCCGAATGAGGCGCGGATGCCAAAGGAAACCAATAGGATAACCGCAGTGGCGGCAAGAATGGGAAAGAGCGGGACGCTCTGGACGCGGGGGGTGGCCATACCGGTCCTCCGGAACATGCTAGGCTTTCCCGCATATCCCGCGACAGGATGAATGGCAAACACCCTGCCGCCCGGCATCGTAGCAGGATCGCCCCTCGATAAGCGCGCCGGAGGTTTTTTGAACGGAAGATTGCTCTGTGCCGCCATCTGCGCCCATGATAGGCCGCAACTGTCCATATGCCGACCATTGCAGGGGAACCGACCGATGACCGACCAGACAACCCGTGCCACCGCTTTTGCTGCGCTTCACGTCAAGGGCGATCCCGTCGTCCTGTTCAATATCTGGGATGCAGGCAGCGCGCGCACCGTCGCGAAGGCCGGGGCCAAGGCATTGGCGACGGGCAGTTGGCCGGTTGCGGCGGCGTTCGGCTATGGCGATGGCGAAAAAATTCCGCTCGATCTGGCGCTCGATAATATCCGCCGGATCGTCGCGGGCACCGATTTGCCGGTGACAATGGATCTCGAAGGGGGATATGGCGTCTCGCCGCGCGAGGTGGAGGTGACGGTGGCCAGAGCGGCCGAAGCCGGAGCCATCGGGATCAACTTTGAGGATCAAATTCTGGGCGGCGATGGCCTGTATGCGATGGCGGTTCAGGCGGAACGCGTCGGCGCCGCGCGCAACGCCTTCGATAATGCGGGCATTGCGGGCTTTGTGAATGCGCGGACGGACATATTTCTCAAGAACAAGCCAGACACCCATTCGCCCGATATGCTCGCCGAAGCCATCGCCCGCGCGAAAACCTATGCCGAGGCGGGGGCAGACGGGTTCTTTGCGCCCGGTCTGGCCGATGCATCCATGATCGAAACGCTCTGTGCCGAAATCTCCCTGCCCGTCAATATCATCGCCCTGCCCGGCGTGCCGGATAAGGCGACCCTATCCCGGCTGGGAGTTGCGCGGATCAGCTATGGCCCGGTGCCTTATCGCCAGATGATGGCGTCGCTGGATGCGGCGGCGAAGGCGGCCTTCGCCTGACCCTTTCCTCGTCCCCCTCTGCCCGGTCCCGCTTTTCCGGCCACGCCGCGATGTTGCTGTTTTCGGCATTGATCGCCGCGGCCTTCAGCATCGGCAAGTTGGCCGCGCCCCTGATCGATCCTGCTGCATTGACCGCCGTGCGCTTTGTCTGTGCGGCGGCGGTGATGGGGGCGGTCGTGCTGGCCACCCGTACGCAGGTGATGCGCGCCCATGCGATAGCGCCGTGGCGTTATCTGGTGCTGGGCGGCTTGATGGGCACGTATTTCGTGCTGATGTTCGAAGCGTTGAAAACGGCTCAACCCGTGGCGACCAGTGCAATTTTTACCCTCATTCCCGCCATGAGCGCTGGATTTAGCTGGGTTCTGATGCGCCAGACCTATCCCTTGCTGGCCAAGATCGCCCTGTTGATCGGGGCGATCGGGGCTGTCTGGGTGATTTTTCGCGCTGATCTTGATGCATTGATCGCATTCGATCTTGGCAAAGGCGAGACGATCTTCTTTTTCGGCTGCGTCGCCCATGCGCTCTATACGCCGATGGTGCCGCGCCTGAATCGGGGCGAGCCGGTTCTGGTCTTTGCGCTTGGCACCATTCTGGGGGCGTTGGTGGTTGTCGGGATGTACGCCACTCCCGCCATCATCGCGACAGACTGGGCCGCCCTGCCCGGCATCGTCTGGTTTACGGTCGCATATCTTGGCATCTTTACGACCGCCGGAACCTTTGCATTGTTGCAATTCGCGGCCCTGCGCCTGCCTTCGGGAAAAGTGATGGCCTATGGTTATCTCACCCCTGTCTTCGTCGCCTTGTATGAGGGGATGTTGGGCAATGGCTGGCCTGCGCCCTTCGTATGGATCGGGGTTGGCTTGATCGTCTGTGCGTTGCTCATTCTCCTGATGGGCCGCGATGAATGAAAGTGATGATGGCGGGATGCGATGGAAATCGACCAGGCCACTTCACCCTGACACCCTGCGTGAGAGCAGAATATGTGCGACCGCACACACAGCGCCCAACGCGGCCCCGACCCCCAACGCATGCAGCCCAAACCCCGTCAGAACCGCTCCGCCGATGGCCGATCCGATCGCCGCGCCGATATAGATCGCCGCCGCATTCAGCGCGAGCACCACGCTTGCCGCTTCGGGCGCAAGTGCCAGCAAGCGCATCTGTTGCGCGGCCATGAACGACCAGCCGAATAACGGCCAGATCATCATCAAAAGCAACACGACCGGCGATGCCATGGGCAGCATCGAAAAGACCGGCATGATGCAGACCTGCGCGACCGCGAGGATGGTCAGGGTACGCCCGGCCCCGATTCGGTCCGCCACCGCTCCACCGATCACATTGCCCGCAACCGCGCCGCATCCATAGATGACCAGCGCCAGCGTAATCCCGTCCCGCTGCCATCCCATCGTGTCCGACAGCAGCGGGGAGAGATAGGTATAGACGACATAGATCGACCCGATAAACGACGTGGTGAACAGGACGGCCAGCATCGCCTCGCCATCGCGCAGCACACGTCCCAAATCGCCCAAAGATACGGATTGAAACCGCAATCTGCGCGGCACAAAGGTCCAGATCAGCCAGATAAACGGCACGGTCAAAATGGCCACCAACCAAAACGCGCTGCGCCAGCCAAAGGTATACGCAATCCACCCTCCCGCCGGGACGCCGAAAACCTGTGACAAGGTCAGCCCGAAGAACACGGCGGCCAATGTCTTTCCGCGTTGGTCAGGGCCGCTGAGGCCTGCGGCAACGGCGGCAGCGACCGGGGTGAAGATCCCGGCCCCTGCCGATGCTATCATGCGCCCCATAAACAAGGTGCCCGCCCCCGGTGCCAGCGCCGACAGCGCGCATCCGGCGGCAAACAGGCCCAGACCCGCCGCCAGCACGCGCCGTCGCCCCCTGTTGCCACTCGCCGCGACCATCACAGGCGACAGGATCGCATAGGCCAGCGCATAACTCGTCATCACCCAACCGGCCGAAGCGGTGGAGAGGGCCAAATCTTCCGACAGCGGATTGAGCAACCCTACAACCATGAAGGCGCCCATCCCGATCACGAAATTCGCCGCCGAAAGAATCGGAACAAGGAACGGTGTTGCCGTTGAGTCAGGGTGTTCACTCACGGGGCCGCAAGCCGTCTAGGAACAAAGCCTCCAGCGTCGCTTGCGCCGTATCGAACCGCGTCGCATCGTCCGCGCCAAGGACTGCGCTTACCTGCACATCGAAATCCGCGTAATGCTGGGTTGTGGCCCAGATGGCGAAGAGCAGGTGAACCGGGTCTACCGGCGCAAGGCGATGATCCGCGACCCAGCAGCGGATCACTTGCGCCTTTTCCGCCACCAGATCGTGCAACCGGCCCGACAGCATCGCCTCGATCCGGGGAGCGCCTTGTATGATCTCATTGGCGAATAGGCGTGATTCGCGCGGATAATGGCGGGCCATTTCAAGCTTGCGGCGGATATAGGCGCGTAGTTCCTCGATCGGATCGCCCGCTGCGTTCAGTGCCTCCAAAGGCTCCAGCCATGTTCCCATCAGGCCACCCAAGAGCGCGCCATGCATGTCTTCTTTTGTGGTGAAATAATACAATAGATTGGGCTTTGACATTCCCGCTGCATCGGCAATTCCGTCAAGGGTCGCGCCCCGAAATCCATGGGCCGAAAAGACATCCAGTGCAGCATCGAGAATACGTGCCTCGGTGGCGGCACGTCGGGGCGTCGGTCTGGCTTCTGTCATCGTCGCTCCCTTTTGCGCTTGACCAGCATGACCGGACGGTTAGCGTTTTACCAGATGGAAAAATTTGTACGAGGAGAGACTCGCATGGCCGCTCTCGGAAAGAATCTGCGGATCGACGGTGATCGGCTGTGGGACAGCATCCACGATGTCGCAAAGATCGGTCCCGGCATTGCGGGTGGCTCCAATCGTCAGACGGTCACGGATGAGGATGGCGAAGCGCGGCACCTGTTTCAGCGTTGGTGCGAGGAGGCGGGTTGTACCATGGGCGTCGACCAGATGGGCACCATGTTCGCCACCCGCCCCGGCACCGACCCCGATGCCCTGCCCGTCATGGTTGGCTCGCATCTGGATACACAGCCGACAGGCGGGCGCTATGACGGCGTGCTCGGCGTGCTCGGCGCGCTGGAGATCGTGCGCAGCATGAACGATCTGGGCATCAAGACCAAACACCCCGTCTGTGTGGTCAACTGGACCAATGAGGAAGGCACGCGCTTTGCCCCGGCCATGATGGCCTCTGGTGTCTTTGCCGGGGTCATCAGCCAAGAAGACGCTTATGCGAAAACCGATGCCGATGGAAAACGCTTTGGCGACGAATTGGCTCGGATCGGCTGGCGCGGGGACGAGCCGGTCGGGGCGCGCAAGATGCACGCTTTCTTTGAACTGCATATCGAACAGGGACCGATTCTGGAGGCCGAAGGCATCGATATCGGGGCCGTGACCCATGGTCAGGGCCTGCGCTGGATCGAATGCACCGTAACGGGCAAGGAAAGCCATACCGGCTCGACGCCGATGCCCATGCGCAAGAATGCCGGGCGCGGGATGGCGCAGATTACCGAACTGGTTCACCGGATCGCCATGGATAACCAGCCGAACGCAGTCGGGGCCATCGGACAGGCGAATGTCTACCCCAATTCCCGCAATATCATCCCCGGCAAGGCCGTCTTTACCGTCGATTTTCGATCCCATGAGCTGGATCGCCTGAATGCGATGGTCGAGCGGTTGATGGCCGAGGCTCCCAAACTATGCGAAGCGCTGGAAGTCGGCTTCGAGGCCGATATCGTCGGCCAGTTCGATCCGCCTGCCTTCGATGAGGGGTTGGTGCAATCGATCCGCGACGCGGCGGATCGGCTGGGCTATTCGCACAAGGATATCGTATCCGGCGCGGGGCATGATGCCTGCTGGGTCAACAAAATGTACCCCACCGCCATGGTCATGTGCCCCTGTGTCGACGGGCTATCCCACAACGAAGCCGAGGACATCACGAAGGAATGGAGCACGGCCGGGGCGGAAGTGTTGTTCCATGCGGTGCTGGAAGCAGCGGAGATGGAGGGGTGAGATGTCTTTTGGCATCGGCGCTCCTGATCGCAGGGTTGGCCGAGACCGTCAACGCGCAAGCCTATTCCTGTTATCGCCCATCGGAGCCACGCATTCCTTCCGGTTACACCGCCACGAAGCGTGAAATGGAGAGAACGAACGAGGAGGTGAATCAATATTATCTCGACATAGAGCGATATATCGAATGCCTGACCAAGGAAGGCCAGCACGCTATCAGCGAAATCGAAGACGTCAGCAAGACCTTTAAGCGCGCCATAGATGAATTCAACAGACGATAACGACAAGGTATCATCACCATGACCAAAGTCATCAAGGGCGGCACCGTCGTGACCGCCGATCGCAGCTATACCGCCGACGTGTTGATCGACGGCGAAAAGATTGTCGAGATCGGGCAGAATCTCAAGGGCGACGAGACGGTCGATGCGTCGGATGCCTATGTCATCCCCGGCGGGATCGATCCGCATACCCATCTGGAGATGCCCTTCATGGGCACCACCGCCGCCGAAACCTTCGAGTCCGGCACCTTTGCGGCGGCGGCGGGGGGCACGACGATGATCGTGGATTTCGTGCTGCCCGGTGAGGATGGCTCGCTCGTCAACGCGGTCGATGCGTGGGATGCGAAGACGGCCCCGCAATGCTGTGCCGATTTTTCGTATCATATGGCGATTACCGGCTGGAACGAGAGCATCTTCAACGAGATGGAGCAGGTCGTTGCGCGCGGCGTGAATACCTTCAAGCATTTCATGGCCTATAAAGGCGCGCTGATGATCGAGGATGACGAAATGTTCGCGTCCTTTTCGCGTTGTGCAGCGCTGGGCGCTCTGCCGCTCGTTCATGCGGAAAACGGCGATGTGGTCGCCGCCCTGCAAGAAAAATACATGGCCCAGGGCATCACCGGTCCCGAAGGCCATGCGTATTCCCGCCCGCCCGAAGTCGAGGGTGAGGCCGCGAACCGCGCGATCATGATTGCCGATGCCGCCGGAGTGCCGCTCTATATCGTGCATGTCAGTTGCGAGCAGGCCCATGAGGCCATCCGCCGGGCGCGCCAGAAAGGGATGCGGGTCTATGGCGAGCCGCTGATCCAACATCTGACTCTCGACGAGAGCGAATATTTCAACAAGGATTGGGAATACGCCGCCCGCCGCGTCATGTCTCCGCCCTTCCGCTCAAAGGCGCATCAGGATGGGCTGTGGGCGGGCCTCATGTCCGGCTCGCTTCAGGTTGTCGCGACCGACCATGCCGCCTTTACCACCGAGCAAAAGCATATGGGCGATGCGGGCTTTCCGATGATCCCCAATGGTACTGGCGGGCTGGAAGAGCGCCTGTCGGTGCTCTGGACACGGGGGGTCGAGACGGGGCGCTTGACGCCTGAGGAATTCGTCGCCGTCACCTCGACCAATATCGCAAAAATCCTGAATATCTACCCCCGTAAGGGAGCGATTGCCGTGGGTGCGGATGCCGATGTGGTGGTCTGGGACCCAAGCCTGTCAAAGACCGTCAGCGCGACCACGCAAAAATCTGTCATCGATTACAATGTTTTCGAGGGGTTCGAGGTCACAGCACAGGCACGCTACACCCTCTCGCGCGGAGATGTCATCTGGGCGCATGGTCAGAATAGCCAACCGCAACCGGGGCGCGGCAAATTCATTCCTCGCCCTGCCTTTGCCTCTGCGAACAAGGCGCTTTCAACATGGAAGGAACTGACCTCACCCAAGGGAATCGAGCGGGACCCGATGAATATCCCATCCGGGGTTTGATCGCCGCCGACGCCTGATATAGCGCGGAAATTTCTGAACGGACGGGGCGGATATGAGGTGATGTAAAACTCATCTTAAGGATGAAATGCAAATTCTCACATCGCTTTTCATGCTCGTGAAGAAAGGTCCCGTATCATGGAAAAATTCTACGGATGCCTCGTTCTTTTTTCGATCTATCAGCTAACCGGAATGATGGATATTCATGACTGGCCGACCGTGACACAAGATCATTTGCAGACGGCATGTAGCGGCATTACGACCAGTATCGGGGTCGACCTGGGGTGCCGGTGAAACTTGGCGCAAGACGCGTTCGCCTCTTTCACCCCGCGCGCATTGCGCCTATCACCGGGGGATGTCGACGCCTTTACCGATCCTGATTGCCGGTCCGACTGCATCCGGCAAATCCGCGCTCGCGGTCGCCCTCGCCGAGCGTTTCGGGGGGTGGGTCATCAATGCGGATTCGATGCAGGTCTATGACGGTTGGCATCTTCTGACCGCCCGGCCAAGTCGGGCGGAAGCGGCGCGCGCTCCACATCATCTGTACGGGCATGTCGATCCATCGATCCGCTATTCTGTCGGCGCATGGATGCGCGATATGGAGCATTTGCTTGCCATGGCGCGGGACAGTGGCGCGACCCCCGTGATCGTGGGGGGAACAGGATTATATTTTTCAGCTCTGACACAGGGCCTATCGAATATTCCGCCGATCCCCGCAAGGATCAGGACCGAGGCGCAAGACAAACTCGCGCGCGAGGGACCGCAAACCTTTCGGCGCGACCTGTTGGCCCATGATCCAGCGGCGGCTCGTCTCGATATCGAAAATCCGCGCCGGATGCTGCGGGCATGGGAAGTCGTCATGGCCACCGGGCGCTCGATTACCGATTGGGCACGCGAAACTCCGCCGCCCTTGCTCCCCTTGGACCGTGCTTGCGCGCTGGCGATTGAGGGGGACCGGGACACGGTGATCGCGCGCATCGATGGGCGATTCGACGCGATGATCGAGGGGGGATTATTGGCCGAGGTCGCGGCGATGTCAGCGCGGGATCTGGACCCTGCCCTTCCCGCGATGCTGGCCGTTGGCGCACCGCCACTGATGGCCCATCTTGCGGGCGAGATGACGCTGGAAGATGCCGTTCTCCGCGCGAAGATCGATACGCGCCGATATGCAAAACGCCAGCGGACATGGCTACGCAATCAGATGGCGGATTGGACGCGCATCCCGATGGGCACCGGCGCCGACACGCTTTTCGAGCGGATTTCTCAAGCGGGATGCAGGTCGTAACCGAACCGTTTGCCAAACCGCTGCGCATCGGCGTCGGAGATCGAGACGGTAAGCGACATGGTGGATTCCTCGCCCGTCGCATCGCGCACATCGGCGGTCTGATAAAGCCAAGCGAGCGCTGCGCCGTCGCTTACAGGCAAATCGATGCGGACCAGTGTTTCCGCCGCCGCAAGGGTTTCCGCCACCATCGTCAGCAGCGCATCGACCCCCTGTCCCGACAAGGCGGAGACGCAGATTACCCGTTCGCGGCGCATGGCCTCGTTTTCCCATGCCTGCCGTGCATCGGCATCGAGAAGATCGACCTTGTTATAGACTTCAATCGCACCATCGAGGATGGTTTCATCAACGCCAAGGTCACGCAGAACGCCGATGACGTCTTGCGCCTGCGCTTCCGTCTCCTCACTGGAAATATCGCGTACATGCAAGATGAGATCGGCTTCGAGCACTTCTTCAAGCGTCGCCCGGAACGCGGCGATAAGCTGGGTTGGCAGGTCGGAGATAAAGCCGACCGTATCCGAAAAGATCGCCTCGCGCCCATTCGGCAAGTCGACCGAGCGCATCGTGGGGTCGAGGGTGGCAAAGAGCATGTCCTTTGCCAAGACCTCGCCGCCCGTAATTCGGTTGAACAATGTCGATTTGCCTGCATTGGTGTATCCGACCAAGGCAACGACCGGCAGGGGCGCTTTTTTGCGTTTCTTGCGATGAAGTGTGCGGGTTCTAACGACCTTTTCCAGCTTACGCTCGATGCGCACCAGCCGCTCGTCGATCATGCGGCGGTCGGCTTCGATCTGCGTTTCGCCGGGGCCGCCGACAAAGCCAAGGCCCCCGCGCTGACGCTCAAGGTGGGTCCAGCTTCGGACGAGGCGACTTTTCTGATAGCTGAGATGCGCGTGTTCGACCTGTAGCACACCCTCCGCCGTTCCGGCCCGCTCGCCAAAGATTTCGAGAATCAGGCCGGTGCGGTCCAACACCTTGGCCTTCATGGCGGTTTCGAGATTGCGCTGTTGAACCGGAGTCAGGGTGCCATCGATGATAACCAGCTCGACCTCGTTTTCCGCAACCACCGCCTTGAGATCATCGAGCTTGCCCGTTCCGAACAAGGTGGCGGGGCGCGGCACCTTCACCAGTTCGGCAGAGGCGGCCACGATGTCGAGATCGAGCGCCTGCGCCAGTCCGACCGCTTCGTCGAGCCGGTTTTCGGGCGCACGATTGGCCTGCTTCCAGTCGGGCAGGATCGGATGAATGACGAAAGCGCGGGTCGCGGTTTCTTCGGTATTCAAGTGGCAGGCGCCTCTTCCGGCTCGTAGAGCGCAATGGGCTGCGCAGGCATGACGGTCGATATCGCATGCTTATACACAAGCTGTGATTGTCCGTCCCGGCGCAGCAGGACGCAGAAATTATCGAACCACGTAATGACGCCCTGCAATTTGACCCCGTTGACGAGAAAAATCGTTACGGAAACTTTATTTTTGCGGACATGATTGAGGAATGTATCCTGAAGGTTCTGTCGGTCGGAAGCCATTCGACGCCCTTTGTTCTTTTTATTGTTACAATTCCGGACAACAAATTCCGGCACACACCCGGACAGTACACAATCATTCCATGCCGACAACCAACAATCCGTGATTGTACACCCAAGAACCCGCGCATGGGTTATTTACGCCACGTTCTAGGGCTGAGTAATGCAACAACTGCGAGCGTTTCCATGCGTCCGACAATCATACCTGTACACAGAACGAGTTTTCCCGCATCCGCCAAGCCCGTCCAGGCGTTTGAATCGTCTAGAATCATGGGCAGAAGAGGCCCTGTATTGCTCAATACGCTGATGGAGGCCATCAACGCGTCAATCATATCCATCCCCGTCGCCGTCAGGGTCAATGCGCTTACCACCACCGCCAGAACATACAGCATGACGAACACGAAGACGATTCGCATGGCCCTTTGAGTGACGCGATTGGCGCCACTTCGAATCGGGCGCATTTCGGTGGGCCGGGTCAGGCGGCCCAATTCGTTCAGGCTATGCTTGGCCAGCAGGGCCGCGCGGATCAGCTTAACGCCCCCCGCCGTGGATGCCGCGCCACCGCCGACAATGGCCAGTCCGACCAAGGCGATGCCCGGCGTGCGAAGCGCACTCCACGCGGTCGCCCCCTCCCAATCCGCCGATTCGAATCCGGCGGTCGTGAGATAGGACACCGCCATGAAGACCGTGCCCCACAGCGCCCGCAATCCGGCCTCGAATTCATCCGTCGAGCGCGTCTCGATGGCCCCGATCCAATGGCGCAGGAACAAAATCGCCACCACGACCGCCACGGCGATCATCATGTATCGGCATTCGGGGTCTTCGCGATAGGCTCGCAGCCGACCGCGCAGCGCCTTCATATGAACCGCGACGCCAATCGCCGCCGGAACGATCACGATCAACAGCACAAGTTCCGCCGCCCACAGTTCATAGGCCGCAATCCCCCCCGCATTGACCTTGAAACCCGTCGTCGAGACGGCCCCCAAGGCGTAACACAGTGCCTCAAATGCCGGAATGCCGGTCGCCGCAAGACCCAGCATGCACAGGACAATCAGCCCGCAATAGGGAATACTCAGCAACCGGGCGGCCCATATGGCGCGCTCCACCGCCTCGCGTCGGTCGATATGCAGGTCCGAACCGATCCGCGTGCGATGATCCTTTTCCGTGGGACGGTCGAGAATATGCTTTACCTCGAAGCCGCCAATAGAGAGCGGCGCAAAGATCGCCAAGGCCGCCACAAGGCTCACGAACCCGCCAAATCCCGCGCAGAGGGATCGCCATAATACGATCGTGCGCGGCACATCGTCGATATTGCGGATGGTCGAGGCCCCGGTCGTCGTCAGGGCAGAACACATCTCGAAATACGCATCGACAATCCCGAAACTGGGAATCAATTCCGCAAGGGGAACCGCAATTACCAGTGGCCCGGCGGTGTAGAAGATAACCAGCGCCATCAGGCCTGAGCGAGCCGCACTGATCGGATGGCGCAGCAGTACCATCCGCACAGCGGATCCCAGAATGAACGACCCGGCCGTACAGATCGAGAAAACAGCGCTTGTCTCCCGGTCTCCAATGGCAAAGGCATGAATCGCCATCAGGGCAAACCCGATGGAAAAAGCGAATAATGCGGCGCTCAATAACTGTTCGGCCCCGCTGCCGCGTCGATCAATCGGACGCCAGACCGGAACGGTGCCGCGACTCACGCGAAGTAATCCACGGTCACCCGGAACAGTTTTTCCACCTCCGGCACCGCATTTTTCAGCGCGAAGATCACCACGTTATCCCCATCGCGCAGCGTATCGCGGCCATCGGGCACCCGGATCGATCCGTTTGACAAAATGGCCCCGACCATCACGCCCGGTGGCAGATTGACCGATGCCAGCGGCGCCCCGGCCAAGGGCGACGTTGCCAGAACCTGCGCTTCGATCACTTCGGCGGCTCCATCGCGTACGCTGTGCAGATTGCGGATTCGGCCACGCCTGACATGGCGCAGGATCGAGGAAACGGTCGTTGCCCTCGGATTGATGAAGGCGTCCAATCCAAGAGGGGCCACCAGCCGCATCAGGTTTTGATCGTTGATCAAGGCCATGGCGCTGCCCGCGCCCTCCTCCTTCGCAAGCACCCCCGCCAGCAGGTTGGCCTTGTCATCATCGGTCAGGGCGATGATCATTTCCGCATCCGATACATTCGCCTCCGCCAGCAATGCAGAATCGAGCACATCGCCGTTGAGAACGATTGTCCGGTCGAGGCGTTCGGCCACGTATTCGGCCCGTGCCCGGTCCCGCTCGATCAGCTTTACCTTGATCCGGCGCTCCTGCTTTTCGAGGGCAAAGGCGACGTTCAGGCCGACATTGCCCCCACCGGCGATGATAATGCGGCGCGCCACCTCCTCCTCATGACCAAAGAGGGTGAGGGTACGACTGACATGATCCTCGCGGGCGATGATAAACACGTTGTCGTCTTCGAGAAGTTGGTCATCACCGCTCGGCGTATAAAGCTTTCCGTTGCGCTCAAAGGCCACCACCTTTGCCATGAGACCGGGAAACAATTCCGTCAACTGGCGTAGCGGCGTATGCAACAAGGGGCAATCCGGCGCGAGGCGCGTTCCTATCAGGCGTACGCTGCCATCGAGAAACGGTGTTGATTCAAATGCCCCCGGCGCGCTGAGACGGCGCAGAACCGAACGGGCAACCTCGACTTCCGGTGAAATGATGACGTCTATGGGCATGTGATCGCGCTGGAACATATCGCTCCATTGCGGCTCCAGATATGCCTGTGCCCGGATGCGCGCGATTTTGCGCGGGATCTTGAAGATTGTATGGGCGACCTGACAGGCGACCATGTTCACTTCATCGGAATATGTGACCGCGATCAGCATATCCGCGTCTTGCGCGCCCGCCTCACGCAGAACATCGGGGCGCGAGGCGTAGCCCGTGACACCGCCAACATCCAGCCGGTCGGTCACCTTGCGGACAAGCGCTTCCGACTGGTCGATGATGACCACATCGTTCTGTTCGGTCGCGAGTTGCCGGGCGATATTGAACCCGACTTGCCCCGCCCCACAAACGATGACTTTCATGCGAAACTAGCTCGACAACCGGACGACGTTATCCGCCGCCGCCGCCAGCCGCGCCCCGCCCCGATTCGATGTCGTCACCCCCAATGCCTTGAGTTTGCGATGCAAAGCGGATCGTTCCATGCCGATAAACGACGCTGTTCGCGAGACATTACCGCCGAAGCGATTGATCTGGGCAATCAGGTAATCGCGCTCGAATGCTTCACGCGCTTCGCGTAGTGGCATCGATACGAAGCTATCGCCCTTATCGGTCGCAATCGCCCCCACATTACCCGATATAACCTCCTGCGGCAGGTCTTCGGCTCCGATTTCAGGGCCTAGACGCGTGCCAAGAATCATCATCCGCTCGATGATATTGCGCAATTGGCGCACATTGCCGGGCCAGTCATAGGCTTGAAGCACGGCCATGGCATCCTCGCCAAACGTACAGCACGCAAGACCCTGCTCACGATGCAGCCGTTCGATCAGGTGCTCGACCAGCAAGGGAATGTCTTCCCGCCGGGTGCCGAGTGCGGGCACCTCGACCGGCACCACATTGAGCCGGTGATAAAGATCCTCGCGGAAATTGCCCTTGGCGATCTCTTCGGCGAGATCGCAGCTCGTGGAGCTGACAATCCGCACATCGACCCGCACGACATCGGACCCGCCCGCACGGGTGAAGGATTGATCCACCAGAACCCGCAGGATTTTGGGCTGCGTCTCACGCGGCATATCCGCGACTTCATCGAAAAACAGGGTGCCACCATGGGCGGCTTCCAGAAGGCCCGGCTGTGCCAGCCCCCCTTCTTTCTGACGCCCGAACAGCTTTTCCTCCAGATGTTCCGGCTCCATCGTCGCCGCGCTGACCACGACAAAAGGCGCATCCTCGCGTTTGGAATGGGCATGAAGAAAGCGTGCGGCAACCTCCTTGCCTGCGCCGGATGGGCCGGAGATCAGAACGCGGCTGCCGGTTGGGGCCACCCGTTGCAGGGTCGATCGTAACAAGGCAATCGGGGCCGATTCGCCGATCAGGTCGTTCGACCGTTCGTCCTGACCCTTGAGGGCGCGATTTTCCCGGCGCAGGCGCGAGGTCTCGATGGCGCGCTCGGCGGTCAGGATCAGAACATCGGTCTTGAACGGTTTTTCGATAAAATCATAGGCCCCCTGCTGCATCGCTGCCACGGCAAGCTCGACATTGCCATGACCGCTGATGATGACGATCGGGATTTCGGGATTATCCCGTTTCACCGTCTTCAAAACCTCGATCCCGTCCTTCCGGCTGCCCTGCAACCAGATATCGAGAATGATCAGATCGGGCTGGCGGGCGTTGATCTCCCGAAATGCTGTATCCGCACAGGATGCCCGCCGGGATTCATGCCCCTCGTCTTCCAGAATTTCCGCGATCAGATCGCGAATATCGGCTTCGTCATCGACGACCAGAATATCTGCCATGGTTATGCCCCCTTGGATCGTTTTTTATTCGCTTCGTCGTATCGTGTGTCGGATGCCAGATGAGACAGGATCGCCTCAGATGGTAAACGAATATTCACCTGCGCTCCGCCCGTCTCGTCATCGGCATCTTTGAGCAACATGGCGCCATTATGATCCTCGATAATCCGGCGCACGATGGCGAGGCCCAGTCCTGTGCCCCCTTTGCGCGTCGTCACATAAGGTTCCGTCAACTTGTCACGCTCGCGCCGTGGAAAGCCCGGACCGTTATCGATCACATCGATGACCAAATCACCGTTTTCGATCACAGACCGGATCACGATACGGCCCTGCGGCGCATCGGGCTGCTGCGCCAGATGATCGCGCGTCGACTGGGCGGCATTTCGAACGAGGTTCGTAAAGGCCTGTGACATCAATCCGGGATCGCATTTCAGGACAATATCGGATTGGGCGGGCATCTGTTCAAAGCTGATGTCAGGGTACTCGGCGCTATGCAATGCAAGGATCTCGCCGAATAGCGGTGACAGGGCGATTTCAGTGAAGGCGGGCTTGGGCATGCGGGCGAAGTTGGAAAATTCCTCGACCATCCGCCGTATCTGTCCGACCTGACGCACGATTGTATCCACGCATTGATCGAAAACGGGGCGATTGTCCTCAATCTGAACCCCGAATTTTCGGCGCAGGCGCTCGGCGGATAGCTGGATGGGGGTCAGGGGATTGCGGATCTCATGCGCGACACGCTGCGCCACATCGCCCCAAGCGGCAAGGCGCTGCGCCGAAACGAGCGCGGTCATGTCGTCGAGCGTCAGGACATAGCCCTCCACACCGATTTCCCCGCGCTGACAGGCAACGCGCACCAGATATTCGCGCTCCCCCGCCTCTGATCTGCATAAGACCCGCCCTTCGGACACCCCAAGCGGGGACGCATTGGCCCGGTCGACAAGGGTGCCAATGCCCGGAAGATGCGCTTCGAAATCGGAGACATGCTTCATGCTGTCCGGCGTGCCAACGATCTGCAACGCCGATGCGTTCATCAGATCGACGCTGCCGATCGAATCCAGCCCAACGACTCCAGCGGTGACGCCGGACAGCACGGCCTCGGTAAAGCGGCGGCGATGGTCAAGCTCATCATTGACGTCCAGCAGGGCGTCGCGTTGTAGCTGCACCTGCCCGGTCATGCGATTGAAGGCGCGGGACAGGGTGGCGATTTCGTCATCGCCGGGTTCTTCATGCACACGGGCATTCAGATCGCCCCGTGCCACCCGGTCGGCGGCCCCGGCCAGCCTGCCAATCGGCCTTGCCAGACGATCCGCAACCCAAATGCCAAACCAGATTGCCATCGACACCACGATCACGGCAAAGCCGATATAGAGAACGGCAAAGAGGATTTGCATATCCCCGCGCTGCGCTTCGAGGCGATCATATTCCTGCGCCAATGATCGGGTCTGTGACAAGACGCGAGCGGCCTCTCCATCCACCGGCCTTGCAAGATACAGATAGGCATCGAACAATCCGTCGAGCGGCGCGAGCGCCCGTATGGCATCGTTGCGGCGGTCTTCATAGACATAGACTTCGCCACTGCGCGCTTGATCGAGATGCCGTGCATCGGGGGCGCGGTAAAGAAACAGATAACTGTTCGGTCCCCGCGCGATGATCTCGCCAGTGGAATCGATGACATACACTTCCGTCAATCGCCGCTGGGCCGATACCGTGGCCAAGACTTCCGCTAGTTCCTGCGGTCTAGGGGTTCCGAAGGGAGAAATCCGGGTGATATTCGCCGCCAGAACGCTGGCATCGAGGCGGATCGTCTGGTGGCGCTCCTTCACGTAGGATTCGGCAATCTGCACGGAATTGCGAACCACACCGCCAACCCGGTCATTGAGCCAACGCTCAAGGGTCACCGTCACCGAAATCGCTGCGAACAGGCCCAGCAATAATGCGGGGGCAACAGCGATAATGGTAAACATCCGCACCATGCGCAGATGCAACCGCGACCCTGCCGAGCGGGCACGCCGGGCAACCACCAGCGTCGCCACGCGCCATGCGATGACCGAAATCAAGGCCAGCGCGAGACAGAAATCGAGGACGAGCATCACCCGTAGAGCGGTTCGATCCGTATCGATCGTCTCTCCCGTTGTGGCGAGGTAATAGGTCAGGATAGCGCAAATCGGGGCCGCGACGGCAAGGCCGAACCCAAGATAGCTCACAATCCGGCGGCGATTCAGCGCGCTGCCAAACCACGCACGGCCTTGCCTGACCGAATGATCGGGAACTGTCAGCGACATGGACCGCTTGGTTCTCCTGCCCCGGTATCGGGTCTGTCGATCAATTCTGGTGCCGGATGCCTAGATGCGTCCTTTTTGCCCCAGATTCATGCTCTGCCAGACCGATTGACGCGTTCAACGCGTTGCCTATGCAACGCTATACGTCGCATTGTTGTACTTTCGCATCACCTTCTCTTGCGATCCAAGGGAATGTCAAGCTCGCGAATCTTTTTCCGCAATGTATTTCGATTCAAACCGAGCAGATCGGCGGCGCGCAGTTGGTTTCCGCGTGTAGCGGCCAGAGAAAGAGTAATTAGAGGGAATTCAACCTCTCTGAGAATGCGTTGATACAGTCCTGCGGGGGGAATCGCATCGCCATGCATGGCGAAGTATCGCTTCAGGTGTTCCTCGACGATGCCGGACAAATCACCCATCCGTTCCGAATGCCCGTCTCCGTCGTCATTATGCACGGCGAGTTCGGCTTCAATGGTGCTCAGATCCAGAATATCGTCCGGGCACAGCGCAGCGACGCGCTTGATCAGGTTTTGCAACTCGCGCACATTACCGGGCCAGTCATGGGCGCGCAGGGCATCCATCGCGTCCCGCGACATCGTTTTGCGGGGCAATCCTTCCGTTACCGCCTGCCGCAGAAATCCGCGCACGAGATCGGGCAAATCGTCCAGCCTTTCACGCAGGGGAGGCAGGCGGATCGGCGCGACATTGAGGCGGTAGAACAGGTCTTCGCGGAAGATTCCCTCGCGAATATGCGTGCGTAAATCCTGATGGGTCGCCGCGATGATGCGTATATCGGTCTTTTTGGTGCTCGATGCGCCGACCGATGTGTATTCGCCCTCCTGAAGCACACGCAGGAGGCGGGTTTGCGCCTCCGACGGCATATCGCCGATTTCATCCAGAAAGAGCGTGCCGCCCCGCGCCTGCTCGAATTTGCCGGTCGTGCGGGCCGTCGCGCCGGTAAAGGCACCCTTCTCGTGACCGAATAACTCGGATTCGATCAGATCGCGCGGAATCGCCGCCATATTCACCGCGACGAACGGCCCCGCCTTGCGCTTTCCGTAATCGTGCAGCGCCCGCGCGACCAGCTCCTTGCCGGTGCCCGATGCGCCGGTAATCATGACCGTCAGGTCCGTATTCATCAATCGCGCCATCGCACGATAGACATCCTGCATCGCCATCGAGCGCCCGATCAGCGGCTGCGTCTCCTCGCGCGGTTCGGCCGCGACATCCGCCGCCGCCCCCTGCACACCCGCAAGCGCCTTGCGAAGATGACTGACCAACTCCTTGAGATCGAAAGGTTTGGGCAGATATTCATAGGCACCGGCATCGGCGGCGCGGATCGCGGTCATCACGGTGTTCTGCGCGCTCATCACGATGACGGGCAGGTCGGGCCTCCGGCGCTTCATGCTTGGCAGCATATCCAGCGCATCGCCATCGGGCATCATGACATCGGTTACAACCGCATCCCCATCGCCCTCCTCCACCCAGCGATACAGGGTCGAAGCGGTGCCCGTCGATCGGGTCTGATAGCCTGCGCGCGTCAGGGCCTGTGACAAGACAGTACGGATGGCGCGGTCATCATCGGCGATCAGGATCAGCGACCCACTGCTCATGCTTCTTCCCCTCCCCGTTCATCCCAGACCGGCAGCAGCATCCGAAAGACGGTCCGCCCTTCGCCGCTTTCGCAGGAGATAACGCCGCCATGATCAGCCACGATCTTTGATACGAGCGCCAATCCCAGCCCTGCGCCGCTGGCCTTCGATGTAACAAAGGGGTCGAAGATATGAGGCGACAGATCGCCCGGAATGCCGCGCCCATTATCGATGATCGAGACTTCCAGCGGCAGGCTTTGCCGACCGGCCCCCACCGCCCCGGTCAGGCGAACACCGGGTCGATAGGCCGTTTTGAGCGTGATAATGCCACCGCCTTCAACGGCTTCCGCAGCATTTTTAACAAGATTCTGGAACGCTTGAGCCAGTTGATCGCGATCCCCTGCCGTGGGGGGCAATGAGGGGTCATATTCCTCGACAAAGCGTACCCCTTGCGCAAATCCCGCCTTTGCCGCGCGCCGGGTCGTCTCCAGCGCGTCATGCAGGTTGACGGGCAGGCGCGCGGGCGGGCGCTCATCGGTGAAATGCTCCATCCGGTCGACCAGACGGCGGATTCGATCCGCTTCGCCCTCGATCAATTCCGCCAGTTCGGCTTCTTGATCCAGACCGACATCCTGTAGCAATTGTGCCGCCCCCGAAATCGCCGCCAGCGGATTTTTGATCTCATGGGACAAGGCCGCCGCCATGCCGCTGACGGAGCGGGCCGCACCGCGATGCGCGAGGTTGCGGTCCATCTTCTCGGCGATGGAGCGGGGTTGGATCAGAACCAGCAAAGCGGTGCTGTTCGCGGTATCCGTCAGGGGGCTGACCTGAATATCCACGGTCATGAGCGTCACGTCCTGCGTGATGATCTCGATGCCCCGTTCGGAGAGCGACGCCGAGGCTTGTTGCGCCTGAGACAACAGGGCGGCCAGCCGCGATCCTTCGGGAGCAAATTCAGTAAAGTCTCGTCCGATCAGCGCTCTGGCGCTCATTGTGAAGAATTGCTCTGCGGAGGCATTGACCGCCTGCATACAATTGTCTGCGCCAATCACAAGCGCAGGCGCGGGCAGAGAATTCCACAGAACCTCGTAATCGACCCCGCTCATGCCGCATCCGCGATGTCAGAGGCGATGGCGGGCCAATCATAGGCGGCCAGCGCCGCAATCACCGCTTTCGGGTCGTCGCAGCGCACGACCTGTGCGCGCAATGCCGCGCCATCGGGGCGCCCTTGCAGATACCAGCCGAAATGCTTGCGCGCCGAGCGCAGACCGATGGTGGTGCCATAACAGGATAACAGCCCCTCGTAATGCTCGATCACCATATCGCGCAGAGTATCGCCCATGGGGGCGGATCGGGGCGCAATGCCCTGAAGATAATCGGCGATTTGCCCCGTCAGCCAAGGCGCACCTTGGGTGCCGCGCCCGATCATCACACCCGCCGCACCCGATTGCGTCAAAGCGTTATGGGCCGCCTTCGGATGGGTGATATCGCCATTGACCAGCACCGGAATATCAACCGCCTCGACCACCGCCCGCACCGCGCGCCAATCGGCCACGCCCTTGTAGAATTGCGAGCGCGTGCGCCCATGCACCACCAGCATCTGCACTCCTGCCGACTCGGCGAGCCGGGCGATTTGGGGCGCATTCAGGGTCGTCTCGTCCCAGCCAAGGCGCATTTTCAACGTGACGGGAATCGATACCGCCTCCACCGTAGCCTCGATCAGGGACAGGGCCTTGTCCGGGTCTCGCATCAGGGCCGAGCCGGAATATCCGTTCGTCACCTTCTTGGCCGGGCAGCCCATATTGATATCGAGAATGCGCGCCCCTCCCTCCTCGACCCGGCGTGCCGCCTCGGCCATCCAATGGGCCTCACATCCGGCAAGCTGAACGGCGGCAAGGGCCTCGTCATCCTGCGTTTTCAATCGGATCGCCGATAGGGGTCGCAGGTGAAGCATCTCGCGACTCGCCACCATCTCCGATACGACATAGGGCGCACCGAGCTGGGCCGCGAGACGGCGGAACGGGCGATCCGTGATTCCCGCCATCGGCGCAAGGGCCACCGGCACGTTCAGCCGTTCCGTGCCGATATGGATAGGATCGACCGCCATATTGAACCCCTTGAAAAACCGAAGGACGTCATAGCTTCTCATGCCGCGCGGAACAAGATTCTTGCGTCGCCTTCGGCTCTGGGTAGTGTCCGCCCATGACAAAACGCCCCCGCATCGCCGCCCTGATCGTCGCCGCCGGACGTGGAACCCGCGCCGGTGAGGGATTGCCTAAACAATATCGTCCGGTCGGCGGTCTGCCGGTATTGACGCGAACCCTTGCCGCTTTTGCCGATCATCCGGGGGTGGATGCGATCCAGACGGTCATCCACCCGGATGACCGCGCGCTCTACGATGCGAGCACCTTGGCGAATGACAAGATTCTCTCACCCGTATCAGGGGGCGGCACCCGTGCGGACAGTGTGCTCGCCGGTCTTCGCGCGCTCGATGGTCTGGGCGGGTCGGATGGGATCGATTGCGTCCTGATCCATGACGGCGCGCGCCCTTTTGTGGGGAGCGAGGTAATCGACCGGGTCGTGGATGCGCTTGGTGCAGCCGATGGTGCCCTTGCGATGTTGCCTGCGGTCGATGCCATGCGCCGGGTCGGCGAGGATGGCCGGATCGGCCCTGATGTCCCCCGCGAGGGCATTCACCGTGCCCAGACACCTCAAGGATTTCGCTTACCCGCCCTTCTCGATGCCTTTGCCGCGGCGGAGCGGGCCGGAACCCTTGCGCAGCATCTCGACGATGCGGCCATCGCCCATGCGAATGGCATGACAGTCGTTGCGGTCAAAGGCGATCCCGCCAATTTCAAACTCACCACAGCTGAGGATTTTGCCATGGCCGACCGGCTGCTCGCCCTGCCTGACATCCGCCATGGGCAAGGCTTTGATGTTCACGCTTTTTGCGAGGGGGATCATGTAATCCTGTGCGGTGTGAAAGTGCCCCATTCGCAGGGCCTGAGCGGGCATTCCGATGCCGATGTGGGTTTACATGCGCTGACCGATGCGATTCTGGGTGCTGCCGCCTTGGGCGATATCGGGCGTCATTTTCCGCCGAGCGATCCGCAATGGAAAGGGACCGACAGCGCCTTGTTTCTCGACCATGCCGTCAAGATCGTTGGCGAGGCGGGGTTTGCGCTATCGAATGTGGATGTGACCTTGATTTGCGAGCGCCCCAAGATCGGCCCCGTTTCATGCGCCATGCGCGAGCGGGTCGCGGAAATCTGCGGGCTGGATCTCTCGCGGGTCAGTGTGAAAGCGACAACGACGGAGCGTCTGGGCTTTTGTGGCCGTGAAGAAGGGATCGCCGCCCTTGCCAGCGTTTGCCTGATCGGAGGCATGGGATGAACGCTCTCGCCAAAGGCATTGCCACGATGGGCGGCATAGGATTTGCGCCCAAAGCGCCCGGCACGGTCGCCTCCGCCGTCGCGATTCTGCCCGCATGGTTGCTGCATTGGGCCGGGGGGTTTCCCCTCCTTGCCGCCGCAACCGTCATCGCCATCGTCGCAGGATATTGGGCGACGGCGCGTTATGGCGAGGCACAGGCGGCGGATGCCGATCCGTCCGAAGTCGTCATCGACGAGCTGGCCGGACAATGGATCGCGCTCTGGCCGCTCTCTTGGGGCATGATGTATTCGGACAGTGCGGCGCATGTCTTCCCTTATCCGGGATGGATCGCCGGGTTTCTTCTGTTCCGGTTATTCGATATTCTCAAGCCCGGCCCGGTCGGTTGGGCGGACCGTCAACATGGCGCATTCGGAATCATGGCGGATGATGTCATCGCGGGCGTGCTCGCGGCAATCATCTCGACCCTAATGGCGGGTCTGGCGCATGGGTGGTTTGTATGAATGATCCTGAAATCAGCATGCTGGCGCAGAAGGTTCTAACCTTGTTTAAAACGCACGACCTGATGGTCACAACCGCCGAAAGCTGCACGGGCGGCATGATTGGTGCGGCCATTACGGATATTGCCGGATCTTCATCGGTTTATGAACGTGGCTTCATAACCTATTCAAATGAAGCAAAAAAGCAAATGCTTGGCGTGAGCCAAACGAGTCTCGACACTCACGGTGCCGTCAGCGAGATGGTTGCCGCTGAAATGGCTGTTGGTGCCGTGCGGAACAGTGCGGCGCATGTCGCGGTTTCGGTGACGGGCATTGCCGGTCCCGGTGGATCGGATCACAAGCCTGAGGGCCGCGTCTGCTTTGGCATCGCGATGGACGGGCGCGATCCTGTCACTGAAACCGTTGATTTCGGGGCGCTTGGCCGTGCCATTGTCCGCCGTGCCGCCACGCTGCATGCCCTGTCGCTTTTGGTCAAAACAATCGATGGTTGATTTTTAACCACTGAATTCTTGCTGACGAAATTTTCAGCACTTTCTCTGTTTTGCACAAATCATCGGCATTTCAGATAAAACCGGCATTGCATTTTCCCTCGATTTGCAAAACGAGTCTCCGCAATCAAAAACGAGGGGAGTTTGCCAAATGAATGGAGCGGATACCGCTTGGATGATCGTCGCGACAGCGCTCGTCCTTTTCATGACCTTGCCGGGACTGGCGCTGTTTTACGGCGGCCTGGTCCGCGCGCGAAATGTGTTGTCGGTGCTGATGCAGTGTTTTGCCATTGCCTGCCTGATGTCGGTGCTGTGGCTTGCCGTCGGCTATTCCATCGCATTCGGGGATGGGGGCGCGCTCTGGGGGGGGCTGGGCAAGTCGTTCCTGAACGGCGTGACCTCCGATAGCCTGAGTGGCACGATTCCGGAGCCATTGTTCTTCGCCTTTCAGATGACTTTTGCGATCATCACCCCGGCGCTGATCGTCGGAGCCTATGTCGAGCGGATCGGCTTTGGCTTTGTTCTATTGTTCTCTTCGCTCTGGATGCTGCTTTGCTATGCGCCCGTGACTCATTGGGTCTGGGGTGGCGGCTGGCTCGGCGAGA
Source organism: uncultured Neomegalonema sp. (assembly GCA_938008165.1). Lineage (GTDB taxonomy): Bacteria > Pseudomonadota > Alphaproteobacteria > Rhodobacterales > Rhodobacteraceae > JAHDDY01. The sequence goes on along the minus strand of CALLLP010000003.1, from coordinate 23,573 downwards.
TGGGCGTGATGGATTTTGCGGGCGGCATCGTCGTGCATGAAACCGCCGGAATCGCGGCATTGGTGATTGGCGTGGCGCTCGGCGCCCGGCGCGGCTTTCCAAAAGACGTCAAGCCGCCGCATAATCCCGGCATGACCATGATCGGCGCGTCGATGCTGTGGGTCGGCTGGTTCGGCTTCAATGCAGGCTCGCAACTGGCGGCGGATGGCGGCGCGGCGATGGCGCTAGTGGTGACGCATATCTCGGCGGCCACGGCCTCCATCACATGGGCGCTGTATGAGCGCTTCAAGCATGGCAAGGCGTCAATGGTTGGCATGGTCACCGGCACGATTGCGGGTCTGGCCTCGATCACCCCGGCCTCTGGTTTCGTCGGTCCGGTTGGTGCGTTGTTTATCGGGGCGGTCGCGGGTGTGCTGTGCCAGGAAATGTGCGGCTTCATCAAATCGAAGATCAAGATCGACGATACGCTCGATGTTTTCGCGGTTCACGGTGTCGGCGGTATTTTCGGCACCCTGATGGCTCCATTGCTGGCGACCGGCGAGCTGTCGGACGGTCAGGGCCTGATGACCCAGATCATCGCACTGGTGGCGGTCGGTATCTTCACGCTGGTTGTCAGCTTTGTGCTGGTCAAGCTCTGCGCGATGGTCTTCCCGCTGCGGGTCAGTGACGATGAAGAAGTCGAGGGGTTGGACTACACGTCGCATGGTGAACGCGCCTACGACTGGACGTCCTGAACATAAGCGAAAGACGCGATCTTGGCGGGTCGCGTCTTTGGCTAAACCACGCCGTAGATCGCCATGGCCCGGTCTTCGAACGCTTTACTGACGCGTTTTAGCGCCAGCTCAAAGGCCATTCCGGCGGCGCGTTGCATCAAGCGGCTGCGAAACTGAAATTCGACATCGAGACCCATGGTACAGCCGCCCCCCTCTTGGGGAATGAAAGTGTAATAGGTGACCAGTTTCTCGAACGGCCCATTAATGGCCGTAACATCGACCTTGGCGACCGACCCGCCATCGGGCGGAGTCAAGATCACGCGGGAGGTATAGCGCTCGCGGAAAACCTTGAAGGACACCACGAGATCGGCGAGCATTTCCTCGCCTCCTGCCACGGCCTTTCGCTCGCGCACCCGCGCCCCGATGGTCCAAGGCAGGAATTCTGGGTAGCTCTCTACATCCGCGACCAGCGCGTACATCTGTTCGGCAGAGTACGGCAGATCGCGATTTTCGGTGTGGCGCGTCATGGCAGCATGCTCGTTATGCGAACAATGAATGCGCTTTTTCGAGCGATTCGACCAGAACATCGACCTCGCCGGTCGTGTTATACATGCCAAATGACGCCCGACAGGTCGCATTCACGCCCATATGCTCCATCAACGGCTGACAGCAATGATGCCCCGCCCGAACCGCGACGCCATATCGGTCGAGCACGGTCGAAATGTCATGGGCGTGGGCGCCCTCCATCGTGAAAGAGAAAATCGCGCCCTTCGTGTCGGATTGTCCCTGCACCGAAAGCCAGTTCAGACCGCCCAGACGCTCGCGGGCATAATCGCGCAAATGGCGCTCATGATCGGCGATGGCGTCCATTCCGACATCTTGCATGTACCGTAAAGCCGTTGCCAGACCAATGACCGGCGCGATAGGGGGCGTACCCGCCTCGAATTTATGGGGGGCGTCGTTATAGGTCACCACATCTTTGGCAACCGTGCGGATCATATCTCCGCCACCCTGAAAGGGCCGCATCTCGGCCTGTCGCTCACGCCGCGCATAGAGCGCGCCAACGCCGGAAGGACCGTAGAGCTTATGCCCTGTGATGCAGTAGAAATCACACCCGATCTGCGCAACATTCACGGGCATATGAACCGCCGCCTGCGAGCCATCGACCATCACCACGGCCCCGGCGGCATGGGCGATATCGGTGATGCGCTTCACATCGATGACCGTGCCAAGCACATTCGACATATGGGTGATCGCGACGATCTTGGTGCGCGGTGTGATGGCGGCCTCGACCGCTTCGGGTGACAGGTCGCCGTTCACATCCGGATCTATCCAGACGAGTTTTGCCCCCTGCCGTTCGCGCAAGAAATGCCACGGTACGATATTCGCGTGATGCTCCATGGTCGACAGGATGATCTCGTCGCCCGCCTTAATTCGCGGCATGGCCCAGGCGTAGGACACAAGGTTCACCGATTCGGTCGAGCCGCTGGTGAACAGAATCTCATCCTCGTGCTCGGCACCGAGGAAGGATTGCACCACCCCGCGCGCCGCCTCGTAGTTTTCGGTGGCGAGGTTTGACAGGAAATGCAGGCCCCGGTGAACATTGGCGTATTCACTGGAATAGGTACGCGTGAGCGTCTCGATCACCGCGCGCGGCTTCTGGGCGCTCGCACCATTGTCGAGATAGACCAGCGGCTTGCCATGCACCGTCAGATCGGTGGCCGGAAAATCCGCCCGGATTGCATCGATGTCATAGCTCATTTGGTTTGTCCGTCTCGCTGTAACCGCCCTTCAGGCGGGCATTGGCATGGGCAGAATACTACTCAAGACAAAGCTGAAGATCATCAGCAACACCATGATCGCGCCGCAGACGCGGCCAGTGCTGTGAAAACGATGCGCCTCGGCGATATAGGCCGCCAGCAGCACAAGCGACAGAATCGCGGACCCTAACAGGATCAGCATGGCAAAGGGCGAGTCGCCTGCCCGGATCGCCAACATCATCGCCACGGGCAAAGGCGCAGTCACCAGCGCCCACCATGCAACAATCGTGCGATCCGTTTCGCGGTCGCCCGCGCCGCCCGCCGCTCGGCATACGATCCCGACGATCCATGCAAAGCCATAATATTGCAGCAAGCCCGCAATCACCGTGGCAACATATCCAAGGATACCGGCCCCTTGCGCCCCGCCCTCGCCCCGGTCGCCCAGCAGGGCAAATCCCAAAGCGCCGACGACGATGCCGATCCCGACCATCAATAACCGCGCCTGTTCATCTGGTCGCATCGCCAGAACATAGGCCATGGACTTGCGGGGGGCGCTGTATCCCTCCACAATCAGCGCGCCGAGGCGCGACGGCGAAAGGCCGCTATCGTCCGGCACGCGCGCTCATCCAGCGATCGGTCGTGTCGCGCATACGATCTTGTAGGGTTTCGTCCGAGATCTCCAGAATGGCCTCGTCGATAAAGGCGGCAACGAGCAACGCTTCGGCTTCGCGTTCGGTACAGCCGCGCGAGCGCAGGTAGAATTTCGCCTCCTCGTCCAGCGCGCCGGTGGTCGATCCATGCGAGCAAATCACGTCATCGGCATAGATTTCCAATTCCGGTTTTGCATTGAATTCAGCCCCGTCCGAAAGAAGCACGGCTTGGCTGATTTGATAGCCATCGGTTTTCTGCGCGCCTTTTTTGACGAAAATCTTGCCCTGAAAAACCGATTTCGCCTTTCCATCGAGCACCGATTTGATGACCTGACGGCTTTCGCAATGTTCGGCTTCGTGGCTGACATAGACCGTGTTGTCGATCAGCGTATCATCCATGCCCATCACGCCCGCCGCGATGCTGCCCGAACCGTTATCACCCGCCATGGTGACCATCGTTTCGTTGCGGATCAGCGCGGCATCGGCACAGAGGGTAAAGCTCTTGAGCGATGCATCGGCCCCCACGGTGGCATAGAGTGCGGTAAATTGCTTGCCCGCCACTTCGGTTTGCGAGCGCAGATGATCGACGGATGCGCCCTCCTCCAGTACGATTTCAGCCCCGGTCGTCAGGGCGCCCGCACCGGATTCCAGCACCGTGACCGATGCGCCCTTTCCCACCAGCATTTCCAACCGCAAATGCGATGGCACCACGCCCTCGTATCGCAGATGGATCGGCTTATCGAGGGTCATTCCATCGGGGATGCGGATCGCAAGGCCGTCAGTGAACATCGCAAGGTTCAGATTGGCGAAGGGTCGCTCGACCTGAAACATCGCCCCCGGTATCGGGCGGTTCTGGAGCGCATTGAACACGCCATCCATCCACGGCGCCCCATCCGGCCCCGCAATCTCCACCAAGGCGGCCAATGCCGTGCGGTCGGACCGTGAAATATCGATGCGGCCATCGACAAAAACGATCTGGTACGTCTCCACATCCGCAAAGGTGTCGAGACCATCGCGCACCAAAATTTCCTGACCGGGCAGCAGGTCACGAACGGGCGTATATTTCCAGTATTCATGTCGGCGCGTAGGCAGGCCATGGGCCTCGAATCGCGCAAAGGCATCGGCGCGGGCTGTTGCGCCCATCACTGCGGCCTCGTCATTGGCGATAAAGGCGTCGAACGCTTCGCGCCATGGAGTCATCGTGTTCACAGTGTCCATCCCCGGCCCCTCACGCAGCGCCGATGAGGTCGGCATAGCCTTCATTTTCGACCTTCAGGGCCAGATCGGGGCCGCCGGTCTCGATGATGCGGCCAGCGCTCATGATATGCACGACATCGGGTTTGATGTGGTCCAGCAGACGCTGATAATGGGTGATAACCAGAAAGCCGCGCCCGGCATCACGCATCGCGTTCACACCACCTGCGACCAGCTTCATCGCATCGACATCAAGACCCGAATCCGTCTCGTCGAGAATGCACATCTTCGGCTCCAAAAGGGCCATTTGCAGGATTTCGTTGCGCTTTTTCTCGCCGCCCGAAAAGCCCACATTCACCGGGCGCTTCATCATTTCGGGCGAGATGTTCAGCTCTTTTGCCTTGGCGCGCACCAGTTTGAGGAAATCGGGGGCGCTGATCTCCTCTTCGCCGCGCGCCTTGCGCTGGGCGTTCATGGCGGTACGCAGAAAGATCATGTTGCCCACGCCCGGAATTTCGACCGGATACTGAAATGCGAGGAACAGCCCCGCCGCCGCCCGCTCTTCGGGGTCCATATCCAGCAGGTCTTCGCCGTCGATACTCGCCGAGCCACCCGTCACCTCATACCCGTCGCGGCCCGAAAGCACATAGGACAACGTGGATTTGCCGGACCCGTTCGGCCCCATGATCGCGTGCACTTCGCCCGCCGGAACCTCCAGCGAGACGCCTTTGAGGATTTTGGTATCCGGCTCTTCTTCAAGCTGGCAATGGAGATTGTCGATCTTGAGCATAATCAGTCCCTTGGTCTCTGGCCGGACGCCTGTGCATCCGCTTTTTTTCTGGCGCGGAAAGCGGCCAGTTGAGCCGCCCGCACCGCATCAATCTCTTTCGTCTTCGATCCCCGCGACCATATGGCGGCGAGAACCAGTAAAAACAATCCACCGACCCACAACACCCCCATTCGCGCAGGGGCATGCAGAAAGATCATCGGCGTTGCGACCACCGCCAGCGCCATGGCCATGCCCGCCATTCGTTCGAGCAGGTAGGTGGTGCCCCAAGCCTGCTGTGCCGCCAAGCCGTCCTCGCCCCGCATCCGGGCATCCGCCGCGATAGCATCCTGAAGGGCGATGCCAAGCTCGGCATTCGCGCTGTCACCACCGCTCAAGATAGGCGCCCGACCGTAACCGCCGTACCGCTGACGGAGACCATCAGCATGGAATCGCCGATCACCTCGTAATCGATATCCACGCCGACCACGGCATCGGCGCCGTTGCGCGCCGCATGCTCCTCCAGCTCGCGAAACGCTACCTCGCGCGCATCGCGAAGCTTGTTCTCATAGCTGCCCGACCGCCCCCCGATAATATCCGTGATCCGGGCAAAGGCATCACGCACCACATTCGCCCCCATGATCGCCTCGCCCACGACTACGCCGTGATAGCCGGTGATCCGGTGCCCTTCGATGGTCGGGGTGGTTGTGACGATCATGTCAGTACCCATACATATTAAGGAGCAGCATCGTGCCCCCTAAAAACCCGAAAACCAGCCCCAGAAAGAGCGCGGCGCTCAGAACAAATGGCCGGGTCGCAAAGGGCATCACCACCAAGAGCAACGCAATAATCGGCACGCCGTAGAAGAAGATCGGGGGCCAGCCCGGCGCCACAGCATCGGTGATAAACGGATCGCCGATATTGAACAGGATGCCAAGGCTGAACCCGCCCGCGAAATAGGCCAAGGCATGGGTCAACCTGACCTTCGCGGTCCTGTCCATCGCGCCCTGTATGCCAAGCCCGGTCTTCATCAACCCACGCTACCCTCTAGCGAAATCGCCACGAGCTTTTGCGCCTCGACCGCGAATTCCATGGGGAGCGCTTGCAGCACCTCCTTACAGAATCCATTGACCACCAGAGCGACGGCTTCTTCTTCGTCCATGCCGCGTTGACGGCAATAGAACAGTTGATCGTCATCGACTTTCGAGGTCGTTGCCTCATGCTCGACCCGGCTCGAATTGTTCCGGCACTCGATGTAAGGCACCGTATGCGCGCCACAATCCGAGCCGATCAGCAGGCTGTCGCATTGCGTATAGTTGCGGCTGTTGGTGGCCTTGGGGTGCATTGTCACCTGACCGCGATAGGTGTTCTGGGCGCGCCCGGCCGAAATCCCTTTCGAGACGATCCGTGAGCGGGTGTTCTTGCCCAGATGAATCATCTTGGTGCCGGTATCGGCTTGTTGCGCGTTATTGGCGATGGCGATCGAGTAGAATTCACCGCTCGACCCGTCTCCGCGCAGGATGCAGGATGGATATTTCCACGTGATCGCCGATCCGGTCTCCACCTGAGTCCATGACACCTTGGAGTTTTTGCCCCGGCAATCGGCGCGCTTTGTCACGAAGTTATAGATCCCGCCCTGACCGTTTTCGTCGCCCGGATACCAGTTCTGGACAGTCGAATATTTGATCTCCGCATCATCCATCGTGATGAGCTCGACACAGGCGGCGTGCAATTGGTTCGTATCGCGCTGGGGCGCGGTGCAACCCTCCAGATACGAGACGTAGCTGCCCTCTTCCGCGATGATCAGCGTCCGCTCGAATTGCCCGGTATTCTCCGCATTGATGCGGAAATAAGTCGATAGTTCCATCGGGCATCGGACGCCCTTGGGAATATAGACGAAGGAGCCATCCGAGAAGACGGCGGCGTTGAGGGTGGCGTAGTAATTGTCCCGGCTCGAAATCACTGTGCCGAGATATTTCTTCACCAGTTCGGGATGTTCTTGAATCGCCTCGGAAATCGAGCAGAAAATCACGCCCGCGCGTTTCAGTTCCGCCTGAAATGTCGTGCCGACCGATACGGAATCGAAGACGGCATCCACGGCAACCTTTCGGCCTTCGCCCGCCGCCCGACCGGCGCCTTCGACCCCGGCAAGGATTTCCTGCTCGCGCAAGGGAATGCCGAGTTTTGTGTAGGTTTCCAGCAGCTTGGGGTCCACCTCGTCCAGCGATTTGGGCTTTTCCGCAAAGCTTTTCGGCTGGGCGTAGTAATACTGGTCCTGAAAGTCGATCTTCGGATAATCGACCATCGCCCATTCGGGTTCAGTCATCCCAAGCCAACGCTGATACGCCTCCAGACGCCATTCAAGCATCCATTCCGGCTCGTTCTTCTTGGACGAAATCAGGCGCACGATGTCTTCGTTGAGACCCTTGGGCGCGAAATCCATCTCGATTTCCGTGTCCCAGCCGTATTTGTATTTCCCGCTCAATTCGTGAACCTTTTGAACGGTCTCGACTTCCACGCCCTCGCGAACGATCAGGTCCGTTGAGTCATCCATGAGTGGTCCCCTTGAGCTTATCAGTGTTATTATCAGCCGCAGCGTCGCGAGCCTTTGCCGCCCGATCCCGGTAAAAAGCGCCCCAGACATCGATAAAGCGCGAGATTTCAGCTTCGGTCGTCGTAGGCCCAATGCTGGCGCGAATGGCGCAAGAAGCAAGGGTGCGATCATATCCCATCGCACGAAGAACCTTGCTTTCGGATACTTTGCCCGATGAACAGGCCGATCCGGCGCTGACGGCAACGCCTTTCAGATCGAGTTGCATCATCTGGGTCGATGCCGACCATCCCGGTACGGCGAAGCAGGTGGTATTGAGCAGGCGCGTTGCACCGCGCCCAAATTCCTCGACATCATCGGCGATGGTCTCGATCATCGTGCGCAGATAGGCGCTCATCCGGCGTGTCCATTTATCCGCCGGATTTTCGCGCGCGGCCTTTGCTGCGGCGCCCATCCCGGCGATGCCGATCAGGTTTTCGGTGCCCGATCGGTGATGCATCTCCTGTCCGCCCCCCAGAATGAACGGCTTCAGCTCGCATCCCGCCTTGGTAATCAAGGCCCCCACACCAGCAGGCCCCCCGAATTTCTCGGCTGAAATCACCGCGTAATCGACGCCCGATTCTGCAAAGCTGAAAGTATTGCCCGCATCATCGCGTCGCCCGATCGCCTGACAGGCATCGGTGAAGACACGCCCCTTGACCATCCCCGCCGCATCGACCACGGCGCGCAAATCCTGCACCACGCCCGTCTCACTATTCGCGGATTGCACGCAGACGAGCGCGCCGGAATCGGGTTTTGCGGTCAGAAACTGGCGCAAGAGGCGCGTATCGACCATACCGTCGCGATTGACCGATACGCTGGCTTTGTTGGCCGTCGAGCGTTCAGCGGCTTTGAGAACTGCGTCATGTTCGATGGCGGGCAGGAAAAGGGACGACCAGCGTGGATCGCGCAGAACCCAATTCGTCGCCTCCGTCGCGCCAGAGGTGAACACGACCTCACCCGGTGCGCAATCGACCAAGGCGGCCACTTCCTCGCGGGCCGCATCGATCACGCCTTTTGCCTGTCTTCCTCCGAAATGAACCGAAGACGGATTGCCCACGACATCCATCGCCGCGATCATCGCGGTACGCGCCTGCTCGCACAGGGGCGCGGCTCCGTTCCAGTCGAGATAAGCGGTTTCAGTCACGGGCACCCTCACCTAGAATTTCTGTCATGCCAATAAAATCCGGCACCGCCGGACAAGGCACCATCGGCGTCGCAATCACGTCTTCCAGCGATGTCTGTTGCAGGAACAGATGCACATGCGCAGACAGACTCTCCCACAGATTATGGGTCAGGCACCGAGTCCCGGCAACCGAGCACCCCTCGCCGACCTCCCCGGAGCATTGGGTGGCCTGTAGCTTTTCCTCAACCGCAGCCATAATCTGCGACACCGCGATTTGCGATGCGGGGCGCGCGAGTGTATATCCGCCGCCCGGTCCCCGCATACTATCGACAAGTCCCGCCCGGCGCAGCTTTCCGAATAATTGTTCGAGATAGGCCAACGAAATTTTCTGACGCTGTGCAATCTCTCCCAAGGCCACAGGCTGCCCATCCGCATGGAGGGCAATATCAGCCATTGCGGTGACTGCATAGCGACCTTTGGTGCTCAACTTCATTGAGAGACCCATTCCACCGCACCGAACAATCGGCGCATGATACTTGACCCAGACGCTGAAAAGGCGCTATCGCACCATCCCAACCCCTAACGATCGTTAAACTTAGAATCGTTCTAAGATTTCCGACTGCATAGGTCAAGATTTCTTGGCGCGTAATGCGCGCTCCTCGTATTGAAGCCGGTGTGCACTGATGCCTGAAGTTCATTTCGCCGGCCCCGAGGGACGCCTCGAAGGCCGCTATCACCCCAACCCCAGCGATGCAGCCCCGATCGCCCTTGTTTTGCATCCTCATCCGCAATTCGGCGGAACGATGAATAACAAGGTGATCTACAACCTCTATTACGCGCTGCATGAATTGGGGTTTTCCGTCCTGCGGTTCAATTTTCGCGGAGTGGGGCGCAGTCAGGGTGAATTCGATGCCGGGATCGGTGAATTATCCGATGCCGCCTCGGCTCTCGACTATTTACAGGAAATGAACCCGAATGCCCGTCAATGCTGGGTTGCCGGGTTTTCCTTCGGGGCCTGGATTTCGATGCAGCTTTTGATGAGACGCCCTGAAATCAGTGGATTCGTCTCGGTATCGCCCCCAGCGAATATGTATGATTTCAGCTTTCTCGCGCCCTGCCCGTCTTCCGGCCTGATTATCAACGGCGAGGCGGATCGCGTGGCCCCGCCCGATGATGTGACCAAGCTTGTCGCCAAGCTTCAAGCCCAAAAAGGCATCGTCATCACCCATCAACTCGTTGAAAAAGCGAACCATTTTTACGACAAGGGTATGGACGAGATGATCGGTAAGGTCAGCGGATACGTCAAGACCCGGATGGATGCGCTCGATCAGGGGGGCGCGGGGCGCTGAGCACCCCGCCGACGGTTGGCTCCGTGCATCCGGTCGTTCCGGGCGCACTGATGGGCAAACCGCGCGTGGAGCGCACAGCCAGATACGCAAACGCCTGAGCCTCCAGCATATCCCCGTCCAATCCGACCGCCTCTACCGGCTCGACGGGCGCAGAAAGCGATTCGTTCAACAAGCGAATCATCTCCGGGTTGTGTCGCCCGCCACCGCAGACAAGCCACCGTGCAGGCGGTGACGGCATATGCGCCACACTGGCCGCAATTGTCCGCACCGTCAGCGCCGTCAGGGTCGCGGCGCCATCATTCATCGATAATCCGGCCATCCGCTCGCCCGCCAGTGCAAAACTGTTGCGATCCAACGATTTCGGTGGTTTGCGCGCGACATAGGCATCGGTCGCGTTCTGACTGAGTCGATCCTCCGCAACCCGCCCCTGCGCCGCAGCAGCGCCATCGCGGTCCAGCGGCTCCTCGCCATGGCGCGCCATCCAGTCATTCACGAGTGCATTGCCCGGCCCGGTATCAAAGGCGAGCAATGCGCCCGGCTCCTCCGGTTTTGCCTTGGACGGATCGACCCATGTAACATTTGCCACACCGCCGATATTGAGAAATACCAGCGGCTCGCGCGCCCCGATATGCTGGGCGAGAGCGAAATGGAAAAACGGGGCAAGCGGTGCCCCCTCGCCCCCCGCATCCATATCGGCGGAGCGGAAATCCGCGATCACGGGCAGAATCGCCGATTGCGCAAGCCGCGCCGCATCGCCAATCTGCACCGTTCGCCCCGCATCGGGATCGTGAAAAACGGTCTGCCCGTGAAACCCGATAACCGCCGCATCGTGCACCAGACGCGCCCGCAATGCCGTCACGGCCGCGATATGAATATCGGTCACCGCCCGGATCGCCCGACTCATCTCATCCGCCTTGGCCCTGCCCTGCGCCTCTTGCCGCATGACGTGCTCCAGTAATGACCGCTGATCCGCATTATACGCGGGGGTCATCTCCAGCGCGGGCCCAAATGCCGCGATTCCGACGCCATCCGTGCACAGCATGGCCGCATCAACCCCGTCCATCGACGTGCCGCACATCAGGCCCATGGCCCAGACCGGATCGACAATCGTCATCAGGGTTTCCTCGCAGGGCAGTTTGACGTAACAAACCCCGCGAAACTAGGGACCGACGCCATGACTTACCAGCCGAAATCCGATTTCCTGCGCGTGATGATCGAACGCGGGTATATGAAGGACTGCACCGATCTTGAGCGGCTCGATGCCGTCATGCAGGGCGGTGGCGTGCCCGCCTATATCGGCTTCGACTGCACAGCCCCCAGCCTGCATGTCGGGTCGCTGCTGCAAATCATGATGTTGCGCTGGCTTCAGAAAACCGGACAGAAACCCATCGTTCTCATGGGGGGCGGCACGACAAAGGTGGGCGATCCCTCAGGCCGCGACGATACGCGCAAGATGCTCGACAATGCAGGGATCGAGACCAACAAGCGCGGGATTTTCTCGGTTTTCGAGAAATACATGGCCTTTGGCGATGGCCCAAGCGATGCGGTGATGGTCGATAATGCCGCGTGGCTCGACAAGCTAAATTACATCGATTTCCTGCGCGAATACGGGCCGCATTTTACGATCAACCGGATGCTGACCTTCGACTCGGTGCGCTTGCGGCTGGATCGTGAACAACCGCTGACCTTTCTCGAATTCAACTACATGCTGTTACAAGCATATGATTTCGTGGAGCTTTACCGCCGGGTCGGATGTCGCCTGCAATTGGGTGGCTCGGATCAATGGGGCAATATCATCAATGGGATGGAGCTTGGCCGCCGCGTCGAGGGGGCGGAGCTGTTCGGCATCACCACCCCGTTGATTGCCACTGCCGACGGTGCGAAAATGGGCAAATCGGCATCAGGGGCCGTATGGCTGAACGCCGATATGCGCAGCCCGTATGAGTTCTGGCAGTTCTGGCGCAACACGATGGATGCCGATGTTGGCCGCTTTCTGCGCCTGTTCACCGAGTTACCGCTGGACGAAATCGCCCGACTCGAAGCGCTGGACGGTGCGCAGATCAATGAGGCGAAAAAAGTGCTGGCCACCGAAGTCACAACGCTCTGTCACGGTGCAGAAGCGGCGGCCTTGGCCGAGGAGGCGGCGCGTGCAACCTTTGAACAGGGCACCCTTTCGGAAGACCTGCCAACGGTGGCGCTCACAGCGGCGGAGATCGGCGACGGCATTTCCATCGGCCAGCTTTTTGTCCGGGCCGGTCTGGTAAAATCGGGCAAGGAAGCAAAACGACTGGTCGCCGATGGCGGGGCAAAGCTGGATGACACAGCGGTCACCGATGGCGGCATGATGATGACCGCCGCCGATCTATCGGATGGTCCGCGCAAACTGAGCGCAGGGAAAAAGCGCCATACGCTGGTTCGTGTTGAGGGGTGATGGCGGCGGTTCCGTCCACATCCCCAGACTACGCCGTTGAGGCAACCGCCGCCTCGACACCGCCCCGCCCGAACGGCACTCCCATTCGGGACAATGCCATCTCGATTGTGCCCAGCGTGCCGAGTATCATCGGTTCGTTGACATGGCCCATATGTCCGATGCGAAAAGTCGAGGTCGCATCCATCCCAAGGCCCAGGCCCAGCGTCACATCGAGATCGTCTTCGCAGATCCGGCGCAATTCCTGTGCATCAATCGCGCCGGTCAGGATCGTCGTCACCGCATCGGAGCGCGCGGCTTCCTGCATGATATTGCATTCGATGGGAGCCACCTCGCCCCAGCGCGCCACCGCAGCGCGGACCATGCCTGCAATGCGGCTATGCCGGGCATAAATTGCGTCCATCCCCTCCTCCACCATCATGTCGAGCGCTTCGCGCAGGCCGAAGATGTGCTGTACGGGGGCCGTGCCGCAGAAAATCTTGTAATAGAGGTCCGGCGTGGTCCGGGGGAGCCAATCCCAATACGAGCTCATGCAGCCCCGCTCGCGGCGCAGCGCCATCGCTTTTTCACCGATGAAGTTAAAGCCGATGCCGGGCGGGGTCATCAGACCCTTTTGACAGGCCGCGACCATCACATCGACGCCCCAGCCATCCATATCGAAGGGCACGCATCCCAGACATGCGATGCAATCGACCATCAGTAAGGCCGGATGCCCTGCGGCATTCATCGCCCGGCGAATCGCGGCGATGTCGTTCCAGACACCCGAAGCGGTATCGACCTGCACCACCAGTACCGCGCGGATTGCATGGCCTGCATCCTCACGCAGCCGGGCCTCAACCGCATCGGGATCAACCCCGTGCCGGGGCGGTGCCTCCAGCCTATGTACCACCGCGCCCCGTTGCGCCGCTTGATCGCCCCATCCGCCCGCAAAGCGGCCCGATTCGAGGACCAGCACCTCATCCCCCGGATGTACAGTATTCGCGAGCGCGCCTTCCCATGCGCCATGGCCATTGGCGATATAGATCACCGCCTCGCCCTCCTGTGTGCCCGCAAGACGCTTGAGGTCGGGCATCAGGCTCATGGTCATATCGATCAGGGGGCCGTCATAGATATTGACCATCGGCACGTTCATCGCCCGCAACACGCGGTCGGGAATGACGGTCGGTCCGGGGATGGCGAGGAAATGACGCCCGGTCTGAAGGGAATTCGGCATCGGATCAGTCCCCGTTGATATGTTCAAGCGGGTTCTAGGGGTGTTGTATCGACGAGAGCAAGCGTTGTGCAGTTGCATTCCCGCACCTCTCCCGCGACAAAGGGGAGTCCGTTGATGACATCACAGGGATGTGAAAACGGTATCGGCGATTGGTCGAGCGTTTTGTATGTGTGAGTGGCACAGCCGATCATTCTAGAGGGCGGTCTGCCGTACCCGTGTTATGCCCATCACGCATAGCGCCGTGAAACCAAGAGCCAGCGCAACATTCCAGTTTGCCATGCTCAAGCCCAGAAATTCCCACGGGATTTCATCGCAACGCGGCACCGCCTTGCCCGATTCCGCCGCCGCAGTCAGGGCCGCCGGATCGAAGGTGTCGGACAAAGTGCTGCCGGAACAACTCGGCAAACCTTCCCACCATTTGCGCTCCACTCCGCTGTGGAACATTGCCGCCCCGGCCTCGAAGAAAAAGCCCAAGGCGCCCAATGTGCCGAAAATGACCTTGCCTGAGCGGCTCGATATCTGTGCCGCAATCAGCGCGCCAAGAATACCGACGCCAAGGCCATAGCGCTGCCAGATACACAGCGCACAGGGAGCCAATCCCTGCACATATTGAAAATACAGGGCAATGGCGAAGCTCGTCGCGCCCACCATTGCAGCCAGCAAAAACAAAGCCCTAGACGACATATTTCAACACCATAAATCCACCGATCAACACGGCGAACGCCAGAAGCGTCACCAAGCCCAACCGCCGCTCGATAAAGGCGCGTACCGGCGTACCGAACCGGCGAAGAAGCGCCGCAATCAGGAAAAAGCGAAACCCCCTTCCCAACAAGCACACAATCACAAATGACACAAAATTCATCTGGAGCAAGCCGCTCACAATCGTCGTCACCTTGAATGGAAATGGCGTAATCGCGCCGATGGCGACCGCCAGCACGCCATGATCCGTATAGAGCGCCCTGAATTCGTCATAACGATCGGCCTTGCCGTAGAATTCGAGCAGCTGAATGCCAATGGTATCGTAGAAGACATAGCCGATCAGATAGCCCAGAATCGCCCCCGCAACGGATGCCAGCGTGGCAACCCCCGCCACCAGCCATGCCCGGTGCGGGGCCGCCACAATCATCGGGATCATCAGGGCTTCTTGGGGAATCGGGAAAAACGAGCTTTCCGCGAAAGCGACCAATGCGAGAATTATCAGGGCATAGGGCGATTCCGCCTTGGCCACCGTCCAGTCATACATCCGCCTGAGCATTGCTTCGCCCGTCTTGCTGCGCCACGCGCCCGTCTACGCGGTGTCGCCCAGAAACGAAACCGCTTTATACGAATGTCCTTTACACAGCGTCATTCAGGATTGCGTGATTTGCATCAGGGAAAGGCGCGCCTCGCCCAGATGCGCCTTCATGCGCTCGGCGGCGAGCTCCGGCTCGCGGGCGCGGATGGCATCGAGAATGCTTCGATGTTCACGGTTATAGCGGGCGATCATCTCGACATTGAGGGTCAGACCGCGCACCTGTGCCCATTGGGTATGCCCCCGGACCTTGCACACCTGCGTCATCATCCAGCGGATCATTGGGTTGCCGGTAATATCGGCGAGCATCATGTGAAATGCCTCATCCGCATTCGCGAAGGCTTCGAAATCGGTGCCGCAGGTTTCCATTTGCCGCAGGATAGCCTCCGCGCGCTCAAAATCGCGGACGGTCGCCTGCAAAACCGCCAATCGGCAAATATGCGGCTCCAACGCAAAGCGGGCATCGACAAGATCGATCGGGCGGGTCTGTTCGACCACGGCACGGGGCGTATCCTCATCCACATAGACGACATAGGTTCCGCTGCCGGGGCGACGCTCGACATACCCCGCTTCTTCGAGCTGTTTGAGCGCCTCGCGCAGGGTGCCCCGCGCGACGCCAAAACGATCCGCAAGGTCGCGCTCGGCGGGTAGCCGCTCGTTATGGCCGTAATGGCCCGCCGTAATATCGCGTTTCAGGATAGCCGCGAGGTCAGGCGCCCCCATCTTGCGCCGGGGAGACGCCGTATCGGAATCAAGGTCAATGTCGTCAAGCATCTGCCGATCCTGTCTTCGCATTCAGGGTGACGGAAAACGGGATCATCGCGAACACGTTTGACGTCCGACAGAGCATCATTCTCCCTGCCATGCTTGCAATCATAGCATGGCAGAGACCAAAATTGAACCTTTAGTATACCACCCGGTCTTTTTGATGGGTCAGGTGGGCGTATCGCTGCCGGTTTTGGCCGTATCGGTCAATTCCATGACCTTGGACCCGGCCCCGCGCTGCGTGTTTTTCAGCGGGTCTTCGGCACGATGGATCGAGCCTTCGAAATCGGCGCCTTCTTCCATGGCCAGCGACGCGTGGGTAATATCGCCATCGACGCGCGCACTGCTGGCAAGGCGTACTTTCTGGCCCTTGATATGGCCGGTGACTTTGCCGTTGACGGTAACGTCGTTCGAGCGGATTTCGCCTTTCACATGGGCATTGTTGCCGACGATCAGGCCCCGCGCTTCCACATCGCCCTCAACGGTTCCCTCGATCTGCAAATCGCCATTGGTGATCAGATGGCCGATGACCGTCAGATCCGGTGCAATGACCGATGGGGAGGCCGATGTGACGCCGCGTGAGGCGGGTTTGTCCGACATAGCCATGCGGTCGCCAGAACTTTTGACCGATGGCGTCGGCGCCGATGGTGCCGGTTTTGACCCTGCTCGCGGATCAATCGGTTCGTTGATTTTCGATTTCTGAAACATGTCTCTTCAACCCCCAGATGATTGAATTCGGCTTTCAGGATGAACGCCGAACCGCGTACGCAGTCTGCTCGCCGCGATTCTGACCGATACTGATACGCAAATCAAGCCGGTTAGGCGCGATAAGTTAACACCCCGCGCGACGTTACAGCGCCCGCACCGTTTCCAGAACCTGAGCCGCATGGCCCGCGGCCTTTACCTTGCGGAAGACGCGGCGGACAACGCCCTCGCCATCGATGATAAAAGTCGAGCGCTCGATCCCCATATAGGTTTTGCCGTACATGCTCTTTTCTTTCCACACGCCGAAATCTTCGCAAATCGCTGTCGTTTCATCGGAGACGAGAACCACGCCCAGTGCGTATTTATCGCGGAATTTATCGTGTTTCTTCACGCTGTCCTTTGATACGCCGATCACGATCGCCCCGGCCTGTGCGAAATCATCGATCAGGGCCGTGAATTCCTGCGCTTCCTTGGTGCATCCAGAGGTGTCGTCTTTGGGATAAAAATATAGAACGACGGTCTGGCCCGCATAATCGGCGAGCGAAACCGTATCGCCACCGTCGCGCGGCGCGGAGAAAGCCGGGGCCAGGACTCCTTCCTCGATCGATTCTGTCATGGCGGCTCTCCTTCATTCACATCTCATGGGGAATTGTTTACGCGGAAATAATGACCGCCGTATAGGATTCGTATCGGGCGACAATGGGACGGGATAACGGGCGTATCGAACGCGTCCCGTTTAGGATGGAGTCGCCTTCTTGGCCAAGCGGACAACATCGGCGGTCGGTGTCGGGGTCAGGGTGCTTTTATGGCCCCTGCCGATATTATTGATCGTGGTGATCGCGCTTGGCGCACGGTTGGTATCGGGACCGATCAATGTGCCGGTGCCTGAACGGGCGCTCGACGCATTTATGGCGCAGGCGGCCCCCGGATGGCAGATGGAAACATCCGGCGCTGAATTCGACCTGTTCGGAAAAGGCGGCCTGACGGGCCTGAAACTGCGCGATGTGCGCGTCAGGGATGCGGCGGGCGACGAAATGGCAAGCGTACCAGAGCTTGGCCTGTCGATGTCGCTATCCCCTCACAGCACGGCGCGCAAAGCCGTAGAGATTCGCGGTATTCGCCTCAGCGGCGCGCAAATCGATGTTACCCGTGACCGTGAGGGCCGCTTCAGCGTTGGCATTGGTGGTCTCAGCGATGCGGTGCTTCCCCTGAATGGACTGTCCTCCGAGGAGACCGGATCGGTTCTGCCGCGTATCGAGCTAACCGATGCCACCCTTCGGTATCGGGATGACACGCAGGGGGTCGGGGTTGCGGCATCCGTACCTGATGCAAGGCTCGACCCGGATGGTCGCCTTCGCCTCGCGGGGCTGATCGAGACCGGCGATGGAGATACCCTGTCGCTCGATATGGATGCGACCCGCCAACAGGATGGCAATCTTGCCATCAAAGCGAGATTTGAAAACCTCCTCCCCTCGTTCTTCGCATCGCTGGACCCGGCGCTCGATGCGCTCTCGGACGTGGCGATTCCGCTGAACGGAACACTGAGCGCAACGCTGGCCTCGGATGCCACCCCAATCGACATCCACGCGCGGATACTTGCGGCGCGGGGCGGTACGGTCATGGCGGGCGGAGGCCCCCGGCGTATCGACCGATTCAGTGCCGATCTGACCTATGGCCCCGACAACCTGCATGCCGATATCCGCGATATGAGGATTACCGAAGACGGCCTGTCCTTCAGTGCCGATGCCAGCCTACAGTACCGGGGCGCGGGTCGCTGGTCCCTGGAGGCGACAGCGCCGGGCATTGCCTATACCGCTCCCGATGGCGCGCTTGCCTTTACCGCCAAGGCCGTCGCACTCTCCGCGCGATCCGATGCGGGTAGCAATGCGGTGGGGACGATCAAGATGGGTGCGCCAACCCTCGACCTACCCGCCAAGGGCATAAAGAGCACGGCGGGAACGCTGGCACTGTCGGGCACCCTTCACCCCGATATCGAAGCGATCACGCTTGCCACGATCGTGGCGGAGGATATTGATGCGGCCCGCGACGATCATGCAATCCGCGTCAAGCGCCTTTCATCCAAGGCATCCTTTGCCGATGATACGGTTATCCTGCGGGATATGACGCTCGATGGCATTGTCGCCCGGCACGATGAGGCAAGGCTGGCGATGGTCGGGATGAGCGGGGCCGTGCAGATTGAGGGTATGGGCAAGCGTCTCGTGCTGAAAGAGTTGAGCGGTCATGATGTCCAAGCCGCTTTACCGGATGGGCGGGAGATCAAACTCACGACCTTCAAGACCGAAGCGATCCTCGATCCGGCACAGGATCGTCTGTCCGTCTCCTCCTTTCACACCCCGCGTGCCATCATCACGCTGTCGGATTTCTACGATGCACCCCTGACCCTCGACGGGGTCGATCTGATGCTCGATCAGCGCGGATCGACGGTCAAGATACCGGGCTTCAACGCGCGTCTGAACGGGATCGCCATCGGTGCCAAAGCGACGATCTCCCACGACATATACGCAACCCGCGCGCAGATTGACCTCGATGCTGGCGAAACCGATTTCAGAAAGATCGCTCCCCTCTGGCCAAAGGGCGTTGCCCCCGGCGGTCGGCGCTGGGTTCGGCATAATATCCATGATGGTCACGTCTCGAATATCACGCTGGATGCCCGCTTCGATACCAGCGATCCCGCACAGGATGCGCTGGCGCTGGCCTTTGATTTCAAAGACGCAATCGCAACCGCCATCCCCGGCATGCCGCCCATAAGACACGGTCGCGGACATGGCCTCGTGTCGCTCGACCGGCTGGATGTCTTTCTCGACGAAGGGCGTGTCGTCCTCGCGAAACAAAAGGGCTTTACGCTGGGAAAATCGCGTTTTTCGATTCCCGATTTTTCGCCCGATACCCCGGAAGGCCATGTCGCTCTCAGGGTAAAGGGACCGGCACAATCGATCCTGCGGTTTCTGGATCACGAACCTCTTGACCTGATTACTTCCTCCGGCTTCGATATTGCCAAAGCGCGCGGGGATGTGGCGGGAAAGGTGCAGGTTAAACTGCCCCTCGATGACGATATCAGCCTTGAGGATGTGGATTTCCGCGCCAATGCCGATATTCGTGATTTCATGCTCTATGAGCCGCATGTGGGCGTTCAAATCGCGGGCGATACCATGGCGATTGCGGTCAAACCGGACGGGTTGAAATTCCGGGCGGATGCAAAAGTCGATGGCCTATCGGCCCGGCTGGAATACGCGCAGGCCTTCGAAACGCCTTTACCGGGCAAGCCCGAAAGCGTGCTGACATTGCAATCCTATCTGACGCGCGAAGATTTTGCCCTGCGGGCGGGGATGGATGTCAGCGATTATTTCGATGGCGTGGCGGTTCTGGATGCCAAGATCGACTTGTTTCCGGGCGGCGGGGCGCGCTTTGCGGCGAATGCGGATCTCAGCGGATCGACCCTGCGGAGCGAGCGCCTCGGATGGGTGAAGACCGATGGCGTGCCTGTCACCGTCGCTCTGGCAGGATTTCGCAATCCCGATGGCGCGGGTCAAATCGACAAGATTGCCGTCCGGGGCACCGGCATTGCGGCGAATGGCCGGGTCAGCTTTGACACGGATGGCGAGGTTCAACTGGTCGATTTCGACCGCATCGTCCTCACCGACAGTCTCGATGCCGGAATACGGTATCTCAAGGGATCGGACGCTTCCATCCGACGGGTCGAGGTGGCGGGCGCGTTTCTCGATCTGCGGCGTGCGTTCTCCGATGCATTGGATGCGAGCAAGACCCCGCAAATCGACCCTCCGCCCCCTATTCAGGCGCCCATTCTGGAAATCGCAACCCGCCTTGCAGCGGTCAAGCTGCGTGATGATCTCATCATTACCGATGTGAATGGCGGGATGCACCTGTCGGGTGAGCGGGTGATGGGCGCAAACTTCAAGGGGGCGTTCAATGGCGTCGCCCCGGCCCAATTACACGCCGACCGGCGCCTCAATGACGATCTGACGCTCCTGCTGACTTCGGAGGATGCCGGAGCGTTTCTCGATACCGCTTCGGTGTTCAAGGGGGCCACGGGGGGCAAATTGCGGCTCGATGCGCGGATGCGCAGTGGCAGTTCACCCTCCAGAATCGTTGGGCTGGTACAATCCAACGGGATCACCATCCGCAATTCACAGACGATGCGCCAAATCCTGTCAGGGGGCGCTGTAGCTTCGCTGGCGCGTCAGATGCTGTCGGGTGGATTGACGTTTTCCAAGGTCGCCCTGCCCTTTACAGGCATCGGTGGGCGGTGGTCGATTGCCGATGGTGTGGCATGGGGCAGCGCCCTTGGCCTGACCCTCGACGGCACCTACGATATTGAACGCAAAGGGATCGACCTGCGCGGCACATTATCACCCGCCTATGCCATCAATGGCGCGCTCGGATCGGTGCCGCTGCTGGGTGGTTTGCTGACCGGGGGTGAAGGCGAAGGCATCTTCGGCATCACCTTCGCCGTCAGTGGCACGACACAGGCACCGAAAGTATGGGTCAATCCGCTATCGGCTCTTGCCCCCGGCTTCCTGAGAAAAATCGTTTCAGGGGTCATGGACGGCCAAAATGTCGCCCGTGCCGCAGGCACAGGTCTAACCCCCTTTGGTGCCGGTGAAGGCCGGTGAAAAACGGCTGTACAATGACCCCTATCCCAGCACGATATCGAACACCCCGCGTCCTTCGGCAAAGCCCACGGTGACCGCCTCGCGCAGTTGAGGGGTTTGAAGCGATCGATAGAGGAAATCGACCTCGTTTCCGGGGTCGCGCGCGAAGTACATCTGCATCGGTATGCGCTCAAAACCCGGCCCCGTAGCGTAGAAATGCAGGTGGCGGGTGCGCCCGGCATAGGCACCGGGGCGGATCGTGCGAAAGCGATAGCGGCCATCGGCATCGGTGCGCACGGCTCCATAGCCCTGAAAATTCGGATCGAGCGGCACATCCGAGCGATCGGCGCTATGGGCATAGCGGCCAAAGGCATTCGCCTGCCATAACTCTACCGCAGCCCCCGGCACCGGGCGGCCATCCGCACCCAGAACACGCCCCTCGACCACGATGACCTCGCCCGTCGCGGGTGCACCGCCGCCCAGAACGGTCAGGTCGCTGTCACTTTCCGAGGGCAACACATCGGGATAGAACGGCCCCGGCGTCTGCCTTGGGGTGGGAACAAGGGCGGAGGCGGCATTTGCGAGCAATCCGCCCGATGCGATTCCGAGAACAAGATGTCGGCGTGAAATCATGGCTATGGTCTCCACTGCGTCGTTCATACCGCTTCAAGTGTTGCGCGCACTGCGCTACGACAAGCCTATGGCGATAAGAAGGACGTGATCGGATCGTGGCGATTGTGGAACAAACGGGCGAGGCCGAAGGGCGCAGACTGCCCGTGACGATGACGACGGTACTTGCCGTCTTCGTGGCATTGTTGATCGCGACGCCAATCCTCGCGGTTGTCGTGACGGTGTTTCAGTCCGATGACGGCACCTTCGCCCATCTCGTCGAGACACGCTTGGGCCTTTATATCGGCAACACGCTGCAACTGGCCCTGATTACAGCGGTGGGCACGGCGATAATCGGCGTTGGCGCGGCATGGCTGGTGACGATGTGCGTCTTTCCGGGGCGCAGAGTTCTGGAATGGGCGCTGGCCCTGCCGCTGGCTTTTCCTGCCTATGTGCTGGCCTATGCTTATACGACCCTGCTGGATCATCCCGGCCCGGTACAAAGCGCCCTTCGCGCGGCGTTTTCGCTTGGCCCGCGCGATTACTGGTTCCCGGAAATCCGGTCGCTTGGGGGCGCGGGGCTGATGCTGACGCTGGTGCTGTATCCGTATGTCTATCTTCTGGCACGGGCGGCGTTTTTGCAACAATCGGTCGTGGCCTTCGAGGTATCGCGCACCCTGGGCCATGGGCCGTGGGATTCGTTTTTTCGGGTCGCCGTACCGATGGCGCGCCCTGCCATTGCAACGGGGATTGCACTGGTCCTGATGGAGACATTGGCGGATTTCGGGACCGTCTCGCATTTTGGCGTATCGACATTCGCCACGGGGGTTTATCGGTCGTGGATTTTGATGGGCGACCGGGTCGCCGCGACCCAGCTTTCGTCCTGCCTGCTGGTCTTTGTGCTGATCCTGCTGACGATCGAGCGTCTTCAGCGGCGGGCCGCGCGCTATCACCCGGCGGGCAAGCGCTTTACCGCACCGCCCGAATTTCGCCTGACAGGGGCGCGGGCGATGGCGGCTTGTCTGTTCTGCACCGTGCCAACGATCCTCGGCTTTGCCCTGCCGTTGCTTGTGCTGGGCCATATGAGCTGGGAAGGGGGGCATCCGCTGTTCGGGCCGCGATATCTCGGCTTTGCCCTGAATTCGCTGACGCTCGCCGGGGCGGGCGCTGTGCTCACGGTCGGGCTGGCGCTGTTTTTGGGATACGCGGCGCGGCTGTCGATGACTCCGGCCACGCGCCTCTCGAACCGGGTCGCCTCGCTCGGCTATGCCGTTCCCGGATCGGTGATCGCCGTCGGTCTGCTGATGCCGCTCGGTGCGCTCGATAACCTGATCGATGGCTGGGCACGATCGATCTTCGATGTCTCGACCGGCCTGCTGCTGACCGGCACCATCGCGGCCCTGCTCTATGCCTATGTGGTGCGGTTCATGTCCGTCGCGCTGCAAACGGTCGAGGCGAGCCTCGAAAAAGTGACCCCCTCGATGGACTATGCCTCCCGCGCCTTGGGGCGCTCGGCAAAGGGAACGTTGCTATCGATCCATGTGCCGCTTATCCGGGGGGGATTGCTGACGGCGGCGCTCATCGTCTTTGTCGATGTGATGAAGGAATTGCCCGCAACCCTCATCATGCGTCCTTTCGGCTTTGACACACTCGCCGTTCAGGCTTATCGCCTCGCGGAAGATGAACGGCTGTTGCAGGCATCAACGCCCTCGCTCGCCATCGTCGCCGTGGGCCTCATCCCCGTCGTTCTGCTCACGCGCCAGATAGGCCGGTCGAGACCGGG
>CALLLP010000002.1 GCA_938008165.1 uncultured Neomegalonema sp. | reverse complement strand
GATATCGACACGGCCTTCCATCTTGAAGCCGACGTCGATGATGGCCTGGCCATTCTCGATGGCGATGACCTTGCCCTTGACGACGGACCCTTCGGAAAGGTTTTCGTCCGCCATCGTCTCTTCGAGCATGGCCTCGAAATCGTCCATGCTTGGTGCAGCGAGTGCTTCTTGCATAAGTGTTGTAGCTCCTAAAACGTCTATTGCTGGCCAGCCGGTTGTCTCCGGCGGTCTTGACCCAAGTTGATTTGCGGGGCGGGGGCCTGAAACGCCGATAGCACTGCCCGGAAACCCCGAAGCCGCACGAATCGATCTGTGGCTGACCCATCGCCTGCGCGATAGTGGGCGGGTCCATAGCTCAAAAGGCAAGGAACGGCAAGCATGGGATAGGGGCGATACGGATTGAAACTTGACAGGTTTCTCGCTGGATGTCGTATCGAAGGGTTATGGGTGCCAAAAGTAGATTCACCATCCTGGCGATCCAGTTGGTCGGGGTGCTTCTCTCGGCGTTTCTGGCGCTGGTCACGTATGTCGATCCGGGACAGGTCGAGGACCGCTACCAGCAACTCGCCTTCATCAAGGTCGAGCGCGCCGCCGAGGCCCGAAATGTTCTGGCCTCGTAACGATACGGACAAAGCAAGACAAGAAAACTGAGTACGCCCAATGCGCCAATTGTCATTGGAACACTTTTGACGACTGACGGTTTGTTAATGCTACTTTTTCTTTTTGTCTACTTCCCTCCGCCACCGGCGACATGAATTCGAGGAACAGCTTGCGCTGGATTGCCTCAGCGAAGTCTTCCCAGCCCTCAGCCTCGACCACGAAGGCCCCCGGTCCGGTGATCATCTCGTCCTCGTAATAATGGTCCAGCGCCTTAAAATCGGTGAGGATGGCGAGGCCGTTCACCGTCACGTCCTTCGACGCGGCCAGTGCACGGGCTTCGGGCAGGACCATCGCCTCGCGGAACCACGGGTCCGTCTCGACCCCGTCGCCCGAGACGTCGATGGTACGGCGGGTCGCTTCGATACCGTTCTCGTCCAGCATTCCCAGTGCATATTCAATGCCCGATCCGATGCCCGTGCCGCCCCCGCCCATGCCGATGCTGCGCCCCGAGTACCGATAGAAGACCTCCACGATATCGGCATAGCGGCCCGCCGCCGCGCGCGAATCGATGATGAACCAGTCCGTCTCGAACTTCTTGAACGCCGCATCCGACCACACCATCATCGCCACGGCGATCTTGCCCAGCGGCCCCGAGACCGCCGCCGACTGCACCGCGTCATCGCGCAGGGCATTGGCGTAGCCCTCCAGTTGCAGCCTGAATTCCGATGCGCTGATCGACCCCGACCCGTCCACGGCCAGCACGATTTCGAGATCCACATCGTTGGCGAGGGCGGGTGCGGTGGCGGCGCAAAACGCGGCGACGGCAATCCATTTTCCGAACGGCGACATCTGACCTCCTTCTTTCGGGGCGGGCGACCAGTCACCCGGAAAGTCTTCGCAATGTCAATGTGTTGAAACCGCTTCTGTACCAATTAAGAACCAAAGATAAAAATTGGTTGCGGGTGGTTTGAGGATGGGTTTAATTACTTTCGACTCGAACACGCTGGCGATGAACGACCAGCGGATCGAACGAAAGACTCATAGGGGAGAAACAGCGTGCCGATGGACATCGAAGAATTCGTCGAAGAAGAAGGCCGGGAAGAGAAGATCCGGCAGGTTCGTGCCAAGATCGACGAACTGGGCATCGAATATCTCTATCTGCAATTCGTTTCCGTGACCGGCAAGATCATGGGCAAGGGCATCCCGGCAGATCACTGGGAATCGGTGGCCAAGAAGGGCTTCCAGCTCGTCTATGGCGCGACGATGAACCTGTTCCTGAACCGCGCGGGCGAATACATGGGCTACGGCCCCGAGGCCGCCGAACTGGTCGGCATCCCCGAGCCCGAGACGTTCATGCAGCTTCCATGGGCACCGACCATCGGTCGCTTCTACTGTACCCTCTTCCGCAACCGGGAAGAGAAGGAAGATCCGGGCGGCTATCTGACCTCCGATTGTCGCGGCAACCTGCGCCGAATGCACAAGGAATTCACCAAGAAGCACGGCACGCAGCTTCGCATCGGCACCGAGCCGGAGATGATGTGGCTGAAGTTCGACGAGAACGGCAAGCCGCGCGACGGCTTCTCCAAGCCCTATTGCTACCACATCGATCAGTTCGAAAGCCTGCGCCCGGTCACCCTTCAGGTGATCCGCTATTCTCGCAAGATGGGCCTCGACATGATCCAGGGCGACCATGAGGACGCCCCCGGCCAGCTCGAACTCAACTGGATGTTCGACGATGTGCTGCGCAATGCCGACCGCCTGACCACCTACCGCCAGATCTGTGCGCAGGTCGCCCGCGAACAGGGCATCTTCGCCTGCTTCATGACCAAGCCCTTCATGGGCGTCTCGGCCTCCGGCTGTCACCACAACATGAGCCTGTGGAGCGGCGGCGAGGACCAGATGGTCAAATGCGGCAATGATCCGGATAACCTGCCGGGGATGGCCGAAAACTACATGTACGTGAAGGGTGGCGACAACACCTTCATGCCCGATGGCGACGACCCGCAGATGCCCGGCCCCGAGGGCCTGAAGGCCATCGGCGGCGTGGTCCATCACCTTCAGGCGCTGACGGCGATCGGCTGCTCGACGGTCAACTCGTATCGTCGCCTCTGGGATGCGGGCTTCTGGGCGCCGGTCTTCGCGGATTGGGGTTTCCAGAACCGCACCACGGGCCTGCGCGTTTCGGCCCCCGGTCGCGTCGAGTATCGCTCGGTGGATTCGATGGTGAACCCATACCTGATGGGTTCGACCCTGCTGGCCGCGATGGATGACGGGCTGGTCAACAGCCTCGATCCGGGCGAGCCGGAAGAGCGCAACATCTACGAGGCGATGGAAGCGGGCAAGCAGGTCAAGAAACTGCCCATGACCCTCGGCGATGCGCTGAAACATCTGGAAGGGTCCGAGGTGGTCAAGCGTGGCCTGCCCGGTGAGATGTTCCGCCTGTTCCACGAATACAAGACCGACGAGTACGAGCGCTCCATGGCGACCGTCACGGATTGGGACAAGGAAACCTACATGGAGTGCCTGCCGTAAGGGCGCACTCAGGGAATAAGCTGTCCCGGATACGCCGCGTAGCGGTTGATCCGGGACCTCCTCGACCGATCACGATTTTCAAGGAGGCCCCGGATCAAGTCCGGGGCAGTGGATAACTCGTATATTCTACTAAGGAGAACACCCATGTGCGGCATCGCCGGACTTATTCATCGGGGGAAAAGCTCGGACGTCGGGTCCGAGATGACCTCGATGCTGACCGCGCTCAAGCATCGCGGCCCCGACTCGACCGGTTTTGCCGTCTACGGCGAACCGAATGCGGGCGACTACATCATGCGCCTGAAAGTGGCGGAGCAGGAGGATATGGCTTCCGGCTACGACATGCAGGACAAGATCGACGCGCGCGTCGCGATGGTCGAGAAGCGCCTCGCCGAGCACAAGGCCAGCATCAAGGCCAAGGACGCCGCGACCCCCTACGCCATGCGCTACGTCATCACCCATGACGGCGATACGGAAGCGATGGCCCGGTACATCGAGGATATCGAGGGTACCGAAATCCTGTCCCTCGGCAATTCGCTGGAACTCATCAAGGATCTGGGCGACGCGAATGTCGTGGCCGACAATTATGGCCTGCGCGACTTCAAGGGTACGCACAGTATCGGCCATACCCGCATGGCCACCGAATCGGACGTCGATATTCGCTCGGCACACCCCTACTGGGCGTTCCCCTACAACGACGTCTCGGTCGTCCATAACGGGCAGATCACGAATTACTGGCTGAAACGCCGCCAGATGGAGCACAAGGGCCACCGCTTCATGTCCTCCTGCGACTCGGAACTGCTGGCGGTCTATACGGCGGACAACCTCGCCAACGGCGCGACGCTGGAAGACAGCCTCAAAGCCTCCATCGAGGAGATCGATGGCGTCTTCACCTATCTCGTCGCGACCAGGGACGAGCTGGGCATGGCCAAGGACACGATGGCCGCCAAACCCCTCGTTCTCTACGAGAGCGACGACATGATCGCCATGGCCTCCGAAGAAGTCGCCATCCGCGCGATCCTGCCGCAGGAAATCGACACCACGGACCCCTATGACGAGGAGATTCGCGTATGGAAAGCATGAGCGTCATGGCCTCCGACATGGGGTATGATCCCCGTGCCGGAAAGACCCGCGATGAGATCGAAGGCACCACGCAGGAGGATCGCGCCCGCGACCTCGGCATGATGTCCGAACAGCTCAAGAACCGCTCCATGGAGGTGTTCTTCGAGGTCGGTGAAGAAGAGAATCTGATCTATCCCTATGCCGATAAGGTCGATTTCAACAAGCGCACCGAGCTCGACTGCGAGGGCAAGCCCACCACGCAGGTGAACAAGGACATCCGCGCCCTCATGGAAGAGGGTTATGGCACCATCGTCCTGAAGAACCCGCGCGGAATGCACTCGGTCGGAGTCGGTATTCTCAACAAGCTGAACCTCATCATCGAAGGCTCGATCGGCTATTTCGGCGTCGGCCTGATCGACGGCCCGAACGTGCGGATCAAGGGCCGGGTCGGCTGGTCCTGTGCCGAGAACATGATGTCCGGCACGGTGCTGATCGAGAAGAACGCAGGCTCGACCTTCGGCGCGGCGATGCGCGGGGGCGATCTGGTCTGCCGTGGTTCGGTCGGGTCGCGCACGGGCATCGACCAGAAGGGCGGCACGATCATCGTCGGCGGCGATACGGGCGCGTTCTCGGGATTCATGATGCAGCGCGGACGCATGATCGTCTGCGGCAACGCAGGCAAGAACCTCGGCGATTCCATGTATGACGGCACGATCTATGTCGGCGGCGAGGTTCAGGATTACGGGGTCGATGCCGTCCAGGCGGAGATGACCGATCTCGACAAGGCGTGGCTGACCCGCAAGCTGACGCAATATGATCTGCTGCCGGAAAAGGGCGTGGATCACTTCACCAAGATCGTCGCAGGCAAGATGCTCTGGAACTACGACAATCTGGAGCCGAACGAGAAGAAACTGATCCTCTGAAGGGCCGGTCGCCCCGGCCATGCGCCGGGGCCTCGCACCATCACACAGCATACGGAGACGACAGATGAACAGAACCTTCGGTGTCAGCATCGTGACCCTCGCCGCCATCGTCATCCTCGTCATCGTTCTCACCTGAAGGAAAGGCGCGCAGCCCTGACAGGCGACGCAGCGCCCCTTCTGCCAAACCAAGGAACACCATCATGGCCGCAGACGGCGAAACACCGGCACACGCCGTGCCAGCAAAGGCGAAACGTGACACGAACCGGCTAGGGGACAGTTTCATCTTCCCGCCGAAGGTGATGGACGACATCCACATCAAGTCCGAACTTGGACGCTACCGGATGCGCGGCTTCTCGCTGATGAAGAAAATCCCGCACTGGGATGATCTGACCTTCCTGCCCGGTACGCTGACCCGCTTCGTGATCGAGGGCTATCGCGAGAAATGCGAGACCCGCACGGTCATCGGCCCCCGCGCCAAGCGCCCCATCGATCTGGATATCCCGGTCTACATCACGGGCATGTCCTTCGGCGCCCTCTCGTTCGAGGCCAAGACGGCCCTCGCACGCGGCGCGACCATGGCTGGCTCGGCCACCTGTTCGGGCGAAGGGGGCATGATCCCCGACGAGCGGCGCTATTCGACCAAGTGGTACTACCAGTGCATCCAGTCGCGCTATGGCTTCAACCCCCACCACCTGAAGCTGGCCGATGCCTGTGAATTCTTCATCGGACAGGGCTGTAAGGTCGGCCTCGGTGGCCACCTGATGGGCCAGAAAGTGACCGATCAGGTCGCCGAGATGCGCTCGCTGCCCGCCGGGATCGACCAGCGCTCCCCCGCCCGTCACCCCGACTGGCTCGGCCCGGACGATCTGGCGCTGAAAATTCAGGAAATCCGCGAAGCGACCGATTGGCAAATCCCGATCCAGCTCAAGCTTGGCGCGGCGCGCGTGTATGATGACGTCCGCATGGCGGTCAAATGCGATCCCGATGCGATCTATATCGACGGCATGGAGGGCGGCACGGGTGCAGGCCCGCACTTTGCCACCGAAGATACCGGCGTCCCCGGCATCGCGGCAATCCGTCAGGCGCGCAAGGCGATCGACGATCTGGGCAAGCGTGGCGAGATCACACTGGTCTATGCGGGCGGTATTCGCAACGGAGCCGATGTGGCCAAGGCCATCGCCCTGGGCGCGGATGCCATCGCCATCGGACATTCCTCGTTGATGGCGCTGAACTGCAACAAGGATATCCCCGAAGCTGATTTCGAGAACGAGATGGGCGTCGAGGCGGGCTATTGCTATCACTGCCATACGGGCCGTTGCCCGGTCGGCGTGGCGACGCAAGACCCGGAACTGCGCAAGCGGCTTGACCCCGATGAGGCGGCGGAGCGGGTGTATAACTTCCTGCATACGCTGACCATCGAAGCCCAGCTTTTCGCCCGCGCCTGTGGCAAGACGAACATTCATTCGCTGGAGCCGGAAGATCTGGCCGCCCTGACGATGGAAGCCTCCGCCATGGCCGCCGTGCCCCTCGCCGGAACGGAATACACCGTCGGCGTCGATAACTATCACAAGCTGTAAGGGGAGGATGAACCATGGCTGGAACACAATATCGCGGCTCGGAAATCCTCGATGTCGATCAGTTCCTGAAAGACAAGGATGGCCTTGCCTCCGAGCGTGAAAAGGAAATCGGACAACATATCGGCTATCGCTACGATGTGAATCTGGTGCCCGATTATACGCGCATGACGCCCTTTCTGACCAAGTATGTCGAGGAAATGGGCTGGGATGACCTCAACTGGCTTGAGGATGTCCATATGGGCTATGAAGAGGGGAAACCCGCCGTCTTTGACCGTAATATCAACGGCTGGGTGCGGGTGCCGGACAGTATCGCCCTGCCCGATAACCAGCAGGACCGGGATATGATCGCGCGGGAGTTGCTGATCAAATTCCAGATGTCCGACCGCCACCCCCTCGTGCAGCTGCGCGAGGCGTATCGGAAGTACTGATGGCCGTGACCCTTTCTTGTCCCGGCCTGCGATTCGGAGCCTCGTGCAGCCGTGCGCTGTGTGTCGAGGCTCCGGATTTTTGCCCGGTTTCGGCGAGTATCTGCGCATGATCTCGCCGCAATCCATGCCCCTCGCGCCTGAGGAAATGGCGGTTCGTACCGCGTTTTTGCGCTGGCAATGCCGCATTCGCCAGATGATCATGCGCGACGAGATGGGCCGTCCCGGTGACGGCATCATGCCCGCCGTGACACTGGCCGGACAGGAAGAACCGCTCGGCCATATCATCACCGTGATGAGCAAGGCCCCCGGCCATGCCGTCACGACCGAGATGCAGCATATGGTCCGCAAGACCAACGATCCGGCCCAGCGCCGGGAGACGGCCCTGCGCTTTTTTTCGGAGACATATTACCAGAAGGGCGAGACGTTTTCCGATATTCTCACATCGACGTTTCCACCCGGCTCACCGGGGGCGAAGACGATCCGCGAGGCGGAATTCTGTACGCTCGCCTTCGATGCCTATCGCCAGAAATATACGTTGCCCTGCCGCGTCTGGACTCTTGCGGATCATAATCCGTTGTTTCAGGCGACCTATTGGCACAATCACCTTTTCAATCCGGCCCTGACCCCCGATTGCACCATTCTCGGTTTCGAGCCGGATTGGTCCGGGGCCACCGCCGATCCCGCCGTCAAGGGAGCCTGAGACCATGCCCGCCGGATATGTCATCGCTCAAATCACTGTGACCGATCCGGAGGCGTATAAGGATTACGTCGCGGCCGTGACCCCGATCATCGACAGGATGGGCGGTGACTATCTCGTTCGGGGGGGTCCGGCTGAACATTTCGAGGGCGATCCGGTCGGCGAGCGCATCGTCGTGATTCGATTTCCGACCTTGCAGGCGGCCCGCGATTGGTATCACAGTGACGAGTACGCCCCCGTTCGGGCGATGCGCCAACGCGCTTCGGTCAGTCTCCAGACGATCGTGGAGGGCGTTTGAACGATCGACGGCACGGGTGCCGCCAGAAGCATCCAACCGATCAAAGCAATCAGGCGGAGTATCCGCCTTAACTACGGGAGAGTAAAAATGAAAAACCTGTTGAAAGGCGTGGCCCTCGCCGCGCTGATGATGGCCCCCGGTGCGGCCATGGCCGATGTGGAATCCGACGAGCCGATCATCATCGTCCAGAATAACTGGACCAGCCAGCTCGTGCTCAGCTACGTGGTTGGCAAGACGCTGGAAGGCATGGGCTACACGGTCGAATACGCGCCGTCAGACAGCCAGCTTCAGTTTCAGGCCATGGCCGATAACGACATGGACTTTCAGGTCGAGGCCTGGGAAGGCTCGATGAAATCTGCCTTCGAGAAAGCCGCCGAGAACGGTATGCTCGATGCGGGAACCCATTCGGCGCTGACGCGTGAGGAATGGTGGATTCCGAACTACGTGCTCGAAAAATGCCCCGGTGCCGGTCACTGGCAGGGCCTCGACCGCTGTGCCGAGATGTTTGCAACCGCCGAAACCAAGCCGAAGGGCCGTTTTGTCGGACCTCCTGCCGATTGGGGCAAGAACTACGCCGACCGCATCGGCGCGCTGGAAATGAATTTCGAAGCGATCAATGTCGGACAGGCCGCGACCCTCTGGGCCGAGCTGCAATCCGCCTATGACCGCAAGGAGCCGATCGTCCTGTTCAATTGGACCCCGAACTTCATCGAGTCGAAATTCGAAGGCCAGTTTGTCGATTTTCCGGCCCCTTCGGCGGCCTGTAACGAGGTCAAGGAATGGGGCCCGAACCCCAATGCGACCGGCGATTGCGGCGCGCCCCATAGCGGGTGGCTGAAAAAAGCCGCTTCGCCCCGTCTGCCCGAAGAATGGCCCGGTGCTTGGGCTGTGCTCCAGCGTGTCGATTTCGATAATGCGGATATCGCCGCCGCCGCCCTGCTCGTCGATGTTGACGGCATGGAGCCGGAAGAAGCCGCCGAAGCATGGATGAAAGAAAACGATCATCTCGTGAAAAGCTGGGTTCAGTAATTCTGACATGCTCGCGCTCCTGCTCCGGGTTCGCGCCCGGAGCGGGAGTTTCTAAAATATCCCGAGGAAATCCCCATGCCCACCGATGCACAGATCAAATGCCGCAATCTGTGGAAGGTTTTCGGTGACGATCCCCAAGGCTTCCTGCGCCGCCATAAGGGCAATCCATCGCCGGAAGCGCTGAAGGAAGAAGGGTATATCGGGGCGGTTCAGGATGTTTCCTTCGATGTGAATCAGGGGGAAATCCTGATCATCATGGGTCTGTCGGGATCGGGCAAATCCACCCTGATCCGCTGCATTACCCGCCTCAACGATCCCACCATCGGTGAAATGGAATATGAAGGGCGCGACCTTCTCAAACTCTCCGAGCGGGAATTGATCGATTTGCGCCGACACAAGTTCGGCATGGTCTTCCAGAATTTCGGCCTGCTGCCGCATCGCGATGTTCTCGAAAACGTTGCCTTTCCGTTGGAGGTGCAGGGCATTTCCAAGGCGGATCGCGTCACCCGCGCCAAGGCGATGATTGATCTCGTCGGCCTTGGGGGGCGCGAATCCTACTTCCCGCGCGAGTTGTCGGGGGGGCAACAACAGCGCGTGGGGATCGCGCGATCCCTTGCCGTCGAGCCGGATATCTGGTTCCTTGATGAGCCGTTTTCCGCCCTTGACCCCCTGATCCGCGCGGAAATGCAGGATGAATTCATCCGGCTGCAATCCATGCTGCACAAGACGATCGTGTTCATCACCCATGATTTCGAGGAGGCGACCAAGCTCGCCGACCGCATCGGGATCATGAAGGATGGGCGTATGGTTCAGCTCGCGACCCCGGAGGAATTGGTCCTCAACCCCGCCGATGATTACGTGGCCGAATTTGCCAAGAACGCCCCGCGCGAGCGCATCGTCTCGGTCGGCGCGATCATGCAACCTGTGACCGATGCGGCCAGTGGCACTGTGCCCATGTCTGCCAAGATCGGCGCAGTGGCCGAACAGGTGCTGACTTCCGAAAACCCGGTCGCGGTGGTGGATGAATCCAGTGGCACAATCGTCGGCTCGATTGACCGCCAGACCGTCGCAACGTCGATCTTCGGCACCCGGTCCTCCGAAGGAACGAGGGCGGCATGACCGAAGCCACCGCCCCCAGCCGCACGGAGCCGCAGGGGTTCTCGCTGTCCGCGATCCCGCTCTGGGGTCAATTTGCGGCCATCATCATTTTTGGCGTTCTTCTGTCGCTGGTCTGGGACGGGGCAACCCGCTGGCCGGAGGCATGGGTCATCCCGGCCGCGCAATGGATCACCGATTTCATCGAATGGCTGAAAAGCGAGGCGACGATTTTCGGGGTCGAGTTCAAGGACATCACGCGCGGCATTGGCGCGGCTCTGAAAGCGCCAGTGAAATGGGCCGAATACCTGCTTTATCGCGGGTTCAAGGGTATTGGCCTTGGGCCATTGCCTTGGGTGGCCGTGGCGGCGGGGGTGGTGATCTTCGCCCATTGGGTCGGGGGGGTGCGTCTGGCGATCCTGTGTGGCCTGACGATGATCTATCTGGCGACCTTCAACCTGTGGAAAGACTCGATGAAGACGATGACCATCGTCATCGTCGCGGTTCCCATGGCCGCCTTGCTGGGGATAACCCTTGGCATCTGGGTGACCCGCTCGAAGACCGCGTCGCGGATCTTCTCGCCGATGTTCGATTTGATGCAGGCGACGCCGCATATGGCTTATCTGGCCCCGGTCGCGGCTCTCTTTGCCTTCGGTCCCGTCACGGCGCTGATTGCCACGGTGATCTTTGCGATGCCGCCCATGGCGCGCTGTACGATTCTTGGGCTTCAGACCGTCTCCTCCGATGTGATCGAGGCGGGGCAGATGTCGGGCTGCACCAAGCGGCAATTGCTGTGGAAAGTCGCGCTGCCCTCGTCAAAGCGTACGCTGATGCTGGGTCTCAATCAGGTGGTGATGCAGACGCTGGCGATGGTCGTCATCGCATCGATTGCGGGGGCGACGGGGCTGGGGCATAAGCTGCTCTATTCACTTCAGCAATTGCGCCTTGGGGTGGCCATCGAGCAGGGCGTCGCGATCTCGTTGATCGCCATTGTGCTCGACCGGCTGACGCAGGCCTATGCCTATAAGGAAACCGACCATTTCGTCGCCGGAAAAACCTTTGTGCAGCGTCACAAACATCTCTTGCTGTTCCTGGGCATTCTGGTGGCCAGCTATATCGCGGCGGAGTTCTTCCGCTGGGTCAAGATTCCGCCCTCGAAATTCATCTGGGGGTCGGGCGATGCCAAGACCGTGCTGTTCGATGCCAAATTGCTGGCGCGGCACATGGATCAGGCGATCCGCGATTTCAACGTCGTCGCCTTTGATTATATCAACCCGATCCGCGACTGGGTGACGATCTGGATTCTGCTGCCCGTGCGGGACTTTTTCCTGTGGCTGCCATGGCCCGTTTTTGTCGGGGTGATCGGGTTGGGGGCCTGGCGGTTGGGCGGGATGCCGGTATTGCTTTTGTGCCTGGCCCTGATGTTCAGCTTCATCGTGACGGGCTTTTGGGTCGAGACGATGAAGACGACTTATCTGGTGCTGATTGCCGCCGCGCTCTGCGTGATTATCGGGGTGCCGCTGGGTATCTGGGCCGCGCGGTCGGAGCGGGTGGCGAATATCATCATGCCGATTTGCGATACGCTCCAGACCTTTCCGTCTTTCATCTATCTGATCCCGGCGATCATGTTGTTCCGCATCGGGGATTTCGCGAATATCTTCGCCATCCTGCCTTATGCGACCGTTCCCGCGATCCGATACACCTATCTGGGCCTCAAGCGCATTCCGCCGGTCACGATCGAGGCGGGAATCGCGAATGGGGCGACCCGGATGCAGCGTCTGTTCAAGGTAGAGCTGCCCGTGGCCTTGCCGGAGATCATGCTGGGCCTGAACCAGACGATCATGATGGCGCTGGCCATGACCGCGATTACCGCCCTGATCGGATCGACCGATCTGGGGCAGGAAGTCGTCCGCTCGATTTCGACGCAGGATTTCGGACGCGGCATCCTCGCCGGGTTCTTCATCGCGGCGCTGGGGATCATCGCGGATCGCCTGATCGGATCTTGGGCGGCGGAGCGCAAGCGTCAACTGGGAGTAGCGTGATGGATGGCTTCGAGAGGCCGCTGGAATTTGGCGGGGTCGTCATCCCCGGCCTGCCGATCCTGCCCGACGATATGGAGCGTCATCCCGTTGCCGCCCTTGGCTCGCTGCTGGTCGAGATCGATGCGGGTGACGAGGTCACGGTGCAGGATCGGGAGGGGTTGCAGCCCGCTGAACTGGTGTTCTTCGATGCTTCGGGTGCCTCCGATGCCGCGATGCTGGGCGCGACGCCCTCCGGTGCGCCGGAGGGGGCGCAGGCCCTGCTGGCGGCGGGGGGCGGTTCGGCGCTCAGGATGCGCGCTGCCCTTGCGGACCGGGGCATCGATCTGGCGCGGGGCCAAGCCGTGCGCGCCTTTGCCGATGGCTCCCATGCGGGCGATATGCACAGCTTCACCGCCAGCACGGGTGGCATGCTGATTGTCAGCGCCCCCGGCACGCCGATGTCACCCCATGCGCAGGACGCGCCGACCGATCTGGTCGTCTATATCCGCCGTGCCCAGCGCCGACATACCAAGGATCGCCTTGATCCGCCCGACCCCCTCGCCGATCCGTTGATGGACGTGAATATCGCGCCGGGCCGCGCCCATGCCTATTCGGTAAAAAAGGGCGAATGGATTCAGATCCTCGACGTGCAGGGTCGAGAATGCTCGGATTTTCAGGCGTTCAGCCAGCGTAAGCTCGATGCCGGAATCGAGCATGAGATCGACCCCACCACGACCCGCTCGCTGGTCGGGGGGCTTTATCCGCAGCCGGGTCTCCTGTCGAAATTCTGGACCGTGGACCATGAGCCGCTGGTCGAGATCGTGCAAGATACTGTGGGTCGCCACGATACATTCGGTTCGGCCTGTACCGCGCGCTATTACGATGATGTGGGATATCCGGGGCATGTGAACTGCACCGATAATATCAATTACACGACCGCTGCATTCGGGTTGAAGCCGCGCAAAAGCTGGCCTGCGCTCAACTTTTTCTACAATACGATGCTTGATGACGCGCATCAGATTTCGAATGACGACCCGTGGACGCGCCCCGGCGATTACCTGTTGATGCAGGCGCTTGACGATCTGGTCTGCGTCTCCACGGCCTGCCCGTCGGATATCGATGCGACGAATGGCTGGGACCCGACGGATATTCAGGTGCGCGTCTATGGCGCGGGCGAGACTTTCGAGCGCTCGATCGGATGGCGCGCGAGCGTGGAGGCGGATTTGCAGGAAACCAGAAAAACGGGCTTTCATGAATGCTTCGCCCGCTTTACCCGCGATTTTGGGGAATATGGCGGCTATTGGCTGCCCAACAAGATGAACGACACCGGCACCATCGGCGAATACTGGGCCGTGCGCGAGGCGGCGGGTATCATGGATATGTCCGGCTTGCGTAAATATGAGGTGACCGGGCCGGATGCCGAAAAGCTGGTCCAGATGTGTGTGACCCGCAATATCAAGAAACTGGCCGTGGGCGGCGTGGTCTATACGGCCATGTGCTACGAGCATGGCGGCATGATCGATGACGGCACGGTGTTTCGCCTTGGCGATGATCTGTTCCGCTGGATCGGCGGCAATGACGATTCGGGCCTGTGGCTGCGCGAGCAGGCGAAGAAGCACGGGCTTCAGGCATGGGTGCGCTCCTCGACCGATCAGATGCACAATATCGCCGTGCAGGGACCGAATAGCCGCGCGATCATGGAAGCGGTTTTCTATACCAATCCCGATCAGCCGACGATGGCCGAACTGGGCTGGTTCCGCTTTGCCCCGGCGCGCATCGGCGATGTGCAGGGCACGCCGGTCGTCGTCTCGCGCACGGGCTATACGGGCGAATTGGGCTATGAAATCTTTTGCCATCCGCGCGATGCCGTCGAGGTCTTCGATGCGATCTGGGAGGCGGGGCAGGCCCATGGGCTAAAGCCCTGCGGCTTTGCGGCGCTCGATATGCTGCGCATCGAAGCGGGGTTGATCATCGCGGGCAACGAATTCTCGGATCAGACCGATCCTTTTGAGGCGGGGATCGGCTTTACGGTGCCGCTGAAGACTCAAGAAGACGATTTCATAGGCCGGACCGCCATCGAGCGGCGCAAGGCAAACCCGCGCGAAAAACTGGTGGGTCTTGATGTGCAGGGCGGGAATGTGCCGGTCCATGGCGATTGCGTGCGGCTGGGCAAGGCGCAGGTCGGGGTCGTCACCTCTGCCGTCAAGTCGCCCATTCTTGGCAAGGTCATCGCCTTGGCGCGGGTCGACGCGACCCATGCGGAGATCGGCACGGCGTTGGAGATCGGCCAGCTTGACGGCCACCAAAAGCGCCTGCAAGCCGAAGTCGTGCGCTTCGCTCATTTCGACCCAACCAAAGAGCGCGCGAAGGGCAATTACGGGTGATGCCCGTAAGGGGAGGATGACGTAGAGTGATCGGCGATCATTCTAATCCTCTGCGGTGCCGGATTGGGTGAGAAAATCGAAATCGCATCCTTTGGGGGCCTGTAGGACCGTGCGGTCATAGAGGGCGCGATAGCCGCGTTTATGGGGCGCGGGCGGGGTATGCGTGGCCAGCCGCCGGTCGATTTCGTCTGCGGAAACCTGCAAATCAATGCGTTTTTCGGCCACGGATAACCGTATCCGGTCGCCGGTCCTGACCGCCGCCAAAGGCCCGCCCACGGCGGCTTCGGGCGAGATATGCAGGACGATGGTGCCGAAGGCCGTGCCGGACATTCGCGCATCGGATATCCGCACCATATCCTTCACCCCCTGCCGGGCCAGTTTTTTGGGGATCGGCAGGTATCCGGCTTCCGGCATTCCGGCGGCGACGGGGCCAGCATTGCGCAGGACCATGATATCTGTCGGGTCGATGTCCAGATCGGGGTCATCCACCCGCCGCGCGAGGTCTTCCAGCCCGTCGAAGACCACCGCCCGCGCTTCGGTCTCGAACAGGTCCGGCGTTGCGGCGGCGCGCTTGAAGATCGCGCCATCCGGGGCCAGATTGCCGGTCAGAGCGATCAACCCGCCCTCTTGCGAAACCGGATCGTCGACACTGCGGATCACCCGGCGGTCAACCCATTCCATCGCCGGTTCCAGCCGGTCGCCCAGCCGCTGGCCCGTCACATCGACGGTATCGAGATGCAGCAGAGGGCGCAGTTCGCGCAGGATCGCCCCCACGCCCCCGGCGGCGAAGAAATCTTCCATATAGCCGTCGCCTACGGGTTTCAGATCGACCAGAACGGGCGTCTCGTCCGAAATCTCGTTCAGGCGAGTGTCGGAGATATGGATGCCCAGACG
The DNA here is from genome assembly GCA_938008165.1 of uncultured Neomegalonema sp. GTDB lineage: Bacteria > Pseudomonadota > Alphaproteobacteria > Rhodobacterales > Rhodobacteraceae > JAHDDY01. Next base: position 42,258 of record CALLLP010000002.1, on the reverse strand, counting down.
GCCCGCTATGGCGGTCAGATGCACGATGGCATTGGTCGATCCGCTGACGGCCATCAGCACGCGAAAGGCGTTCTCGACCGAGTGTTCGGTGATGATCTCGCTTGGCAATCGCGGCGCGTGGATCAGGTCTACGGCGGTTTTGCCGCTATATTCGGCGACGACCAGCCGATCCGCGTGAACCGCCGGGATTGCGGCGCTGCCGGGCAGAGACATACCGAGGGTTTCGGCGATACAGGCCATCGTACTGGCCGTGCCCATCACCGCGCAGGTGCCCGCCGTGGTGGCCAATCGCCCCTCGACCAGCGCGATTTCCTCCGCCGCCACGTCGCCCGCGCGGTACTTGCCCCAGAAGCGGCGACAATCGGTGCAGGCGCCCAGCCGCTCGCCCCGGTGGCGCCCGGTCATCATCGGCCCGGTCACCAGCTGCACCGCCGGAACATCCGCCGATGCTGCGCCCATCAGCTGCGCCGGAACGGTCTTGTCGCAGCCACCGATCAGCACGACCGCATCCATTGGCTGTGCGCGTACCATTTCCTCCGTGTCCATCGACATCAGGTTGCGATAGACCATGCTGGTCGGGTTCAGGAACACCTCGCCCAGCGAGACGGTCGGAAAGGGCCGGGGCAGTGCCCCCGCCGCCAGCACTCCGCGCGAAACGGCCTCGACCAGTTCGGGCATCGTGCGATGACAATTGTTGAACCCTGAGGGTGTCATGGCGATGCCGACGATGGGCTTTGCCAGCATGTCCTTAGACAGCCCCATCGAGCGAGCAAAGGACGATCGCAGATAGGCCGCGAAATCCCGGTCGCCGTAATTGGTCAGCCCCGCGCGGATACCGTGTTCGTTCTCCATCGCCGCTCTCCTTATGTGCCGCAGCCCGGCGCGTTACCGGCGCGAGAATGCGTCCAGCCGCCAATCGGAGGAAATTCCGGCATCCTGTATATAGGGCGTCACATCCCGCCCCCTGTAAAGCCCGTCCTGCGGGATTGATGCTCAGCTCTTTCGGGCGGCCTTGAGGGCGGCGCTGAGGGTGGCCCGGTCGCCGATATGATTGGCCAGAATGAGCAGCAGGCGCGCGTTATAGGCGTCGCTCTCATCTTTGCTCAGACCGTGATGCGCCGAGAGAAGTTCGTCATAGAATCCGTCGGGATCGGCAATGTTGGGGGTCAGGTTGAGGCCCATAATCAGTGTCCCTTTCCCGTTGCGATCCGCATTGCGGCCCGGATGTCGGCAATTTCCGCCTCCGCCCACCGTGCTGCGACATGCTGGTCCGGGCGGATCAGGTAGACCGCGCGATCCGCCTCGCCGAGATAGCGTTCGCGCAGTGCGCCGGTGGGATCGTCGCGCGCGGTGGACAGCGCAACCGAGGCGATCGGAATGCCATCGATCTCGTCGAGGGCGGGAGGCTCCGTATCGATGGCCAGCAGCGTGAACGCCCCGTTCAACCGTTCCAACAAAAAGCCATCCGGCAAAGGCGCATCCACGCAGGGCGCGCCGACCCGCGTTCTGGCTGGCCCCGGCAGGGTGTCAGGACCATTCAGCGGCAACCCGTCATAGATACAGGGCACCGACAGGCGACCCGAATTGACCAATGGCCGCGCAAAGGCATGCTCGCGGGCGAGTTCGAGAACCGCGTTGCGGAAAATCTTGCTCATGGCGCTTTTCGGGGTCAGGAAATCCGTGGCGCGGGTCGAATTGAGGATATTCTCATCGGCTCCGTGAATCCGCTCCTGCGAATAGCTGTCGAGCAGCGTATCGGGCGCCAGCCCCCGGACGACCAGATCGAGTTTCCACGCGAGGTTATCCGCGTCCTGCACCCCGGAATTCGCCCCCCGCGCGCCAAAGGGCGATACCTGATGCGCGCTGTCCCCGGCAAAGATCACGCGGCCATGGCGAAAATCCTGCATCCGGCGGCACTGAAAGGTATAGATCGAGGTCCATTCCAGCGCGTATTGCGCCCCCTCGCCCAGCATGGCATCGACCCGCGCGCGGATGTTTTCTTCCTTCAGTTCCTTGGCGCGGTCGATATCCCAACCGAGTTGAAAATCGATGCGCCAGATGTCGTCCGGTTGTTTGTGCAACAGGGCGGAGGCGCCGCTATCCTTGAAGGGTGGCTCGAACCAGAACCAGCGCTCCGTGGGGAAATCGGCGGTCATCTTCACATCGGCGATCAGGAAATTATCCTCGAAAACCCGCCCGTCAAAACTCAGGCCCAGCATATCCCGAATTGGCGAGCGCGCCCCGTCGCAGGCGATCAACCAATCGGCCTCGACCCGATAGGAACCGTCCACGGTATCGACCGTGAGGGCGACATGGTCGTCATGCCGGTCGATCGCGGTAACGGCGTTTCCCCCCCGAATGTCGATGGGCGCGCCCTTGGCCTGTGCCTGGCGCACCGCATCCACGAGGAATTTCTCGAAATAGGGCTGTTGCAGGTTGATAAAGGCGGGCCTGCGGTGGCCGTCTTCGGGCTGGAGGTTGAATTCGAAGACCCGGTCCTCGCCATGGAACACCTTGCCCACGCTCCAGACGACGCCCTTGTCGACCATCGCCTCGCCCGCGCCCAGACGGTCGCAGATTTCCAGTGTCCGTTTTGCAAAACAGATCGCGCGGCTGCCTTGTCCGACGCCTTCATGATCGTCCAGCACCAGAACGGGGGTGCCCCTGCGCCCCAGATCGAGGGCGGCGGCCATGCCGACCGGGCCGCCCCCGACGATCACGACTGGATGGCGCTGGGCCGGGGCGTCCTGCGCGGCCCTTTTTTCATAAGGGTAAAGCTTGAACACGATATCGTATCGCTTATCGACCATGGATCGCCCTCCTGCGCGCCGCTCTAGCCCTGAAGCTGCGCCCACATCTCCAGATCGCGTTGATCGGTCCAGATGCGCGGGTGCCAGATGCCGCGAGCCTCGTCATAGGCGCGGCTGACATTGAAGGGCAGGCAGTGCTCGTAGATCGCATAATCCGAAAATTTCGGGTCGCAGGCTGCGCGCACCGCATCCCATGCATCCTTGAGACTGCCGCCCTTCATGGCGACCTTTTTTGCAGGTTCATAGGTCGAGTGCACGAAATCGCGGGTGCTTTCGATGGCCCGGTCCACGGCATCCTTGCCGATCAAGGCGCCCCCCCGACCCGGCGCGATGGCATCGACGTCATAGGCGACGATCTTGTCGAGCGTCTGGCCCCAATCCGCGAAATATCCGTCGCCGCAATAGCAGGCGGAATGATCCTCCACGATATCGCCGGTGAACATCACATTCTGGTCCGGCACATGGATCACCGCGTCGCCAGCGGTATGGGCGCGGCCAATCTGGCGGATATCGATCCGGCGACTGCCCAGATAGACGGTCAGGGATTCGCTGAAGGTCGTGGTCGGCCATGTCAGGCCAGGGATGCTTTCATGTCCTTCGAACAGGCGAGGAAAGCGCTGGAATTCGCTGTCCCAATCTTCCTGTCCGCGTTCCACGACCATGGCGCGGGCGGCATCGGACATGATGATCTGATCCGCCTCGAAGGCCGATGCGCCCAGCACCCGCACGGCGTGGTAATGGGTCAGGACGACATGGCTGATCGGTTTGTCGGTCACCTCGCGCACCTTTTCGATGACCTTGCGGGCCAGCCGGGGGGTCGCCTGCGCCTCGACGATCATCACGCTGTCATCACCGATGATGACGCCGGAATTAGGGTCGCCTTCGGCGGTGAAGGCATAGAGGCCCGCGCCGATCTCGTCGAAGGTGATCTTCTTTTCGCTCATATCCCCTTGGGATGCGAAAGCCTTGGCCATGGGTGGTCTCCTATCGTGTTTTCCGGGCATAGGGGTCGGGATGGGCGGGCAGGACGGTGCCGGTGCACTCCCCGAACCCGATGGTATAGCCGCTCCCCCGCGCGGCCCCGGTCAGGGTCAGGGTGTCGCCATCCTCGATGAAGCGGCGCGTCTCGCCGGTATCGAGCGTCAGCGGCTCTTTCCCGCCCCAGCACAGCTCCAGTAAGGAACCGCGATTGCCCCGCTCCGGCCCCGAAATCGTGCCCGATCCCAGCAGGTCGCCGGTGCGCATCGGACAGCCGGATGTGGTGTGATGGGCGAGTTGTTGCGCGGCGGAATAGTACATCTCGTTGTAATTCGTGCGCGTGATGGTGCTGGCGGGCTGCCCCTTGGGGGCGAGGGTTACGGACAGGTCGATATCGAACAGCATCGGGCCATCATCCTTCAGGTGATCCAGCAGCGCCACCTCCCGCGCCGGTGGATCGCAGCGGAAGGGGGCGAGCGCGGCGGCGGTGACGATCCATGGGCTGATGGACGTGGCGGTCGCCTTGGCCTGAAATGGCCCCAGCGGCTGGTATTCCCAGCCCTGAATATCGCGGGCGGACCAGTCGTTCAGCAGGACATAGCCGAAGAGATGCGCGTCCGCTTCTGCCACCGTGATCGGCCCGGTGCTGGGCATGCCGACGATGGCCCCCATCTCCAGCTCGATATCGAAGCGGGCGGAGGGGGCAAAGCGCGGCTGTGCATCGTCGCGGCCCTTGATCTGGCCCCAGGGACGGCGAATATCCGTGCCCGATACCACGACCGAAGACGCGCGGCCATTATAGGCGATGGGGATATGCAGCCAGTTCGGCGGCAGGGCATTCTCGGCCCCCCGGAACATCGTTCCCACATTGGTCGCGTGATGCCGCCCCGAGTAGAAATCGGTATATTCCGCCACCCGGATCGGCAGATGCATCACCGCCCCGGATTGCGCCACCAGAAACGGCTCCACCGCCCCCCGCTCGGCGCTGTCTTCGGCCAGCAATGCGGTCAGCCGTGCCCGAAGCGCAGTCCATTCGGCCATTCCCTGCGCCATGAAGGCATTCCAGCTATCCCCGGTCAGCGCCCCCCCGGCCCGGACCAATCCGGCGCGCTCGCAGGCCGCAAGATCGAGGATCCTGTCCCCGATGGCCACGCCGCAACGCGGGGGCGCGCCCGCCGCCGAAAAGACGCCATAGGGCAGGTTATTGAGCGGAAAAGGTGCCGCCGCCGCATTGGCGCTGCGCACCCAGCTTTTCATCAAGCCCATCTATTTCTTTCCCGGCGTTCCATCGAACTTCTTGTCGATATCCGACCAGCAATCGATGTAATCGTCCTGCAAGGGCGCTTCCTTTCCGGCAAATTCCGTCAAATGCTGTGGAAAGCGCGTTTCGAACATGAAGGACATCGTATTGTCCAGCTTGTCCGGCCCAAGATTGGCGTTGGATGCCTTTTCGAAGGCATTCCTGTCGGGACCATGGGGCAACATCATGTTGTGCAGGCTGATCCCGCCGGGGATGAATCCCTTGGGTTTGGCATCGTATTGGCCGTGGATATTGCCCATCAGCTCGGACATGATGTTCTTGTGATACCATGGCGGGCGAAAGGTGTTCTCCGCCACCATCCAGCGTTCGCGGAACAGGACGAAATCGATATTCGCCGTGCCCTCCTGCCCCGATGGCGCGGTCAGGACCGTGAAAATCGACGGGTCCGGATGATCGAACAGCACCGCGCCCACCGGGCAATAGCTGCGCAGATCGTATTTTACCGGCGCATAATTCCCATGCCATGCCACCACATCCAGCGGTGACTGCCCGATCCGTGTTTCATGAAACTGCCCGCACCATTTCACGGTCACGGTGGAGGGCACCTCCCGATCCTCGAAGGCCGCAACGGGGGTCTTGAAGTCGCGCGGATTGGCCATGCAATTCGCCCCGATCGGTCCCCGGCCCGGCAGTGCGAATTTCTGTCCGTAATTCTCGCAGACAAACCCGCGACACGGCCCGTCCAAAACCTCGACCCGATAGACCAATCCGCGCGGCAGGATCGCGATTTCCTGCGGTGCGATATCGATGATCCCCAGCTCGGTACAGAACCGCAAGCGCCCCTCCTGCGGGACCACCAGCAATTCACTGTCAGCGGAGTAAAAATAGCTGTCCGCCATGCTGTCGGTGACAAGATAGACATGGCTGGCCATGCCCAGCTGTGTCGATACATCCCCCGCCGTCGTCATGGTGCGCATGCCCGTCAGCCATGTCAGCGCTGTCTCACCATGGGGTACGGGATTCCATCGATACTGACCCAGCGAGACAACATCCTCGACGATATGCGGGGCCGATTTCCAATAGGGCAGGTCGATCTTTTCAAAGCGGTGCACATGCTTCACCGATGGGCGGATGCGATAGCACCATGTGCGCTCGTTCTGGTGACTTGGCGCCGTAAAAGCAGTGCCCGAAAGCTGTTCGCCATAGAGGCCGTATTCGCATTTCTGCGGCGAGTTCATGCCTTGGGGTAGGGCGCCGGGCAGGGCCTCGGTCTCGAAATCGTTTCCGAAGCCCGGCATATATCCTTCATGCGGGCCGGGCATTGATGGCGCCCGCACCATCGCACCGCAAGAATGATCGTCAACCATCACGCCCCCCTTTGCTTGTTCCGTCCGAAAAACGGCTCACCCTTGCCTATTGCAGCCCGCAACGCAAATCGGGCATCGGCAAGGATACGGGAGACATTATGGAACACCAGACCCCTAAAGTGAAACGCGATCGGGGCGCGGGATAACGGGCGGAAGAATACTCCGTTATGGGGCAGTTTTCGACGCGACCCGGTTGGTGATCATGTCAAAGCGAACTGGCAATGATTTCGGAGATACGGGCGGCTTGGGTCTGATATCCGACGCGCTCGGCTTCGGATTTTGCTTCCTCCAGCACGGTGCGGGCGATGTCTGTTCGGCCCAGTTTGATCTGGATTTCCGAATAGAGCGATAATCCGCGCAAACGGCGCAGCCGCATGCCGTAGCGTGTAGAAAGGGCGATGGCGCGGGCGGTGGCGGCCCCGGCGAGCTGCGTATCGCCGCTGTCGAACATGAGGCTGCCCCGCGTCAGCTCCGCTTCGACCTTCAGACTGTGCAGGCCCATCTGGCTGGCATAATTCACGACCCGATTCGCGCGGGCCATGGCTTCTTCGCGTTCGCCGGTCATGGCGAGAATGCGGGCGGAGGCGTTGATCGCATAATGCTGCACGTCGCGCTGTTCGGCTTGGGCGGCGGCGGTCATGGCCAGATCGGCATGTTTGCGTGCCCCTTCAAGATTGCCTTGGGCGCGCAGCAGATCGGCCATATATCTATTGAAGATCGATACCGGGCGCAGGCGTTTTGCCTGAACCAGATTTTTGATCGTCTTTTTGTATTGGGTCTTTGCGCGCTGGCGGTTGCCGGAGAGGTGATCGCAGAGCGCGAGATAGCCTTTGGCGAAGCGGTTCAGCGGATTGGGCGTCCATTTGCCATAGGCGCGGGTCTGGCGTTCGATGCGCTCCAGTTCCTCGCGTGCTTCGGCGATGCGGCCACGTTCGATATGGACGATGGCCAGATTCAGGGCGATGCGGTGTTCGGCGGCATGGTGGTAATGCGGCTCGTCACTCGGCGAGCTGGAATGCTCCACGATCCGGCGGGCGATGCCCAATAACGGCACGGCATCGAAGATCTTGCCCTGCACCAATGCGGCCAATCCCCGCTCGTTAAACGCCCATGCGATCTCGTCCCGAAAGAACGGATGGCGGATTTGCGAGAAGGAGGGTGACGCGATCTGACGTTTTTCGAGGCCGAGTTTCCGGGCGCGTTCGTAGATCTTGGCGCGTACATCCGGGATATCGGTTTTGAAATCCGGCCTGTTGGTGCCGTGATTGTCGAACAGGCGATCATGGCTGATTTCGGCAATATCGATCAGATCGTTGTTTTCCGCTGTTTCGCCTTTCTTTTCCTGTGAAACATCATTGCGGAACGCGCGGTTTTTTTCGCTGGACCCGACATCGAGAACCGCCTGAATCGCGCGGTTGTTCCATTCCAGCCCGACCGCTGCATTGCACAGGGCGCGCAGCCAGTCCTGATAGATTTCGAACGGCGCCTCGCCATCGCCGACACCGGAGAGCGTATCGGCCTCAAGCCGCGAGATCGCTCCGAGCGAGAAAGCCCCGCGCAGCAGGCTGTAGCAGCCGCGCAGCCGCTGGGGCACGGCATGCAATTCGCCCATATATCCGGCGATATCCTGCGCCCGATCCGGTGGTGCGAACAGGATGCGCGCGGCCTTGTCGATGGCGGCTTTGCGATCATGCCGGGGGTTTTCGGCCCCGTCCCAGAAAGGCCGCAGGGTGTAGAACAGTTCGAGCGTCCGCCGGGAGCGGGTGATCTGAAGATCGAGAATATTGCGGATCATCGCAAAATGATCGCGCGAGGGGGTCGGCAGGTCGCGCGGCTGATCGCAATAGATCGAAAGCTGGTGATGGTTGCTGTCCCCTTCATCGATCACTGACAGGCGCATCTGATGGGTGAGATGCTCGCGCAGCCGGGCATGAATCGAAAACCGTTCATGGAGAAAGTGCTCATACGGATCGATCTCTTCGCCGACCATCACCGAGGGCGCAACCTCGATGATCAGTCCACGGCGCACCAGTTCCTTGAGGTGCTTGTGCAAAAGCAGAAGGCGCTCGCTGCGACGGCTCCATTCCCGCTCCGCATCCGTGCCCTTGGCGCTATGCGGCACCATCAGGGCGCGCAGTTCCGCCAGCAGGATCGGACAGCCGAGCAAAACCCATGGCTCGACCGGCAACGAGAACAGCGCGAGGTGACGCAGGATCAAAGCAATCACGTTCGGGTCGCAGGTCTGCGTATCCGGTATGGTGGGGTCCTGAACGGCTTTTTGGTCCAGCCTGCGGTAATGGGCCATGATGATATCGTAGACGGCCTGCGGATACCGCCCGGCGGCCCCGTCGAGAGTGCGCATGAATTTCACGAGGTCGGCCCGCTCGTTGCCTTCCTTGCCGGGCATACGCGCCCAGAGCGTAATTATCAGCCCCGTCAGGGCCGCGTTACGCAGCATAAGCTGTGTGATCTGGCGATAGACGCCGCGCACCCCGACCCCACCTTTTGCCAGCCGTGCCGTCGCTTTTTCGAGGATTGCAATCAGCAGGGCGACACGGCGAAAGGCGCGGTTGCCGTAATGAGGTTCGGCCAGTGTTCCGGCGAATTTCCGCTTCAGTCGCCCCTCGAAGGCCGAAAGGCCGCCTTCGAGCACAGAATCCAGAATCGCCGGATCTTCCGGTAAGGCGGTGGGGTCGCCTGAATCATTGGTCAGCGGGGTCAGATAGACCCGGTCGCGCCATGTGGCGGGCTGTGGCTTGTGCCAGCGCTCCAGCACGGCCCCGCTCTTGCTGATCGCGGCATAGAGAATCTGATCTGCCAGCGGGATTTCCTTGAGAGGTTTGGTTTCCTTGCTCAGATACCGGATCGGCACTTCGGGTCGCCCGGATAACAGCAGCAAGTCTATGGGGGGCATCGGCTGATGATTGTGTTCCGTGTCGGCGCTGGCCGTGATCATGCGAAAGAAAGCCCGGTGCACGGGGTTGTGGCCGTCGCCTTCGTCGTCGCAGATCCGGTCCAGATTGCTGAGGCAGACAAAAACACGCTCGCTTGGCGGGGCGATCTCCTCGTATTTTTTCAGCAATTCGAGCAGGGTATCGAGGCGATGGCGGCGCACCTGTGCCGATCCTGTTCCGCGCTTGGCATGGAGCAGGATGGAATCTGTGGTTTCCGCATCGGTTTCCAGTGCCAGTTCCGGCTCATCGCGCCGCTTCTTGACGAATTCGTCACAGGCTTTGTTACAGCTTTCCGGGGTCCGCGTGCCTTCGGGGTGCAGGTCTGAGACGGCCTTGATGATCCATCCGGCGCTATCGGGATCGAAGGGATGGTTTGCGCGCAGGGGGGCGACCTGAATCTCGGCAATTCGCGAGGCGATGAAGCGCGAAAAAGCGCGCAGGACGGAGTTGAATTCCATCGAAAAGGACAAATGGGCGACAAAAGTATCGCTATAGTCGTAATTCTTGTCTTTTGCTGCCCGTCCGAAAACATGCCTGCGGTTCTCCCTATGCATCAGCAGATGGATCAGCGATCCCTTGCCACCGCCACGGGGCAGGGCAAGGCGCAGGATGCACAGCCGACCTGTACGTTCTGTCCCGTGTTTTCCTTCCTTGATGGTGCGATGTTCGATCTTTGCCTGCACGTCGGGCGAGGCGAGTTGCTCGATGAGCGCCCAGCGGGTGCCGCCGCCTTGCGGGCGGTGGCCCGTGACCCGGTGGCGCGCCGTGATCGTGCCCATTTCGTCATCGTTTTTCAGCCGGTTATAGAGCGCGCGGCGCTCGCGCGGGCTGGTGCGAAAGGCTTTCCACCAGCGATCCGCCTGTTTGCGCAGTTTTCCCAATTCCTGCACCAAGGCACGGGAGCGGGCCTGCCCACCCAGATGCTTCAGCAAGGCTCTTGCGGCGATCTTGCGGGAATCGGTTTCTTTGCAGGACCGAACGGTGTCGAGCCATGGCTCGATCAAGGCCCAGTCTTCGGGGGTGTTCTGCCTGAGCCAGTCGACCGCCTCTTGAGGAGGTGTCTTGCCGCCCTTATCATCCAGATAGGTGCCCAGCGCATCGAGCGACCGCCGCGTTTTCAGATAGGCATTGTCGCCGTAGAAGATCGTGTAAGCGTCGTATTGCACGATCCAGTCGATCGCGTTTTCGACGGCCTTTTGTTGTTCTTCTTCGTCATGTTCGCGGACAATCAGGCAAAAGATGCCGCGGGGCGATTGGTCGGGGGCGATGCCCCGGCTGACAAACCGGCGAAAGGGGCGCAGCACGTCGGCTTCTTTCATGCCGATGCCCACAAGCAGGAAATCATTCCCGCCGAATGTGACCTCCTGAGCTTCGAAAAATGCCTGTTCCGCATCGTCATCGGCCAGATAGACCCGGCGATAATCCTTTTGGGTCAGCACGATATTGGCCGGATCGTCCAACCGGCCATGCAAATGGAAGACCTGTTGATCATAGGTGCGGGCAAAGGCGGCGAAGGAGATCATCGACCCAACCTCGCCGGGTGCGAGCGTGGCGCTGCGAGCTGCCCGTCGCAAGCCATCCTCGATGGTCACTGTGCGCGGATCGTCCCGGTCTGTCGGTTGCTCGCGGCACAGATGCTTGAAAGGCGTAATCCCCCTTTCGGCCCCGTGCCGCTTGGCGGTCTCGAAAAACGCCCGTTCCAGCTGAACATCGTAATTCATCGTCAGAAAACGCCGAATCCTGACCTGATTGACCAATGCGTCCACGACATTGGTATCCGGAGAGGGCGGGTCGCCCATGCTCAGGGTTTTTGCCCTTGGGTGCAGGATTTGGCTTTTGATCCGCTTCATAAGCTGTTCGGTGGCGTCGCTGTCATCGTTTTCGTCGCGCTCGGCGGCCCATGCCTTCATGGCGTTGAGCGCGGCGGTTTCCACGGGGGTTGCGCTTTTGACACCGTATTGTGCGGCCAGATCGGTTGGCGCTACCCCTCCGGCAATGCGCGACAAAGCCCCGGTCAGCCCCTCCGGCCCGAAGGACAGGAGATCGTCATCCATATCGGGAAACAGGTTTCGCAGACGCCGCGCCGCGAGGGCATCGGTGCCCGCCCGAAACCCATTGCAGAAATCCCGCCGGGCGATCCACAAGCGGCTGCGCCCTGTCGCCTGATCGAGCGGTAACCCGGACAGGATCGACTCGCATAATTCGATAACGACCGTCGAATTCTTGACGGTAATTGTCTCGTCCCCTTGCGGGGTCAGCGAGAACCATTCGCCGTCCTTGTCCAGCCCCAGCATGGCGCGCAATTGTTCGAGTTGTGGGCGTTTCCGCCCCAGTGCCCAGAAATCCTGTCCGCCCGCGCTTTTGACCTGACTCAGTTGTTTTGCGGTGACGGCGACGAACTCGCGCCCCAGCCCCGGCCAGTCTGGCATGCCGAAAGGAATGGTCGTCCCCGAGCCGGTAAAGGCCACCAGCCGCCCCAGATTCAGCGCGCGAAACAGGCTGACCCGTGCGCGATGCTCGATGGCTTCTTCAGTGTACGACGTCTCGATATAGGGATGGAGATGCGTCCACATGGGTATTTCCTGAAACGACAAGAATGGGTTAATTCTCGTATAACGCGAAGAAAAATGCAAGAATTCCCGTTTTTGATGCTGGTGACAGGCCGCGACGCCATAAGCGGGTCTTTCGGAAATGCGACGACCGGGTGGCCGTGCAGCAGGTCACGCGGGCTTTTACGGCGGCGCTGGGGTAGGCTTTCTATGGATTGATCCCCTCGCAAGCGGCATGGAGAAAGCCCGGATGACCCGACCGAACATTCTATTCATCATGGCCGATCAGATGAGCGCGAAGGCCATGCCGACCTATGGCCATCCGGTCGTCAGGACGCCAGCGCTGAGCGCGATGGCGGCGCAGGGCGTTGTGTTCGAGAACGCCTATTGCAATTCGCCGCTCTGCGGACCCTCGCGCCTGTCGATGATGTCGGGCCTGTTGCCGCATAGGGTCGGCGGTTATGATAATGCCCCCGAATTCTCGGCCACGACCCCGACCCTTGCCCATTATCTGCGTCTCAGCGGATACCTGACCTGCCTGAGTGGTAAGATGCATTTCGCGGGTCCGGATCAACTGCATGGGTTCGAGGAACGGTTGACGACCGATATCTATCCGGCGGATTTCGGCTGGACGCCGAACTGGTCCGAGCCGGAAGCGAAGGTCGCGTTTCAGGATATGCAAAACGTGATGGAGGCCGGACCCTGCGCCCGTTCGCTGCAAATCGATTACGATGACGAGGTCGAATATCAGGCGCGCAAATGGCTGTTCGATCAGGCGCGCAAGCCGCAGCCGCAGCCGTTCTTCCTGACCGTCTCGTTCACCTCGCCCCATGATCCCTATGTTGCGCAGCCCGAATTCTGGGATCTGTATTCCGATGACGAGATCGATTTGCCCGAGACCGGCCCCGTCGATCCAGAACGACGCGACCCCCACAGCGCCCGCATTCAGGCGCATTACTCGGTGGGCAAGGCGGTCGTGACCGACGATATCCTGCGTCGGACCCGGCACGGCTATTACGCGTCCATCAGCTATATCGACCGCAAGGTCGGCACCTTGATGAAAACCTTGAGGGAGGCGGGTCTGGACGAGAACACGATCGTCGTCTTCGCCTCCGACCACGGCGATATGATGGGCGAGCGGGGGATGTACTACAAGAAGACGTTCTTCGAATGGGCCGTGCGCGTGCCTTTGATCGTTCATGCACCGGGAATCTTCGGGCCATCGCGCGTTTCGGCCCCGGTGTCGCTCGTCGATCTTCTGGCGACCTTTCACGATCTGGGCGGCGGGGCGGCGGATGATCTTCTGGAAACGGACGGCCTGTCGCTGACCCCCGCGCTGAAGGGAGCGGCCCTGCCGGAGCGCATCGTCGCGGGGGAGTATCTGGCCGAAGGGGTGTTCGAGCCGACCTTTATGCTGCGCGATGGGCGCTACAAGCTGCTCTACAGCGAGAGTGACCCGCCCTTCCTGTTCGACATGCAGAACGATCCGGCCGAGATGTCCAATGTCGCGGGCGATCCCGCCTGCGCCGACAGGCTGGCCGCGTTGATGGCGGAGGCGGCGGCGCTCTGGGATGCCTCGGATATTCGCGCGAGGATCATCGCCGATCAAAAGCGCCGCCGCCTCATCGACCGCGCCCATCGCATGGGCCGTCCGCCGGTCTGGGATTATCAGCCTTTTGTCGATGCCTCGACCAAGTGGGTGCGCGCGGGAAAATGGACGACGGAAGTGGAAGCGCAGGCGCATCTGGATATCCGCTGATCGTCGTCACCGGCGGGCCGAAGATGCAGGGCGCATAGAGCGATCATCCGGCCTCGCGGCGCAAGGCGGCGGCCTTGTCGATGACGTCCTTTGCGCCGTCCTTGAAAGTGAGCGTACGGTAGGGGAACGGAATTTCCATCTCCGCCTCGTCCAGCGCCCGCTTGACCGAGGAAATCACCTGATCGCGGGAGGCGCGGATATCGACGGGGCGCGAGCCGGTCCACCACGTCACCTGAAAATCGATGGAGGAGGAGCCGAATTCCTTTGCGAAGACCTGCACATCGCGCACGTCGTCGCGCACCATATCGACGGCAATCACCGCATCGCGGATCACCGAACGCGCCGCATCGACATCGACATCATAGGCCACTCCGACCGTGATTTCGGCGCGGCGCAGGTTTTGGCTGGTGCGCACCGTCACCGGCTCCTTGAACAGCATCGCATTGGGCATCACCACGAGTTGCCCGTCGGTGCGGCGAATATGGGTGTCGCGGATCGTGATTTCCTCGACCACCCCTTCGATCTCGTTGCAATAGATGAAATCGTCGAGCTGAAACGGTTCGCGGAACAATATCAGGATACCGGCCAGAAAATTCTCGAACACGTCCTTGAAGGCAAAGCCGATGGCCACGGATCCTAGGCCCAGCGCGGTCAGCGCCTTGGCGGGGGTCAGGGACGGGAAAACGATGGTCATCGCGATCAGCGATCCGAGCAGCCAGATGCCGGTACTCGCGATCATCTGGAACACCTCGATCAGCGACCGCCGCAGCCGCGCCCGACCCAGCACCCGCGCGATCAGCCACCGCGCCCCTCGCGCAACCGCCCAGACGAGGCACAAGACGATGATCGCGATGGCCAGTTGCGGCAGCATCTTCCAGAACATCTGTCCGTATTCGACCAGCTGAGTCATCAGCGGCCTTGGAATATCGATCTCTGCCATCGGGCTATCCTGTCCTTGGGAGAGACGAGAGATAGAGCGCCCCGGACCGAGGGCGATCCTCTTGCGCGCGGGATATTTTGACACACCGACGGAACAATCGCGCCTCCCGGTGTTTAGGTAGGCACGTTCAACAAGTGAAAGGAAAACTCCATGGCTGCCACGAACGCTCAAACCAAGGCAAAGAACGAGTCCGATATGAGCGATCTCAAAGAGCAATTCGACGCGATGAAAAGCGAGATGAAGGCAATGACGGAATTGCTGGGCTCGACCGCCACCGCAAAGGCAGAAGGGGTGAAAGACGAGGCCGTTGCCCGCATGGAACTGATCGGCAGCGAAGCCCGTGCACGGGTCGATGGATTGCAGACCGATGCCGAGCGCGCGGTGACGTCTAATCCGATGATGGCATTGGCGATCTCTGCCGGGGTCGGGTTCATTCTTGGGGCGCTGAGCCGCCGATGAAGATTGTGCCCCTCGCAATCGACCTTCTGAATGGCACCGTTCAGTCCCGATTGACAGGCATGACGATGACGGCGAAGACCCTCGCCGTCATCGGTGTTTTGGCGACGATTTCCGTCATCTTTTTCCTCGTCGCCATCACGATCCTGCTCGCCGAGGAGATCGGGGCTTTCTATGCCTGCCTGACCATGGGCGCGGTCTTTGCGGTCGCGGCGGTGTTCATTCTGATGCAGCATCACCGCTCTCGCCGTCGCCAGCGGCTGGAATCGGCACAAAGGGCGGCCCTGTCCGCCGCAGGGGAGGCACCGGCAACGGCTGTCGTTCTGGCGGAGGCGTTTCTGAAGGGTTTTCTGAGCGGAAAACCCTGATTTTCGTATGAATTGCGCCCTTTTTCCCCTGTCAGGGCCTATGGCCGCAGCGGGGGACAGGAACGATGGTCGTCTTACACCAGCTCCGGCGGCATCAAGGGAAGGGTGACGCCCATGGCGTCGGCATTATCGGGCCGATAAGGCAGGATGAAACCGCGCCGTTCGGTGGGGCGGCGCCGGGCATTCGCCGACGAGACCGACCGCCACAGGTCGAAGGCTTCTTCCATGGGCACCGTCGCGGCGTCTTCATCGATGAGATCGCGGGTCAGGCACCGCCGCAGATCCCCCGCAGAGGCGCTATTCCAGAGCAATCCCAATTCCGTATCCCATTTCAGGCTGCGCCCGTTGAGATTGGCCGAGCCGACGATGGCCCATGCGTCATCCGCTATCGTCACCTTCGAATGCACATAGATGATCGGCGCATCGTTCACGACGTCGCGTTTGTTGCTGTCCCTGTATTCGCGCTTGGCGGGACAGACAAAGAGAACACGGTCCCCGAATGCGCGGCGCAGGATATCGATGCAATCGGCCTGCAAGCGTTCGCCATAGCGCAGATCGAGACCGTTCTTGTCGTCGAAGGCGATCTCCTCCGGTGCTGCGGGCAACAGCATGATAAGGCGCAGGCTGTCGCATTCCCGCGCGCGGGCGGCCATGGCTTCGGCCAGCGGTTTGTGCCTGAAAAACTGCGTTTCGATATAAAGCAGCGTTTTGGCGCGGCGGATGAGGGTGATATGGGCATCCTCGATCCCGTGATCGACGGTTTTGGGGCGCATCCGAAAGCCGAAGGCGCCCTGACAGCGCGAGGCCGTGCGGATAACCTGCATCGGAACGTCGCCGGTTGGCGCGTCCTTTGGGACCGGTGGATCGAGACGGTCGATGGCGCGGGGCAGGGCGCTGAACTGACGGGGATAGTGACGGCGCGCCTGTCTCATGCGCTTGCTGGCGATTCGGATATCGGTATTCCAGACATCGGCGATATGCCCGGCCACATGCCGGGCCGCCGGGCCGGTTATCTCGACGCTGACATCGTGCCATGTCTCGGCGGAGTCGCGGTTATGGGTCGGGTCGTCATATCGGCGTTCGTTCACATCAATGCCGCCGAGAATGGCGCATTCATCGTCGAACACAGCCAGCTTATGGTGATGGGTGACGGGGCAGATGCGCGGCAAGGCTGGCCATAATCGCCACGTCACCTGCCCCGACCGCGCCAGCTTTAGATACCGGTGATACCCGTGCAGATACGAAAACGTGCTCGCGCGTTCCGCCGGGGGCATCGCGTTGAGCTCCGCCCGTTTTGCATGGATGCGGGCATAGATGGCCGGGGCCAGCATCAGGCGCACATAGCGCCCCGCGCGGGCCTTATGCAGCGCGGGGCAGATTTGCATATCCCACGGCGCATCCCCCTTGCGGTCATAGAGCATGGTGAGGGTGCGCCATGTCTCCTCGTGCAGGGTGTCGCCCACGACGGTATCGAAATCCGTCAGAAGAAGTCGAAACTCTATGCCCCGGTCCAGCTTATACGCAATCAGATCGGCCCAAGAAGACAAGCCGAGCGCTTTGGTTCGGGGGTGGTAGAGCGGGGTGGAAGGGTCGAAAATGCGATAGGCGAACCATATCCGGGTCCGGGCATCGAGGGTGTTCGCCTCCAACGCCGGATAGGCGCTGCTGGCTTCGATCAGGAATGTAGGTTCCGGTGCCCGGATGACAGGGTTCTGGCTCGCCGCGATGCCATGGGATCGCAGCAGACGGGGCAGGAATGCCATGGCTCTCGCTATCGCCGGTTCAGGGGGGTCAGTACGACTTGCGCTTGATCGTTTCGGCGCTGTTCTGGATCGCGTTCCCGCCTTCTTGTAGGTCTTGCCCGACTCCGGCGACGGTATTGCACCCGGCGAGGGCCACGAGCGCCACAAATCCTGTGATGACGAGTGTTTTGGTCATTCAAAGCTCCGATATTGAGTGATTGCCTGTTTTCCTTTTGAAAACGGACACGAGGGTAGAACCGATGGCGTTAAAAATCGTTCCATCCTCACCGCCGTCCATAGCGATGCAGCTCTGGCCCGTTCTCTCGAAGCCAGCCTTGCCATTCCTGATAATCGGGGCAAAGCGCCTTCACATGCGCCCAGAATCGTGCGGAATGGTTCATCTCGCGCAGATGCGAAACCTCATGGGCGGCGAGATAGTCGAGCACAGGGTCAGGTGCGAGGATGACACGCCATGAATAAGATAATGTGCCCGAAGACGAGCATGATCCCCATCGACTGCGGGTATCGCGGATGGCGATTCGGGTGAATCGGGTATCCAGCGTTTGGGCATGAATATCGCTGCGGGCGCGCAGGCGGATGCGGGCCTGCCCTTTCAGCCACCGTTCGAGCGCGCCGGGCAGGGCCTCCGCCGAACCACCGACCTCGATCGTCTCGCCGATCATTCTAACCCCCCGCCCGTCGCGTCGGGTCACGCCCATCATGCGCCCGCGATAGGGCAGGGCCATGCCTTCTTCGAACGGGATCGTGCGTGGCATCGCACCGAGCTTGTCCTGTAGCCATTCCCGGTGCGAATGCGCGAAGCGGGTGGCTTCGGCCATTGGCATCCGGGGGGGGACGGTCATGGTGGCGATGCCCGTCGCGCGGCTGACGCTCAGAGTCACCCTCTGCGCGCCGCGCCGCCGAATCACGCGTACGCCGCTCTCGACGCCCTCGATCGTGAGGGTCGTCGCCACGGGTTACTTGCGGTGTTGTGCGATGAACGCCGCCAGCTTTGGCTGGATCGTGCTGCGCCACCGACTGCCGTTGAAGACGCCGTAATGCCCGACATCGGGGTTTGTGTAAGGCTCTTTCATCGCTTCGGGCAGGTTGGGCGTGATGGTATGGGTGATATGGGTCTGGCCCTCGCCCGTAATATCGTCGCGTCCGCCCTCGATGGTCATGATCGCGGTATCGGTGATCGCGCCCAGATTGACGGTGCGGCCTTTGACCGTCATTTCGCCCTTGGGCAACAGGTGACGCTGGAACACGACATCAATGGTCTGGAGATAGAATTCCGCGGTCAGGTCCATCACCGCGAGATATTCGTCATAGAACGCGCGATGCGCTTCGGTCGGTTCGCCATCGCCTTTGACCAGATTGTTGAATTGACGCATGGCGGCGTCGATATGGCGATCGATATTCATCGACATGAAGCCGCTGAGTTGCAGGAATCCCGGATAAACCCGGCGCATCGCGCCCGGATTGGGCATCGGCACCAGCGAGATCATGTTCGATTCGAACCACTGCAACGATTTTTCATCGGCCAGTTTCGTCGGATCGGTCGGGCTGACCCGCGTATCGATGGGGCTGCCCATCAGAATCAGGGAATCCGGGCGACAGGGATCTTTATCCTCGCTCATGAGTGCCGTCGCGGCGAGGGCGGGCACGCCTGGCTGACATACGCCGACCACCGAGCAGCCCGGCCCCATGAATTGCAGGAACTCGATCAGGTATTCGACGTAATCTTCCAGATCGAACAGCCCTTCCGTCAGGGGCACGTTTCGCGCATCGCGCCAATCGGTCAGATAGACGTCATGGCTTTCCAGCATTTTCTCGATCGTTCCGCGCAACAGCGTGGCAAAATGGCCGGACATGGGCGCGATGATCAGGACTTTGGGGTCCTTGCCGTCGCTGCACCCCTCGCCATAGCGGCGGAAATGCAGCAGGCGGCAGAAAGGTTTTTCCATCGCGATTTCCTGCCGGACGGCGGCAGGTTTGCCATGGGCTTCGATCACGTCGATATTGAACGCGGGGCGTCCATAGCGTTTGGTCGCGTTGTTGAACATCTCGAAGGACGCCGCCATCGTACGGGCCACCGGGGTTCCCGACCAAGGATTGCGCGGGTCGCTCCAGGCCTGAAGGCCCATTTCAGAAGCCTGACGCAAGGGTGTGATCGTGGCATGCGTCCATTCGTAGGCGTGGTAGAGCATTATCTGTCCCGTCCGTTCGTAGGGTGTCGATTGCCTGTCCCCCGACAGGTATAAAGTGTCGACGTTAGGAAACTGACACTAGCGGGTATTGTGTTGCACTGCAACAAATCGCCGTCTGAGGTATCGGAGTCCTTTGACATGGACACCCGTGCTATGGCATCCGGTGCGCTCATTACACCGCCGTATTGCAGGAAGTCTCCCGATGGTCAAACCCGAATGGGGCGTGAAGCGCCAATGTCAGAGCTGTTCGGTCCGCTTCTACGACCTGGGCCGCACGCCCATCGTCTGCCCCGCCTGTGAGGTCGAATACGATCTTGCCGCCGCGATGAAGCCCAAGCGTGGCAAGGCCGCTGCGGCCGCGAAGGAAAAGAAAGTCGTCAAAAAGGTCGTCGAAGAAGAGGACGAGGACGATCTCGTGGAGATCGATCCCGGCGATGATGATGATGATGAAGAAGACGATATCATCGCCCCTGCCGATATCGATGACGAAACGGCTGTCGTCGCGGCGACCAGCGATGACGACGATAATGATGCCTTCGTTGCCGACGATGCTCTGATCGATGACGATGAGGGGCTGGACGACGACGAGGAAACCGGCAAGGACGATGAAGAGGAAATCGATGTCGATCTTGACGACGATGCCGATGATTTGCCCGATGACGACGCGACCGAAGAGGACGATGACGATAAACTCAAGTGATCGACCGGATACGTCGATTTTCGCTTGAAACAGGCGGAGCGTCCGACTAAACGTAGCGCTCCGCATCGCGGAAATATGGGGCCTTAGCTCAGCTGGGAGAGCGCCTGCATGGCATGCAGGAGGTCAGCGGTTCGATCCCGCTAGGCTCCACCATTTTTCATTTTGCATTACCGGTCTTCGCGCTGCTTGGGCGCTTTTCAGGTCGAGGGTTACTCTCCCCCGGCCACCGCGCTTTCATACCAGCGCATGATGCCCTTTCGCTCCGCCTCCTCCATCCATGAGACATTGGCGGGGGGCATGGCGTGGCTGCGGCCTGAATGCAGATAGATTTCGCGGGCATAGCGGGCGATTTGATGCTCGGTTTCCAGCAAAACGCCCTTTGGTGGCCACAGAATTCCCTCCCATGCCGGTTCTGCCGCGTGGCACATGGAACAGCGGCCCATGACCGTTCCTGCGACATCCTCAAAGCCCTCTGCATCGGCGAATCTCTGCTGGAGCGGGGTCAGGGCGGCCTGTTCGGTTTGTCCGTCATCCCGAACGCTGCCGAGGGTCGAGAGCCAGATGATCGCCAGAAACAGTAATGTCGTGGCCAGCCATGTCCAGTTGGCGCGGCTGGCATCGCCTTTATGCGCGTGCATCGTGTTGAAATAATGCCGGATGGTAACGCCCATCAGAAAGACGAGGCTGGCGATGATCCAGTTGAACTCGGTCGCGAAGGCCAGCGGGTTGTGGTTTGACAGCATCAGGAAGATGACCGGCAGGGTCAGGTAATTGTTATGGGTCGAGCGCTGCTTGGCGATCTTGCCGTATTTGGGGTCTGGGGTGCGGCCCGCTTTCAGATCCGCGACGACGATTCGCTGGTTCGGCATGATGATCAGGAAGACATTCGCCGTCATGATCGTCGCGGTGAAGGCCCCCAGATGCAAAAAGGCGGCGCGGCCCGTGAACACCTGCGTATAGCCCCAAGCCATTGCGACGAGGATGACGTAGAGCAGAATCATCAACCGCCGGTTATCCTCGCCAAACCTGCTTTTGCACAGAAGGTCATAGGCGACCCATCCAAAGGCGAGCGAGGCCAGCGAGATCAGGATCGCAACCGGAATCGAGAGATCGGCGACGTTTGGATCGACCAGATACAGCCCTGCACCGCCGTAATAGACCAGACACAGCAAGGCAAAACCGCTGAGCCATGTCGCGTAGCTTTCCCATTTAAACCATGTCAGGTGTTCGGGCATCGCGTCGGGGGCCACGAGATATTTCTGGATGTGATAAAACCCCCCTCCATGGACCTGCCATTCCTCGCCAAAGGCGCCGGGGGGAAGGGCCGCATGTTTGCGCAGGCCCAGATCGAGCGCGATGAAGTAGAAAGACGAGCCGATCCACGCAATCGCGGTGATGACGTGCAGCCAGCGAACGGCAAAGGTGAGCCATTCTCCTATTATGGCGAAATCGTACATATGGGGGGGTCCTCATCCCTGAATCGGGTGCCGGGTCCATTGCCTGCGAAACCGCCTCAGCTCCCGCGATAGGTCGAATAGCCGAACGGGGAGAGCAGCAATGGTACATGATAATGGGCATCCGGGTCGTCGATGCCAAAGCGGATCGGGATCGTGTCGAGGAACAGTGGATCGCCCCCGATGCCATGCTTGCGCAGGTAAGCCCCGGCCTGAAAAACCAGTTCAAACTGTCCCGTCTCGAAAGCATCCCGTGGCAGGATCGGCGCATCGGTGCGGCCATCGGCGTTTGTCGTGGCCTTTGCAATCTGTTCACGCACGCTCTGCTCATGGTGGGCGGTGCCGGTGATCCGATAGAGCGCGATGGCGATCCCGGCGGCGGGTTTGCCCCGCGCCGTATCGAGCACATGCGTCGTCAAATATCCGCCTGCCATGCCTGCCCGTCTCCATCTGTCCGAGAAATGCACCTTCCGTCAGAATCGATGCATGAACGAAGGCGCGGTATGATCGGAAGTCTACCGCATTTATTTTGATAATAAGAAGTGCGATCTTGCGTTAGGATCAAACGCGATCCGCTTGGGCCATCCCGCATACCTTTCCGCGTTTCTAAACAGGCATCGATACACTTTCAGGAGCGACCCACGTGACCCGGTATCCGCGCGACATGCAGGGCTATGGTGCCCATCCTCCAGATCCGAAATGGCCGGGCGGGGCCTTTATCGCGGTTCAATTCGTCATCAATTACGAGGAGGGGGGCGAGAATTGCGTCCTGCATGGCGATGCCGCGTCGGAGGCGTTCCTGTCCGAGATCGTGGGCGCAGCGGCGTGGCCGGGGGCGCGTCACTGGAACATGGAATCGATCTATGAATACGGCGCGCGGGCCGGATTCTGGCGACTGCATCGGCTGTTTACCGAATTCGATATCCCCGCGACGGTCTATGGTGTGGCTACTGCGTTGGAGCGCTCTCCGGCGCAGGTCGCGGCGATGCAATCCGCCGGGTGGGAAATCGCGTCCCACGGCCTGAAATGGATCGAATACAAGGATTTCACGCCTGAGGACGAGCGCGCGCATCTCGATGAAGCGGTGCGCATCCATACCGCGGTCACCGGCGAGCGGCCCTTGGGCTGGTATACGGGGCGGTGTTCGGTGAATACGGTCGATATCGTGGCGCAAGAGGGCGGTTTTGCCTATGTCTCGGACAGTTACGCCGATGATTTGCCGTATTGGCATGGCGCGCAACTCGTCATTCCCTACACGCTGGACGCCAATGACATGCGGTTCGCTACACCGCAGGGGTTCAATTCCGGGGATCAATTCTACGCCTATCTGAAGGACAGCTTCGATGCGCTTTATGCCGAGGGCGAGGCGGGCGCGCCGAAGATGATGTCGATCGGCCTGCATTGCCGCCTGATCGGGCGTCCGGGGCGGGTGACGGCGCTGCGGCGGTTCATGGAATATGTGCGGTCGCATGAGCGGGTCTGGCTGGCCCGGCGAATCGATATCGCGCGGCACTGGCATGATCATCACAGCGCTTCCCTGGCAGGGCTGCGCCCGTCGACCCTGACGCGGGATGAGATGATCGCCCGATTCGGCGGCGTCTTCGAGCATTCGCCATGGATCGCGGAACGCGCCCATGCCCTCGAACTCGGCCCCGCCCATGATACGGCCATTGGCCTGCACGCCGCGATGGCCCGCATCTTTCGCACGGCCAGCGAGCGGGAGCGCCTCGACGTCCTGACCGCGCATCCCGACCTTGCGGGAAAGCTGGCCGCAGCCCGCCGCCTGACGGCGGATTCCACCGCTGAACAGGCAGGCGCGGGTCTCGATGCCCTGACCGATGACGAGCGCGCGGCTTTCTCGGCGCTGAATACGCGCTACACCGACCGATTCGGTTTTCCCTTCATCATCGCGGTGAAGGGCCACACGAAGGACAGCATCCTCACCGCGTTCAAGACCCGCATCGAGAATGACCGCGCGAGCGAATTCGCCACCGCCTGTCATCAGGTCGAGCGGATCGCCCTTTTTCGGCTAAAGGACATGCTGCCATGACCCGTTCCTATTATGCACCGACGGGTGGCCATCCGCCCCAGACCGATATCATGACCGACCGGGCGATCTTTACCGAAGCCTATGCCGTTATCCCAAAGGGTACGATGCGCGATATCGTGACCAGCGCGTTGCCGTTCTGGGAGGGGGCGCGTGCGTGGATTCTGGCGCGGCCCCTGTCAGGCTTTGCCGAGACATTCTCGCAATATATCATGGAAGTCGCCCCCGGTGGCGGCAGTGACCGGCCCGAACTCGACCCACGGGCCGAAGGCGTGTTCTTCGTGGTCGAGGGTGTCGTGACGCTGCATATCGGCGATGGAACCCACCGGCTGGAGCAAGGAGGATTCGCCTATATCCCCCCCGGCACGGCCTTTACCGTGAAGAACGAGGGCGATGTGACGACCCGTTTTCACTGGATTAGAAAAGCCTATGAGCCGGTCGAGGGTCTCGATGCGCCGGATGTGCTTATCAGCGACGACAAGGACGTTGAGCCGACCGTGATGCCGGATACGGATGGTAAATGGGCCACGACCCGCTTCGTCGATCCGATGGATATGCGCCACGATATGCATGTCACCATCGTCACCTTTCAACCCGGCGGGGTCATCCCCTTTGCCGAGACGCATGTGATGGAGCATGGGCTTTATGTGCTGGAGGGCAAAGCCGTCTATCGCCTGAATGCCGATTGGGTCGAGGTCGAGGCGGGGGATTTCATGTGGCTGCGCGCTTTTTGTCCGCAGGCTTGCTACGCGGGCGGGCCGGGGGCGTTTCGCTATCTGCTGTATAAGGACGTGAACCGCCACGCCAAGCTGACATGAGCCGCGAGGTCATCATCCGCCCTCTCGACGCGGAAGCTTTCGCGCCCTTCGGTGAGGTGATCGAGGCGCGGGGGGTGCCGAGCGCGATGATCAACCAAGGCAAGTGCGCCCGGTTCACCGATCTCGCCGCGCTCGATTTTGCGGATGGCCGGGCGGGTATCAGCGTCTTCGAGGGTCAGTCCTATGCGCTGCCGCTCGCACTAACCATGATGGAGCGGCATCCGCTGGGCAGTCAGGCGTTCTTGCCGCTATCGGATGACCCGTTTCTCGTCATCGTCGCGCCCGATCAAGAGGGTGTGCCGGGGGTGCCGCAGGCGTTTTTGACGATGCCGGGTCAGGGCGTGAACTATCGCCGCAATGTCTGGCACGGCGTTCTCACACCTCTGGAGCGCGCGGGCCGCTTTGCCGTCATCGACAGGATCGGTGAGGGAAACAATCTCGAAGAATACTGGTTCGAACAGCCATGGCGGGTGCTCGAAAACACAGGATAATGCGGCTCAGGGCAGATCGGGTTCGGGGCCAAAGATCGTAAAATACGAGGGGAAACCGCTATCATGGCGCAATTATCGTCACTCGGGACGCCGGAACAGCTCCGCAATCCCAATTACACGCCCGCGCTCCATAAGGCTGTGCCGCTGGGGATTCAGCATGTGCTGGCCATGTTCGTTTCGAATGTGACCCCGGCGATCATCATCGCGGGGGCCGCTGGATTCGGCTTTGGCTCCGGCTCGCCTGATTTTCCGGTGCTGCTCTATATGATCCAGATGTCGATGCTGTTCGCGGGGGTCGCCACGCTGATTCAGACCATCGGCATTGGCCCGGCGGGGGCGCGGTTGCCTATCGTGCAGGGAACCAGCTTCGCCTTTATCCCGATCATGATTCCGCTGGTGGCGGGCAAGGGGGTGGAGGCGTTGCCGGTCCTGTTCGGCGGTGTCCTGATCGGCGGATTGTTCCATGCGGTGCTGGGTCTCTTTATCGGCCGTATCCGCTTTGCCTTGCCGCCGCTGGTGACCGGGTTGGTCGTAATGATGATCGGCCTGGCGCTTGTGAAGGTCGGCATCGAATATGCCGCCGGGGGTGTTCCCGCCAAGGCCCGAAACCTGCCTGAATATGGCAGTCTGCTAAATTGGAGCGCGGCGCTGGTCGTGATCGTCGTGACGCTGGGGCTGAAGTTCTTCACGCGGGGTATGCTGGCCGTCTCGGCAGTGTTGATCGGCATTATCGCGGGGTATGTCTATGCGATCATGGTGGGGATGCTTGACACCGCCACAATCGCGAAAAGCTGGGAAAGCGCCGCCAGCTTCGCGCCCCCGGTGCCCTTCAAATTCGGTTTCGAGTTCAGCCTTGCCGCCATCATCGGGTTTTGCCTGATGGCTTTTGTCTCGGCGGTCGAGACGGTTGGCGATGTCTCCGGCATTACCAAGGGCGGTGCGGGGCGCGAGGCCACGGATGAGGAGATACAGGGCGCAACCTTCGCCGATGGTTTCGGCACGGCCATTGCGGGGGTGTTCGGAGGGCTGCCCAATACCTCATTCAGTCAGAATGTCGGCCTGATCGCGATGACCGGCGTGATGAGTCGCCATGTCGTCACCATCGGCGCGCTGTTCCTGATCGTTTGTGGCTTGGTGCCAAAAGTCGGCGGGATTATCCGCACCATCCCTATCGAGGTGCTGGGCGGCGGCGTGATCGTGATGTTTGGCATGGTCGTCGCGGCGGGGGTGTCGATGCTGGCCGATGTGGTCTGGAACCGGCGCAACATGGTGATCTTTGCGGTCGCCATCGCCATCGGGCTGGGCTTTCAGCTCGAAGTGATGAATACGGCACCGGGATCGGCAAACGCGCTGCAACATCTGCCCGATAGCCTGCGCATTCTGGGTGCATCGGGCATCCTGCCTGCGGCTCTGATTGCCATCGTCCTGAATCTGATCTTGCCACAGGAATTGTCGGGCGAGGCTGGGTAGGACATTTCGGGCGGTACGACGGCTCCGCCTGATTGCCTCTGTCATCGCTTTTGGGGGTTCTAAAAGACAATGCCGCTGTCGATAAACCGGCAGCGGCATTGTTGGTTTTGGACAATCAAAGGATCAAAAGCGGTCAGGTCGGGGTGCTTTTCGAGACTGTGCTCGTTCCCGGCCCTGACCGCGTTTTGCATCAGCCTCCCGTGCGGCGAACGTCTTCTTCGGGATAGCCGAGATAGTCGGAATCCTCGAAGCCGGAATGGCATTCGTGGCAGGCTTTGTAGACATTGACGGCCATTGGTTTGCCATTGGGCAGAACGGCCATGTAATACCAGTCAGCCGTGCGAGGCGACGCGCCAGCGGGGGCCTTTTGCATCAGGAAAAGCGGACCGGGCTTGGCCTTGCCTTTTTTGTTGATGGAGAAGGATTCCTTGGCGATGACGCTGCCCACAGGCATTTTTACGCCTTCTTCGGCGAATTTCAGGTATTCCGCTGCACCGATCGGATTGACATAGGTGAAGAGGAAGCGACCGCCATGCACGCCCGCATCAGCGGGCAGGGTGCTAGCCGGTGTCCAGCTGCGGAAGTTCTGGACGAATTCGCGAGGCACCCAGCGTTTATCGCCGGTCTGATAGCCGATCCCCATTTTCTCCGCCAAGCATAGATAGACGGAATGAGCATCGAAATTGGTCATTTCATCGCGTGCAACCGTCAGATTGCATTTTGCATCGACGTGACTGCCAGATGCGGCCTGCGTCATGCTGGCGGCGGTGAAAAGACCTGTCGCGGCAATGGTGGCTGCCAGAATCGTCCGTAACATCCAAAATCTCCCTCTGTTTTTTCGTTCGGTGTGGCGGTCGGTACTCACGGTACACTGATCTTCTGTATTTTGAAGACAAGACGTTGCACATTCTCGTGATTTCGCAACTGCGAGAAAATCCGGGTGCAATCGGTTCCCTGTTGTCTGAGACGCCCTAAAATGAGAGAGGTCTGGATGCGCGGGTTGTTTTTGCAAGGGTGCAGCATTGCCCGTGTCCGACAACCAGCCGGATCGCGCTTCACATGAAAGACGATGCCGGACCGATAATTGGCGGGTTCTGCCCGCCCCAAACCGATACCGGGTGATACGAAGATGGACGTTTTTGCCGAATTTCGCCAGACGGTGCTGGAGGCGCTCGCGACGCTGGACCTGCCCGAAACCGTGCGGACAGAGGCCGTCAGTGCCGAGCCGCCGCGCGATTCCTCGCATGGGGATGTGGCGTCTAATGTGGCGATGGTGGTGGCCAAGCAGGCCGGGATGAAGCCGCGCGACATGGCCGAGAAAATCGCCGCAATCCTGTCGGACGATCCGCGCATCGCATCGGTCGATGTGGCGGGGCCGGGTTTCATCAATCTGCGCCTGTCGCCCGAATTCTGGCGCTCGCGGGTCGCGGTGGCGTTACGCGCGGGCAAGGAATACGGGCGGTTGGAAATCGGCAAGGACCGAAAGGTCAATGTCGAATACGTCTCCGCCAACCCGACCGGGCCGCTGCATGTGGGCCATACGCGAGGCGCGGTGTTCGGGGATGCGCTGGCCTCGTTGCTGGAATTCGCGGGCTATGACGTCACGCGCGAATATTACATCAATGATGGCGGATCGCAGGTCGATACCCTCGCGCGGTCGGCCTTTCTGCGCTATCGGCAAGCCCATGGCCAGAATATCGAGATCGGCGAAGGATTGTATCCCGGCGATTATCTCGTCCCGGTCGGCGAGGCGATGAAGAACGCATTCGGCGACACCCTGCTTGATCAGCCCGAAGAAGAATGGCTGCCCGCCGTGCGCGATTTCGCGACCGATGCGATGATGGATATGGTCCGCGCCGATCTTGCCGCGCTGGGCGTGACGATGGACGTGTTTTTCTCGGAAAAGTCGCTCTATGGCACGGGCCGGATCGAGGATGCGGTCGGGGCGCTGGATGCAAAGGGCCTGATTTATCAGGGCGTGCTGGAACCCCCCAAGGGCAAGAAGCCCGATGATTGGGAACCGCGCGAGCAAACCCTGTTCAAATCCACCGATTACGGCGACGACGTGGACCGGCCCATCAAGAAATCCGATGGTTCCTGGACCTATTTCGCCCCGGATATCGCTTATCATTATGACAAGCTGCAACGCGCGGATGAGTTGATCAACGTCTTCGGCGCGGATCACAGCGGCTATGTCAAGCGGATGAAGGCGGCGTGCAAGGCGCTGGGCGATGGCTCGGATCGGCTCGACATCAAGCTGACGCAGCTCGTCAAGCTGATGCGCGATGGCGAGGAACTGAAAATGTCGAAGCGGGCGGGCACCTTCGTCACCCTGCGCGATTTGATCGATGAGGTCGGGGCGGGGGTCGTGCGCTTTGTCATGCTGACCCGCAAAAACGACGCGTCTCTCGACTTTGATTTTTCGAAGGCGCTGGAGCAATCCAAGGATAACCCGGTCTTTTATGTGCAATACGCCCATGCGCGCGTATATTCGCTGCTGCGCCGGGCCGAAGAAGAAGCCGGAGGAACGGTGCCGGAGGATGCGGATCTGGCCGCGATCGACCTGTCCGGCCTGACCCACGAGGCCGATCTGGCCTTGATCGCGCGGATCGCCGAATGGCCCCGTCAGGTGCGTCTCGCGGCGGAAGCGCATGAGCCGCATCGGATCGCCTTCTACCTCTATGACCTTGCCAGCGCGTTCCATTCGCTGTGGAATCGGGGCAATGCAGACGAATCCCTGCGGTTCGTTCAGCCCGGTAATCGGCAGGCGACATTGGTGCGATTGGGTCTCGCGCGGGCCTGTGCTCTGACGATTTCGAATGGTTTGTGCATCTTGGGCGTGACGCCGATGCAGGAAATGCGGTAAGGTGAGGGCAATAAACGATTGTGCAATGAGCGCGCCGGATCAGGCGGGACGGCGTGCGGTGTAAAAAATAATGACCGCCGGGCAGGACGATGAGCACAAGAGACGACAGTTATCCGGGCCTTGTGTCCGATGAATATGACGACCGTGTGGAAACCGCAGGCAGCGGCGGGGCCATTCTCGGCGTTCTGATGACCCTTTTGATCGGGTGCGGGCTTGTCTTTGCAGCCTATAAACTGGGTCAGCGAACCACCGTCGACGATCCGCCCCTTCTGACTGCGGGGGCTGGCGAGGCGAAGATGGTGCCGATCAACGAGGGTGGCACTCCGATCGCCAATCAGGATAACGACGCCTATACGATGATCGACGAACTGCGGCGCACCGGCACCAGTGACAGCACGGGCGAGCAGGACGGGATTGTCGTCAGCGACCGCCTTCCCGACCGCGCCCTCGACCCGACGGGCGCGCTTGCCGTGACCGGCATTCAGGAAGATGCCCTGCGCATTGAGGAACTTCAGCTTGCCTCCTCGATCGATGGCGAGCCTTCCCTGACCGGAAATACAGTACCCGATCGCACGGGCGATCTGGAACTGGCGGGCGGGGCAGAAGTGCAGGTCGCGGATTCCGAAGCGGTTCTGCGCGCCGAAACGGCGGCGAGCGCTGCACAGCGGGCGCAGGCTGAACGGGATGTTGCATCCCTCGGTCTACCCGCTGTGGGCACGACCGCTGCGCCCGGCGCGAATAGCGGGACGGGTACGGCTGGGGTGGGCACCGCATCCATCGCCGCGCCGGTTATTCCGCCTCTGACCCGGTCGCCGGATACGCAGGTCGCGGTCGCGGCGCAACCGGGTAGCCCCCCCGATGCCTTGACGGGGGAGGAATTTGGGCAGGGTCTCGTTCTCTTCCCCATGCCGCGCAGCAAACCCGATCTCGCGCCCCGTCCTTCCGTGACCAATCGGATTGCGAATGCGGGGCAGCCCGGTTTGACCGCGCAACAGCCTTCGGCGGCGATTGCGACGACGCGGGTGCCGACGGTCGTTCCGGTTCCGGGGCAGGTTCTTGCGCCAGCGCTTCAGGCTCAACCGATCGGTGTTCCCGTGCCGGTGCAGCCTCCGGGAGATGCACAGGTGCAACTGGGCGCGATGCCCACCGGCGATCTGGTCCGGGCGCGGTGGCAGCAATTGCGCGCGCAGCATCCGCAGCTTTTGGGTCGATTGGGGCTTCAGGTACAGCCGGTTCGTACGGCACAGGGGCAAAATCTCTTTCGCCTGCGCGCCGGTCCCTTGCGCGATGCGCGCCAAGCGGCGCAGCTCTGCGATCAGTTGAGAGTGCGGGGCGTCGACTGCTTCGTTCCCGCGCGCTGATCTGTCCGGCGTGACTTCCGCCGCGATCTTTGGCTGTGCCGGGCTTTCGCTGTCCGGCACCGAGCGGGCCTTCTTTCGCGATGTCGATCCGTGGGGATTCATCCTTTTTGCCCGCAATATCGACACGCCTGAGCAGGTGCGCGCCCTGACCGGCGCCCTGCGTGAGAGCGTGGGGCGTGATGCGCCCATTCTGATTGATCAGGAAGGGGGCCGCGTGGCCCGCCTGCGCCCGCCCCATTGGCGCGGATGGTCCCCGGCCCTCGATACCGCCACCGCCGCCGCCTTGACCGAAGATGAGCGGTGCGAGGCCCTGCGCCTGCGCTATCGTTTGATCGGGGCGGAATTGGCCGGGGTCGGGATCGATGTAAACTGTGCGCCGCTGCTCGATATTCCTGTTCCCGGTGCCCATGACATTATCGGCGACCGCGCATTGGGCCGGACCGTAGAGGATGTGATCCGCCGGGGCGGGGCGGTGCGCGACGGGTTGCTTGATGCGGGCGTCCTGCCGGTCATCAAGCATATTCCGGGGCATGGCCGCGCGGGGGCGGATAGTCACCTTGCCCTGCCACGGGTGGAGACACCGCTGGAGACGCTGGCCGAGACGGATTTCCGCCCCTTTGCGGCCCTTGCCGATGCTCCGCTGGCAATGACGGCGCATATCGTCTATGAGGCGCTCGACCCCGATGCATGCGCGACGCTTTCGCGATCCGTCATCGCCTATCTGCGCGATGTGCTGGGGGTCACCAGCCTGCTGATGAGCGATGATCTGTCGATGAAGGCATTGGCGGGGGAGTTTGACGCCCGAACATCCCGCGCCCTTGATGCCGGATGCGATCTTGTCCTGCATTGCAATGGCGAGATGCCGGAGATGACGGCGATTGCGACCGCCTTGCGTCCGCTAACCGACGCCGCGCAGGGCCGCAGCCTGCACGCGCTGGCTCTGCGTCAACCGGGTGCGGCGGATGAAACCGACAGCGCCGATCGCTATGCGGCCCTTGCGCAGCGGGGCGGGTTCCATGTCTGAGGAGCGGGATGACCTGCTCCTCGATATCGATGGATTCGAGGGACCGCTCGACCTGCTGCTAACCCTCGCCCGACAACAAAAAGTCGATTTGCGCGAGGTGTCGATCCTGCAACTCGCCGACCGTTATCTCGCTTTTATCGAAGCGGCGCGGGATCTGCGGCTGGAGATCGCTGCCGATTATCTGGTGACCGCCGCATGGCTCGCCTATCTCAAATCCCGCCTGTTGCTGCCCCCCGATCCGGCGCAGGATGATGGTCCGGATGCGGAGGAAATGGCCGCCCGCCTCGCGTTTCAGCTTCAGCGGCTGGAAGCGATGCGCGGCGCGGCGGCGCGGCTGATGGCGCGCGACCGGCTGGGCCGCGATGTCTTTGCACGGGGAGCGCCCGACCCGCTGATCATCGACCGACAGACGCAATGGCGGGTCACGTTGCTCGATTTGTTGCAGGGATATGCCCGGTGCAGCACCCGCGCCGCCTATACCCCGCTGCATGTGGAACGCCCGAAAATCTACGCGATGGAGGATGCCCTGCGCCGCATCGGCCAGTCCCTCGGCACGGCGCTTGACTGGACCCAGCTTCAGGCGTTCTTGCCCCTTGATTGGCGCGAGCCGCGCATGGTGCGCTCGGCCATGGCCAGCACTTTTGCCGCGACGCTCGAACTCGCCCGCGACGGGGCGCTGGCCCTGCGCCAATCCGAGCCGTTCGGTCCCATCGAACTGCGCCGGACAACCCCATGAACGACGATGCGCAAGACGCGCTCGGCTTTGCGCCCCCCGGTCTCGATGAACAGGAGCGCATGGTCGAGGCGATGTTGTTCTCCTCGGTCGAGCCGCTTTCGGCGGATGTGATGGAACGCCGGATGCCGCGTGGATCGGATGCGGCAGAAGCCCTGCGGCGGCTGGAGGCGCGCTATGCCGGGCGGGGGGTGACGCTGGTGCGCGTGGCCGGAAAATGGGCGTTTCGCACGGCCTCGGATCTCAGTTTTTTGCTGCGCAGCGAGGAGACGGCTACCCGCAAGCTGTCGCGTGCCGCCGTCGAAACCCTGTCGATCATCGCCTATCATCAGCCCGCGACTCGGGCCGAAATCGAGGAAGTGCGCGGGGTGGCCGTGTCGCGCGGAACGCTCGACCTGCTGCTCGATCTGGAATGGATTCGCCTTGGCCGCCGCCGCGAGACGCCGGGCCGCCCCGTTACTTTCATCACGACGGAGGCGTTTCTCGATCATTTCGGATTGCAAAGTGTGCGCGACCTGCCCGGCGTTCAGGAATTGAAGGCCGCCGGTCTGCTCGATGCCCAGCCCCAGGGCGGTCTAGCGGTGCGTTTTGCCGAAGCGGATGATGACGATGATGACGATGCGACCGATGAGGATCAGGCCGATCTGTTCTGAGCGCCGGGTATCGTCATGAAGCCGCGAAATGTTTCGATAGCTTCAGTCCCTGCCCCTGATAATTCGATTTGACGGCGCCGCCATAGAGAATATCGGGCTGCGCCTGCATCGGCTCATACAGCAAACGCCCGACCACCTGCCCATGTTCCAGCGCGAAGGGGGTTTCATGGCAGCGCACCTCCAGCACCCCCCGCGCACCGGTGCCTCCGACGGCCGCATGGCCGAAACCGGGATCGAAAAACCCCGCATAATGGACGCGAAATTCGCCGACGAGGGCGGAATAGGGCACCATCTCGGCGGCGGTTCCGGGGGGCACATGCACCGCCTCGCGCGATGCGAGGATATAGAACGCGCCGGGATCGAGAATCAGGCGACCGTGGCGATCCGTATAGAGTGTGTCCCAGAATTCATCGACCGGATAAGCCCCGATCCGGTCGAGGTCGATCAGGGCGGAATGGCGCTTGGCGCGGTATCCGACCGGGCCGCCATTGCCGCGCAGATCGACGCTGAACCCGACCCCGCCCTCGGCATCGGCGGCGGTCATCGGCATCGGTTCGCCATCGACGGTGACGAGGCGATGGGTCTCGTGCATGGCGACGAGGGTTTCGGGGGTATAGGCCGCATCGCCGGTCCGAAAGCGGATCTGGTTCAGGCGCACGCCGGTTCGGGCCAGTACGCTGAAGGTGCGCGGCGAAATCTCGGCATAGAGTGGCCCGGCATAGCCCGGATCGAGGCGGTCGAATTCGGTGGCGTGATCGCCGATCAACCGGGTGAACAGATCGAGCCGCCCGGTCGAGCTTTTGGCATTCGCCGCGGCACTGATGGAAGGGGGGAGGGCAAGCTGTTCCTGCAAGGGGACGAGATAGACGCATCCCGTTTCCAGCACGGCAC
This sequence comes from uncultured Neomegalonema sp., assembly GCA_938008165.1. Classification (GTDB taxonomy): domain Bacteria; phylum Pseudomonadota; class Alphaproteobacteria; order Rhodobacterales; family Rhodobacteraceae; genus JAHDDY01. The sequence goes on along the minus strand of CALLLP010000002.1, from coordinate 8,356 downwards.
CCGCGCGCAGGTCGATGCGGTGCATCGCAAAATCATCGAGGCGATCGGCGACGGTATGCTCGCGCCCCGGCAAAAAGCTGGCGCGCACGCGATAGGCGATATCGCCAAGGCGCAGGTCAAGGCTTGCGGGCTGGATTTGACCCTCTTCGACAGGGGTATCAGCGCCGACAATCCCGTCGCGGATCAGCGACCGGATCGATTGGGAAGGAAGGACGCCGTGTTCACCGCTCTGCATAAGAGACCCGCTATGCGGTGGAAAAATAATGGTCGGGCTAGCAGGATTCGAACCTACGACCTTTCGTCCCCCAGACGAACGCGCTACCAAGCTGCGCTATAGCCCGACTAGCGCGTGTCATAGCGCCCGCGCGTCGCGAGCGCAATCCCTTCACGCAGCTTTCAGCCCGTTTTCGAGCAATGATTCGCGCAAAGTGAGAAGGGCTTCGAGTGCCTTTCGCAGCGCCTTGCGATCGGCGGTCGTCATCGGGATGCTGCCATCCGCACGTTCGGCAGCGGTCGTCGCGGCCTGAACGGGAATTTCCTGCTGTGCGAGGGTTGTGACGGGCACGCCTTCGGATCGTTCGGCAATCGCTTTGACGCCTTGCTCCTTGAGCGCTTTTTGCACGCCCTTGATCGAAAAGCCGTCTACATGCAGCATTTCGCGGACGCCGCGCAGAAGCGAAACGTCTTCGGGGCGATAATAGCGTCGGCCACCGCCACGCTTCATCGGCTTTACCTGCGGAAACTTGGTTTCCCAAAAGCGCAGCACATGGGCAGGAACATCCAGTTCCTTTGAGACCTCGCTAATCGTGCGAAACGCTTTTTCGGATTTCGTCATTCAGTCGCTCCAGCCGCCCGTTGCCCCGTTTCAATCCAAGTCGGCGGCCCCCACCGCCAACACCTTTTACCCGGCAATCATCTCGTCGCCGTTGATTTTGTCTTTCAGGACATGCGAGGGGCGGAACACGAGAACCCGTCTTGGGTGAATCGGTGCTTCCTCGCCCGTCTTCGGATTGCGTCCGATCCGTCCCTTCTTCTCCCGCACGCTGAATGTGCCAAAAGAAGAAATTTTAACTTTCTCGCCTTTGGTCAATACGTCGGAGATGTGGTCGAGAACCGACTCGACCATCTGTGCGGATTCGTTCCGGGATAGCCCAAGCTCGCGGTAGACTGCTTCGCTGAGATCAGCGCGCGTTATTGTTTTTGACGTCATTGCGACACCCGCTCCCCCGTTTCTTATATTTAAACTATTCGTGAATCGGTTAAAAGAGTCAATATACAAAGGTGCTTAGTCAAACGCCTTAGCGGGCGGGATATGCGTCCTTGCCACAGTTCTGCCTTACCATCGGACGGCAGCCCCTCCCCAGGTGAATCCGCCGCCCATTGCCTCAAGCAACAAAAGGTCTCCGGTGCGGATGCGACCGTCGCGGACGGCAACGTCCAGAGCGAGCGGAATCGAAGCGGCGGAGGTGTTCGCATGGTCTTGTACCGTGACAATCACGCGGTCCATTTCGACCCCGATTTTCTGGGCCGTGCTAGAAATAATGCGCGCATTGGCCTGATGTGGGACAACCCAGCGGACATCCGATGGCGTCAAGCCTGCTGTCGTCAGGGCCGCCTCGCCGATTTCGGCCAGATTGCGGACGGCGTGTTTGAAGACTTCGCGCCCATTCATCCGCAGATGCCCCGCGATGCCGGTCGTCGAGGGGCCACCATCGACATAGAGCGACGCGTTATGCGCTCCGTCGGAGCGTAATTCGGTGCTCAGAACGCCCCGGTCGGTATTGCGGCCAGTGCCGGTTTCACCCTTGAGAATCAATGCTCCGGCCCCATCGCCAAACAGAACGCAGGTCGCACGGTCGGTCCAGTCGAGGATTCGCGAGAAGGTTTCCGCCCCGATGACGATGGCCGCCCGCGCCTTGCCTGTCTCGATGAACTGCGTGGCAACCGTCAGGGCATAGAGAAATCCTGAGCAAACCGCTTGCACGTCGAAGGCGAATCCATGGGCCATCCCGATTCGGTGCTGTATCCGCGTGGCGGTCGAGGGAAATGTCTGGTCGGGAGTTGCCGTGGCGACGACGATCATATCGATCTCGTCCACTGTCATCCCCGCCGCCGCGAGGGCCCGCTCGACCGCATGAAAGGCGAGATCGGCGGTCGTTTCGCCTTGGGCGGCGATGTGACGGCGGTGAATGCCGGTGCGTTCGACGATCCATTCATGGGTGGTGTCGACGGTCTTTGCCAGATCGTCATTCGTGAGAACCCGCTCGGGCAGATAGGAGCCGATTCCGGCTGGGACTGCGCGTATACCACTCATTCGCCCGATTCCGGTGTTGTCCTGTGAGGCATGTCAAGCTGTGCGGCGATTCGCTTGATAACATCGGCGCGGGACATGGTCGCCGCCAGTTCCACCGCCGCCGAAAAACCGGTCGCATCCGCCGACCCGTGGCTTTTGACGGCCAATCCGTCCAGCCCAAGAAACACGCCGCCATTCACCCGGCGCGGATCGATCCGGCGCTTGAGACGGCGCAGCGAGGCCACGGCGAACAGCGCAGCGATTCGGCTGCTCCAGTGATGCTCAAACGCTCCGCGCAGGTGATCGCCGACAAAGCGCGCGGTGCCTTCGGCCGCCTTCAGCGCGACATTGCCGGTGAATCCATCGGTGACGATCACATCGGCTTGGCCGGTCGGGATGGCATTCGCTTCGATGAAGCCGGTGAATTGAAAGGCACAATCCGGGCGCTCCGCCATGTCGCGCAGTGATTCGGCGGCCTCCTTGACCTCGGGGCGGCCCTTGTTTTCCTCGGTGCCGACATTGAGGACCGCAACGCGGGGTTTATCGGCCCCCAGAGCGATTCGGGCATATTCCGATCCCATGACCGCATATTTGGCGAGATCGGCGGCATCGGCGCGCACATCGGCCCCCATATCGAGCACGATGCAATGGTCATGAGCGCCGTTCGTCGGCCAGAGCGCGGCAATCGCCGGGCGGTCGATCCCATTGGCCCGGCGCAGGCAAAACAGGGCCATGGCCATCATCGCGCCGGTATTTCCGGCGGAGACCATGGCCGATGCTTCGCCATCGCGCACTGATTCGAGAGCGTGCCACAAACTGGAATTTCGCCCCCGTCGCACGGCAACGGAGGGTTTGGCATCCATTTCGATGACATCGTCGGCGTGGCGAATATCGACCCGGCCTTCGAGAATTTTGCGCTTGGCCAGACGTTTCTCGATCGCGGCGGTATCGCCGTGAAGCAGAAACCGGATATCGGGATCGCGCTTGGCGCGCTTCGCTATGCCGTCGATCACACTGTCGGGCGCGTTATCCCCGCCCATAGCATCGATCGAGAGAGTGATTGCATGGCCCATCGCCGGTGTATCTTTCTCGCTAGCGGGCCGTAATCACCTTCATCTTGCACACCGAAAGAGGCGGTGTCTATGCCGCCTCGTCGTCATCGTAATCCTGTTCCACCTGTGCAACGACTTCACGGTCGCGATAATGACCGCAGGAGGCGCAAACGTGATGGGGGCGCTTCAGCTCGCCGCAATTGGCACATTCGGCATAAGCGGGCGCTTTCAGCGAATCGTGCGAGCGGCGCATTCCGCGCTTGGAGCGCGTGATCTTTGACTTAGGGACAGCCATGTCGGTTTCCTTCCGGCCGGGCACCAGATGCGCGCGGTATGGGTCTCATATTGAGGGCGCGAAAATAGCGATCCAGCGCGCGAAAACAACTTATTTTCGCGTCAATCGTCGCTCTTTGGCATCTTCATCTGTTTTGCGAGGTCCGCGAGGCCCGCAAATGGCTTCACATCGGCCTCTGTCAGCGGCGCGATGCCTTCGGGTTGGGCGGTGTAGCGGAGGTCTTCGTCCAGCCCCGCCTTGCGGGGATAGGGGTCGAGGGCGACGCCCAGTTCCTCGGCCACAACATCGCCGATATCCAGCGGATCCGTCAGGGATTCGGGAATATCGCCGAGATCGGCATCGGCCACGATTTCATGTTCCGAGCCGGGACTGTCCTCGGAATACAGGTCGTCAAAGGGCAAAAAGCCCCGTTCGAATGTCTCGTCGATTTCCGCCGGGACGGGATCGAGCGTGACGATGCATTCCTGCACCACGCGCGCCCGCACGCGACCCGACAAGCGCACGCCGCTGCGCCAAGGCGTGCTGTCGATCTCCCATGAAAGCGCCTCGACGCCGGGAAGATCGAATCGGGCGGCGATGGCACCCCGCTCCTCTGGCGATGCGGTGCCTGCGTAATGCTGGGTCGCGCCGCGCAGGTCTTTGAGGGAAACCTCGCGGGTCAGGGCGGTGTCGTTTTGGGCAAATCGTGCCATAAAGGCGCCTTTCGGTGCGGATACTTGAACTCTTTCCCGCAAGAGGATAGGCCCAGTGGGGAAAACGTCGATACGCCAAAGGAGTATCAGCATGGCCCGTTACGAGTCGATGCCCAAGCGTCCCCGCCTTGCGCGGGCGCTCGTGCCTGTTTTGCTGCTGACCGGAATCGTTGTTAGTGCCTGCGAGCCGGTTCGTCAGACCCATGGCTATGTGCCCGCCGATACCTATGTCGAGCGCATCAAGCTTGGCGAGGACAGCCGCGCGGATGTGGTCAGCAAGATCGGGCGACCCAGCACCACCGCCGCCTTCGAAAACGACGAGTGGTATTATATCTCCCGCTCGACGGTGACGCGGGCCTTCCTTGCGCCCACGCCGACCGAACAAAAAGTCATGGTTCTCGCCTTCGATGCCGATGGTGTCGTTCAGTCGGTTGACCGCTATGCCCTTGAAGATGGGCAGATCGTCGATCTGGTGACGAACACGACCCCGACGCGCGGCAAGCGCCTGACTTTCCTGCAACAGCTGTTGGGTAATATCGGCAAGTTCACGCCGGATCAGATTCTGGGCAACGACTCACCGTTCTGATCACCGCTTCGGTGTCCGGGGCCTGTGACCGCATAAACAGGCCCCGGACCCTATGATCCGGGGTCGGGTATCACTCAACCTGCACAGCTTGTCCGTGATAGCGGGCATCCGTCGGCTGGCCGGTGGGCGAGCCGCCTGACGGTTCCACGCTGATCGCAAAGATGTCGCCCGCTGCTGCCGTGATATTCCGGCGCGAGACGGGCGATTTGGGCAAAAGACCGATGGAGACCGGCGCGCTGGCTCCGGCGGGCAGATGCCACATCTGGAACGCCTTGCCCTCCGGCGGGTCGATTCCGACGGGGATAACCGTTGCGAGGCCGCGGCCCGGATCGATCTCGACCACCATGCCCGGCGCACCTGTGTCGTCCGACGTGACCACGGCGACATAGCGCTCCGGCGCTTCGGGTGACGACAGGATCGGCATCAGTAAAAAAGCGCATATCCACGCAATCGCCAGACCGGACAACATCGAAAAGCCTTGCCATCGGCGGGCGCTGCGCCGGGATTTGTGCAGCATCTGCCGCGTATGGTCATGGGCGAGACGCTCGGAAATGCGGCTGAACATGCCCGGCGGCGGCGTGACCGGCTCGATCGGGCGCAGCAATGCGGCGAGGCGCAGCTCCCATTGTTCTCGCAGATGGCGCCCCCGCGCGTTCTCGCCTTTTCGGGGCAGGGTGCCCAAGGCGCGTTCGGCGGCGTCGAGATCCCGTTCCTTGCCCATCATCTCATTCGTCCAGACATGTTTTCAGCGCAATCAGACCGCGCCGAAGCCAGGTTTTCACCGTATTGACCGGCGTATCGATGCTGCGCGACAGCTCCTCGCGGGATTCACCCCGGTAATAGGCCCGCAGAATCAATTCCCGTTGCCGTTGATCGAGGCGGTTGAGGCAATCGATCAGGGTAAGGGTATCGATCCCGCCATCGATGGGGGCGCTGGGATCGGCGGCGTGGGCCATCTCCACATCGTTGCCCGTCGCCCTGCCCATGATTCCGCGCCCCTGCCTGCGCAGGGCCTCCACCGAGCGGTTGCGGGCGATCACCGCAAGCCATGCCCCCGCCTCGCCCCGTTTGGGATCGAAGCGGCGGGCATTGCGCCAGATATCGGTAAAGACTTCTTGCAGCACATCCTCGGCCAAGGCCCGGTCGCGGCAAATCTTGAGAGCGATTCCAAACAGCTTTGGCGATACGCGATCATAGAGCAGGCGAAAGGCGGCCCGGTCCCCCTTGGCCGTCGTTTTGAGCAGATCGTCGATTTCGCGTTCGGCGGACATAGGCTCCCGTTTCTCCGGCATCATCCTTCCACACAGGTAAAGCGTGGAACGGGATTTTCCATGGGATCGGGGTGAATAGCGACAGACGCCGCCGCCGGATTCCGCGCGCCCGTTCGGCGGATTTCACTCGCAGGACCGCATGGGCCGTCACCGCCCTCCTCGGCGCTATGCTGGGCCTATGGGGGGGAAACGAGTGTTTGATGTTCGCCGCGCCATGCCGTATCCGCTTGCCATATGGTATCACCCCGGTCAGGCGGTTGCTCTCTCTCGTGACAGAGGCGGCTGGATTGGTGCACCGTCATGGGCCACCCCGGACCTCTTGCAAATGACAGAACTGTAACGACGATGGAAGAAAGCACGGTACAGATCATCGCGCTCGTCATCGCGGTCTTGTCGAATGTCTTTGCCGCCATGGCGGCGGGCCTGATCTATCGACAATCCCGGCATCAGGAAAAAATGGCGGAATTCACCATATTTCAGTCCCTCAGGGATCGGTTCGACTCCAAAGACATGCGCGACGCCTTGCATCACCTGACCACATATAGACGCCAGAAAGGCCGCAGATTCGCGCAGACATGGCGTGCTGATTTTCTCGCAGATGTGTCATCGGCCGTCGAGATCGATGTGCATCGAAGGCTGATCAAGTCTTTCGGTACGACTTTGGCCGTGGCCTGTCAGGAAAAGGCGATTTCGGCGGATTTAGCGGCCAAGGTGATCTCCGGCTATTTCATCAAAGTGCATAATGAAATCGTCCTGCCGATGCATGCGGAACTGTATTCCGGTGATCGGCGAACAAGCCGCGACCATATACTCGATTGCATATTCGAGCAAAAACTCAGGAAAAAGACGTGACCCAGATCGGCCATAACAGCGGCGCGCCCCTGCCGCCCGAAATCGCGCGGCGCCGCACCTTCGCGATCATCTCGCACCCGGATGCGGGCAAGACGACGCTGACTGAAAAACTGCTTGTCTATGGCGGTGCGATCCAGACTGCGGGGGCCGTGCGGGCGCGAGGCGAACAACGGCGCGCCACCTCCGACTTTCTGAAGATGGAGCAACAGCGCGGCATCTCCGTCTCCGCCTCGGCCATGACCTTCGAATGGGGGGATTGCTGGTTCAACCTGCTCGATACGCCGGGGCATGAGGATTTTTCGGAAGATACCTACCGCACCCTCACCGCCGTCGATGCCGCCGTGATGGTGATCGATGCGGCCAAGGGGATCGAGCCGCAGACGCTCAAACTCTTCGAAGTCTGCCGGATGCGCGATTTGCCGATCCTCACCTTCGTCAACAAGATGGATCGCGAGGCGCGCGACACGTTCGAGATCATCGACGAGTTGCAGGAAAAGCTGGCCATCGACGTCACCCCGGCAAGCTGGCCCATCGGCATGGGCCGCGATTTCCTCGGCACCTATGACTTGCTCCATGACCGTCTGGGTCTGATGGATCGCGCCGATCGCAACCGCAAGGCCGAAACGCTGGAGATGCAGGGCCTCGACGACCCGGCGCTGGCCTCCCATGTGCCCGAAGGCCAGCTTGAGGAATTGCGCGAAGGGGTCGAGATGGCCCGCGAATTGCTGCCCGCCCTCGACCGCCAGAGCTTTGGCGAAGGGCATATGACGCCGATCTGGTTTGGCTCGGCGATCAATTCCTTCGGGGTCGCCGAATTGCTCGCCGGTCTCGCCGAATTCGCGCCCCAGCCCCAGCCCCGCGAGGCGCTGAAGGGCGACACGACGCGCATGGTCGAGCCGCAGGAGAAAAAGGCGACCGGCTTCGTCTTCAAGGTGCAGGCGAATATGGACCCCAAGCACCGCGACCGGGTTGCCTTCCTGCGCCTGACCTCCGGCAAATTCACGCGCGGGATGAAGATGCACCATGTTCGCTCCGGCAAGCCCATGGCGATCTCGAATCCCGTCCTGTTCCTCGCCAGCGAGCGCGAACTGGCCGAGGATGCCTGGGCGGGCGACATCATCGGCATCCCCAATCACGGTCAATTGCGCATCGGGGACGCGCTGACCGAGGGCGAGGCGCTGCGCTTCTCCGGCATTCCGAGTTTTGCGCCCGAATTGCTGCAAAACTGCCGCGCGGGCGACCCGATGAAGGCCAAGCATCTGGATAAGGCGCTGACCCAATTCGCGGAGGAGGGCGCGGCCAAGCTGTTCAAGCC
>CALLLP010000001.1 GCA_938008165.1 uncultured Neomegalonema sp. | reverse complement strand
CCGATTTCCCGACCTGGGCCAAGCGCATTTCGAACCACGAATTCGACATGACCATCGACAACGTCTTTAACTGGGGCGATCCGGTGATCGGCGTTCACCGCACCTATAGCAGCGACAACATCAAGAAAGGCGTAATCTGGTCGAATACCCAGCAATACGCCAATGATCGCGTTGATGAGCTGATGGAATTGGCCGGATCGACCAACGATCAGGAAAAGCGCAAGGAGTACTACAAGGAATTCCAGCAAATCCTCGCGGATGAACTGCCCCTCTATCCGCTGTTCCCATCGCCGTATCACACGATCTCGAACAAGAAGGTCGGCAATCCACCGGAATCGATCTGGGGCACCTCGCACCCGCTCGACACGGTGTATCTGAACGACTGATGATCGATAAAGCGTCACCCTGTTGCAAAATGGGGTGACGACAGCGAAAGGGACGGTTTCGAATGAGCCTATGGCGCACGATCGCGACGCGGATCGGATATGGCGTGCTTCTGCTGCTCGCGGTTCTGGTGCTCAACTTCACGCTCATTTCGGTCGCGCCGGGCGATATCGCCGACTCGATTGCCGGGGATATGGGCGGCGCCGATGCCGAAGTAATGGATGAAATCCGCGCCCGGTACGGTCTCGACCAACCCTTTTTCGTTCAATTGTGGCGTTATATGTCGGGCGTCTTCACGCTCGATCTGGGATATTCCTATTTCTTCAACACCCCCGTGACCGAACTGGTGCTGGAGCGCCTGCCCGCGACTTTGCTGCTGGTTTTCTCATCGCAGATCATCGCCATTGCCCTCGGAACGCTGCTCGGCGTGATGGCGGCGAAAAACCCGACCGGCATCGTCAATGTGGTGGTCAGCTTTCTCGCCCTGTTCGGCTTTGCCGCGCCGGTTTTCTGGACGGGTATTTTGCTGATTATCGCCTTTGTCTCGGTCTTTCCGATCTTTCCCGTCGGCGGGATGCAGGATGTGACGGTCGAAGGCGGATTTTTCATCAAGGCACTGGATGTTCTCTATCATCTGATCTTGCCGATGATCACGCTTTCCTCGATCTATCTGGCCCTCTACAGCCGCCTTGCCCGCGCCTCGATGCAGGAAGTTCTGGGCGCGGATTACGTGCGCACCGCGCGGGCAAAGGGCGTGCCGGAACGGTCGGTTTTATATAAACACGCTCTCAAGAACGCCCTTGGTCCGGTCATCACCGTCGCGGGCCTGCAATTCGCCTCGGTCATTTCGGGGGCTGTGGTGGTGGAAACGGTGTTCAGCTGGCCGGGTCTGGGCACATTGGCCCTGCAATCGATCCTCGCGCGGGATACGCCGACGATCATGGGAATCCTGTTCTATTCGTCGCTCGTCGTCATCGCCTTCAACATCCTGACCGACATTGTCTTGCGTCTGGTCGACCCTCGGATCAAGGCGGGCTAACGGCATGATAGACCCCAAAGCCATCGCACAGCCCCTCGTCGACGGGATGCCCGAAGAGATCAAGGTCACGCACCCCTTTCGCGAAATGATTGCGATGTTCCTGCGCAATCGTCTGGCGGTCTTTGGGCTGATCCTGCTGCTCGCAATCATGGCCTTTACCTTTATCGGCCCGTATTTCTACCCCACCGATCCCTTTGAGATGGTCTGGGCACCCTTCACCCGCCCCGGTCAGGACGACTACATCTTCGGCACCGATTATCTGGGCCGCGATATTCTCTCGGCGATGATGGCGGGGGGGCGCGTATCGATGGCCATTGGTCTGGCGGCGGCTGTGATTTCGGTTGTGATCGGCGTGACGGTCGGGGCCTTTGCGGGCTATTACGGAGGCTGGGTCGAGGAGGCGCTGATGCGCTTTACCGAGTTTTTTCAAGTTCTGCCGACCCTGTTGTTCTCGATGGTCATCGTCGCGCTTTTCGGGGCCTCGCTCCTGACTGTCACCCTTGCCATCGGTGTCGTAAGCTGGACCGCCGTAGCCCGCGTGACGCGCTCGGAATTCCTGCGTATCCGCGAGATGGAATACGTCGCGGCGGCCCGCTCTGGCAGTGCCCGTGACGCCTATCTGATCTTTCGGGTCATTTTGCCCAATGCCCTGCCCCCGATCATCGTACAGGCAAATCTGATGGTCGGTTCGGCGATCCTGTTTGAAGCGGCGCTCAGCTTTTTGGGCCTCAGCGATCCGAATGTGATGAGCTGGGGGCAGGTGATCGGGTCAAACCGGCCCTATATCCTCGATGCGGGGTTTGCCGTGGCCATTCCCGGCTTTGCGATCTTTCTCACTGTGCTGGCGATCTCCCTGATCGGCGATGGCCTGAACGACGCCCTGAACCCGAAATTGCGGCAACGATGAGCATGACCGATCCCCTGCTGAGCGTCGAAGACATCGTGGTCGATTTCCAGACCCGTGCAGGTAAGGCGCGGGTGCTGGACCATGTATCGCTGGAAGTCGAAAGTGGCGAAATCCTGGGGATTGTCGGCGAATCCGGCTGCGGCAAGTCGATGACCGCCCTGTCGATCATGGGTCTTGTGCCCGATCCGCCCGGCAGGGTCACATCCGGCTCGATCCGCCTCGATGGTGTCGAATTGGTCGGGATGGACCATGAGCGCCTGCGCCGGATTCGCGGCAAGGATATCGGCATGATCTTTCAGGAGCCAATGTCCTCGCTCAACCCGGTCTTCACCGTCGGAGAGCAGATCGCCGAGAGTGTGCGCCTGCACGAAAACGCCAGCCCCCGCGCCGCGATGGACCGCGCCATCGCCATGCTGCGCGCGGTCGAAATTCCCGAAGCGGAATTGCGCGCAAGGGCCTATCCGCATCAACTGTCAGGCGGGATGCGCCAGCGGGTGATGATCGCCATCGCCCTCGCTTGCCGCCCACGGGTGCTGATCGCGGATGAGCCGACCACGGCGCTCGATACTACGGTACAGGCCCAGATTTTCGATCTCCTGCAAGACTTGCAAAGCGATATGGGCACGGCGATCATCCTGATTACCCATGACATGGGCGCCATTGCCGAATTGGCCGATACCGTGGCCGTGATGTATGCCGGACGGGTCGTCGAGAAAGGGACCGTCGAGACAGTTCTCTCCTCGCCGCAGCATCCCTATACACAGGGCCTGATTACCTGCGTGCCACATCTGGAACCAGACCCTCCCGCAGAGCGTAGCGAATTGATGGAGATTCCCGGTGTGGTGCCCGCCTTGACGGATCTGGGCCGGGGATGCGCCTTTGCCCCGCGATGCAGAGCGACGATCGACCGATGCGGGGTGGAAAAACCCGCCCTCCTCCCCTCCGAAGATGCGCATCTGACCGCCTGCTGGGTCGCACAAGGGGGGGCGCAGCGATGACAGTTGAAAAGCGTGGAAACACGCTGGTCGTTGAAGACCTCAAGGTGCATTTCGGCGGGGGAAAATCATTACTCTCAGGTTCGCGCCCCACGGTTCATGCCGTCGATGGCGTCAGCTTTTCAGTCCCCGCCGGAAAGACCTTTGGCATTGTGGGCGAGAGTGGATCGGGCAAGACGACCACCGCACTGGCAATCATGCGACTGGTCAATATCACAGACGGTCGCATAACGCTGGGCGATACGCCCATAAGCGCGCTGGAGGGCGAAGACCTGCGCGCAGCGCGGCGACAGTTTCAGATCGTCTTTCAAGACCCCTATTCCTCGCTCGACCCGCGCAAGCGCGCCGGGGAGATCGTGCGCGAACCGCTCGACCTGATGCAGATCGGCACGCATGACGAACGCGATGCCGCCGTCCGCGACTTATTCCAACAAGTCGGCTTACGCCCTGAGCAACGCGCCCTGTTTCCGCACCAGTTTTCGGGGGGTCAGCGCCAGCGCCTCGGCCTTGCGCGGGCCTTATCAACCCGGCCCGACCTGATCGTCTGTGACGAGCCGGTTTCGGCGCTGGATGTGGCCATTCAGGCGCAAATTCTCAACCTGATGGCCCGCTTGCAACGCGAACTTGGCCTGACCTATCTGTTTATCTCGCATGACCTTGGCGTCGTGCAGCATATTTGCGACGAAATCGCGGTCATGTATCTCGGCCAAATCGTCGAGCAGGCCGATCGCCGGACCCTGTTCACGAACCCCCGACATCCCTACACAAAGGCCCTGCTCGCGGCGGTGCCGATGGTGCATGGAAACCAGCGGGATCGCCGAAACCGCGTACGACTGAAGGGCGATCCGCCCAGCCCCGTCAACCTGCCAAAAGGATGCCGCTTTGCCTCGCGCTGCCCCCTTGCGCAGGCGCATTGCCACGAGCAATCGCCCCCCCTGACAACACGCGAGGCATCGCACAAAGTGGCCTGCTTCCTACAGTGAATCGACTTATATCGCTGGCTGGGGTGTCAGGGTGATTTGCGACAAATCATAGCCCGCTCGCTCCAGCACGTCATAGCCATGGCGCAACCGCGCAGCGCCGATCTGCGGTTCACGCGCGAGAATCCAGCCCGCAGTGCCATCGGGCGTGCCGACTACAACCGTCCGATACGCCTCATCGATATCGAGAATCCAGTAATCGCCTGAGGTAAAGGGAATCAGCGGCACAAAATCGACCTTGAGTTTGGCATTGGTCGAATCGGTCGTCTTGGCCGTTGCCTCCGCCGAGCGAGGCGCGGCATCGAGACTGCCCTCGCGGCATGTGTTGACGACACGCACGGTCCCTTCAGGCTTGAGCGTGTATTCGGCGGTCACCCCGACACATCCCTCCTCGAAGGAAACGGGAAAACGGGCGATTTCGTACCATAGACCCTGATACCGCTCCAGATCCACCTGCATAGCGGTGGTGATCGGAACACTCGTATCGCGAAATGCCGGGCCACTGGCACAGGCGGCAAGAACAAGCGGCAACGCGATCAAAAGGCGTTTCATGGCAGTAAAGCTCCGATTTGATGTCAGGATGGCTCAATATGGGTCACCGCCCCAAAACGGCCAAGGTACAGGCCGCCGCAACGCATTCTTTCAAAATGACACGTGACCCGGCGAGAGGCTTGCAATTTGCCCCGCTCCCCGCCATCTAGAACGCGGCGGATTGTCCCGCCGATGCCAGAGCAGGATGATGAATGGCGAAGGAAGAAGTAATTGAAATGCCGGGCACGGTCACAGAACTGTTGCCCAATGCAACGTTCCGGGTCGAGCTAGAAAACGGGCACGAGATCATTGCCCATACTGCGGGAAAGATGCGCAAGAACCGCATTCGCGTCCTCGCGGGCGACAAGGTGCAGGTCGAGATGACGCCCTACGACCTGACAAAGGGTCGCATTACCTATCGCTTCAAATAGGCGCGTATCGCAGCCGGGTGAGACCATGACACACCGTCCCACCCCCCCCATGTCCCTTATCCTCGCCAGCGCATCACCGCGCCGCCGCGAGCTTTTGGTGCAGATCGGTATTGTCCCGGATAAGGTAACCCCCGCCGACATCGACGAAACGCCCCGACCGGACGAGCCGCCCCGCCGCTTTGCGGAACGGTTGAGCGGTGAAAAATGCCGGGTCATCGCCGAGACGCTGGGCGATGCGCAAGCCGTGGTACTCGCCGCCGATACGGTTGTATCCGTCGGGCGGCGCATTCTCGATAAACCCCGGAACGACGAGGAAGCGCGTCAGCACCTGTCGTTATTATCCGGACGACGGCACACGGTCACAACCGGCCTTGCGCTGATCCGCTGCACCGATGGCCGCGCATGGTCGCGGCTTGTCACCACTCAGGTTCGGTTCAAGCGGCTGTCTGACCCGGAAATCAAGGCATATCTGGCGAGCGATGAATGGCAAGGCAAGGCCGGTGGCTATGCCATTCAGGGTCGCGCGGGACAGTTCATCCCGTGGATCGGCGGTTCCTATTCCAATGTTGTCGGGTTGCCTCTGACCGAAACTGCGGGCTTGCTCGAAGCGGCAAGCTGGCGCGCATGAGCGGCCTGAGATGAAAGGCACGGTCCTCGCGGTCGAAACCGGCCCCCTCTTGCGCCGTGCCGCCTTGCTGCGCGACGGTGTGCTTGATGCGCTCGAAATCGACGATCTCTCCAATCGCTCCCCTCAGCCCGGCGCAATCTATCGATGCCGAATCACGAGAACCATCCCCGGTATCGGCGCAGCGGTTGCGGATATGGGCGATGGACAGACCGGTTTTTTTCCCGAAGGTGCAGCGTTCTCGCCCGGCCAATCACTGCTCGCCGAAGTGCGCCGCGAAGCCGATGGCGACAAGGCCGCCCGGCTTTCCCCCGCCATTCAATTGCGCAGCGATCATCTCGTCTTCACGCCCGCCCGCCCCGGCATCAATGTCTCCCGAAAGATTACGGACAAGGCGGAGCGAACCCGTCTGCGAACCGCCCTCGACGCCTTTGCCTCCAAGGGCGGTTTTGTCATCCGAACCGAAGCCCGCGACAGCCCTGCCCCCGATCTACACGAAGAAGCCCGCATCCTGACCGAGCGCTACGATCGCTTGGCGGCGGATGCCACCCCCGGTCAACGCGCCCCGGCACCCGATGCCGTTGCACGCATTATGCATAAAACAGACACTATCGGGTCCATTCTGGCGGATGAGGCCTCCCTCGACGGCCTCCCCCCTGTTCCTGTGCCCCGGCTCGATGCTGGCCCCTTCGACACGCTGGATATAGACGCCGCCATTGCATCGCTTATGGGGCCTCGACACAAGCTACCCGAAGGGTGGCTTTCCATCGACCCAACCCCGGCCCTGATTGCGGTCGATGTGAATACGGGCGCGGCCTCAAACGGCAACGCGACCCTGCGTGTCAATTTGGACGCCGCCAGCGCCCTGCCCCGCCTGCTTTCGTTGAAAAAAATCGGCGGCTTGATCCTCATCGATTTCGCCGGAGCGCCCAAAGGCAGCGAGCGCGCCCGAATCGCCGAAGCCTTTGGGCGCGCCGCCGCGCATTATCTAGACGGATCGACCGTCTTTGGCTGGGGACCTGCTGGCTTGCTGGAAGCCGTCTGCCGCCGCCCCGGCCGCTCTCTCGCCCTGTTGATGCCAGAGGACCCCCGATGAGCCAGAAGAAACACTGCCCGATCTGCGCGCGTGAAACGATCCATGCCTATCGCCCCTTTTGCTCCCGACGCTGCGCCGATCGCGATCTGGGAAACTGGGCATCCGGTGCATATGCGATCCCCACAGACGAACGCATCAACGATCCGCGCGATCAGGACGAATGAAGACAATCTTTCATCTGGACAACCCCCCACCTTCTCGGTTACGACCCCATCAGTTGCCCGGATAGCTCAGTTGGTAGAGCAGCGGATTGAAAATCCGCGTGTCGGTGGTTCGAGTCCGCCTCCGGGCACCACGCCCTCAAGTAGCAAAGCGGTTGGGCAAACAGAAAACAGGTCACCGGCGCAATCGCTTGGGCGGTTCGAATTCTCTCCAGCCGAGCGCACCATTTTTCTTAAAATCACACGAAAAGCCAAAGCCTCTGGCTTTCTTGTGGGTCGTTTATCTTGTTGTGGGTGTTACACATTAAGCGTGCGTGCCATGTTGATGATGTCCTCGACACTCCGACAATCGGTCTTGCGATAGATTGCGTTGCGATGCGCCTCGACGGTGCGGACGGAAATGGAGAGTTGGTGGGCGACCTCCTTTGTATTTGCGCCGGTGGAGCATGCTTGCACGACCTCCATCTCGCGCGGTGACAGGCCGTACATGTTGCCGGTTCGCGTTGCGTTGCGCCGCAGGGCCGTGAATTCGGCGATGCAATTGCCCGGTACGCAGGCATAGCCCAACTCCGCCGAACGCACGGCATTGAGGAAATCCACGAGATTTGCATTGCGGGGCACCACTGCGATGGCTCCGGCGGAGAACAGGGCGAAAGCAACGGTCGTGTTCGAGTCATCGGCGATAACGACCACCCCGATCTCTGGATCGATTGTCTTTACCTTCTCTATGACCTTCAGGCAGTCCGGACGGGCGATCGATTGCCCAATGACCAAAATATTCGCCGATAAGTTCTGGCAATTCCGGATAGCGCCATAGCCATCGCTTGCCTCTGAATTGATGTTATATTGCTGGTTCGTGGACAGATTTTTATGAAGACTGTCCCGTATCATTTCCTGAGCGTCCGCAATAACGATATTGATCACATCACCCATGATAGCCCCCTACCAATTGACGTTTATTGGTTTAATTTGATTTTATTCAAGTAATGTTAAGTTTGATTCATGTTTATCAAACAACATTTCTTGATAGTATTGATCAATACTGCTTTGATCGTGATAAATTGCGAAATATAGTTACGCCCCCTTCCGCTTCGGGCCGTGGAGCAAGCTCGACTTTTGGTGCGGGCCATTCCTGCACGACCCTTGGTTCGGGCGCCGGTGTCTCCGACTTCACGCCTTCGATAACCGCTTCTTTCAGCGCCAAAAGCTTTGGGGGACCGCTAAAAGCTATCGTCTTGCCGGTCGACGAAACGGTCATCGGAAAGCGGTTTTGCGTCAGACCGATTTCTTCCAACGCCTTTACGATCGCATCGCTCGGTACGGTTTCGAAGCGTAACAGGCGCACCTCCGCCTCATCAGCGGTCGAGATGTAGAATGTCCCGTTGAATTCAAACCATTGCAGATTTGCCTGTGAAGCCACCGCATCAAGGATCGCGGCGGTATCGCCGGAAGCAGTGAACGACTCGAGTGTGCCGCTGACATGATGCGTAATATCGATCTGAACATCGGCATCGCGCGCTACCAACCGCAGGAAATCGACAATCGGCTGTTGCAGTATCTTGTAGGACAGTTCGGGGTTTGGGGAGTCGTTGCTGACCGTCTTCTCCCATGAATTGCCTGTCGCGAGCGATGGAATGCCCATGCTGAGAATGGATATCAGAACCAGATGCGTCTTCACGGAATTCTCCATGCAAAGCCTTATGACAGAGGGCATATTTCAGGCGTCGACGCCCTCCTCCGATGCCCTTGTTTTCTGTTCGGTAGGGGCTGCACCTTCCGTGCCAGACACTTTCGGTAAAATGCCGAAAAACCAGCCTTGGCGTTTTGCAGCTTTTGGGCCGCCCGCCATTCGGGCGACATCCGGTCAAAAAGCGGTCAATAAGGCGCCAAAAGCGACGGAAAACCTGCATTCCTGGTGCGGTTTCGGCTCACCTTTTTTCTCTTGATACCAAGAGTGAACGGGTGAAAAGGCGCGGGCTATTCAGGTTGCGGATATCGAGGCGTAGAAACTGTTCCATTATCAAACAGCAATCGCCCCAAATTGGGGCAAACGTAGTGAATTACGTAGCCACAATAGTACATTTAAGGGGCCTGAATAGCGTAGATACTTTCCCAAATTAAATTTAGTGGAAAGTGGTTAACATGGAAAACGTCAATCTAACCGAACATCTGCTCATGAAATTTTATGAGTTGAAGGATGGAATTCCCGCTGACTCGACAACGATCAACCCCGAAAATCCGATCGTCCGCGGTCATCTGATGCAAGATATTATCGTCCGCGAGGACGGTCAAAGAAGTTTGGCCACCATGAACGATGTGGCGGCCGATGACGAGAGCTGGGAAGATTTTGCCTATGCGCTGACGGGCAAAACCGCCTCCGAGAGAACCCCCGAAGAGAACACGAAACTCAATGAATTGAGGAAGGAGATTCTCGACGGCAAAATCGCTCCGGACTTCGTCGTCGCGAATGGCACGACGGATGCCCTGCCCGCAGGCACAAGCGGTGCCTTCGTTGCTGGAGCACCGGGAGAGCAGGGACGCGTTATTATTCGCGGTGGCATGACGGCGGAGCAGCGCCGGGATACCACGCGGGAGGAAGCCTCCGAAGCGGTAGCCCATCGCGCCCGAGAAATGGGTATAAAGGTGGCACAAGGCGATGCAGGTGCGCGTGGTGCCATCGTATTGTCCGGTGGGGATGCCAGCGAACCACAGCATGCCTCCCTCTTCACGGCCTCGTCTCTGGATACTGTGACCGTGACGTCCGAGGGCGAGGAAACCGAGGCTGCCGCCAAGGCAACCCAAGAATACATGGATATCGAAAAAGCTGCTGAAAACGCCAGCATAGATGATGCGAGCGAAAGCGAAGTTCGCATCTGGTTCCACTCGGACACCAATGACTCGGTCGACGTGCAAATTCGTGATCAGCACGGAAACTGGATAACGGTCCAAAGTTCTACCGCCGGTAAAGGGCAAACCCACACATTCATTCTTCCCGGTGGGGTAAAGCCGGGGGATGTCCGGCTGGTCAACCACTCTCAGGGCACGATCGTCACGCCCGAAATTGCCGAAGACGGCACATCCCGCAACGTAACGACCGAAGAAGGCGGGACCAGAATCAATCTCGACGATTCCGCCGAAAACGAATTGCCCAATGGCAGAATCAACGTCAGCATTCTCATCGGGCCGCCCAAGACCCGCCGCCCTGACGAACGAACCGGAGAAACCGGCCTGCTGCCCTCCAATCCGGACGAATTGGCAGTTGATGTGATCTCTGTGTTCGGCACCAGCAATGCTGGCGGGGTCGTTCTGGACCAAGCCGGGGTCATGGCCGCATTCGGCGTCGACAGCGATACGGCCGATGCGATACTCGCAAAGCATGGCACTGTCTTGCCGAACGGGACGGTCGTACTGACCACCGCCAATCTCACCAATATGTTCGCATCCGGCGCATTGGTGATGGAAACGAAGCCCGCCGCGCCGAATTCCGATACGAGCGGATTGTCGCCACGCGGATCTAATTATGCCACGCAAGGCTGGCGTGCGCGCTATGTCGCGACTCCGACGAGGAGCGAGCACATGGAGGCATCGGGCGCTGGGCCGACAACGGCCTTCCTGATGAGCTATGACGGCTCCGATGGAACCGAACCGGACGGGGTCCTCAATCATACGGAACTGCGTAACGCCTTTATGGCCGCCGGTTTCAATTATGAGGATGCCGATCATTTCGCATTGGTATTCGGACAGCATGTCAGTCTTGGTGAGACAGCACCATTCGAGAGCATGCCTCGCCATATCACTCAGCCGCAATCGCGCGCCACGGGGTCAACCTGGGTCGTCAGTGCCGCACAGGTGCAAGCGGCCGAAAATTCCGGTGTTATCAGCACCGATGAATCCGGCAATATCGTTCTGACTTGGGATGCCGCGCCCGATCAGGCCACCGTGCAGCATGCGCGCAATGTCCATACCGAGAATATCTTCGCCTACGATACGGATGGCGACGGGTTTTTGAGCGAAGACGAATTCGTCACTGCCGTCATGTCGCATCCGGGCTTTGAGGGAACGGAGGGCGATGTACGCGCAGCATTCCGCCTCTATGCACCGTCTGGTCAGATGGCACGCCAGAACTTTACGATGATGCAGCTTGACGGCGTCATGGCAGAAAACGGCGTCGTGGATATCACAAAAGCGCCGCCCGCAGTGATCGAACATGCAATGTTCGTGTATACCGCACAGCAGCGCGGTGTGCCTCCCGGACAGGTCGAAAGCATTACGGGCGAGGAATTTAGCGCCGCATCGAACCATTTCTTCGGGACGACCGTTCTCAGCGTGGATATTCCAGGTTTGACGGGAGAATTCGGCGTCGTCGTCTCCGGCAGCGATCAGCCCCAGCTCACCCGCACGGGCGTGCGCAATATGTTTGAGACGGGCCGGTTGAAATTCTCCCCTGCAAGCAATTCGCTGACCGGCTCGTCTTTTGTCATCGTCGAGGACACCTCGAAAACGGCAACCGCGATCCATGATGAGGAAGAGCCGGTTCCGGTCGTAAAACCATACGGCCCGGTCATCGATCACACGTCGGAGCATCCGACCTCCACGCAGCTCGATGGCGGCGCATATTGGTTCAGAGGGACGGCACGGCCCGATTCCACGATGACCCCGGTTGCGACGGAAGATGGCAGCCTGCTGTCCCCAACATCCGGGACGTTCTACATCCCTACCGCCGTCTTCAACCGGCCAAGCGGCGAATCCGCCACTTACAACGCGCCGGTATTCCGATCGACCTCAAACGCCAATCACCGGGTCGACACGATCGTTCATCCTGAGAACATGGTCCGCACGGATAATGGCGACGGAACCGTCACGTGGACGGTCACAAACCCGAATGTCAAATCGCCGTCCTTCGGGGTGCAGACACTGTCCTTCACGACACCCGCCGGAGGCCGCACCGATAAATATATGAGCGACTACCAGTCGTTCCTGTCCGCGCCATCGAGAGAGACATTGCCCGGCCGTGGCAATCTGGAGCAGACAGGGGAATTCACCGATACCCAAGGGCGCACGGTTCAGGTCTGGGCACCGCGCGAACACCAGTTCAAATCCTATGTCGATCCCGAAACCGGCGAAACGGTAACGGTGCCCCAAGAAACACAGCCGCTGATGACGGTGGATGGTGAAATCGTCGAGGTGCAATCCGTCCACCTAACCAAGACAACCAGCGGCCAAGAAGGTTTTCAGGTTAGCTACAAGGCGGCAGACGGGACGACGCGTACCATCATCCTACCCGGAGATACCCCCAGCTTTGAGCGGTCAATGACCCAGCTTGCCGCGCCGGTCGGGGGCCTTGGCTTTATCAATACGCAGCAGCAGGCCTATGGTGCAGGCACCACTGCGGAAAGCAACTTCTTCGATCAGGTCATCGGAGAAGAAGAAGAGGTCAATGTCGTCGATGACAGCACCGATTCAAGCGATGTCGCTCTGTCCGGGATGCCGACCCTCGGCGGATCTGCGACATTGGTGGTTCCATCGGATGTGATGCAAACACCGTCATCGCGCAACCCGTCGATTCAACAGCCACCGGAAGTGCGCGTTACCCATTCCGACGGAACATCGAGCGTCATCCCGATCACGGAAGGGAATATCAGCCGTGGCGAGGAAGATTCGGAAGGAAACGTCGTCTGGACGGTCGGTGGACAGCAATTTTATGTCAAAGCGGGCAGCAGACTTGACCGGTATTTGGGCGATTACCAGTCCTCAATCACCTTTGACGGCGAAGGACAATTCGCGAATGCCACAATCGTGGAATCGGGGACGACGCCCGATGGCGACGAGTTCGCCGTCCTCGCGCCATCCGAGCATCAGTTCCATGATCCATCGGGCACCTCTACGGCCTCGACCCGTATTATCGAGGAGCCGGTGGTCATCATCAAAGGACCGGATGGCGAATGGATTGAAGCGAATATTACCGGCGGATCGATCGGTCAGTCGGAAAACGACGGTCAGATGGTTATCGGTATCGAGGTCACCAATCCGTCACTGACGGGCGGATCGATGACGATCTTCGTCTCGGCGGATGACATGCTGATCAACCCATCACTGGGCCGCGCCTATATGGGCATGCTCGAAACGGCCGCTGCAAATGGGGAGATCGGCGATTTGTCCGATACATCGTCTCCCGCCGCAACGCAGACATCGAGCGCGTTCAATGAATGGGATGAACAGCGGGTTGAGGAAGATGGCGTAGAACAGGGACAGATTCTTGCGGACGAAGCGGTCGGCGTTGCAGATAACCTGTTTTCGACGGAAGCGGGACAGCAACTGATCGACGATGAGGCCACGGATCTGCAAGAAAACGGGATCTTTCTAACCGGCGGCGCGATGGTTTCTCTCGGTCTGGCAAGCCCGGACGAAGTAAACGAAGACTCGTTCTATGTCGTCGATGCGTCCCCTGCTCTGGTCTCCACATTGACTGCCCTTGGCTTCGATACATCTGACCAAGACAACTTGTATCACATCGAGCCGAATAGCGAACTGGCAACGAACGGCCGGTCCTTGCTACAGGATGCGGACGCGGACGCGGATGCGAGTGATGGCATGTCCGGCTCCACAAACACGACTGAACCGGGTGCAGTGGACGGCGACAGCAATGATGAAGAGGAAGATGAAGAAGATGCTAAAAAAACCGATGGTGCAGTAACCACCAATTCAAGCATCTTACCATCCGGAACTTATATCCACGATCATCAATGGGAGCGCAACACCGTAAAATCCGATGATCCTGGCTCCAATGGCATGAACAGGACTGATCGCTTTAGTATGCGAGTCCGGTTTACGGAAGTACCCTTATCTCTCCTTGGCCAAACAGGCATAAGATTACCGGCTACTATAAGCCTTTCTGGAGGCGGCGGATGGCAAAGAAGCCTTGGGGGAGTTGGCCGAGCAAGTGTATCAGGAGCTGGCAACGTCATCGCCGAGATACGTTACGGTCGATATTCTACTCCCACGGGGCAGGGAGGCAATCCGGCGGAAGGCTCATCGAATGCCCATTTTGTGGAGATTGATCTTCGCTTTTCGGCGTCAGGCGGGGGTCGTGCAAGGGACAGTGACGAAAAAGATAATGAAAATGATCCCGACTTCACTTGGGTCGCTGGATTTGGACAATCTGCCTATCGCTTCCGTTCCTGGCGAACTCTTTCACAGCTCAATAACGGACAGAACCCTCCCCTGCCATTCTGGTTGAGTTCCAATTCCAAATTCCGTCACGCGCATAGTGTACTGACGCACTTGATCAGACGCGTCACAAAAAATCGCGGAGGTACAGCAGGCGCATCGCAAGTCGGTTATGAAATTCGCGTAACGACGGCTGGAGGCGTTATCGCGCCCACCGGGGCGGGTACGGCTGGCGGATTGCATATCGTGCCGATTGCTCTATCCGCCGTCAATCTATCCAAGGCTAACGGACGGAATATAATACCGCATACTGTGGCCTATGCAGATGACAGTACAATCAGGATTATTACCGCCGGTCTGAACAATGTAGTCGGTTATAATGAAGAGGATCAAGATGATCCAAAAGGTCCAGACGGAAAGCCCCTGGGGCCAAGGCGGCCAGGCCGCAGACTTTCCTCGACGAACAGCGCACCGGCAGTCGATTCGACACAGCTTTTGACCCTGTTCGGTGCGGTCATCGGAAGCGCCATCCAAGGTCAGAGAGCGCATACCAAAAACACGGGACAACCGCTGCCAAATGAGATCCAGCGAGCCGGAGCTCATACCAATCCCGACGAGGACGGTAATCCGGAAACCCTGCTCATATTCGTGGAGACCGCCCCCGCCGAACCCGGTGGGGAAGCGGAAACGGAGTATTTCGAATACGATGTGGCGACCGGAACCAGTGAAGAAATCTCGGAAGATGAATTCAACGATGGGGTCGAAGAAGCGAGCGACGATGATCAATATGGCTACGTAACAGTCGATGCCGACGATGTGCCAGACGCGCATCCAAGACAATCCCAATCAGCAAATGGCGATAACGGGGGCGACGGCGCTGGCGACGGCGCTGGCGACGGCGCTGGCGCTGGCGACGAAGATGGTAGCGGTGGCACAGGAGGCTCTAGTGGCGCCAGTGGTGCGGGGGGCAACGGTGGCGATGATGGCAACGGTGGCGATGATCGCCGTACCGGCACCGGAGTTGATCTCAATACCAGTGATGAAGACGAGGAGGAAGAAGAGGAGGAAGATGATCTAGATATTTCAATGGCCACCGCAAGACATTTATTTGATCCACAGAATAATACAGCCGCTGGAACGGCTGGTGCCAGCACGTCGGGGGCTGCGGTTGCTATTGTCCAAACAGAGACTGGCGCCCAAAGTGTTGCTGCCGGCCCTGCTGACAATGCGGCTGCGGCCGATAATGGCGATCAAGCTGTTGCGGTGAATGTTAGCAGTAATGCGGATGGAACTGTAAACTTAACGCTTAACGTTCAAGATCCAAACTTAGCGCAGAATGTCGACGAGGATGGAAATATCCCGGTGCAGGTGGTCGTTAACGACGATGGAACGAATAATATTCTGGTGGGTCCTGCTGCGGCTGAACCAGCCAATGCTGGCGCTCCGGCTGTTTCGGTTCCATTTCATGTTAACGAGGATGGCACTGTCAGTATCGGCATCAATCTTAACCCTCAAGATGGAGCGGTAGCCGGTATCCCTGATGCTGATGCTGGTGCTGGTGCTGGCGCTGGACCTGCCAATGCTGGCGCTCCGGCTGTTTCGGTTCCATTTCAGCTTAACGAGGATGGCACTGTCAGTATCGCCTTCAATTACAATCATCAAAATGGGGCTGTGGCGGATATCCCTGATGCTGGCGTTGAGATCAACAATGCAGGCGGTGTCGATAACAATGCCGCTCAACCTGCCCTTCTTCAATCAGCCGTTAACGACGATGGAACTTTAAGCTTAACAATTAATATCAACGATCCGGGCAACGCCGCTCTCTTTGCGGCTAATGTTAATGACGATGGAACTATACCAATTCAGGTAATCCAAAACGCGGATGGAACGAGTAGTATTGTAATAGGCTCTAACGCCATCAATGGCGCTAATCCTGCCAATTACAACGCAAATGTTAGTAACGTTCCATTTCAAGTTAACGACGATGGAACGGTAAGTCTCAACCTTAACGTTGATCCTCAAACCGGGATTGCGAATATCATACCCGGTGCTGTCAACGGAGCTGGAGGTTCCAATGCTGGCGCTCCGTTTGCTCCGGTTGCCTTCCAAGTTAACGCGGATGGAACTGTCAGTATCAATCTCAATTACAATCCTGAAACTGGCTTGGTAACGGCTCCTGCCGCTGGCGGTGGCACTGGTGGTGGCGGCGGCGGCGGCGTTGAGATCAATCCTGAAGACGATGATGATGATGGTCCCGCCGGGCTTGATAATGTCGCCCAAGACGGGCCAAAGAAAGAGGCTCTGGAAGTCGAAGAAGCAGCTGGTCCCGGTAGAGACAAATCACGCCCATTCTATTACAAGGGTACAGTCTCGATCGATTATATGTCGTGGGGAGTTATACCAAATCTCACCGGAAGCGTTAATTCCGCCCAAGGCTACAACAATTTCGATGGGGAAACTGACTGATATTCAAAAGCCGGTAATATGATCGTTCCTGCCCCGCACCGCGCATGGTGCGGGGCTATTCACTTCGATAAAGAGTGGATCATCTCGTGATTGAAAGATATGCGTACCGAAATGGCTGCATTTCCGTCATTTGCTGGAATCAAGATCCATCGCTGGATGATTGTTGCGCTGCTTCTCCTCGGCGCGACGGTCGCGATCTTTTGGGTGTCGACACGGCATTATCAGACGCGCGAGATCGCCAGACTCGATCAACAGGCCGCCCTCTACGGCACCGCATTGGTCGATACGCTGGAGCGGTTCGCGCATTTTCCGCTCTTGCTGAGCCAGATCCCCATTATCAAGACCGCCCCGGAAGACGCCTCGGTCGCAACGAGCGACTGGTTGGCGCGCATGGCGCAGGAAATGGGTGTTGAGGCGCTCTATGTCATGGACCGCGCTGGACTGACGGTCGCAGCCTCCAATCATCGGCAGACGGTCACTTTTCTAGGCCAGAATTATGGCTTCCGCCCCTATTTTCAGGCCGCAATGCGCGGAGCACGGGGAGAATTCTTTGCCATCGGGGCCACGACCTCGCGCCCCGGATATTTCTTTGCCGCACCGATCAGGGATACGAAGGAAATCGCCGGTGCCGTGGCGGTCAAACTCGACCTGTCCCCTCTGGTCGAGCGATGGCGAACCGGCGGAGAGCAAGTGATGGTAACCAACGGAGAAGGGGTCGTTGTTCTGTCCTCGGACCCCGCGCTCACCTATCGCACGATGCAGATGCTGACCCCAGAAACGCGCGACCGGATCACGGCGCAACGGCAATTCGGCACCCAATCGCTCGATCCCTTGGCCTGGCAAGCACGGGATGAAACGGCAGCGGTGCTGAACGGCATGCGCGTTCTCTACGTTTCCCGGCACCTGTCCCGATCCGACTGGACGGTGCATATCGTGGCCGATGCGGCGGGCGTGACCCGTCAGGCGCTTGTTCCGGTCGCCTTGTTTCTGGCCATTCTGGGGGCGCTGACCCTCGCCCAAATCTTCGTGCGCACATCCCGGATGCGCGTGGCGCTCACCGCCTCGCAGGAGGAGGAGGCAAAGCTCAACGCGCTGAACCTGCGCCTGCGCGACGAAGTGGCCGAGCGTCAAGCTGCGGAAAGCGCCCTGCGTGCGGCCCAGCACAGTCTGGCCAAAGCCAGCAGACTTGCCGCGCTGGGCGAATTGTCGGCGACCGTGACGCATGAGCTGGGCCAGCCCCTCTCCGCCATGCGCAACTATCTTGCGGCCGCCGAATTCAACCCAACGCGACGCGACGACCCGCTGATTCCACAGATTGAGGGCGTTATCCGGCGCATGGAGCGCACCACCGCACAATTGCGAGATTTCTCCCGTCCGGGCGAGCAGGATTTCGAGCCGGTGGATCTGCGCGTTGTCGTTGGATCGGCACATACGCTGATGGCCCATGACCTCGACAGCGCCAGTATCGCCTATAGCTTTCGCTGCACGGCGCCGCATCCATGGGTCGACGGCAATGCCCACCGGCTCGAACAGGTGGTGGTCAATCTGATGCGCAACGCCGTCGCCGCCATGGTGGAACGGGAGGAGAAGCGGCTCGACATTCTGCTGCAAGCGAACGATGAGGGGCGGCCGGTCCTGATCGTACGTGATACGGGTGAAGGATTCGGAGAGGCGGATATCGACACCATGACGGAACCCTTCTACACAACGCGCCCTTCCGGCGATGGCATGGGCCTTGGCCTTGCCATATCGGCGGCCATCCTGCGAGAGCACGAAGCGGAATTGCGCATGCGGTCTCGCAACGATTGTGAAGGGGCAATCGTCGAGATCGTCTTCCGCGCGGGAAAGAGCGAGGGCGGTGACGATGCCTGAAACCGACGATCCCTTTCGCATTGTCGTCATCGACGACGACCGCACGATGCGCGATTCCCTGCGCGAGTTGCTTGGCGCGGCGGGATGGCGGGTCGAGGTGCTGGATCGTGCCGAGCGCCTCGGTGTCATCGCGGATCGCCTGCGCCCGGATGTGATCCTGAGTGATGTGAGGATGCCGGGGAAAGACGGGCTGACGCTTCTGCGCGACTGGAACGGACAGGACGCCCCTCCCGTCGTGCTGATTTCGGCCCATGGCGATATTCCCATGGCCGTCGAAGCGATGGGGTTGGGGGCGTATAGCTTTCTCGAAAAACCCTATGACGCGCGCCGCTTGCTCAAATTGCTGCAAAACGCGGCAGAACGGCACCGCCTGAGTCTGGAGGGCGAACGGTTGCGCTCGCGCCTGACCGAGTTATCGGGGCTGGACCGGGTATTACTGGGCGAAACGGCGGCGATCCGCACCGTGCGCAGGCAGGTACTGGAACTGGGCGATGCGAATGTCTCGGTGCTGTTGCAGGGCGAGACGGGCACGGGCAAGGAAGTCGTCGCCCGCGCCCTGCACGATCTGAGCACCCGCGCCGACGAACCCTTTATCGCGGTCAGCTGCGCGGCGGTGGCTCCCGGTGATTTCGAGCGGTTCATGTTTGGCAGCGTGGAAGGGGGACCGGGCACATTCGAGCGGGCGCGGGGCGGCACGATGTTCCTCGACGAAATCGCCACGCTTGCCGCGGATCAACAAAGAACCCTGCTGCGCGCCATCGAGACGCGCGAAACGGTCCCCGTTGGCGGGTCGGAGCCGGTTTCCGTATCCCTGCGACTTGTCTGCGCAACCAATGCGCCATTGGATGCGGAGGTGGAGGCGGGGCGATTCCGCGCCGACCTCTATTATCGGGTCAACACCATGATTCTCGACCTGCCGACCCTGCGCGAGCGGTGGGAAGATATTCCGCTGTTATTCGAGCGGTTCCTGACGGAATTCGCCACGCTCTACGAAACGCCGCCCCCTATGGTCACTTCGGAGGATTTGTCGGCGCTCTTGTCCCATGACTGGCCCGGCAATGTGCGCGAGCTGCGCCATGTCGCTGAGCGCCGTGTCCTTTCCGCACGATATGGGCGCGGATCGGTGATCGAGGCGCTGCGCCGCGAGCCGGAAGCAGGAGGCTTTCCCGGCACATTGCGCGAAGCGACGGCGGCTTTCGAGCGTGAAATCGTCGGACGCGCCATCGTTGCCCATGGCGGGCGGATGGATGCGGTGGCCGATGCCCTCGGCATCGGACGGCGAACATTGAACGAAAAAGTCGTGAAGCTCGGTCTCGATAAAGACGCCCTGCTCTAAGGCATTATCCATCCGGTTTAAGAGCCAGTAAAATGGAGAAATGCGCTCCTGAGCGCTGCTCGATCCCCATGGGGCCGGGCCATGGATCGAGCCTGCGGAAATCCGCAAGGCAGCCCCTCCCCCTCGCGCGGATTAGTTCATAGCGCAAGTGTCACACCCTCCGTAGCTTCGGGTCATCCACAACAAACAAAAATGTAGCTTGGGAGGCTTCAATGCCAAAATCGTTCATTAAAACAGCTATTCTCACCACCACCATGGCGGCCTTTGCCGGTGAAGCCATGGCGGTCGAGTGGAATGTGTCCCTGTGGGGCAAGCGCCGTGCATTTACCGAGCATGTCGAGAAACTGGCCGAATTGGTCGATGCCAAGAGCAATGGCGAGTTCACGCTCAACATCTCCTATGGCGGCCTGTCGAAAAACCGCGAAAACCTCGATGGAATCAGCATCGGCGCATTCGAGATGGCGCAGTTCTGCGCGGGATATCACCGCGACAAGAACCCCTCGATCACCGTGCTTGAGCTTCCTTTCCTCGGCGTCGAAACACTGGAAGATGAGCGTCGAATCAGTGAGGCACTGTATCGTCACCCCGCCGTTGTCAGCGATCTGGCACGATGGAACGCGACGTTGCTGATGCCTTCTCCCCTGCCCCAGTATAATATCGTCGGCGTGGGCGAAGCCCCGAAAACACTGGCCTCCTACGAGGGCCTGACAGTCCGCGCGACGGGCGGCATCGGCAAGGCGATGAGCGCCATCAATGCCGTACCAACCTCCATGAGCGCCTCCGAAGTGCGTCAGGCTCTGGATAGCGGCGTTGTCAAGGCTGTCGCCTTTGCCCCCCATGCACATATGTCCTTCGGCACGATCGAGACAGGCAAATGGTGGACGACCAACCTCAACCCCGGCACCGTCAATTGCCCTGTCGTTGTCAACAGCGATGCGCTCGCCAGCCTGTCGGATGAGCATCGCACGATCCTGACCGGCTCGGTTGCGGAGGCGCTGGACCACTACATCGCCAATTACAACCAGAAAACGATGGTTGCTTGGGGTCCGGCGCTGGAAGAACGCGGCATCACCCGTGTCAGCTACAGCGATGCGGCCCTTACCGATTTCCGCGAGCGGGTCGCGGGTCCGGCAGCGGCGGAATGGGTGGCCGAGAACACCAAACGCGGCCTGCCTGCGCAGGAGCTCTACGATACGGCGATTGCATTGATCGCCAATAAGTGATCTTCCCCTGACGATGGCGGCGCGGGTATTTCCGCGCCGCCTTTGTGTTTTCTCATCGGACAAAAGGGGGATAGTCCATGGCCGCTTCCGGTACGGTCCTGACGGACCATTCACGTCTCAGTCAATGGGACCGCACGCTGTTTTCTATCGAGCGTGTCTTGGCGCTTATCAGTGGATTGGCGGTACTGTCGCTGATGCTACTGGCCGTGTTTTCTGTTTCGGGGCGCAATTTCTTCAATGCCCCCCTGCCCGGCTATGTCGACTGGATCGAGCAAGCGATGCCTCTGATCGCATTCATGGGCGTATCCTATGTTCAGCGCGAAGGGGGGCATATCCGCATGGATATGATCGTCGGCCTGCTGCGCGGGCGCGCCTTGTGGCTCGTGGAATTTATCACAACATTTTTTGTCCTGATCCTGATGTTGCTGCTGGTCTGGGGATCATGGGCGCATTTTCAGCGCAGCTTTGGACTGGAAATGCCGATGTGGTCGAATGACAGTTCGATGGATATTGCCCTGCCGCTATGGCCCGCAAAGTTGATTGTGCCGGTCGCGTTCGGCGTTCTGTCGCTACGCCTGATCCTGCAACTGATTGCCTATTCCCGCGCCCTGCGCAGCGGAAGCACAAGCCCCATCGGCGTGCCCTTTATCGAAACACCGGCGGAACAGGCCGCGCGCGAGGCGCTGGCGGTGTCGGATGATGCGGACAGGCTCTCCACGGATGATGCCAAGCGGGGGAATGTCTGATGGAACCCATCGAAATCGGAATTTGGGTTACTGGCGCAATGTTGGTGCTGGTGATCTTCGGGATGCGGGTGGCCTTCGCGACCGCCTTGGCGGGGCTGGTCGGCCTGATCTGGATCTTCTGGGCCAAGAAGGGCTATGACCCCTCGCAATTCGGCTGGGCGCTGACGGTCGCGACCAAGACCGCCGGGCAAGTGCCCCATTCCAAGATTTCCAGTCAGGCCCTCTCCCTGATCCCGACATTCATCCTGATCGGCTATCTCGCCTATTATGCCGGTCTGACCAAGGCATTGTTCGAGGCGGCGAAACGCTGGGTCGGGTGGTTGCCGGGGGGGCTTGCCGTCTCGACCGTCTTTGCCACCGCCGGATTTGCCGCCGTGTCGGGCGCATCGGTCGCGACATCGGCTGTCTTCGCCCGCATCGCCATCCCCGAGATGCTGGAGCAGGGCTATGACAAGCGGTTTGCCGCCGGAGTCGTGGCGGCGGGGGGCACATTGGCCTCGCTCATTCCGCCTTCTGCGATTCTCGTGATCTATGCGATTATCGTCGAGCAGGATGTCGGCAAGTTGCTGCTGGCAGGCTTCATTCCCGGCATGTTCTCGGCGGTCATCTATGCCGCCCTGATCGTCGGCATGGCGTTGGTGTTCAAGAA
Source organism: uncultured Neomegalonema sp. (assembly GCA_938008165.1). Classification (GTDB taxonomy): domain Bacteria; phylum Pseudomonadota; class Alphaproteobacteria; order Rhodobacterales; family Rhodobacteraceae; genus JAHDDY01. Next base: position 159,607 of record CALLLP010000001.1, on the reverse strand, counting down.
TTTCGGCCCGCCCGTTGGGGGGTATACATGGCGCGAGCGGCTCGTCTCCCTGCCCCCGGCCATGCCGATTTTCTTGGTTGTGCTGCTGATTATCCTCTTTATCTACAATCCATTTGGCGGCGATGCCTGGGGCACACCGACCGAAGGCGGCGCGCTGGGGGCCTTTGTCGTGCTGTGCATGGCATTCTGGAATGGAATGCGCTGGCCACAGCTCAAAAGCGCCTTGCTGGAAAGTGCGAAACTGTCCGTGATGATCTTCACGATCATCTGGGGCGTGTTGATCTATGTCCGGTTTCTGGGTTTTGCCGATCTGCCCGGCGCGTTCTCCGACTGGATCACGTCGCTGGATCAAAGCCCGATGCTGACACTGATCTGCATTTTGCTCGCCTATGCTATCCTTGGCATGTTTATGGATGCGATCGGAATGTTGCTTCTGACACTGCCGGTCGTCTATCCGGCGGTCATGGCGCTGAACGGTGGAGAATACGTCTCGGCGGCAGACAGCACCTTTGGCATGTCGGGCACGATGTGCGCGGTGTGGTTCGGGATTTTGGTGGTGAAGATGGCCGAGCTATGCCTCATCACCCCGCCAATCGGTCTCAACTGCTTCGTTGTCGCCGGGGTTCGCCCCGAAGTCACCGTGCAGGACGTCTTCAAGGGCGCGTCTCCCTTCTTCGTCGCCGATGCTCTGACCATCGCCGGTCTGATCGCCTTCCCCGGTATCGTGCTATGGCTTCCGAGCCTGATTGCCGGATGATGCAGGACCTGCCGCCGGATAGAGAGCCGGTTATCCGCACCATCGCGATGCCCGCCGATACCAATCCGGCGGGCGACATCTTCGGCGGCTGGCTCATGGCACAAATGGATCTTGCGGCGGGCAACCTCGCCGCTCGCACCTCGCGCGGACGCAGCGCGACGGTGGCTGTGGAAGCGATCAAGTTCCTCAATCCCGTCTTTGTCGGAGATGAAGTATCGCTCTACGCCGATCTCGAACGGATGGGTCGCACATCGATGGCCATCCATGTCGAGGCATGGCGCCGCAGCCGCGACGGCGATCATCGGGAGAAAGTCACCGATGCCCGCTTTACCTTCGTCGCCCTCGATAATGCGGGGCGTCCAAGGCCGGTCCATCGGGCATAAGCGCTTTGTCGACACCCTTTCGGGCTGTGCGTTACGCTCTCCGACGGGTCCGGCCCGGTTTTGCTTTCGCTGCGTCCTGCTTCTTGGTCCGCGCATTGCGCTGCTGCGCTTGATCCGGGTCAAAAGTACCGAAATATTCGATATCCTGGCCCTCTTCCGCCCCATCGGGGAAGCGAAGGACGACAGGTTCTGCCAGTGTGACCAGCGTGATCGGCAGGCAGGGAATTTCCTGCGAAACTTCATGGGGCGCAAGGATTGGCAGATGCACACCATGCAAGGCCAGAAAATTGCCCATGTACCGGCGAAGATCGGCGGAAATAACCAAGGCAACCTGCTTCTTGCCCGAACGTTGAAGCTGAACGAGCGGTTGCAGATTAGCGACGAGTATCTGTCCTTCATGCCGGGGCATGAATGTGCTGGCAGTGATCTCATCGGGCAGCTTGCTATCCAGTTGAGAGATCGTTTCCCGTGCCAGTGCCTCGATTTCCGGGCTGATCATGGCCAAGCCCAGCACATCCTGTGAGAGTGAGATACGCTCGCATAATTGCCGCTTCATCGATCCGCGCACGCATTCCGCCAAGGTTTTGTAATCCGGCTTATCCGAGACGGCGACCCAGTAATGCAAGGCATTGGTGAACAGGCCATAGGATGACATCGGAACGCCCTCTTCCAACAGCATCTTCAAAATCTTGTAGAGCGCCGTTTCGCTGACCTCATCATCGATGCGTTTCATCGCTTCGGGTTCGGCCTCGTGCAGCGCTTTATGCATTTGCTCGAATACGGGGATGGTGAACAACTCGCCGATATTATGCTGGTAGAACCCACATGCGAGATCGGCACAGACCTGCTCGATGGTCTGATGAGCGATCGCGCGCTCCGCCAATTCGGGCACAGAGTTCAATGGCACCCATGCGCCTGACAAGACTTCACTGTTCAGCGCGTAATCCGGATGGCGGATATCGCTTACTAGATCGGCATCCTCCACGAAAACATGGCGTTCGGGGATCTGGCATTTGAACAGGGCGACACCGTCCAGCTGAACGGAACATCCCAATGGAGCGATCTTATCCGAAACGATAAAGCCGGGGCGGGCGAAGGGAACACCGCTGGTCTCGCAAAAGGCCCTGAAATCGGCATCGATCATCTTGACCGCACGGTCCTGATCGATCGTCTTGGCAAGCTGGCTTCCGATGGCAAGAACCAGTCTGCTCGATACCACCATCTCATCCCGCGCGGCCTCCTCCGCAATGGCGGCAATGGCGACATCGGCTTCGCGAGTCGCGGCGAGCTTGCGTAGTCTGAACCCGATTATGAGCAATGTCGCAGACAGGCCCGTAAAGACCAGCGTAGGAAATCCGGGAATAAAACCAACGAGGAACACGATTCCCGCCGCAATCAACGGCACGCGGAAATCCGTCGCGAGTTGGTCGAAGATTTCGGTGCCGAGGTCATCTCTATTGGCCTTCTCGACCCGCGTGACGATAATCCCCGCGCAGAGCGCCATCAGGATTGCGGGAAGCTGGGCGACCAGACCATCCCCGACAGTCAGCAGAGAAAAGGTTCTGACCGCCTCGCCAAAACCAAAGCCATGCACGGTAACGCCGACCGCAATACCGCCCAACAGGTTGATGCAGATGATAATCAGGCCCGCAATGGCGTCGCCCTTCACAAACTTCATCGCGCCGTCCATCGCGCCAAAGAACTGACCGCTCTGGTCAAGTTTTTTGCGGGCGGCCCGTGCCTGATCGGCGTCCAGATCGCCGGTGCGCGCCTCCGCATCGATGCTCATCTGTTTGCCCGGCATCGAATCGAGGGCAAAGCGGGCACCGACTTCGGCCACACGCTCCGCACCCTTGGTGACCACAAGGAACTGCACGACCGTGATGACGAGAAAGATGACGAAGCCGATGGCGATGGAGCCATCGACCATGAAATCGCCAAAGGACTGAATGATCTGACCCCCATCCGCATCCGCAAGGATCAATCGCGTCGTACCGACCGACAGCGCAAGCCGAAAAGCTGTGCCAAGCAGGATGATGGAGGGAAAAGTCGAAAAATCCGACGGGCTTTTAAGATATATTGCAACCAAAAGAAGAATTATGGAAAAGGTGATATTCAGGGCCAGCAACACGTCAATCATCATCTGATTGAGCGGTATAATCATCAACGCAATGATGGCGACAAGCAGAATAACAATTGCCAAATCTTTGCGCATATTATTCTTCTTTTTTAATAAAAAATAAAATAACGGAGGCCCGATGCAGGGCCTCCGCGATGTTTCACAAGGCTATTGAACCTTGTTAGCGGTCTTCTCGACGTCTTTTTCGTATTTGGTTTCTTCCTGGTAACCGATCGAGCGCTCAGCCGATTTGATGAAAAGCTGCTCAGCACGAGCTTCAAGGTTTGCCAAGGAGGTAGGGCCACTTTCACCGGTTGCTGCTACGTCTGCCATTTTCTCTCATCCTTCTGTCTTGATACACTATAAATAGTGATGAATTTAATCCTGAAAAAACAGGACACTTTAGACAAACAAAGAATTTACCAACGTTCTTTTATCCAAACAATATATAATGACAAGATGAACAGAGCACCCAGTCTTTAGTGATATTGCCAGCCCCAAGTACATTGAAATACACACTTCGTCTCGTCTGGGATCATTTATAGGATGCTGATTGGTCAGATTCTATTATGCTTACCACAAAGAGAAACCCGTGCGTACCTACCGGACTGCCAGTGCCTACGTACGATTCTACATAGTTCTCACACTATGCCCATTTTGTATCATCACTTAATACTCGATTGGGTTAAGATCATAATAACAGGAGTGAAAAATGGATAACGGCCTAGATGGCGTCGCTAGCAATTCCACCGCACCGGCTTCAGCAGATGCCGTGAGCGAAGAAGAAGCGCTCTTGGAAGCGGTGGTATTGTTTCAGATCCTCAACGACCCCATGCAGAAAGAAATGGATGAAGATTTGAACGAATCCCTTGAGTTGGACGTTTAAAAAAAACATCCGTTAGAGCATTTGCAAATCAATTACATGGTTTTCAAATTTCGTACATAATTCTGCGATTCATTAAATTGATTGCAAATTGCTCTAACGATACGAAATCGATGCAGATATACATTAACAGGTAAGGGTATATAAATGTCATATGAGATTGCCGGAATACCCGATGTGGCGGACGCCCCTGTATCCATCGAGTTAAATACTCTCGTCAATGATCAGCAGATGAACGAACATAAAACCGATGCTGTTTCGCATTCGGTTGATCGGGCGCTCTCATATGCTTTGGATGCACCGGGTAAAGATGCGGAAGTCATGGAAGCGAGGGAAGAAATCCTCAAAGGGGGCAAGGCTCGTCTCGAAAAGGCTGCGATCGTGATGGATGTCGAGCCGGATACGGTTTCGGTTCACGCAAAACATCTCGAAACGCAAATGGATGAACTCACCGATCGCGTGCGTGAGCTTTATATGGAGCTTGCAACATGGAACGTCGCTTGGGCTGTGTCACGCCGTGTTCAGCAGGACATGAGCCATCTGCTGAAGGGACAGTAAGCAGTAATGGTCGATAATCAATTCGATGCAGCCTTGGGTTGCGGTCGCAGCTACGTATTCGGAATTGTCGACAAACTTTCCGGGCAGAAGAACACCGACACGGAAATCGAGATCGTCGTGTCAAACGGCCTGCATGCAGGATGCCGAACGCATATCGAAGGCCCGGAATTCACGATCGGTAGCGAGGAAACGGCGGATATCATGCTGCTCGATCCCGAAATCGGCGGCCCGTCCGTCATGCTGCGCATCGTAAAAACCATGCTCGGCCCGACGGCGACCCTGACGACGGATCGCACGGATGTCAGGCTCAACGGTATGGGAATCGCGCGGGGCACCCCTTATGCGAAACTCCCTTGCACAGTGACAATCGGCTCCATCAGGCTCGATATTCGCCCCGCTGATTCCGACAGTCTACCCCTGAAAAGAAGGGGGGAATTGATGCCGATTGCGGGTCTGGCGACGATTGGAGCGGTCGCCATGATCGCATCGTTCTGGGCACCCACTCCGAACGCCGCCGTTATCGCGATGCCCAAGACGCAGACCGCGCACCACCTGCGCACACCCCCGAATTCTCTGTCCGATATGGTTCAGGACCACATCTCCGAAGCGAAGATGAGCCAGTACATGACCGCCGATATCGGTCCCGATGACACCGTGGTCATCTCCGGGACGATTCCAAAGGGAAAAATGCCGACATGGCACAGCCTGCGGGGAGTGATCGACGCGCATCCCGAATCAGGCCGGGTCATCACACGGGTGAAGGAAGCAAGGGTGCTCGAAAACATTCCTGCCATCAAAATGGTACGTCTAAACCCGGTTCCCAGCATTTTCCTCGCAAACGGCGCGTCATTGACCATCGGCGATGAGCTTGTTCGTGATTGGAACATCGTCTCGATTTCGGAAACTGACATCAAACTTGCAAGGGACGGGGAGCAGGTGAACATCAGCTACTGACGCAAGGACTGGACACACCATATGAGCGACATTCGCCGCATAGATTCCCCCAGAACCCTGCCGATAACATCGCCGGTCAGGGTTCCGACGCCCCAGATTGAGTCGGTAGAGCGCCTTACGGGGGCCGGTGTCGTTGACCGGATGAACACGCTGGCCATGGCCAGTATGATCGCCAAGGTCAGGCGCCCGCCGCTGCTCAAGCTTCGTCAGGCGGGTACGACCTCCTCCTCGGCCTATGAAGACATGCTTCATGAGTGGAGCGAACCGCTGAGCAGAATGTCAACCGGCCAGCTCTCCTATCTCGTATCGCGCACCCTGCAACGGCAGATGGTCAGCGACCCGGCCGATCATGACCCGGAGCTTATCGCGGGGCTGCAAACGCTCGACCGGATTGCCCGAATGTACGAGCATCTGGCCATGCTCCAGTCGGGGCCAACAGATGTCGCATAACCGCACCTCAGGAGCGCATGACGATATCGCAGTGCTGAACGCGCTGGCGGCGGCCTATGCGGGATTCGGCCAATTCGACACGGCCTTTACCTTGCTGGATATGTCAGCCCACCTGATGAGCGCGAACCCGGAGACGCACCGGATCAGGGCAGTCGTTGCGATGCAGGCGGGCTTGCAGGATCAGGCTTTGGCATCGGTCGACGCCCTCGAAGACATAACGCATATCGATGACGACATGATGCGTCTGCGCAATCACGCCCTAGCCCTACAGGCCGACATATAGCGCCATGATACGCAATTCTGCATCCCTTCACATCCCTACTTAAATTTCTCAGTGCGTCACACGCAATAGTCCGTAAGCACCCGGATTTTCGCCGTCTATACGACCGGATATGCTGGATCTGCCCACGATGAACAGTTTTGGAGTAAAACAGTGCTGACATATCTTGGACGATTACTCCTGATACTGACGGTACTGACCCTCTCAGGATGCAAAGAAGTCCTTTATTCCGAACTCGACCAGACCCAAGTGAACGATATGGTCGCGATTCTGGAGGCATCCAATATCGAGACCACGCGGTCTGCGGCAAAGGACGGGCTGTATTCCCTCAGCGTCAAGAAAGAAGACATCGCCAAAGCCGTCGTTGTTCTGCGGGAACGAGGCTTTCCGCGCGAGCGTTTTGCAGGGCTAGGGGATATCTTTCAGTCCGAGGGCATCATGGGGACGCCCTTTGAGCAGCATGTGCGGTTCATCCATGCGATGAACGAAGAACTTTCGGGCGCGATCTCATCGATTTCAGGGGTGCGGACCGCCAAGGTGCTGGTGACACTGCCCCTGCCGAAACGATATGACCGTGAGCCGATCAAGGCATCCGCATCCGTCACGGTGCATACGCAGCCCGATTTCAATATCGGCTCGAATATATCGAAGCTGAAGCGTATGGTTTCATCTGCCGTCCCCAATCTTGCCTATGACGATGTGACGATTTCGAGTTTTCCGGCCTCGAATGTCGTCATCATGGTTCCCCAGGAAACACCCGCCGAAATCCTCAATGTCGAAGGCAATCAACAGAATCAGCGGACACCGCTCCAATTGAACGGGGGGGAATGGTCCAAGAGAGTCACATTGGCAACAGCGGGCGCACCATCCTTCGAGGTTGTGAATATGCCCCGGTTATTCTGGAGCCTTGGCTTGTGCATTCTGCTCATCGCAGCGTTGTGCCTTGCACTGCGCCTGACCCGCAAACCACGCCAGTAGAAGGGAGGAAGCGATGCCCGAACTTCAACCATGGACGCCGTCCGCGCCGTATCCAATTCACAAGAGCTGGGAAACCCTGTGGGCGACCGACCTACAGGATGCCGATCTGCGTAAAGCCATCTGGGCCGATCCCCGCTTTGCCGAGCGTATCATCATCAGCCTTGCCGATGTGTCGAATATCGCGCCCCCCGCCCCGCCCGCGGTCAAAGTGCGGATTGTGGAAAACCTGATACGCGCGGCATCGCGAAAAGACTTTCTGCGGCGTATCGGGCTTGCTTGGCTGGCTCCGAGTCTCGCGGGCAAGCTGTTGAACACCCGTACACGCACGGCATACGGCTCCCTGTCGCATGACGACATGACGCTGATCCTTGAAAACCGGGACCATACCAGCCCGGATATGGTCGGCGCAGTCGATGCGGATATGGATCTGCAAAAAGCCGGTATCATGTGCCTGTATACATGGCTGGCGGCGATACCGGATGTCTATGCAAACAGGATCATGCTGCTCCTGCCCCGGCTGGACGATCTCCCTCTGGATCAACCGCGCGAGACGCTGATGGCGCGGATTGCGCTGATCAATCGCCTGTTTGCGGATGATCCGCGATGAGAATGGTCCCTCCCCTTCCCGCCCGCGTTGTGAAAGCAGCGGATTTCGACGCGGTCATCGGCACCTCCATCACATTGCGCAATGATGCCGAAGACATCATCAAACGCGCGGAAAGCGCGGCAGCACAGGTTCGCACACTCGCAGAAAAAGAGCGGGAAAAGCTGACCGACATGATCCGCACCATATCGGACGAGGAACTCAAAAAATTTCTCGATATCGAAACCGCGCGGAGCAAGGCGACAGCCTTTGCAGAGGCCATGGAGCAGATTTCGGCCATGAAACGGGATTTCGACACGATCCGGCCATGGCTGGTGCTGGTGGTCGAGAATTCCATCCGGCGGATCATCGGAACGCTCGATAAGACAGACATGGTCGCCCGCCTTGTTGCACAAGCCTCCCGCGAGATCGATCCGGGCCGGTGCAACACGCTGCGCGCCGGGGCAAAGGCTTTCATCGACTTGCGCGAAGCACAGACGCGTTATCCTCGACATTTCGAAGGGATAATCGACATCCAAAATGACAATACGCTCGAAGCGGACGCCATCTTTTTGGAATGCTCCATCGGCACGACGGAGATTTCGCTCGATACACAGATCGGAATATTGCTGGATTTCTTGGCGGCTCAGGACCACAAGCCGGACGCCGAAAAATGATCGAACAACAGGTCGCCTATCTCCAAAATCTGACGCAACAGGTGCGCCATATCGATTTGCGCAAGCATTTTGGTCGGCTCACCAATATCGACGCCAACTGCCTGCATGCCCTGATCCCCGATGCATCGAGGGGCGATTTCTGCACGGTCGCACGGCGTGAAGGCCCGCCCCTTCTAGCGGAAGTTGCAGGGCTGGAAGGGCGAACGGCGACCCTCGTGCCCTATGGATCGACCGATGGGCTTTCAATCGGCGCGATCGTCAGGCCAAGCCGCCAAAACCTGTCGATCAAGGTCGGTATGGGCATGTTGGGCAGGATCGTGAACCCGCTAGGCACACCGCTTGGGGGGACATCCTCGCTATCGGGCAAAACCTATGATGTGCCGGTTCGCAGATCGGCACCCGATGCCATGGATCGCCCATTGATCAACAGCCCCCTAGTCACCGGCCTCAACGCCATCGATGGCCCCCTGACCCTCGGACACGGACAGCGCGTCGGAGTCTTCGGACCACCCGGCGCAGGAAAATCGCGGTTGATGGCGGATATCGTCCGTAATGCTCAGGTCGATGTGATCGTCGTGGCGCTGGTCGGCGAACGAGGGCGAGAGGTGCGGGAGTTTGTCGAAAAAGACCTCCCGGCGAATAAACGTCAAAAGACGATCCTTGTTGTCGCAACTTCCGACCGCCCCTCCACCGAAAGAGCGATCTGTGCGGATTCAGCCACTGCAATTGCCGAATGGTTGCGCGATCAAGGGTTAAGCGTCCTTTTGATGGTCGACAGCCTGACCCGCACGGCGCGGGCTTTGCGCGAAATCGGTCTGGCCGCTGGCGAAGCCCCGACGCGCCGGGGATACCCGTCTTCCGTCTATCCTGCCCTTCCCGCCCTGATCGAACGGGCCGGACGCGCAGGCAAGGGATCAATATCGGCGATCTACACCGTTCTGGTCGAAGGAGACGGCGAAGGCGACCCCATCGCCGAAGAAGTTCGCAGCCTGACCGATGGCCACATCATCCTTTCCGGATCATTGGCAGAGGCCGGGCACTTTCCCGCAATCGACGTAACGCGCAGCCTCAGCCGCAGCATGCCCTCCTTTGTAACGGCACAGCATTTGGAGGATGCCAGCATGCTTCGCAAACTTCTTGGTAAGTATGCTGACATAGAAGTGCTGTTACAGATCGGTGAATATAGCGCTGGAAGCGACACGCTTGCCGATCACGCCATCCGCGCGAAACCTGCAATCGATGCCTTCCTGCGTGGCAGCAATGCAGCTGGCACCACTCTTGATACGATTATGAGTCAGATGAAGAAAGCGCTCTTATGAAGCATCACAAGGCCCTCCAAAAAATCTGTGATGTGAAAAGAATACGCGCCCACAAGGCCGAGCGAGACGCAAGTGCCGCATCCCGCCATGAACGTGAGGCACAAGCCGCCCTATACGCCGCCTCACAGGAAAGACAAAGCTACGCTCATGCCGCAAAATCCTATCTCGACACTGCGGTCAACGAAGAAAATCACGCAGGCCAGAACGCCTTTTCGATCCGGGAAATATCCGATGGATACCGCGAGCTTCAGCTCATGGCGGATTTTGCCGTACTGCGCGAGGTGGACCACGCTCACTCCCACGAAAACGCGCGCGCCATTCGGGATGAACAGCAGCGACACTTCATGATGGCCAAAAACCGTCTCCAGAAGCTGGAAGATTTACTGAACAAACAACAAAAACAAGCGGCAACCAAACTTGATCTACGTCGAGACGACGATATTGCAGAAATCATGGCCGTACGGGACCATAAGAATGCCACTCGATGAGTTTCCAAACAGAACGCCCGGCAAGCTACGCCCTTTCGTTTGGCCTGTTTTGCCGAGCGTACAGCCGAAACAGACCGGCCCCCTAGAGAAAAGCCTGTCGCGACCCGTTGTCCTTCACGGCGAGGCGGGCCGGATCATAATGTCCAAAAACAATTCGGAAGAAAACCGGGAAGTTGGGATTGGACTAAAAACAGAAGATGAAATCGTCAGGGTTTCATGCTCCCGACAGACATTCAATTCCTGCGTCCAAACCTTGTTTCCCGACAAGATCTTTCCACCTAACCTGTCGCAAGAAACCCAACTCTTGGTGATAGAGCATGTATTTTTAGAATACCTTTTTGTATTAGAGCAGGGTATTAAAGAAAAAATAGAACTATGCAGTGGTTTTTCTGAAGATATTGCAAAATATCAAATCAGCGTCGAATCAAAAAGCCTGGGTCATCACAAGTTTTGGCTTAGATGCTCTCTAGAGTTCATACAAAAAATCAAAACAGGATTCGATTGGAATCACGAAGAAGATCAAAAAGATACACGTATAGATACGGCACTACACATTCCTTTATCTCTATACGGGCCAAAAATACAAATTTCTTCGAGTGAATTTAATCATTTGTTGATCGGTGACACGCTTATGTTCTCGCGCGGCGTACAACATACGCTGCCCCAGTTCATTGCGTATCAAGCACGCCAAATCGCCAATGTTACGGAAAAAAATGGAGTGATAATGGTGTCGGAAAAACCTGTATTTAAAGATAGAAAGAAATCCGGCTCTGTAACGCAGGGCAATACTGGGGGCGACATCGACGCATTACCCGTTACCGTGCAATTGGAACTCTCGCGAACACACATACCACTCGGCGATTTACGCAAGCTCACCACAGGTTCCATTGTTTCATTTGACACGCCCCTTCCAGAAAACATTCGCTTATTTGTCGGGGAAAAGTGCTTTGCCGAAGGTCTATTGATGCAGATTGACGATAATATTGCCGTCCGTATCACGAAAATCGAGTAAGCATCATGGAATCTCATGCAACACCGCTCGTCATCGGAACGATGGCGGGGTTTCTAATGTTTGCGATGTTAACCATGACGGCATTTGTCAAGCTTTCAGTGGTGTTGATGATCGTGCGGCAAGCTTTGGGATTACAACAAGTCCCAAACAACATGATTATCATGGCTCTTTCTATCTTTTTAGCTATTTTTATCTCATACCCAGTTATTGCCGATTCTATTGCAGCTTTAACAGAAGTCAATACTATCATAACAACTACACAGGATTTCATCGTTTTATTAGAAGCTGGGAGCGCACCTTTCCGAAAATTTATCGCGCAGAACTCAGATCAAGTATATTCTGAATTTTTTGTCGAGGTTTCTAAAGAAGTATGGGTCGGGAGCGGATACGAAGCAACCACTTCTGACTTTATCATTCAAATTCCCACATTTATGGTGTCGGAATTGACAGAAGCATTCAGAATTGGATTCTTGCTTTACCTACCTTTTATAGCGATCGATTTGGCAATTACAGCCATTTTGATGGCACTTGGCATGCAAATGATGCAACCAAACATCATTGCCGTTCCATTTAAATTGCTGACGTTCGTATTTGTCGATGGCTGGAGCCGATTAGGAGAAGGCTTGATCGTATCATATGGAACTATACAATGATCTATGAAACCCATTACCCCAGCTTACTGATAAGATTTGTAATGGATATTGTCATTTTGGCAGGCATACCTCTCCTGATCGCAACAATCCTTGCTTTTTTCATATCTTTTTTTCAAGCGATAACTCAGATTCAGGATCAAACTTTATCGCAGACAGTAAAAATTTCAGCAATTGCATTTATCTTTATTGCTGCGGGTACCGGCTTGGTAGCACCGCTAATGTCCTCAACACAGGATATTTTCGATAATTTCCATATATATGCCCAGAAATGACGCATTTCGATCCGATATTCGACATTGCTTTCAATAACAACCTAGAATCGCTATTTGCATTTTTTGTTCTGAACATTACTCGATCTATCGGATTACTCTATGGATTTTCCATTATTACAGTTGCCATTGGAGCGCTGAGATTTATTAGAATTCCTATCGCTTTTTCCATTTCGCTACCCCTCTGGGTTTCGAACGCTTCCCCTATTGATAGGATTATTAACGATCCGAACTCAATGATTGGCATTGCAATAATGGGAAAAGAGTTTCTCATTGGATACGCAATTGGTTTTTTAGCATCCCTACCATTTCTTGCAATCCAATACGCAGCCGCAATAACGGATCAAATCAGGGGTGAGGGTAATCCAAGTTTTAGTGCCGGTGATGGAGAAATGCATTCCAGCATTGCACTTTTGTATATTGTCGCAGCTCTGTTGATATTTTTCTTTACCGGCAACTTTATTGTTGTAATCGACGCTCTTTATCAAAGTTATCTGATATGGCCCCTACATATATTTGTTCCAGAATTTAGTGATTCTGCGGCTGCAATAGCTCTTGGTGCAGTGACCGATACTCTCTACACAGCTATTCGAATTACTTTACCATTATTAAGTGTTCTGTTAATCATTGAGATAGGTTGCGGTGTTGCCGGTCGTATCGCACGACCCTACAGGTTTTATGCTTTTTCTTTTGCTTTAAAAAATATCGCAACTTTGTTTGCTTTGCCAATCATTTTAACAATCTTCATTCAATTATTTGAAGATATTTTTCCCTCTGCCAATGAGACTCTAAATCTATTAGGTGCATTTTTTAGATGAGCGATACGGAGCAAAAGAAAAAACCTGCGAGCAAACAAAAGCTCCGAAAACAACGAGAGAAAGGGTCAATTCCGTCAAGTGCCGATGTTGCAGCGTTTTCATCAACGGCGTTTTCTTTATTTTTTCTACTTATAAGTGCGCCCTTTATATGTCAAGAAATGGCAAATTTTTTTTCCCTTATTCCTGATGTATTGGAAATGCAATCAGCAGAGGCACTCGATCTTGCAATCCGGGAAATTGCAAAGCGGATATTTTTAGTTGTTATTCCAGTCGTCATCATATCGATTTTTATCTCTGTAATAATCGCATTGATTGCAAATGGAGGAATTCTGACTTCACTAAAACCTGTTACACCCGACTTCAGTAAACTTTCATTAGCAAAAGGCTTTAAACGAATTTTTGGAAAACGAGGATGGACTGAATTTATATATACAACATTACGATTATTATTATGGATTTTATTTGTTACGTTCGTAATTACGGTGTCTTTTTCATCATTGATGCATTCTCATCTGTGTGGATTAAATTGTGAAGCAGAAGTTATCGCACTAATTTTTCGCTTTTTATTGGCTGGGGCAATCATACTACTGATCATTTTCTCTTTTGCGACTTTGCGTGTTCAACGATCGCTTTTTTTGAAAGATCAACGGATGACCGAAAGTGAAGTTAAGAAAGAAAAGAAAGATCAAAGTTCCTCAGAAGAAGTACGTAAAGAACGTAGTCGATTGAACAGAGTTTCAATGAATAAACCTGCAAAAATGACGCTTGATCAAGCGGATTATCTTTTTATATTCGAAGATCAAGCCATTGCGGTCAGTTTTGATCCACCCGCCAAAATGCTTCCTTTGCTTTTAGCAAAAGCAAAGGATAAGGAAAAAACGGAAAACCTGAAAAACAAATTAAAGGGATATTCAGTGTTTGTTTCAGAAAATGAAGTTTTGACATTGGCAGGTCTAAAGCTGGAGTTGGGCGGTTATTTGCCAGAGCCTGTACTTCCTGAGCTGTCCAAGGAATATTGGAAATCCAAACGGCAGTCCAGAGCGTCCACCAAACAAGCCACTCAGTGACAGTACGGAATCCACTCAGTCCTGCCGATCGACGCCGTTCAGCCATAAGATTATAGCCGCAGTGCCGTGCCTGTATCGCGATATTATCGGTCCATGGAGGCGACGCCCGGAATCGAACCGGGGTACACGGATTTGCAATCCGCTGCGTAACCACTCCGCCACGTCGCCGATGAGGCTCGTTTAGCGCCTGTTGCCGGGCTTGTCCATGGGGCGCGGTACGAATTCGTTCATGCCTTTATCTGGCTGTTGAACATGAGGCAAACCGGCGACGACAAAGTATTGCGGCACCGTCTAAAGCAAAAGTCCAGAAGGTGCCGCACTAATCGCGATCGGATATAGTATACGATCAGTTATCGATGGCAAATGATGCCGTATCAGCTTGTTGGTTTTTTCTTTTTGGCCTTTGATTTCTGCTTGGATGACTTCTTTTTGGATGCATCTTTTTTAGCATTTGAAGATTTTTTGCTGGTGGATGATTTTTTCTTCGATTTTTTTGTTTCTTTTTCAGAACTGCTGCTCGTCGTTACAGCAGCTTTCTTGGCGGTTGGCTTCTTTTTGGAGGCGCTGGCACCACCATTTGGTTTTGCACGGCAATGGGCGCTGACATTCGTGCCTTTTTTGGTCTTGTAACCTTTGACCCAATAGCACGCGGTGGCCCCATCGCATTTGCCGCTGGACAGACCTTTGCATGCAGACGCCGCGCTCGCTTCACCGCCGACCAGTACGAACCCCGCAAGCGAGGCGAGAATAACCAGGTGTTTCATCATCTTAAGTCTCCCGAAAAGCGCCCCGCCCCCTTTCTGTGCGACATTGCCGAATAAAACACAAGTCTTCAGGCCCAGAGGAGCCGCAAACGGCATTTACACCCGTGGTTCAACGGAGTAGCGTTTGTGCCGTAGAAAGATCAACAAGCCTGACGGGAGAGCTATCGATGCTTGGATCACGGACTATTTGCGCATTGACGCTGAGTGTCTTTGCGATGATGGGCGCGCAATCGGTGCAAGCCGCTGATCCAGAAGTTACATTGACAGTTCATCATTTCCTCAGCCCAAAATCGACTTCACAAGCCAAGATGATCGAGCCTTGGGCGAAGCGAATCGAGAAGGCTTCCGAGGGCCGCATCGCCTTTGAAATCTTTCCTTCCATGTCGTTGGGCGGAAAGCCGCCGGAACTTTACCGACAGGCCCGCGATGGCACGGCGGATATTATCTGGACGGTAATCGGCTATACTCCGGGTGTGTTTCCGCGCACGGAAGCCTTTGAATTACCGACGGTTCATCTGGGTTCGGCCGTCGCCACCAATCTTGCCATCGATGATACATTCGAGATGATTGCCGAGGATTTTGAGGATATCAAACCCCTTCTGGTCCATACCCATGACGGCAATGCCCTTCACATGCGGCAATCGGTGGATGACGTGGCCTCGCTCGATGCGTTTAAGGGCATGAAACTCCGCACGCCTTCGCGTACCGGCGCTTGGATGATCGAAGCCTTGGGCGCAGAGCCGGTGGGAATGCCGGTGCCCGCCCTGCCACAAGCATTGTCAAAAGGCACGGTCGACGGGGCGTTGGTGCCCTTCGAAATCTTTCCTCCCCTGAAGCTTGCGGAGCTGACAGCGACATCGGTCGAAGGGCGTCACAAAGAGCGCTTCGGGACGTCGGTTTTCCTGTTCGCAATGAACAAAGATCGGTTCGAGGCGCTGCCCGAAGATCTTCAAAAGATCATCGACGATCATTCAGGTCGAGATTTCGCAAGGGAAATCGGCGAAGTTTGGGAGCAGGAAGAAACCACAGGCAAACGCCAGCAATTCGACAGCGGTGGAACGATCCTGCGCCTGAATGACGATGTCACTGCCGATATCGCAAAGCGGGGTCAGACAATCGTGGACCGCTGGATCAAGGAAGTCTCCGACAAGGAAATCGACGGTCAGGCGATTATCGACGCCGCGCGCAAGGCGGTCAGAAAAAATACGAACTAACATCGCGATAATGGCCGCATGACCCGCCTCATCTCGTCGCTCGCGCGTCTATGGGCCATGCTGGGCGGGGTTATCCTTCTTGGCATCGTTGTGGTCACGGCAACCAATGTCGGGGCCTTTGCGCTCAATCGAGTGGCCCGGTTGTTCGGGGGTGAGGTCGGAGCGCTGCCCGGCTATGAGGATTTTGTCCGCCTCGCCATCGGGGCGGCGATCCCGATGTTTCTGCCTTGGTGCCAGATGCAGCATGGTCACTTATCCGTTGACCTGTTTCTCTCCCGCGCGCCGGAGACCCTACGGCAAGGTATCGACCGTTTTTCGCTCCTTCTGATGGCCGCCATGGCGCTTTTTTTAGCCTATTGGATGACGACAGGGCTGTTCGAAACCTTGGATGACGGTGCGTTGAGTCCGGTTCTCGGCTGGCAGGTCTGGCCCTTTTATATCACGGGCATTCTGTCACTGCTTCTCTGGGCTGTCGTCGCTTTGATGCAGGCTATGACCCGGCCTTTGCCACCGGAAACATATCCCCATGCTTGACCGTGAAACCGTTGGTTTACTGGGCTTGGGCGCTCTGTTCCTGTTACTCATTTTTCGGGTGCCTGTCGGTCTTGCGATGGTCGTGGTGGGAATTGGCGGCAATTATGCTCTGTCTCAGGTGGCCAGCTTCCTGCGCTTTGGACCATATCTGAAACAGTTCAAGACATTATTCTTCAATTCGGTCGCGAATTACGATCTGTCGGTCGTGCCGCTCTTTATTCTGATGGGGTATCTCGCCTCGGAAACCGGGATGTCGCGCGATCTCTTTACGGGTATGCGCGCATTGGTTGGCCGGGTTCGAGGAGGGGTGGCCATGGCGGCAATTGCTGCCTGCGCGGGGTTTGGCGCTGTTTGCGGCTCCTCGCTGGCTACGGCCTCGACCATGGGCAAGGTGGCGCTGCCGGAATTACGGCGGATGAAGTATTCCGTGCGGCTGGCAACGGGCACCTTAGCGGCAGGGGGCACGCTGGGCATTCTGATCCCCCCATCGGTGGCCCTCATTATCTATGCGCTGATCGTCGAAGCGTCGATCATCGACATGTTTCAGGCCGCCATGATCCCCGGCCTCGTCGCTGTCGCCTTTTTCATCGCGGTGATTGCAGTCACCGTTCGATTGCGACCCTCCCTCGCGCCGTCTCTCGACATGATGCCCCCCGATGAGAGGCGTTCGGCCCTGCGTCGGCTTTGGCCGATCTTATTGATTTTTCTCGGCATTATTCTCGGTTTGGGATTTGGCCTGTTCACGCCCACACCGGCGGCGGCGATCGGTGTGTTTGCGATCTTCGTTTACGGCTTGATCGTTCGCGATGAGGGACGGGGCCTGACGATGCCAAGGCTGGGCGTTGCGCTGCGAGAAACGGCCGTTACGGCGGGGATGATTGCGTTTATCCTGTTCGGGGCCGAAGTCCTGAAAGGGTTTTTCAGCCGCGCGGGTTTGCCCGCAGCAATGGCGGAATGGGCGGGGGCGAGCGGATATCATCCCTTTGTCATCCTCGTGGCGATGCTTGCGATTTTGATCCTTTTGGGATGCTTTATGGAATCGCTGGCCATGATCCTCGTCGTCGTGCCGTTTTTCTGGCCCACGCTGGTCGAGATCAATGGTGGCGATTATGCCGTTGCTGAAACGGCGGCCTTTGGTATGTCAGCTGAGGATCTGAAACTCTGGTTCGGCATTCTGGCATTGATCGTGGTGGAGCTTGGCCTGATCACGCCGCCGGTTGGGCTGAATGTATTTATCATCAGCGCTTTAGCGAAGGATGTGCCTATCTCTGAGACATTTCGGGGGGTCATGCCTTTCTTTGGCGTCGAAATCCTTCGAATTGCCCTGCTCATTGCTCTGCCCGGCTTGTGCCTGTGGTTGCCCCGCATGATGAGTTAAGTTGGGTCGGCGATCGAGGTTGAGCCAAGACGTATCTGGCAATGCGCAGGTGTGGCGCATTCCGATCCAAACCGGTCACGCTGGGGACAATGGTTCGCTCGGAACACGCCGATCAAATACCTATTGAGCATAAAAAAAAAGCGCAGCGATCACATGGATCACTGCGCTTCGATTGTATCAACCTATCGGATTTCCTAGCTGGAAATCAGCCCTGTATCAGGTGCCGGGGGTCGATGGTGTAACGGCTGCGTCGTCGTCATCATCCGATGCGGCGATTGCGATGATGCCTGCGATGGCAGCGGCACCAACACCGGCAGCGATGAGACCGGCATTACCGAGACCGGCTGCGCTAAACGGTACTGCACCATATACCGGAGCAGCAGCGGCCGCTGGAACGGATACAACGGTGGTCGCTGGCAGCGGGGGAGGAGGAGGCAGTGCAGCGACAGGCGCGGGAGGAGGAGGAGGCGCCGCTACCGCAGCGGTGTCGAAGAAAGGCTTGATGTTGGTGAGGTCGGCGGGCGGGCCGCAGTTCACACCAGCCTGACACGCATGGCTGTGAAGGGTCTGCGTCCGGTCAAGCGACGGGAAGTTGGAACCGTCAGGGAGAACACCGGGGCAGAAAGGATATGCTTCGATGTTGGTCGGTCCGTCGCGATCGGGGTTGTAGCAGCACGCGGAGAGATTATTGGCCTTAGCGCCATTCGCATCGTGGCAAAGATGATCCTGTCCATCATCGGCGAACGAGGGCGAAGCCATCAAGGCGGACGCAAGGAAACCTGATACTGCAAGAACGGTGAAACGAGACATGGCACTTTCCTGTTATTGAACGCAAGACCGCGGAGCGCTTGCACATAATCTTATTACGGCATTAAACCGCCGTGGATTAACAACCTACCTATTGTACACGGTCGGAGGCAAGTTATTATTGGTGAACCAATCACTACGCCTGCATGAAACAGAATGCAAGGCCATGACAACATTGGCCCTTTTCTGCGGATGTTCACCGTAAAGTGTTGCATATTGGCATAATTGCCGCACCTGAGCGTCTGACGCAGTATTCCAGCGATCCCGCAAAATTGCGGCGTATCCTGCCCATTGTCGAGAATCACTCATGGTCGCCATGGCACACTCAACCGAAAAGACCCTAATCACACAGGACGCTCAACCATGAGGGTTCCGGTCGCCATTATCGGAGGGGGACCATCCGGCCTGTTGCTCGCCCAGATACTGCATCTGGCCGGTATCGAGAGCATCGTTCTGGAGCGGCGCAGTCGGGATCACGTACTGGGCCGGATCCGGGCGGGGGTGCTGGAAAGCGGGACTCAGCAGATATTGCGACAGGCGGGCATTGGCACCCGCATGGATGCGCAAGGGCTTGTCCATGATGGATTCGCTATTTCTCATTCTGGCACGATCAATCGAATCGATCTGCGAAACCTGACCGAGCGCACGGTTCTGGTCTATGGGCAGACGGAGGTGACAAAAGATCTCTACCATGCCCGCGATTCCAGTGGCGGCATCGTCCTGCACGGCGTCGAGGATGTTGCACTGCATGATCTGACCGGCGACACGCCCTTCGTCACCTTTTGCCATGACGGAGAGGCGCAGCGCATCGAATGCGATTTTGTGATTGGCTGCGATGGATTTCATGGCCCCAGCCGCCAATCCATCCCCGCAGACCATCGCCGGGAATTCGAGCAGGTCTATCCATTCGGATGGCTGGGTATCCTGTCCGAAACGACCCCGGCGAGCGACGAATTGATCTATGCGGCCCATGATGACGGGTTTGCGCTGTGCTCTCTGCGCAGTCACAAGCTGTCCCGCTATTACATCCAATGCCGCACCGATGAGAGGGTCGAGGATTGGTCGGATGCACGGTTTTGGGATACCCTGCGCATGCGATTGCCCGCATCTGTGGCGGATCGGATGGAAACCGGACCTTCGATCGAAAAAAGCATTGCGCCGTTGCGATCCCATGTCTGCGAAACAATGCGCTATGGCCGTCTTTTCCTTGCCGGAGACGCCGCGCATATCGTTCCGCCCACCGGGGCTAAGGGTCTGAATCTGGCCGCTGCGGATATCCATTATTTATCGGAGGGTCTGATCGCGTGGTACGGGCAGAACGACCCTTCGGGCCTGCGAACCTATGCCGAGCGTGCTCTGGCGCGGGTGTGGAAGGTCGAGCGTTTCTCGTGGTGGATGACATCGCTCCTGCACCGATTTCCCGACCGGCCCGTCTTTGAGCAGCGAATGCAACGCGCGGAGTTGGACTACCTCGCGGGATCGGTGGCGGCTCAGATGGCGCTGGCGGAGAATTATGTGGGTTTGCCTTACTGATCCGCCAAGCGGGTATCACCTTTGCGTTCCCAAAACGAACCGGATGATGAACGGGATACATTTCTGCTCGTGCAAGCGGTAAGAGAGAAGCCAGATTGAATCTCTCAGGAGTCTTGCCCCATGAATGGTGCCCGCCTGCTCACCCGAACCCTGCGCGCTGCCGGGGTGGAAACGGTTTTCTCGCTATCGGGTAACCAGATCATGCCGGTCTATGATGCCGCCATCGACGATGATCTACGGATCATCCATACCCGGCATGAGGGCGGCGCTGTCTATATGGCCGATGGATTCGCGCAAACATCTGGCACGCTGGGCGTGGCATTGGTGACGGCGGCGCCGGGTTTCGCCAATGCGCTATCGGCGGTGTATTCGGCGCGGATGAATGAAAGCCCGGTTCTGTTCCTCAGCGGCGATTCGCCCGTGCGAGAGGGCGGAAACGCGCCATTCCAAGAGCTGGACCAATGCGCGATGGCCGCGCCGGTGGTCAAAGCGACATTCCGGCCCCGCTCCCCCGCAGAGCTGGGCGAGATGCTGGGCGAAGCGATCCGAATCGCCTTGTCCGGGCGACAAGGTCCGGTGCATATCGCCCTGCCCTTCGACGTGCTCAATGCCGATGTTTCCGAAAGCGCAATGCCCGCCGATCTGTTGCCAAAGGCTCAATCCTTTGGAAATGCGGCGGCGGTCGCCGCGGCTCTTGCAGGGGCCGAGCGTCCGCTGATCCTGACCGGGCCAATGCTCAATGAGGGGCGGGGCGGGGGACGGGCAGCGGCCTTGAGAGAGGCGAGCGGCGCGCCGGTTGTCTGTCTCGAAAGCCCGCGTGGATTGCGCGACCCTGCGCTCGGAGCCTTTGTCGAGGCATTGCCGCAGGCCGATTTGATCCTTGGGATCGGCAAAGTGCCTGATTTCACGATGGCATTTGCTCGCCCCCCTGCTGTTTCGGAGACGGCGACACTGCTGTTCATCGACCCGGAAGAAGCGGCGCTCGACCGGGCCAAATCGCTGGCCGGGGCGCGGTTGGCAATGGCCGGACAGGCCGATCCCTGGGCCGTGGTGGACGCATTGCTGCCTCTGGTGAACAGGGTCAATCGGGAACAATGGTGCGCCACTGTCGATGCCGCGCTTGCCTATCGCGACGATCCATCCACCGCGCCGGGCATTCATCCGCGCATATTATGCGCACAAATACAGGCTATCCTCGATGGGGCGAGCGATCCGGTTCTGGTCTGCGACGGCGGAGAATTCGGACAATGGGCGCAGGCCCTGCTCCACGCCCCGATGCGCCTGACGAACGGCCTGTCCGGGGCCATTGGCGGCGGCATCGGATATGCCATCGGGGCAAAGGTCGCCCGGCCCGATTCAACCGTCATCCTGACGATGGGCGATGGCACGGCGGGCTTTACACTGGCGGAATTCGACACCGCCGCCCGTGCCGACACGCCGTTTCTGGCGCTTGTCGGAAACGACGCCTGTTGGAATGCCGAGCATCATATTCAGGTTCGCGATTACGGCGCGGATCGGGCCATTGGCTGCGATCTCAGCCCCGACACGCGCTATGACCGGGCGGCGGAAGCTTTGGGCTGTCATGGGGCAAAAGTGGTTCAAGACGACGAGATCGCCCCCGCATTGAAGGCGGCCCTGGCCAGCGGAAAACCCGCCGTTCTCGATATCGCCATCGCCAGCCTTGCCGCGCCGGTCTTCAGACGCGGATGACGCTGACCGATTGCTGTTGCAGTCTCATCGCACCGAAACTGCTCATGAAGGCAACATCCGCCGCATCCGCCCCGACGCCGATCCTCGCAATCGTCGTCGGGTCCGCCATGCCGGTCGGATCTACGAGATGCCATGCATCGTCCAGATACACCTCTGCCACCGCATGAAAGTCGGGCGGGGTTACATCCGGGGCGTAGACACTGGCGAAACGCGCCGGGATCGTGGAAGCCCGCGCCATGGTAATCAACACATGCGCAAAATCGCGACAAACGCCCTGGCGCTGGACAAAGGTTTCGAATGTGGTTGTCTGCGGACCGCTGGCCCCCGGCACATAGGCAAAGCGTGCCTCGATCCAATCGCGCAGCGCCAGAATCCGCGCCCCACCCTGCGTCTCGCCGAATTCCGCATCCACGAAGGTCTGGAAGGCATCGGACGGACAAAATCGCGACGGCATCAGGTAGCGCACCACCTCGCCCGGCACATTACGGGGCTGAACCTGCGATAATTTCTTTAAATCAGGCGCGATCCGGTCAATCGCGATCCGGGCGGTATAGCGGCACTGAAAATCGTTTTCCAACCGCAACCATAGCCGCCGCCCTACCGCGCTTTCGGCGGCGATCTCCCATCCCGGCCCGGCCCATCCGGTATTGAGATCGGCTTGCAAAACGCGCTGATCGTCCAGCGCCGCTGCCTCGATCTGTAACAAAAGATCGACCGGCCCCTCGATCGCGTAATCGAGGCGGACAGCAATATCGAGTTCCATGAAGGACCTTTCAGACGAAGCGGTTCCTGTGCAATCCACAAGCGCGCGATACGTTCCGTCTTGCCGTGCAAGCCCGGAGGCGCTACCTGCTTCGATATGCTTAAAACCCGCGTCATTCCCTGTCTAGACGTCGCCGGAGGCCGTGTCGTCAAAGGTGTCAATTTCGTCGATCTGGTCGATGCCGGTGATCCGGTCGAAGCGGCCACCGCCTATGATGCGGCGGGGGCAGATGAGTTGTGCTTTCTCGATATTGGCGCGAGCCATGAAGGGCGCGGAACGATGCTCGATGTGGTGCGGCGCACGGCGGAGCGCTGCTTCATGCCGCTGACCGTGGGGGGCGGCATCCGAACGCTGGAAGATATTCGCGCGCTGCTTCTCGCCGGGGCCGATAAAGTATCGATCAATACGACCGCCGTGAAGAATCCGGATTTCGTGCGCGCGGCCTCCGAAAAGTTCGGCTCGCAATGCATCACCGTCGCCATCGATGCCAAGAGCGTCGGCGCGGGACGGTTTGACATCTTTACCCATGGCGGGCGCACCGAAACCGGCATCGATGCCGTGGCCTTCGCACGCAAAATGGAAGGGCTTGGCGCGGGCGAGATCCTGCTGACTTCGATGGATCGCGACGGGGCGAAGATCGGCTATGACATTCCCTTGACTCAGGCCGTATCCAGCGCCGTGGGCATCCCCGTCATTGCGTCGGGCGGGGTCGGCACGCTCGATCATCTGGTGGAAGGTGTGCGACAGGGCGGCGCATCGGCGGTGCTCGCCGCTTCCATCTTCCATTTCGGGACCTACACTATAGCAGAGGCCAAAGCGGCCATGGCAAAGGGCGGCGTACCCGTCAGAATATAAGACATAAGGGATAATCCATGAAGATTTGCGGCATTTCAGGCAGCCTTCGGGCAAAATCCTACAACACCGCGCTGCTGCATGCGGTCAAGGATATTGCCGCCCCTGCGCATGATGTCGTTATTGCCGATATTTCTGACATTCCCCTTTATAACGGCGATGTGGAGGCGGCTGGCATGCCTGCCCCCGTCGAGCGGGTCGCTGCGATGATTCGTGAAGCCGATGCGCTGTTGATCGTCACGCCCGAATATAATGCCGCGCCCCCCGGTGTGCTGAAAAACGCGATGGACTGGATTTCGCGCGTGCGCCCCAATGTCTATGACGGCAAGCCGACCGCGATGATGGGCACCAGCCCCGGCAAGCTTGGCACCGTGCGCGCCCAGATGCAGCTGCGCAATCAACTGGCCAATCTCAATGCCCGGACCGTTGCACAACCGATGATCTATGTCGGCGAAGCGGGCAAATATTTCGACGAGGGCATGAGCGGTCTAGACGAGACCACAAAGGGCTTTATCGAAAAGCAACTCACGGCCCTCGCAGCCTTGGCAGGCGCATGAGTGAGACCCTCGCCCGGCTTGAAGCGACGATCCTGACCCGGAAAGCCGAAGCGGATACGGGATCGTCCCATACCGCTCGGCTACTGGCTAAGGGGCCGGAAAAATGCGCCGAAAAATTCGGCGAAGAAGCGGTCGAAGCGATTATCGAGGCCGTAAAAGGCGATCGCGAAAAACTGACCACCGAAGCGGCCGATGTTGTCTATCACTTACTGGTCATGCTGGCATCGCGAGACGTTGCGCTGGCCGATGTTCTCGACGTGCTAGCCCGGCGCGAGGGGCAATCCGGTCTGGCGGAAAAGGCTTCGCGGTCATCCAACTCTTGATAGAACATAAATAGAACATTATAAGGAGCGAGTCATTGCCGAGGAGATTGACCCATGCCCGCTCCAGACCCGGTTGCCGAAGCCATCACCCGCGGATTACAGGCGATGATCGCCGAGGATACCGCAGCAGAACAACCCAAACCCAAGGGATGGGCTGGATTGATCCAAAAGCTGCGGCGGTTTGGTTCCACCGGGCCACGCGGCGAGTAAGCATTTTCCTCGTTGCACTGATCGCTCTGGCGGGCTGTGTGCAGACGTCTCCCCTGCCCGATCCGCCCCTTTCCGGCACCCTGCGCGTCGCGACCCATAACGTGCATTATATCTGGCTGGGCCGCGAAACCGGCGCATGGTCGATAGGCGATTGGAATGAGCGGCGCGATGCGCTCGATGCGGCGTTCAAGGCGCTCGATGCGGATGTTATCGCGTTTCAAGAAATGGAGAGTTTCGCGCGTGGATCAGTGCAACCGCAGAACCTCACCCTAGACTGGTTGACCCGGAACAATCCCGATTATGGCGTCGCGGCGGCTAATGATCCGGCGGTGTTTCCGTCGACCCAGCCGATTCTCTACCGGACAGCACGTCTCAAAACCGTGGATGAAGGCTGGTTCTTCTTTTCCGATACACCGGATGTGCTCTACTCACGCACGTATAATGGCAGTTTTCCGGCCTTTGCGTCTTGGGCAACCTTCGAGGATCGTCAGACGCAAGAATCCTTTACGGTCGTCAACGTGCATTTCGATTTTGCCAGCGCCTCAAACCGTCGCCTCTCCGCTGAACTGGTCGCCGAACGCATCCGACCGCGCGTGGCGGCAGGCGAAACGCTCTTCGTTGTCGGCGATATCAATGCAGGTATTCGCAGCAAACCCGCCCGAATCATCGCCGCCGAGGGTCTGGATTTCGTGATGGTGCGAGGGTCGACCTATCACTGGAATCGCGGCCTTGACCTGACCGCCGCCATCGATCACATCGCCGCCACGCCGGATATGCAGGCCTTGGGGGACGCGCAGGTTA
Source organism: uncultured Neomegalonema sp. (assembly GCA_938008165.1). Taxonomy (GTDB): domain Bacteria; phylum Pseudomonadota; class Alphaproteobacteria; order Rhodobacterales; family Rhodobacteraceae; genus JAHDDY01. Next base: position 133,913 of record CALLLP010000001.1, on the reverse strand, counting down.
TCCGCCGGAAATTCGCGGGCGACTGGCCCAGCGATCACTATCCTGTATTGGCGGATTTCAAACTGCGTAAACATCAAAAATAATGGGGGCATGACCCGGATTGAAAATCGCATGAAAAGCCTGAAAGGCCACTTGTCTTTCAGGATATTTTAAAACTGCCTGAAAATATCATTTATCGAATAACAAATATTTGCTCATCCTGGAAAAGACTTCCTCGAATTGGTCATTGAACCAGTTGCAAAGCTCTTGTTGTTCTTGCCGCTCCTTGGCCACATGCGATGGCAGTTTATGGTCCGTCAGGGATGTCACATTGGCGAGCGCAATGGCCTTTTGCCGCAGAATTTCGAAATAATGGGCATCATCGCTGGAAACCATAAAATGGGCACGCTGGGCGTTTTCTGAAAAGCGCTTTGCCGCCTCCCAGCTCAACCCTTTTTCCTCGGCTATCCGTAAAAGCACGCCTTGCGTCGCCTCGTACAATTCGTACCGGCGATCAAACAACCGCTCGCGCAGAATATCGTGGTTTGTCCTCCACTGATTCCACGCGATATACGCTCCGAAAATCGAAACAAAGGCGATGGCGAGCGCCGACACAATCACTGACCAATGTGGGTCGCCTTGCATGGCCCAGACCTTTCATCAGGACGAGCCAATCAAAAAAGCTCATTACCAGTTTTGTCCCTCAATGATACAATCATGCTATAGCATTTAAATTCGAGATCATAGACCTGCGACCAAATGCTACAAACCAACGAGGATCTCGCCCGATAAGATTTTTCTTTCAACGCCTTACGCACAGACTCCCTATCGCGCGAACTTCTTGTATTTGATCCTTTTCGGTTCCACCGAATCCGCGCCCAGGCGGCGGATTTTATCGGCTTCGTAATCCTCGAAATTCCCTTCGAACCACTCAACATGGCTATCGCCCTCAAAGGCGAGCATGTGGGTACAGATACGGTCGAGAAACCAGCGATCATGCGAGATCACCACGGCGCAACCCGCAAAGCTCAGGAGAGCGTCTTCCAAGGCGCGCAGAGTATCCACATCGAGATCGTTGGTCGGTTCATCGAGTAGAATGACATTCCCACCCTCTTTCAACAGCTTAGCCATATGCACGCGGTTGCGCTCGCCGCCCGAAAGCATGTTCATCTTTTTCTGCTGGTCGCCGCCTTTGAAGTTGAAGGCGCCCACATAGGCGCGGGAATTGATTTCCGCGGCACCCAGTTGAATCATGTCATTTCCGCCGGAGATTTCCTCCCAAACGGTTTTATTGGAATCGAGTGCATCACGGGATTGATCGACATAGCCAAGCTGCACCGTGTCGCCAAAGGTCACAGAGCCTTCATCGGGCTGTTCCTGCCCGGTCAACATGCGGAACAGGGTCGTTTTGCCCGCACCGTTCGGTCCGATTACCCCAACAATGCCGCCGGGGGGCAGGCTGAAGGTCAGGCCGTCGATCAACAGTTTATCGCCATAGGATTTGCGGACGTTCTCGACCTCGATCACCTTTTCGCCAAGGCGCGGGCCGTTGGGGATGATAATCTGTGCCTTCCCGATCTTGTCGCGTTCGGATTCGTTGACCATTTCGTTATAGGCGTTGAGACGCGCTTTCGATTTTGCCTGCCGGGCCTTGGGCGATTGACGGACCCATTCCAGTTCACGGGCAAGAGTGCGTTGCTTGCCCTTGTCCTCGTTCTTTTCCTGCTCCAGCCGCTTTGCCTTTTGCTCCATCCAAGAGGAATAATTGCCCTCCCACGGGATGCCTTTGCCCCGGTCGAGCTCCAGAATCCACGCGGTGATATTGTCGAGGAAATAGCGGTCATGGGTGATGAGCAGGACCGCGCCAGTATAATCCTGAAGGTGCTTTTGCAGCCATGCGATCGTTTCGGCATCGAGATGGTTGGTCGGTTCATCGAGCAAGAGCATGTCAGGTGCTTCGAGCAGCAATTTGCACAGCGCAACCCGGCGCTTTTCTCCACCTGAGAGATTGGCGACATCGGCATCGTCGGGGGGACAGCGCAGGGCTTCGAGGGCCACGTCGACCTGACTGTCGAGATCCCACAGATTCTGGGCGTCGATCTGATCCTGAAGCGTGGTCATCTCCTCCATCAGTTCATCGGTGTAATTCTCCCCCACCTCCATCGCGACCTCGTTAAAGCGGTCGAGCAAGGCTTTCTTGGGCGCGACCCCTTCCATGACGTTTTCACGCACGGTCTTGGTCTCGTCGAGCTGCGGTTCCTGCGGCAGATAGCCGACACGGGTGCCATCGGCGGCCCATGCCTCGCCGGTGAATTCCTTATCGATCCCCGCCATGATCTTGAGCAGGGTCGATTTACCCGCCCCGTTATTGCCGATCACCCCGATCTTGGCACCGGGATAGAAGAACAGGCGGATGTTCTGGAACACGGGCTTGCCGCCCGGATAGGTCTTGGAGACGCCATCCATGTAGTAGACGAATTTCTCGGCCATGTGTTTCGCGCTTTCAGATCGGTGGAAGGATTTCTCGGCGTTCTAGACTGCACGCGGCGTAAACGCAATTTCCGCAATCGATCGTGTGCAAGATGTTATGGGATGGTTCGGATACAGAAAAAGCCGCGACCACAGGGTCACGGCTTTTTTCTTTGGTTGCGGGAGTAGGATTTGAACCTACGACCTTCAGGTTATGAGCCTGACGAGCTACCGGGCTGCTCCATCCCGCGCCAAGAAGGGAGTAGTTAGTCGGATGTGTCGGGCTTGGCAAGGGTTTTCGGCAGGGTTTTTTGACCAATTTGCACATGACTGTCACTGCGGCGGGACAAGACGTGTCGCCACCGCTTGCCAAGGCGGCTTTTGGATGATTGAAAGGCGCTGAAAATCGCGGAGAGGCTAGCGCCATGGACAAGTTCACCACCCTCGACGGCATCGCGGCACCGCTGCCACTGATTAATATCGACACCGACATGATCATCCCGAAGCAATATCTCAAGACGATCAAGCGTACGGGCCTTGGCGTCGCGCTGTTTTCGGAGATGCGGTATGAAGATGACGGGTCCGAGAAACCCGATTTCGTACTCAATCAATCCGCGTATCGCGATGCGGAGATTCTGGTCGCCGGGGATAATTTCGGCTGCGGATCGTCGCGCGAACATGCGCCTTGGGCTTTGCTCGATTTCGGCATCCGCTGTGTGATCGCGCCCAGCTTTGCGGATATCTTCTACAATAACTGCTTCAAGAACGGTATTCTGCCCATCGTCTTGCCGCAGGAAGAGGTCGATAAGTTGATGGATGACGCGCAGCGTGGCTCCAATGCGCGCGTCAGCATCGATCTGGAGAACCAGACGATCAAGGGGCCGGATGGCGGCACCATTGCTTTCGAGATCGATGCCTTCAAGAAAAAATGCCTCCTCAATGGTCTCGACGATATCGGCCTGACGATGGAAAAAGAGCAATCGATCAGCGATTTCGAAGCCAAGCGCGCCGAACACATGCCTTGGCTGACGGCGGCGCAATAGGGCGGCGCGCGATGTCAACGCATCCTGTCGTCTATGTGCTGAACGGGCCGAATCTCAACCTGTTGGGCAAGCGTCAACCCGATATCTACGGGCATGAAACCCTTGCGGATGTCGAGGCATCCTGCGCGGCGAAAGCGCAAGCTCTTGGTTTGACTATGGCATTCCATCAATCAAACCATGAGGGCGAGATCGTCGAGACGATCCATCGCGCCCGCGACGAAGCCGCCGCCATCGTCATCAATCCGGCCGCCTATACCCATACGTCGGTCGCGATCATGGATGCGCTATTGGCCTTTGAGGGGCCAATTATCGAGGTGCATCTGTCCAATGTTCACCGCCGAGAAGAATTTCGCAGCCATTCATGGGTTTCAAAAGCGGCAACCGGCGTGATATGCGGGCTAGGTTCGCGCGGTTATATTCTGGCGCTCGACGCCGTGGCAGACTTGCTCGGCACCGAAGCCGGATGATCCGCCCCCAAACAGATGAGGCCCTGTGTCGATGAGCAATGACAAGACCGATTCCGATGTGGCCTTCATCCGCGCACTCGCCGCGATCCTGAAGGAAAGCGACCTCGGCGAGATCGAGGTTGAACGCGAATACGGTGAAAACGACGAATTGATGGTGCGTCTCAGCCGCACGGGACCCGCCCCTGCGCCGGTTGCTGTTACCCCCGCCCATTACACCCCCGTCCCAGCGGCTGCGCCCGCACCGAATACGGCGGCTGCGCCCGTCCCCGCCGCGAGCGATTCCGCCCCCCCCGATCCGGCAAGTGCACCCGGCATGGTTCCATCACCGATGGTGGGCACCGCCTATCTCGCCCCGGAACCGGGCGCGCCCCCTTTCGTGGAGGTTGGCGATACGGTGACGAAGGGCCAGACGATTCTGATCATCGAAGCGATGAAAACAATGAACCAGATTCCGGCCCCCCATGACGGTGTCTTGCGGGCCATGCTCGTGGGTGACCGCGATCCCGTTGAGTTCGGGATGCCCCTCATGGTCATCGAATAGCGCCGCCGATGTTCGAGAAAATCCTCATCGCCAACCGGGGCGAGATCGCGCTCAGGATTCAGCGGGCCTGCCGCGAAATGGGCATCGCCACCGTTGCCGTTCACTCGACGGCGGATGCCAACGCGATGCATGTGCGCCTCGCAGACGAGAGCGTGTGCATCGGCCCGCCCTCCGCAGCGCTCAGTTATCTGAACATTCCCGCCCTCATCACCGCCTGCGAGATGACTGGCGCGCAGGCGATTCATCCGGGATACGGCTTTCTCTCGGAAAATGCCGCCTTTGCGCAGATCGTCGCGGAACACGAGCTGACATTCATCGGCCCGACCGCCGAACACATCACCATGATGGGCGACAAGATCACCGCAAAGGACGCGATGAAGCGCCTAGGGGTGCCGGTCGTTCCCGGCTCTGATGGTGAAGTAACGACGGATGAGCAAGCGCTGGCAATCGCGGATGACATCGGGTTTCCCGTCTTGGTCAAGGCGACCGCAGGCGGCGGAGGCCGGGGCATGAAGCTGGCCCGTACCGCATCCGAATTGTCCACGGCCCTGTCGACCGCCCGCTCCGAAGCCGGGGCGGCCTTTGGCAATACGGCGGTGTATCTCGAAAAATATCTCGGCAAACCCCGGCATATCGAGATTCAGGTGATGGCGGACAAACATGGCACCGTCGTTCATCTGGGCGAGCGCGATTGTTCATTGCAACGCCGAAACCAGAAGGTGCTGGAAGAGGCCCCCTCCCCTATCCTCGATGCCGCCGAACGTGCCGATATTGGCGAGCGCTGCGCCGTTGCCCTGCGCGAATTGGGCTATCTGGGCGCGGGTACGATCGAGTTTCTCTACGAGGATGGCGGATTTTATTTCATCGAGATGAACACGCGCCTTCAGGTCGAGCATCCCGTGACGGAAATGGTCTATGGCGTCGATCTTGTACGCGAGCAAATCCGCGTTGCGGCCGGGATGCCCCTATCCTTCAAACAGGAAGAATTGATCCCGAACGGCCATGCCATCGAATGCCGCATCAATGCCGAGAACGCAAAGACCTTTGTGCCCTCCCCCGGCACGGTCGAAAGCTATCACGCGCCCGGCGGTCTGGGCGTGCGGATGGATTCGGGGTTGTATGCCGGATACAAGATCCCGCCCTATTACGACAGCCTGATCGGCAAATTGATCGCCCATGGCCGCGACCGGGACGAATGCGTCGCCCGCATCAGCCGCGCGCTGGGCGAGACCATCATCGATGGAATCGAAACGACCCTGCCTTTGTTTGAGGCATTGTTGCAGGAACCGGATTTCCTGTCGGGCGATTACGATATTCATTGGCTCGAACACTGGATCGAGGAGAGTTCGGCGGAGGCATGACCGACGAACCACTGGCACTGACTCCCGAGTTGTTGCTTCAAGCCTATGCCGCCGGAATATTTCCGATGGGCAACGAGGACAATGCGCAAGAGCTGTATTGGGTAGACCCGCATGAACGCGGGATTATCCCCTTGGACGGCCTGCATATCTCTCGCAGCCTGCGAAAAACGATCCGCCGAGGCGATTTCGATATCCGCATCGATCACGATTTTCTCGGCACCATGCGCGATTGCGCTGCGCGGGAGGAGACGTGGATCAACGATACCATCCTCGATCTCTATAACGCCTTGCACAAACGCAACGCCGCCCACAGCGTCGAGATCTGGCGTGACGGACAGCGAATCGGCGGATTGTATGGTGTCAGTATCGGCGCGGTTTTCTTTGGCGAAAGCATGGTGTCGCACGCACCGGATGCCAGCAAGATCGCGCTGGTCTGGCTGGTGGCCCGGCTACGCGCCGGGGGCTATCGCCTGCTTGATACCCAGTTCACGACATCGCATCTGGAATCGATGGGGGGCGTAGGGATTTCGCGGGCGCAATATCACAAGCTGCTGCACAGCGCGCTCGATACCCGCGCCGATTTTCACGCGCTCGAAAACGGGGCAAGCATGGAAACGATCCTGCGCCTAGCGCAACCGACCCCCTGAGAATGGAGTGCCTTGCGGTCAATTGGTTCCGGCGACTGCCTTGCCGATCAGGTCGAGCAAGCTGACGGAACCTTGCGTATGTTCGATCACTTCGCCAGATTCGAGCATGTATTCCGACCCGCCCGGCTCGATCGAGACATATGAACCGCCCAATAGGCCATCGCTGGCGATCTTGGCCGAAGAATCACTCGGCAATTTCACACCCGATCGCATCGCAATGGTGATTTTTGCCTGATAGGTCTGCTCGTCCAGTGCAACACTCTCAACCGTACCGACCTTCACGCCCGAAACGCGCACATCGCCGCCTGCGCTGATGCCATCGGCCTTGTAGAATTCGGCAGATAGCGGATAGCTGCCCCCGCCGCCGAAATCGGCATTCTGGCTGGCATAATAGAGAAAGCCACCGGCCACACAGAGCACCACGGCTCCGATCAGCGTTTCTACAGTGTTATTGGCCATGGTCGTTCTCCTCGCGAGTCGCTCAGTCGGGAACCCATGCCGTATAAGGTTTTTCGGCGGATGTCGCCTCTTGTCCCACGGCGACCAGACTGCCCGGCGGGCGATACGCATCATCGGTGCCGGTCAGATTTGGCAAGCGCTCTTTCTGCCAAGACCATGCGTTCAGCGGTGCCTCAGTGGGCGGCTCGTCAAAGGTATGATGCATCCAGCCATACCACTCGCCGGAAACATTCGACGCTTCGCTTTCCTCGGCATAGATCACCCAACGCCGCGAATCGTCTGAATTGCGATAATAGACATTGCCGTCCGCATCCTCACCGACCCTCTCACCATGGCGGGAGGTGAACAGCGTGGTTCCGATGGTCGAGCCGTTCCACCAGGTGAAGATTTTGCTCAAGATGGACATGGCCGCTCCGTATTGCCGAATTGCGCGCAGTTTAGGAAACCGCGCGCGGTAGAGCAATCACTTCCGACACAATCGACTCATGCGGCCATCAGATCACGGATCAACTGCGCCTTTTCCTCCACATCGAAGAATCCGATACGCTGATAGGCGATGCGCCCATCCTTGCCGATGATCGCCACCTCCGGCGTACCGCGCGTGCCGTAGAGAATCATCGTATTGGGCAGACGGTCATGAATATCGTGGCGATCATGGCCGACCGGATGGCCAAACCCGGTATCGGCCACGAATTTTTTCAGGCGACTGAGGGTCTGGTGCTGGTGTCCCTCGAAAACGGTATGAATGCTGACGATCTTCATCCGGTCCTGTGCGATATCCTGCTCGAAATCCTTTTCCCATTGCAGGGTGGTGGGGATCGAAAAGCTTTTGCAGCCCGGACACCATAGCTGGAAAAAATCGATGACCACCACCTGACCGCGCAGCTCATGCAGCTTGAGCGGCTCGGAATTGATCCATTGCGCAATATCCCATTCCGGCGCCGGAGCACCGACCGGCAGGGCATGCAGTGGCGTGACGGGAACGGCGGCGGCAGCGGCAATACCGGCGAGAGCGCCGCGACGGGTCAGGGTCGTCATGCTTCCAATCTCCTACAATACGGGACATTCCGGGCGCGGAGCGGAACAGGTGTGAGCCGCCCTTCACCGCATTGATGGCGGTATTGAAAGGGTTATCCGCGCCCGATAGTCCGATTTCATACTCCGCGATCGTGTTGCGCCTGACAATCACTCCGGGCCGCTTTCACGCAGAGGTGAGAAAACGTCAAACGCCCCCAAATCCTATTGCCCTCGTCGCGCGGGATGCGATTAGAATAGGCGATGACGGTAAACAACGCCGCGATACGAAAGGGAGTTCATCATGACCAAACGGGTCGCCATCATCGGTGCGGGACCATCGGGCCTCGCACAACTTCGCGCGTTCCAATCCGCGAAGGAACAGGGGGCCGAAATCCCCGATATCGTCTGCTATGAAAAGCAGGACGATTGGGGTGGCCTGTGGAAATATTCATGGCGCACGGGTCTGGATGAATATGGCGAGCCGGTCCATGGCTCGATGTATCGCTATCTGTGGTCGAATGGCCCGAAGGAGGGTCTCGAATTCGCCGATTACGGCTTTGAGGAGCATTTCGGCAAGCCGATTGCCTCCTTTCCACCCCGCGCGGTTCTGTTCGATTATATCGAAGGCCGGGTGAAAAAAGCGGGCGTGCGCGACTGGATCAAGTTCAACCATCCCGTTCGCCGGGTCGAATACGACGATGCGAAAGGTCAGTTCCGCATGGTCGTGCAGGATCAGGTGAATGACCGCGAAATCATCGATCATGTGGATCATGTCATTTGCGCCAGCGGTCATTTCTCGACCCCGAATGTGCCGGAATATCCCGGTTTCGACAGTTTTCCGGGCCGCGTTCTGCATGCCCATGACTTCCGCGATGCGGTGGAGTTCAAGGATCGCAACATCCTGATTCTCGGCACCAGCTATTCGGCGGAAGATATTGGCTCGCAATGCTGGAAATACGGCTGCAAATCAGTGACGGTCGCGCATCGCACGGCACCCATGGGGTATGACTGGCCCGAAAACTGGCAGGAAGTGCCGAAACTGGACCGCATGGACGGCCACACCGCCCATTTCATCGACGGCACCAGCAAGGAAATCGACGCGATAATCTTGTGCACCGGGTATCAGCACCATTTCCCCTTCATGGAGGATGCGCTGCGCCTGCGCACCGCCAACCGCCTCGCGACCGCCGATCTCTACAAAGGCGTGGCTTTCGTCGCGAATCCGAAGCTGATGTATCTGGGGATGCAGGATCAGTGGTACACATTCAACATGTTCGACGCGCAGGCATGGTGGGCGCGGGATGTCATCATGGGCCGCATTGCCTTGCCCGATGAAGCGACGATGCGCGCCGATGTCGATGCCCGTATCGCCAACGAGGACGCCATCGAAGACGATTACGGCGCGATCCGCTATCAGGGCGCCTATACCGAAGAGTTGATGGACGAGACCGATTACCCCGGCTTTGACGTGCAGGCAGCCAATCAGGCGTTCTTTGAATGGAAGAAGAACAAGAAAAAGGGGATCATGGAGTTCCGCAATTACGGACACACATCTCCCCTGACCGGCACTCTGGCCCCGCCGCACCATACGCCATGGAAAGATGCGCTGGACGATTCGAAGGAAAACTATCTTCAGACGGGGTGAGGGTAGCTCAGAAAAAACCGCATCATAATGCCTGCCCCGCTTCGCTGTGGGGGAGGCTCAAGATGCAGATTTCGTGAGATATACGGGGGTCAGACCCCGTGGCTGCGATCATATCCGTTCACCGGCGGCGATGACCATCCGGCCAGCGCGTCGTTCACGGGCCGGTACATTTCTACAAGCAAGGGATGGCATGGGGCCGTATCACTGCTGTGCTTGTCGTCGCAGGCACCGCCGGGACAGGCCGATAGCCCTCCGGTCAAATCGATCTCCGCGAAAAATTCGAGATAATCGCCCGGACGCACGGGCGTCGCCTTCATGAAATATTGCTGTGTGTCGCGCGTGAAGCCGGTGCACATGAAAACATTCAGGACATCATGCACATGGGCCTCGATCTCGCGAGCATCGCGGCCCGTTTGCGTGGCAAGCGCCCGCGCGAGGTTGCTGTGACAACATTGGTGATAGGGTGCCCCGCTCAACAGCATCGCCGTATAGGGATCGCAACGCGTGCCGATCACGTCATGCACACTGCCGCCAAAGTCATCGAAGCCATACCAATCAAGCGTGTCATCGGTAATCGTGGCCATCGGGCGCAGGGTGGGAAAGCTGCTCCACATCCGGTCGCCGGTGCTCAGATGCGTGCCATGTAGAGCACGGGTCTTGCCCGCATAGAATCGTTCGGACAGATCATGCTTGTTCCACAGATTCAGATCGCCGACCTGCGGTCCGTCGACGCTGATAATTCGAAAGAAGGTTCCGGCGGGAGCGTCAAACATGCGCGCTTCGCGGGGGGGGACCAACACCTCGCCGATTTTCTCCATCCCCTCGCGCGCCCGCGCATACAGCGCCAGATCGGGCGGTGGCAGGGTATCGACCGGATAACAAATGACCGGCGCTACCGCCCGGCGATCTTCGGCATCGGCGGGGAATGGATGATGGGGAGCGGTAAGTTTCATCGAAATCTGTCTCCGGTCACGGTCAATGCCGCAGTGTCAATCAATGTGACATCTGCTGCAACAGCCGCGTATTGCGTGCCAATCGCTCGCCCAGACGTGCCGCCACGATCGCATAGAACGCCCCCCGATCGATCGACATCTCGTCCAAGCAATCCGCATCGATGACCATCAGTTCGCAGGCCGTCTCTGCCACCACACTCGCGGTTCGTGGAAGGCCGGTGGTGAAGGCGATTTCACCGATGATCGAGCCGGGCAGGTGCCGCGCAACGACCAGCGGTTCCGCTCCCTTCGCCAAGACTTCAGCCCGCGCCGTTCCCACGCACAGGATATAGATTGAGCGCGATGTCGATCCTTGGGCAAAAAGCTGCTCATCGGGTGCAAGCGAGACGGTCGGGGTATGCGTGCCCAGTATCTGCGCCCAACCTGCGCAATCGGAGGGCACGGCCTGCCCCGCACCCACGGCGAGAAGACGATCCTCGGCGGCGCGCAGGGCATCGTCCAGGGTGGGCAGGATATCGGGAGCCATGTCCCCTTGCCGCGCGATCAGGGCCGCCGTTTCCACAGGCAGGGCCGACATCGTCAACCGCACATCATGATCGGTGCAAGCATCCGCGATCTGGGCAAGTCCCCGAATCGCGGAGACATCGACGCCATTCACCCGCGCAAAATCGAGGATAAGCTCGCCCATCCCCTCCGATGCGATATCCGCTCGCACCCGCTCCGACAGACGATAGGCCGATCCGAAGAACATGAACCCGGTCAATTCGATGATAACGATGCTATCGCCGATTTTCGCCAAGCGCTCGCTATCCGCATCGGAGCGCTCGACGACCGACCGTCTGACGGCGCTGGAACTGCGGGCAAAAACGGGGTCGAGCCGCGCATAGCTGGCCACGAACAAAACAGCCGCCGCTGTGATTCCAACGGCGATGGCGGTCAGAAATCCGACGGTCATCGCGGTCAGCAAGATCAACATGACGATGGCGAAATCCCGAAGGGGAAACCCGCGCCGCTCGACCCAGAGCCATTGTACCAGCAGATCGATCCCCAGATAGCCGACAAGGGTTGCGAACAGGCCACGGGGTAGCGATTCCAGAATATCTCCGCCGAAAACCGCCCCCGCAAGGCAGGCCACCGCCACCGATCCCGCCGATAGCGCGATGGGCAGATTCAGCCGCGCCGCCAGCAAACTCTTACCGATCATGGGCCATCCGACCAGCCCACCGCCCACCGATGCCGCCATATTGGCCACGCCAACAGCGCGCAGATCCGCATCTAGGTCGCTCCGTTGCTTATACGCGACCTCCAGACCGGACATATTCAGCAAAGCTCCGAGGATCGCGAGGGCGACAACCCCGAAGATCAGATGCATCTGGCCACCGATGGCAACGATATCCACCTGCGCGATCAAATCCGCTATGTCGTATTCCCCGCCCTCCGGCGCAGGAAACGGGCCGAGCAACCATCCCCGATCCGCCGCCGATTGCATGTCGATACCGGCGATATAGAGCCAGAGATAGAAGCCAACCCCGATCATCAGAACGCAGGCAGGCAAGGTCAGATCACTTGAAAAGACGCGTGCAGCGACCACCACCACCGCCGCAAGCCCGATCCATGGCAACCAACGGAGAACGGCGTCTGCCTCGAAAAGACCCGGCAAATCGGTAAATTGGATAGATTGATCCATCAAGAGGCCGATCGCACCTGTCGTCAGCAGATACCCCGTCGCCGCCAAGAATCCACCCAGTACCGGATAGGGAATATACCGTGCCAGATACCCGACCCTCAACCGCCCGGCCCCATAGACCAGAACCCCGGTAATGGCCGTCATCAGCGCGATCAACGCGGCAACCGTCGGACCATTGATCGCATCGGGATTCGCAGCGGTCACACTGGCCAAAGCACTTGCCAGCAGCAGGGCGGTGGTGTCCTGCGGATTGGAGAGGACCGGCAAGCGATGCATCATCGCGCCGACCACCACCATGATCGCCGTTCCCACCAGCGTCAGGACGATCGCCGGTCCCAAAAAGGACGATAACGGCCCGGTATAGATCAGCGCAACGAAGGAAATGGCGAAGACGAGTCCGAGTGCCGCAACACAGAGCACAGCCGCAATGGTCGGGAGAACCCGGACAAGGCTCAGAAACCGGGGTTTTTGCAAATCCATGCCGCTCCCCGGCGAACAACCTAAACGTGATACGACATCGATGTCTTTAAACCATTTTTAAGACAATGAGTATCGAAAAAGTATCAGATAGAACCGAAATTCAGATGCGTTTCATGTCTTCGGAGCCACCGCTCCCCCGGCCTTTTTCCATCCGCCAAAGCCGCCGCGAATATGGCTGACATTCTCAAGCCCCATCTCCTGCGCGGTTCTCGCCGACAGGGCCGAACGCCAACCGGAGGCGCAGTAAAACACAAAGCGATTGCCCGACTGAAAGATCTCTTTCGCATACGGGCTTTCCGGATCGATCCAGAATTCGAGCATGCCACGCGTGCAGTGAAACGCGCCGGGAATCATGTCGTCGCGCTGCAATTCACGCGGATCGCGCAGATCGACGAAGGTGACACCTTCCTGTCCGTGCAGGGCCATCGCCTCTTCTACCGTGAGGGTATCCACGATCTCGTTGGCCTCGGCCACCATGTCCTTGACGTGCTTCACCGTGCATTCTCCTGCATGACGCGGGGCAATCCGGGGGTCATCCCCGCCGCCTGACGCATAAACATCCGCCGCAACGGCCCGATCCGGCCCACTGCCGCGATTCCGATATCCCGCGCAAGCCGCAGCGGGGCAATGTCGTTCGAGAACAGGCGGTTCAGCGCATCCATCCCCAGCGCCATCGCCGTATTGTCAAACCGCCGCCACCGCTCATACCGGCGCAAGACGTTGAGATCGCCGATATCCTCGCCCCGACGCGCGGCCTCGCCCAGCGTTTGCGCTAGGGCGGCGGAATCCTTGAACCCCAGATTGAGGCCCTGCCCCGCAATCGGATGCACCCCATGGGCAGCATCCCCTACCAGCGCAAGACGCGGGCACACGTAATCATGCGCCAGCGACAGGGAGACCGGATAGCTCCAGCGCGGCCCCGTGACAGTCACCTCACCCAAAAACGTCCCGAACCGCCGCGCAACCTCCGCCCCGAAAGCGGCATCGTCCAAACCCATTGCCGCCTTTGCCAAATCGGGGCGCTCGGTCCAGACAAGGGACGAGCGATTGTCTTTAAGCGGCAGGATCGCAAAGGGACCAGAGGGCAGGAAATATTCATGCGCGACGCCCTCATGAGGTCTTTCATGCTCGACGGTACAGACGATCCCCGTCTGGTTATAGTCCCAGCCGGTATAGCGCACCCCGGCATCCCGCGCGATCCGCGACCGGCGACCATCGCAGGCCACGACCAGCCGTGCACGATGGGCGGTGCCATCGTCCAGATGCACATTCGCCCAGCCTGTCCCGTAGTCTACCCGCTCGACCCGAACCGGCGCGACATGCTCGATTGCGTCGCTCTCGGCCACAGCATCGTAGAGCGCGCGGCGCAGGAATCGGTTTTCGACCAAGGTTCCGAACGGCTCGTCCCCGACTTCACGATGATCGAAATGCAGGAACAGAGGCGAGGCCCCCTCGGATACGCGACCATCGCTGACAAGAATATCCGAGATCGGCTCGACCGTCTCCGCCACCCGTGCCCAGACACCCAATTTGCGCAGCATCGCCCGCGACCCGGCGGCGATCGCGGTTGCCCGGCCATCGAACACCTCATCCGCACGGATTTCGATCGGGGCCGCATCGAACAGACGCACGGAAAATCCCTCCCGCGCCAAGGCCAGCGCCAAGGCCGCCCCGTTCAATCCCGCGCCCACGATTGCAACATCCGTCTCGGTCATATCATTCATAGGGCAAAACTGGCGCAGCGGCGCCGGTCTGTCGAGGGTCACGATGCCGCTTCATGCCGCAATCTCGCGCAGAAACGCATCGATCCGCAGATCGTGCCATGCTTCCGGCCCATGGGTGCCGTGAAACCCCACATGCCCGCCCCGGCGCGTCAGACTCAGCGAAACATTCGATGGCAGGGAATCGCGCAGGGCCAGATAGGGCGCAGGCGGTATCCACGGATCATCCTGCGCGTGAATCAGCAAGAGCGGCACAGCGATGCGCGGGATCATTCTTTGCCCGGAAGTCGCATCGTAATAGGTCGCCGCATCGGGATACCCATGCAGAGGCGCAGTCGCAGCATCATCCACCGCAATGATGGTCTTTGCCCGGTCAAGCCGATCGGTCATCTCAGGCGTCAGAATATCGAGCCGCCGATAGGATCGCTTCATTTCGCTGGTGAAAGCCCATTCGTACAAGGCATTGCGCCGCTCCATCAACCGCACCGCCGCCGCCATCGGATCGATCGGTGTCGATACCGTCGCCGCGCCGACAATCCGCAATCTTTCGGGCAGATTGGGCAGCGCATTGAGCGTTACACTGCCCCCCAGTGAAAATCCGGTCAGGAAAAACCCCTCCGGGGCCTCGGATGACAGGTCATCAAGCACCGCGAGAATATCGGGCCAGCATCCCGCAAAATAAAACCGCGTCGCATATTTGGCCGATGGCCCCGCCCCGCGCAGATTAACGCGCAGCACCCGCCGCCCCCGCAACAGATGAAACCGGGTAGCCGCGAGCATATAGGCCGAATGATCGCAGCCCATCAGCCCGTGAATCAGCACGATCAACGGGCCTTGCCCGCCCTCTTGCGGGGTATCGAGCTGCACCATCATCCGGTCGCCCGTGCCATCCGACAAGGCGACGAGGCGCGTTTGCGTGATGCAGGGCAATGGCTTCCTGTCAGGCATCAGCCGGTTTCGAACGGTCTGAAGATCGCCCCCCCACCATGGGAAGCGGGGTTTGAAGCGGGGTAGCGCGTCTTGATTCATTCATGCCGTCCGATCAGGCTTGCGAGCATCAGTCGCTCCGGGGAGCCGACCTTATCGCGTTCGCCCGTCAGCGAAAACCTTATCGATCCGATTCTTGCCAGCGCGGATTGATCCATGGTTCAGCATTCAAGGGAGCCAGCATCGACTTGCCCAGAATATGATCCGCCGCCTTCTCCCCCACCATGATCGAGGGAGCATTGAGATTGCCATAGGGGATGCGCGGAAAAATGGAGCTATCCGCCACACGCAGGCCCTCGACCCCGATCACACGGCATTCGGGATCGACTACCGCCATGGGATCGCCGCTGCGGCCCATCTTCATCGTCCCGCAAGGGTGATAGGCGCTCTCGGCATGCTCGCGGATGAAATTATCCAGTTCATCGTCGCTTTGGGCCTGCGCACCGGGCTGAATTTCCTTACCCGAATAAGGCGCAAAAGCGGGCTGCGCAAAAATTTCGCGTGTCAGGCGGATGCAATGGCGAAAATCGACCCAGTCGTCCTCATGACTCATATAGTTGAACAGGATCGACGGATCGTCCTTCGGGTCCGCCGATGTCAATGCCACACGCCCCCGAGACGGCGAGCGCATTGGTCCGGTATGGGCCTGAAATCCGTGGCCCTCGGCGGCGACCTTGCCATCATAGCGCACAGCGATGGGCAGGAAATGGAATTGGATATCCGGGTATTCGACCCCCGCTTTCGAGCGCACAAAGGCACAGCTTTCGAAATTATTGCTCGCACCGATGCCGGTTTTGGTGAGCAACCATTGCGCTCCGACCAGCGCCTTGCCAAAAATATTCCAGTATTTGTAGAGCGTTACAGGCTGAAGCGACGCTTGTTGGATATAGAGTTCCAGATGATCCTGAAGGTTCTGACCCACGCCGGGACGATCCGCGATAACGCCGATTCCATGCTCCGCCAGATGCGCCCCCGGCCCAATGCCACTCAGCATCAGGATTTTCGGTGAGTTGATCGCGGATGCCGAGACGATTACCTCGCGCCGTGCCCGGATGACCGAAATCTGTTCGCCGCGCTCGATCTCGACCCCCGTTGCGCGCCCG
The DNA here is from genome assembly GCA_938008165.1 of uncultured Neomegalonema sp. Lineage (GTDB taxonomy): Bacteria > Pseudomonadota > Alphaproteobacteria > Rhodobacterales > Rhodobacteraceae > JAHDDY01. The sequence continues at coordinate 117,354 of CALLLP010000001.1, read as the reverse complement.
TCCTCGACGATAACGCGCCGGGCAAAGCAGCGTAGCATATCGCAATTCGGGCGTTTCAGGGCATCGCGGAGATATGCATTGGCCACCGACCATCGCCGCCCGCGCCAGACCGTCTGCTCGAAGGGGCCAAAGCCTTCGCCTTTTTCGCCATTGTAATCGTCCGTGGTCTCAAACCCCGCTTGGCGGCCCGCTTCGACAAAGGCATCGAACAGCGGATTGGTGCGGGGACCACGCGTCACATACAGCGGTCCATCGGTCCCGCGCCATGCCTTGTCACCACCATGACCGCCGGAATGCCAGTTTTCCATCCGCTTGAAATACGGCAGTACATCCGCATAGGCCCAGCCATCCGCGCCGGTTTCGGCCCAATGATCGAAGTCCTTTGCATGGCCGCGCACATAGACCATGCCATTGATCGAGGAAGACCCTCCGATCACCTTGCCGCGTGGACAGGGCAACCGCCGACCGCCCAAATGCGGCTCAGGATCGGACCAGAACCCCCAATCGTAGCGCTTCATGTTCATCGGATAGGACAGCGCGCCCGGCATCTGGATAAACGGCCCCGCATCGGTGCCGCCATATTCCAGCACCAGCACGGAATGCGCCCCATCTTCCGACAGGCGCGCAGCGATGGCTCCCCCGGCAGAGCCGGAACCGATGATCACATAATCTGCTTCCATGCCCGATATTTACATCACAGCGGCACAAGCGTCGAAAAAAGAGACGACAGGTCTCATTCATTTCGCGACGTCATTCAGGGAAAACCCGCCCCATCGTGTCATGCTCGCTGGCTCTGAACAACGCACGCGTATATGGCTCGACCGCTCCATCATTGGCCAGCGCGGCACGGTCGAGTTGCTCGACCACCTGCCCGTTTTGCATCACCGCGAGGCGGTCGCACATATGGTCGATGACAGCGAGGTCATGACTGACCATCAGGTAGGTCAACGACCGCTCGACCCGCAACCGGGCCAGCAGGTTCAGAACCTCCGCCTGAACCGAGGCATCGAGAGCCGATGTCGGCTCGTCAAGCAGCAGGATTTCAGGCTCCAGCATCAGCGCGCGGGCAATGACGACACGTTGGCGCTGACCGCCCGACAATTGATGCGGATAGCGAAAGCGAAAGCGCGGGTCTAGCCCCACATCGTGCATCGCCCGCACCACCCGTTCGTCACGCCCGGCGATTCCGTGGATGGCCAACGGCTCGGCGAGGGTGGCATCCACGCTGCGCTTTGGGTGCAAAGCGGCATAGGGGTCTTGAAACACCATCTGAATACGCTTCGAAAAAGCCTTCGTCCGGCGTTTTGGCATCGGCACGCCATTGATGCGGATATTCCCGCCCGTCACCGGCGCCAAGCCGCAGATTGCACGCAGAATAGTCGATTTACCGGAACCGGATTCGCCCACCAGACCGAAAGATTCGCACGCCGCAACCGATACGCTCACCCCGCGCACCGCACGCACGGCATCGCGGCCCTTGCCGAAGGTCACATGCAGATTGTCGATCTCGATCAGCGGCATCGCATCATTCCGCCCATGCCGCATCCCGGTTCAGCACCGGCAACGCCCCCCGATCCCCGCCGATACTCGGCAGGCAATTCAGCAAACCGCGCGTATAGGGATGCTGCGCCCGCTCCAGATGGTTCGCATCCAGCCGCTCGACGATCTTGCCGCGATACATCACCAGTACCCGGTCACAGAACCGCGAAACGAGGCGCAGGTCGTGGCTGATAAAAATCAGGCCCATGCCACGCTGTTTCACCAGATCATCGAGAATCGCGAGGATCTCGGCCTGTACCGTCACATCGAGGGCAGAGGTCGGCTCATCGGCGATCAGGAGGTCCGGATCGGGGATTAGCATCATCGCGATCATCACCCGCTGTCCCATCCCGCCCGACATCTCATGCGGATAGGCGCGCATGACCCGCTCACCATCGCGGATTTGTACGGCGGCAAGCATTTCGATGGCGATCGAGCGGGCCTTGCGGCGACTCATGCCATCACGATAGCGCAGCCCCTCGGTCATTTGGTCGCCGATGGTCATGACGGGGTTGAGAGCGAATTTGGGGTCTTGCATCACCATGGCGATGCGCTGCCCCCTGATGGCTCGCATCCTGCGCTCGGACAGGGCGAGCAAATCCTGCCCGTCGAAATGCATGCGGTCGGCGGCGACCCGCCCCGGTGGGCGCACCAGACGCAGGATCGACCGGCCCGTGACCGATTTGCCCGATCCGCTCTCCCCGACAATAGCCACCCGCTCGCGGTCCACCGCAAAGCTGATGCCGCGCACCGCTTCCACCGGCCCTGCTTCCGTGTCAAAGGCAACGCGCAGAGTCTCGACCTCCAGCAAGCTCATTTGCCGGTACTCCGGGGGTCGAGCACATCGCGCAGGCCATCGCCCAGCAGATTGAACCCAAGGCTGACGATAAAGATCGCCATACCCGGCATCGTCGCAACCCACCATTGATCGAACATGAACTTGCGCCCCGTGGAGATCATCAATCCCCATTCCGGCAAGGGTGGCTGTGCCCCAAGGCCAAGAAAGCCCAATCCGGCAGCGGTCAGGATGATCCCCGCCATATCGAGCGTCACCCGGATAATCACCGACGGTACGCATATCGGCGCAATATGCGAAAACAGGATTCGCCCCGATCCCGCGCCCTGCAACTGAACGGCGGCAATGTAATCCGAATTGCGCACCGTGAGCGTCTCGGCCCGCGCCACCCGCGCATAGGGCGGCCAGGCCGTCAACGCGATGGCAAGGATCGCATTCCCGATCCCCGGTCCCAGCGCCGCGACGAAGGCCAGCGCAAGGATCAGGCGTGGAAAGGCGAGAAAAATATCGGTCAGGCGCATCAGCATCGTATCGATCCATCCGCCAAAATACCCCGCAACCGTGCCGATCAACAACCCAAAGACCGGCGCGGTCAGCGTAACGAGCAATACGATATAGAGCGTCACCCGCGAGCCATAGACGATGCGGCTGTAAATATCGCGCCCGAACTCATCGGTGCCGAGCCAATGGCCGGGCGACAGGGGCGGTTGCAGGCGTCCGGCAAGGTTTTGCGCAATGGGATCATGGGTTGCGACCAGCGGTGCAAACACTGCCATGACGATCAGGATGGCAATGATGACCAGCCCGATGACAGCCAGCGGATTGCGCATCAGCCTCAGCCAGCCGAGATAGAACTGCCCTGCCCTCGCCTGTCCACGGGATGCGGGGTTCGGATCGAGCAGCCAGTCCCGGCGCAGCGCCTTCATGGGCGCGCCCTCGGATCAACAAAACGATAGAGCGCATCCGACAAAAGGTTGAGACAGATAAAGACCAATCCCACCATGATGGTCCCCCCCATCACCGCCGCCATATCCGCCGAAAACAGCGCATTGGTGATATAGAGGCCCAATCCCGGCCATGCGAAGACGGTCTCGGTCAAGACCGAACCTTCCAGCAGATTCGCGTAAGAAAGCGCAATCACGGTAATCAGCGGCACCATCACATTGCGCAGCGCATGGACCCAGACAACCCGCCATTCGGGCATCCCCTTGACCCGTGCGGTCGTCACGTATTCCTGACTGAGTTGCTCCAGCATGAAAGAGCGGGTCATGCGGCTGATATAGGCCATCGAGTAATAGCCCAGCACGGTCGCCGGGAGCACGATATGCGTCAGAGCGTTGCGAAACACATCCCACGCCCCGGCTAGCGCCGTATCGAGCAGGATCGCGCCGGTACGCTGTGGCACATCCAGATCATAGATGAATTCATAACTGGTATCGAGACGCCCCGGCCCCCCGACCCATCCGAGATTGCCATAGAAGATCAACAATCCCATCAGCCCAAGCCAGAAGATCGGCATCGAATATCCCATCAAACCGATCAGGCGCACGAGTTGATCGACCCAACTGCCCGGTTTGGTCGCCGCCAGCACCCCCGCCGGAATCCCCAGCACGACCCCGATAATCGTCGCAATCGTGGCCAGCTCCAGCGTCGCCGGAAAGACACGCGCAATATCCTCGATCACCGGGCGGGCGGTCAGCAGCGATTTGCCGAAATCCCCTTGCGCCGCATCGCGGACATAAAGTGCGAATTGAACCCATAGCGGCTCGTTCAGCCCCATCGCTTCGCGGGCCGCTTCGGCCTGTTCAGCGGTCGCGCGCTCGCCCAGCACCGCCAGCACCGGATCGATCGGCACGACTCGCCCGATGATGAAGGTAATCGCCAGCAGGCCCAGAACGGTCACGAGCAATGTGGCAATCAGCTTGGCGGCGCTCTTTGCAAAGGCGAGGATGCGCTCGCCCCGGCGGGGACCATCGGCCTCGGCATGGGGCGAAAGGCTGGGATCGATCGAAGCCATGCACAATCCGATTCAAGATACCGTTTCATCGACCCTATCGAGGCACCCGGACCAAGGAAAGGCCGGAAACCCGATCACCGCGTCTTCATCGGCGACAACGTCAAACCGATGGACAGGACAATCATCGCGAGCGAGGTGACCTTTTGCCATGTCAGCGGATCGCCCAGAAACCAGACCGCCGAGACCACCCCCATCACTGGCGCGGTCAAGACCGAGATCGCCGCCACCGTCGCAGGCAATCGAGCGATCACGACGGTCCAGACGAAATAGCACACAATCATCGGTCCAAGGATATGATACGCCATCAGCGCGATACTGCGGCCCTCAGGCCAGGTCTGTGTCCATGGCGGCTCGAATACGATGACAAAGGGCCAGACCAGCACCGCCGACAAAACGAAGAACCACACGCTCAGCACCAGAGGCGGTGTCTCCCAATCCCGCGCTTTCAACGCGACATTGCCAATCGCCCAAGACAGCGCCGCCGCCAGCGTGATCATCGGTCCCAGCGGCTCGGCGCGCAGAGCGGCCATATCCTCCGAAGCGAGCAGACCAAGCCCCGCCATGCCCATCATCAATGCCGCAATCAGGCGCGCCCCGATCCGCTCCCGCAGGAAAATCACGGCCAGCAGCGCGGTAAGGGCAGGCATCGTATAGGCGATGATCGCCGCTTTCGATGTCTCGACAAGCACCTGACCGAAGGTCGCAAGGACATTGAACCCAAAGACGAGAAACAATCCGGCCCCGCACAGCGCAACGCGTTCATGCCTCGGTACATAGAGGCGATACCCCGCCCCCTTCGCCCCGATGGCAAGGCCAAGGGCCGCCAACGGAAAGGCGACGCCGCGCAGGGTAAAGGGCGGAATATCGGTCAGGATGACCTTCACCACCGGCCAGTTTACCCCCCAGAGCACACCGATCATCAGAACAGCAAGGATGGGACCGGGGCGGATCATGCGTGTCTCCGCAATAAAAAACGGCCCCCGAAGGGACCGTTTCGATCGGTCAGATCATTTCGTCGTAGGCCAGTAGAACGCCGAATGGATCGATCCGCCTTGCGAGAAATTCGCAACATTGTTGCGCATGGCAACTTGTTGAATCGCTTGGAACATCGGCGCAAAGGGCGAGGATTTCTGGTGGATACGCTGGATTTCCAGATACATCGCCTCGCGTTTCGCCGTGTCTTTTTCCAGTACCGCCGCATTGGTCATGTCATTGACCTCCACCGCTGGCCATGCGTTCCGCCAAGCCAAAATGCCAGTATGCTTTCCCTCATCCGAGTTATCGGGATTGCGGGCAAAGGTGTCGGCATTCGTATGCGGATCGGGGTAATCCGGTCCCCACGCACCCAGATAGATGTCATGCTTGCGCGCCCGGTATTCGCCCAGAATTTCCTTGCCGGTTCCCGTGCGAAGCTCTGCCGCAATCCCCGCTTGGGCCAGCGTATTCTGGAAGGATTGCGCCATTTCCAGCCGATCCTGATCGTTCCGCACAAAGATGCGCAGCGAAATATCGCCGACCCCCGCCTCATCAAGCAGGGCTTTGGCCTTCGCCACGTCGAAGCTGTAAGGCTTTTCAGTCAGCGCACCGAGAAATCCATCGGGCAAAAACGCCTGATGTACCGTATACTGACCCTTGAGAAAACTACCGGCCATGCCCTCGTAATCGATCAAGTGCTTGATCGCTTCGACCACTTTGGGATTGTTCAGCGGCTCGACCTTTTGGTTCATCGCGACATACATGAGGCGGCCGCGCACCTCGTCATTGACCGTAATGTCCTCATTGCCCTCGATCCCGGCAATATCCACGGTGGTCAGCTTGCGCGCCACATCGATATCGCCGCGCTCCAGCAGCAGGCGCTGTGTCGAGGGTTCGGGAACATGGCGGACGAAGATACGCTTCATCGGCACATCGCCGCGCCAGTAATCGTCACTCGCACGATCGAGGACATAGCGATCCGACGGCTTGAAATCGCGCAGTTTATAGGCGCCCGACCCGGCGGTATTCGTCTTGAGCCATTCATAGCCCATATCGCCATCCGTCTCGTGGCTCATCGCCTCTTTCTTATCGACGATGGAGGCCACGACCGCCGTAAGACAGTTGTAGAAGAACGATGGCGCATAGGGCTTGTCGGTTACGATGGTCAGCTCATGCGTGCCCGTTGCCTTGATCTTCTCGGCCACATTCTCGGCGGTAAAGCCGAACTGATCGAGAATAAAAGACGGCGTCTTGTCGAGGATCACGGCGCGTTGCAGCGACCACGCGGCATCCTCCGCCGTCAAGGGGTTGCCGGAATGAAAGGTCACGCCCTCGCGGATTTTGAACGTGTAGGTCACCTCGTCTTCGGCCAATGACCATTCCGTCGCAAGCCCCGGCACCAGCGGGCCAAGATTGGAAGGGTCCAATTCCACGAGCGTATCGTAGACATTGTTAAGCATGTCATTGCCGGAGAATTCGAAGGATTCTGCCGGATCGATCGAGACGATATCATCGATCTTGTCAGCGATTACCAGCGTATCGGATGGGGTATCGGCCCATGCCGGTGCGGTCGCACCGATCACTAGCGCAAGCGCCGCAGCCGAGAGAAGATTAACGGGTTTTCTGAAGTGCATCGGGATTCTCCTTGCAGAAACAGATCAACAGGGCCAGTCCTCGCGACGCGTTATCCCAGCCAGCGCTTTCGGCGGCGATAGGAGCGGACATTGCGATAAGATTTCCGCCCCTCGTCAGACATACCCAGATAAAACTCTTTCACATCCGGGTTTTCGCGCAGATCAGCGGCAGGTCCGTCCATTACGACACGACCGGATTCCAGAATGTACCCGTAATGCGCGAAGCGCAATGCGACATTGGTATTTTGTTCGGCAAGCAGAAACGTGACATTCTCCTTTTCATTGAGATCCTTCACGATTCCAAAGATTTCCTCGACCAGTTGCGGCGCGAGGCCCATGGATGGCTCGTCGAGCAGTACGGTTTCGGGGCGCGACATAAGCGCCCGGCCAATGGCGCACATCTGTTGCTCGCCGCCCGATGTATAGCCCGCCTGAGACTTGCGGCGTTCCTTGAGACGAGGGAAATACGTATAGACCATCTCCAGATCGCGGGCGACCTTCGCGCGCCCGTCGCCGCGCGTATAGGCTCCGGTCATCAGGTTTTCTTCGATGGTCAGGTGTTCGAAGCAGTGACGGCCCTCCATCACCTGAATAACGCCCATTTTGACCAGATCAGCGGGCATGAGCGCGGCGGTGGATTCGCCACGATACCGGATTGAGCCTTTTGTCACCTCGCCCCGCTCCGAATGCAGCAGGTTCGAAACCGCCTTGAGCGTCGTCGTCTTTCCCGCGCCATTGCCACCCAAAAGCGCGGTAATTCCACCCTTGGGGACCGCGAGACTAACGCCTTTCAGCACGAGAATCACGTGGTTGTAGATCACCTCGATATTGCTGACTTCCAGCAACGCTTCTTCGGGGGCTGGCTCCGCTGCGGTCGTCAAGGGGGCATCGGTCATGAACGGACTCCAGTTTCCGGGATGACCCGCCCCGGCACATGGCCGGAACAGGTCTTGGTTTTAATCGGGCGTGTTATGTTTTAGCTACACGCTTCTTCGACGTTGCTTTCCTTCGCATAGGCGGCGGAATCTTCTTCGATCAGCGCGCCGATCACATCCATATCGCTTTCGCTGTAATCGGTAATCTGCTTCCACTGGCCTGCTTTCGCATCCCATTGGTTGACCGACGCAAGGCCGGGGCCGCCATGGTTTTCGCAGGAGACCTTAAAGCTCGGGCCAAAACCGGGCATGCCGAGTTCGGTCATCAGGTCTTCAGTGATTTCCAGCGCTTCCATCCCGTCGCGCATCTGCTGCGGCGTGATGTCGGAGACACCGTGAATTTCCTGTGCCTTCTTGGCGGCTTCGACAGCGAGCATCGCGGCATACATGCCCCGGTTATAGAGGACCGTGCCCTTCTGATCGCCCGCGCCGGTGGCATTGCCCTCGTCATAGACATATTTCTTCAGGTCGTCATAGAGCGGGTAATCGTCGCCAACGCCGTGGAAGTTCAACGCCTTGTACCCATCGGCCTTATCGCCGACCGGCTTCACGTCGTTTTCGGAGCCGGACCACCACACGCCGATGAAATTTTCCATCGGATAGCGAATATTGGCCGCTTCCTGAATCGCCGTTGCGTTCATCACGCCCCAGCCCCACATCGTCACGTAATCGGGCTTTTCACGGCGAATCTGGAGCCATTGGGATTTCTGCTCCTGACCGGGATGATCGACCGGCAACAGGGTCAGCTCAAAGCCGTGCTTTTTCGACAGCTCCTCCCGTGTCCGGATCGGCTCCTTGCCATAGGCGGAGTTGTGATAGACGAGCGCAAGGGTCTTGCCCTTGATATCGCCGTCATTGATTTCGAGCAAATGGTTCACCACCGCCGAGGCCCCGTTCCAGTAATTGGCCGGGTAGTTGAACACGGTGTTGAACACCTTACCATTCGCCGCCGAGGTACGGCCATAGCCCATCGTGTGCAATGGAATGCCATCGGCCGCCGATTTCGGGATCAACTGATACGTGATGCCGGTCGATAGCGGCTGATAGACCAGCGCACCCTCGCCCTTGGTCGACTCATAGCATTCGACGCCTTTTTCGGTGTTATAGCCGGTCTCGCATTCGATCACCTTGACCATCTCGCCGCCGATGCCGCCATCGCGGGCGTTGATCAGCTTGAAATAATCCTCGTAGCCATCAGCAAAGGGAATGCCATTCGCGGCATAGGGACCGGTGCGATAGCTGAGCGACGGGAATACAAGATCCGCAAAGGCTGGCGGAGCGGCCATCGTCACGGCGAGCGCGATGGCGGTAAAAGTCTTCATTTTCATTGGGTCTCTCCCTGTTTCGTCTTTTTATCAGTAGTCGGTCAATGCGGCCCCTATTGGGGCGCAAAACGCATCGAATATGGCAAGCTTAATGCGGAAATGGCCAAAGGCGCAGCTTTTCCTTGATGATGCGCCAAAGCTGCGCGAGGCCGTGCGGCTCCAGGATCAGAAACACGACGATCAACAGACCGACGATCGCGAATTCCAGATGGGTCGCAATATCCGTCGGCCATCCCAGCATCCCGACCAGCACATTCTTCAGCAATACCGGCAAGAGCACCATAAAGGCTGCCCCGGCAAAGGAGCCGAAGATCGATCCCAGACCACCGATGATGATCATAAACAGGACGAGGAAGGATTTCTGGATGCCGAACACCTCGCCCACCTCGACCGCGCCGAGATAGACCGAGAACAGCAACGCCCCCGCCACGCCGATATAGAAAGACGAGATGCCAAAAGCCGTCAGCTTGGCCTTGAGTGGGTTCACCCCGATGATCTCGGCGGCGATATCCATATCCCGGATCGCCATCCATGACCGCCCCAGATGCCCCCGCGTCAGATTGCGCGCAATGATCGCGAGGATGACCACAAGGACAAGGCAGAACAGATAGGTGACCGGCGCGGAAGTCTCCGCCCCCGTGATCTTGTAGCCGAGAAGCGTGCGTTCGGGCGCGTTGATCTGGCCCGAAGCGGAGTAGTTGTAGAACCACGACACCTTGTTGAACATCCAGACGAGAAAGAACTGCGCAGCCAGTGTCGCCACAGCAAGGTAGAACCCCTTGATCCTGAGCGACGGCAGGCCAAACAGCATGCCGACCAGCGCCGTGATCGCGCCCGATAACAGGACGCAGAAAAAGATATTCAGGTCCGGAAACGACGTCATCAGCTTGTAGCAGGCATAGGCCCCCACCGCCATGAATCCGCCCGTGCCGAGCGATACCTGTCCGCAGTATCCGGTCAGGATATTCAGCCCGATCGCCGCGATAGCATAGATCAGAAAGGGCAGCAGGACCGCATTCGTCCAGTAATCGTTGACGATAAAGGGCACGACACAGAACGCGACCAAAAGCACCACGTAATAGCGCATCCGGTCAAAATGGATCGGAAAGGTCTGCCCATCATCCCGATAGGTTGTCTTAAAGTCGCCGACTTCGCGGTAAATCATGTGTCAGACCCTCTCGATGATTTTTTCGCCGAACAGGCCTTGTGGACGGAAGATCAGGAAGATCAGCGCCAGCATATACGCAAACCAGTTCTCCGTCGCCCCGCCAAGGAAGGGCGCACCGATCAGAAACTCGAACATCTTCTCGCCCACGCCGATGATCAACCCGCCGATGATGGCACCGGGGATCGATGTAAAACCACCGAGCATCAGCACCGGCAACGCCTTGAGCGCGATCAGGGATAGCGAGAACTGTACCCCCGATTTCGCGCCCCACATGACCCCGGCAACCAAGGCAACGAATCCGGCAATGGACCAGACGATCACCCAGATCGTGCGCAGTGAAATGCCGACCGACAGGGCCGCCTGATGGTCATCCGCCACCGCACGCAGCGCCCGGCCCGTCTTCGTATATTGCGAAAACAGAACCAGAGATGCGACCAGCACGATGGCGATCACGGTTGCATAAATATCGAGCGTATCGAGATAAAAGCCGTAGAAATCATCGCCACCCAGAAAGGCCGTGCTCTCCTCGACCCAGACATTGCCGCCCTGGGGAATGCCCACATCCAGCTTTTTGATCTCGGCCCCCCACATCAGATCGCCGAACCCCTCCAAGAAATAGGCGAGGCCGATGGTCGCCATGAACAGGATGATCGGTTCTTGGTTGACGAGATGCTTGAGGATCAGCTTTTCCACGATGATCGCAAACAAGACCATCACACCAATCGTGAGCAGAATCGCCGCGAATGTCGGCACGTTCCAGCCGAAATGATGGATCTTGGTCCCGAACATGGCATTGATCATATGCGAGAACGGCACCAATCCGGTCTGGATACCCACCAACGTTTGCGCCGCAAACAGCGCCATGACCCCTTGAGCATAGTTGAAGATGCCCGATGCCTTGAAAATCAGGACGAAACCGAGCGCGACGAGGGAATACATAACCCCGGCCATCAGGCCGTTCAGCAGAACCTCGACACCGTACCAGAATTCAGCGGGCATGGGCGCCTCCGATCATTCGCGACAGGGTTGACCGTGGAGACCGCAGGCGATCAGTCATGGCTCACCCCCAGATACGCATCGATCACCTTTTGATTCTGGCGCACCTCATCGGGTGTGCCATCACCGATCTTCGCGCCGTAATCCATCACGACAACGCGGTCGGAGATATCCATCACGACCCCCATATCATGCTCGATCAAGGCGATGGTGGTGCCAAATTCATCGTTCACGTCGAGGATAAAGCGGCTCATATCCTCCTTTTCCTCAACATTCATCCCAGCCATCGGCTCATCGAGCAACAGCAGTTCAGGGTCCGAGGCCAGCGCCCGGCCCAGCTCGACCCGTTTTTGCAGGCCATAGGGCAAGCTGCCGACCGGGGCCTTGCGGATGTTCTGAATCTCCAGAAAATCGATGATCTTCTCGACCCGTTCGCGGTTCTCGATCTCCTCGGCCTCCGCCTTGCCCTTCCAGATTGCCTGAGAGATCATGCCGGTATTCATATGGATCAGGCGGCCGGTCATGATGTTATCGAGGGTCGACATGCCCTTGAATAACGCGATGTTCTGGAAGGTACGGGCGATGCCCTGTCGCGCGATCTGATAGGGCTTCATCGGCCCGCGCTTTTCGCCCCGAAACCAGACCTCGCCCTCCTGAGGATGATAGAAGCCGTTGATGACATTGAGCATCGACGATTTGCCCGCCCCGTTCGGCCCGATGATCGCGCGGACCTCGCCCTCGCGGATATCAAAGGAAATGTCCTTGATTGCGGTGACGCCGCCAAATCGCAGTGTGATATGGCGCATTTCCATCACCACACCGCCAATTTTGCGGCCATCGGCGGTGGTGTAGGGTTCAGCGGTGACGGCACTCATTCGGCGGCTACCTTCTGCGCATCGGGGGTCACGACCGCCGCATCGCGGATTTCGAGGGTGGCCTTGATCGCGCCCTTGCGGCCATCCTCGTAGGTGACTTCCGTTTCGATATAAACGCTGTCGGAGCCGTCATACAGCGCGGTCATCAGCGGCTCGTATTTCTCGGCAATGATCCGGCGGCGCACCTTTCGGGTGCGGGTCAACTCGCCGTCATCGGCATCAAGTTCCTTATGCAGCACGAGAAAACGCCGAATCTGACAATGGGATAACAGCGCATCCTGCGCAATCGAGCGATTAGCCTCCTCGACATGCTCCTGAATCGTGGCATAGACGCGGGGATGCCCGGCAAGTTCCTGATAGGAAGCATAGGCGATATTATTGCGTTCTGCCCAGTTGCCGACCGCCGTAAGATCGATATTGATAAAGGCCGTACAATAATCGCGCTCATGACCAAAGGCGACGGCCTCAAGAATATTGGGGTAGAATTTCAGTTTGTTCTCGACATATTTGGGCGCAAACATCGCCCCATCGGTCAACTTTCCCACATCTTTCGCACGGTCGATAATCCTCAGATGGCCGCTATCCGGCTCGAAGAATCCGGCATCACCCGTGGCGACCCATCCTTCCGCATCCTTGGTCTCGGCGGTACTTTCAGGGTTCTTGTAATACTCGCGGAAAGTGCCGGGAGAGCGGTAGAACACCTCGCCTGTCTCACCGATCCTGACCTCGACATCAGGACTGGGCACACCGACGGTATCCGCGCTAACCTCGCCATCGGGTTGCTGGGTGATGTAGATCGTGCCTTCGGTTTGCCCGTATAGCTGCTTGAGATTGATCCCAAGCGAGCGGTAAAACTCGAAGATTTCCGGGCCGATGGCCTCTCCCGCCGTATACCCGACGCGCACGCGGCTGAGACCTGTGGCATTGAGCAATGGTCCATAGACGAGCGCTTGGCCGATCTTGTAGGTCAGTCGATCGCTCGCGCTGACCTCCTTGCCATCGAGCAGGGCCGGACCGACGCGCTTGGCATGCTCGATATATTTTTGAAAGAGGCGGCGTTTGAACGGGCTGGCATCCTCCATGCGGATCATGATGGAGGTGAGCAAACCTTCGAAAAAACGCGGCGGCGCAAAGAAATAAGTCGGGCCGATTTCCTTGAGATCGGTCTGCATCGTCTCCGCGCTTTCGGGGCAATTGACGCAGAACCCTGCCCAACATGCCTGCGCCATCGAGAACACGTAATCGCCCACCCAAGCCATCGGCAGATAGGCGAGAACGTCTTCTTTCTCGGTCAAGGCGTCGAATCCGCAGGAATTTTTCGCCGTGATCAACACATTCGCATTTGTTAGGACAACGCCCTTGGGTCGCCCGGTCGTGCCGGAGGTATAGAGGATGATGCAGGTGTCATCGTGCTGGGCAGAATCGATGCGGGCTTTCAATTCGCCCTCGGTCTCGGCCCTGCGCTCCTCGCCCGTCTGTCGAATATCGGCAAGGGAAATCAGGTTGCCATGGTCATAGCGGCGCAGACCCCGTGGATCGATATAGACGATACGCTCCAGCGATGTCAGGCGATCCGCCACTTCATTGAGCTTGTCGACCTGCTCTTGATCCTGAACCACGGCGAACCGCGCGCCGCAATGGTCGAGGACATAGGCCATCTCATCGGCCACCGAATCCTGATAGACAGGCACCGGAATCGCGCCTGCATATTGCGCCGCCAGCATGGACCAATAGAAATAGGGGCGGTTGCGTCCAACAATCGCGATATGATCACCCTTGGCCAAGCCCATGGAGATAAAGCCGCGGGCAATCGCCTCAATGGCATCGCGCGCCTCGCCCCAGGTCCAGCTTTGCCAGATACCGAACTCTTTCTCGCGATAGGCCGGGCGGGAGGCGAACAGACGCGCGTTTCGCTCCACAAGTTTTGGAAAGGAATTGAGGTCTTCGGGTAACGCTTTGCCGTCGTTCACTCATCGTCCTCCTGCGGAATGGTCGGGAATCGATACCCTTTCCAGCACGAGAGAACATTAGGAGAGATTTTAACGGGTCGTCAATCAAGTCACGCAAGCGGGACCAATTATGGAATGGCCTGCCCGGTAGTGCCCCGCCGAAAAGATTACGCCGCGCGGCGATGAACTTCCGTGAGCATCGAATACAATGCCTCGGACCCGTCGGCACCGCGTAGGCTGGCACGGATTTCCGGGCGCTTGAGCAGGCGCGAAATCTTGGCGAGGGCGCGCAGATGCTGATTATTCGCGCTTTCCGGGGCAAGTAGGAGAAAGACGAGGTCCACTGGCTCGTCATCGGCGGCATCGTAATCGATCGGCTGCGCCAAACGCGCAAAGATGCCGTATACCGTATCGATCTCAGGAAGACGGGCATGGGGAATCGCGACGCCATTGCCGACGCTCGTGGCCCCAAGCCGTTCACGTTCCAACAGCGCATCGAAAATAGTGCGCTCATCGAGAGAGCACAAAGCAGCCGCACGGCCTGCGAGTTCCTGCAGGAGATGCTTTTTGCTGGTTGCCTTCAAATCAGAGAGCACAGCATCGGCCGCTAGAAGACCTTCAACAGACATGAAAAAAACCTCATCCATCCGGCACCCGACTACTGGGGAAGTGCCGTTAACATCTCGTTAGGTCGCTAGCTCGAAATTATGCCGTCGGTTCTATCCAACCGACATTACCATCATCCCGGCGGTAGACGACACCGATTTCGTTGTTCCGCTCGTTTCGGAACATCAGGATGGGATCTTCGCCGATTTCCATCTGGAGAACAGCCTCGCCAACGCTCAGGACAGGAATGCTGGTCTTGGCCTCGGCAATGATGACGGGCTGGAGGGATTCGGAGGCATCCTCCACATCGGGTGCATCCGCTTCGATGACGAAAGAGGACGCACCGAAGCTTTCGACCGGAGTGGTCCGCGCCCGGTGGTGATTCTTGAGTCGGCGCTTGTAGCGGCGCAACTGTTTGGCGAGTCGC
Source organism: uncultured Neomegalonema sp. (assembly GCA_938008165.1). Lineage (GTDB taxonomy): Bacteria > Pseudomonadota > Alphaproteobacteria > Rhodobacterales > Rhodobacteraceae > JAHDDY01. The sequence goes on along the minus strand of CALLLP010000001.1, from coordinate 102,112 downwards.
TCATTGGCCATATCGAAGGCCGCATAGATGTCAGTCGCCCGACCGGAAGCCTGAGCTTTCATGCCAGTACTCAGATGAGCTGAGCATTCGCATTTAAACTCGTGCCTGTCTCGCGTGAAGGTCACGGTCGCATCAGTTGGACGTTCCGCATATTTGTCCATCGCTGCGGTCAGTTCTTCGACAACATGGCCACGCAGAGCGTCACCGATGTCGATTTGCTTTCCGTTGACTTCAATTTTCATGTGCAATCAATGCCTTAGCTTATTCGGGACCACAGATGTTCTCCCGTTGTTCAAACTACACAACTTAAAGCGGGAAAGTCAATGTCAGAATGTTACAATACGCCACTAAAGGCCCGACCCGGCCTTGCGTCTACGACGTTGTACTGACGATGGAATATCCATTGATTCTCGATACTTGGCGACAGTTCTTCTGGCGATATCGATACCGTCTTCACGCAAAATTTTCACAATGCGATCATCCGAGAGCACCGCATCGGTTGTTTCCTCGTCGATCATTTTCTTGATCATAAAGCGTACGCTTTCGGCCGAATAGGAATCGCCGCCACCGATCGCCCCGATCGCGGCCGTGAAAAAGAACTTCAGCTCGAAAACGCCGCGCGTGGTGGAGATATACTTGTTCGAGGTCACGCGGCTAACGGTGGATTCGTGCATATCGATGGCATCGGCCACCGTCTTGAGGTTGAGTGGTCGCAACTGCTCGATACCGTATTCGAAAAAGCCATCCTGCTGACGCACGATCTCGCTGGAGACGCGCAGGATGGTTCGGGCACGCTGATCGAGGCTTTTGGCAAGCCAATTCGCGCTTTGCATACAGTCGTTGAGATATGCCTTGACCGTCGCGCCCCCCTCAGAAATCTCCGATGCATAGCGCTCATTGACCAGCACTCTGGGCAGCGTATCGGTGTTCAACTCGACATTCCAGCCGCCCATCGCGTTCCGGCGCACGAAGACGTCGGGAATCATCGTCTGCGCGATTTCCGAATGGAACCGCGCGCCGGGTTTGGGATCGAGAGCGCGCACCTCCTCGATCATCTCGCGCATGTCTTCCTGTCCGACACCGCATAGCTTCATCAGCGCGGGTATCTTCGCCTGCGCCAGCAATTCGAGATTATCGAGCAAGCATCCTATGGCCGGATCGAGCCGGTTACGGTCGCGCAACTGAAGTTTCAGACATTCCGCAAGATTGCGCGCCCCGACCCCGGAGGGATCACAGCCCTGAACGATGGCGAGGCCCGCTTCGATGTCTTTTGGATTGGCCCCAAGGCGCTCCGCTATGGTTGCCTCATCGGCGCGCATATAGCCCACATCATCGATATATTCGACGAGATAAGCGGCGATGGCGCGTATGCGGTGAGGAGCGACGGTCATGCCGATCTGCTCCAAAAGGTGATCCCGGAGCGAAACCTCGGATGCCACCACCCCTTCGAGATCGTATTCGGGAGAATCGAAGCCGCCCCCCCCGCTCTTGCCCATGCTGGCCCAGCCAGAGGCCTCATCACCCCCCGGTCCGGCGGCCTCGGTCATCGCCGCGGCACCCTCGGCCTGTCGGTCGGCATGGGATTCGTCGGCATAGACATTTTCCATGCCGGTATCGAAGGTTTCCTCCGCACGGGATAGATTATCCTCGCGCATCGTGGTGGAAAGATCGTCGGTGGACGCGGTTTTTTCCGGTTTTTCGGCCACGTCATCGGGCCGCTCACGGCGTTCGTCGGGAACTTGGGATGCCGCTTCGAGCAGCGGGTTGCTCTCGATTTCCTGCGCGACGTAATCGGTCAGATCGAGATTCGACATCTGCAACAGCTTGATGGCCTGCTGCAATTGCGGCGTCATCACCAGTGACTGAGACTGGCGAATCTGAAGGCCTATACCCATAGACATCGGTCAGACCCCCCTTTGTCCAATAGCTTCGGTTACAGCCGGAACCCGTCTCCCAAATAGACCCGGCGAACATCCTCGTCTCCGACGATGTCTTGTGGTGTACCCTGCTTCAAGACATGCCCGTCGTGCAAGATATATGCCCGATCGATGATCGAGAGTGTTTCTCGCACATTGTGATCCGTAATCAAGACCCCCATGCCCCGTTCGCGCAAATGGGATACGAGACCGCGAATATCCCCGACCGCAATCGGATCGACCCCCGCAAAGGGTTCGTCCAACAGGATGAAATCGGGGTCTGTAGCCAGCGCACGGGCAATCTCGACTCGCCGCCGCTCGCCGCCGGACAGTGCCAGCGCGGGTGTACGGCGCAGATGCGTAATCGAGAATTCCCCCAGCAGGGAATCGAGCTTGTGCTGACGTTTGGAGCGTTGCGTCTCGACCAATTCCAGAACCGCCGTGATGTTTTCCTCGACGGTCAATCCGCGAAAGATCGACGCTTCCTGAGGCAAATAGCCGACCCCCAGACGCGCCCGCCGATGCATCGGCAGCGCGGTAACATCCTGCCCATCCAGCGTGATGGTGCCGTAATCGGCGGGGATTAACCCGGTGATCATGTAAAAGCATGTCGTCTTCCCCGCACCGTTCGGTCCCAATAGCCCGACGACTTCGCCGCGACCCAGCGTCAGAGAGACGCCGCGCACGACCGGACGCCGCCGGTAGCTTTTGCCGATGCGGTCTACGACCAATCCCGCGCGGTTCGATGCGAGGCGTAACTCAGGTCGCTTATCCGTCATCACAGACCTCATCGGACACCCGCGAGGATACGCTCAAGCGCCTTACCATGCCGTGAACCGGAATAAACGAATGGCAAACGGTCACTGGTTGGACGAGGGATAAAAGATGCCACTGACGCGCTCGCGCGTGCCATCGGCGCGCACACCGCCCGAATCGATCCGGGCAAAGCCAGTATTGAGATTGATGGAGAGTCGCCCTCCCGCCAGAACATTCTCGGTGCCTTGGGTCAGCGTCACGGTATCGCCCATCGTGATGGTGCCCGATGCCACATCGTAATCGGCCCAGTTGCCCTCCGCCGCGCCTTCAGGGCTGGAGACAAAAACCGTGCCTTCGGCCCGCACCTTGCGAATCGCGCCCGCCTGCCCCTCGGCCTCGGAATCAGGATCGTAGGTAACGATCAATTGCTGCGCCTGCATTCGCACCTCGCCCTGTCGCGCATCGACCGAGCCGGTAAAAACAGCCGTTTGCTGTTCCTGACGCACCTCAAGCGAGTCGGCGGAGATTTCAATAGGAAGCGAACTGTCGACCTTGAACCCACCGAGCGCACCGGACGATTGAGCCAGAGCCATGCTGCCCCAGAGCAGGACCGGCAAAGCGAGCGACGAAAGAGCGGTGCGGGCAAGACGCTTCATGGCGACGATCCTGTTGCTAGTTGGCGTTTCGTTAATCACTTGTTGGACGTGACACGGTTTCCGGTGTGAAGACAACCCGAACGTTACCACGAAAGATAACGGCCCGTCCGCCCGTTTCCATCGCTTTCACGGTATCTGCACGAATGGAACCGCGTGGTCCTTCGGCTTCGATGGTCTCTACCGCATCGAGCATACGCGCCCCAAGATCGATTTCGGCCATCGGGGTCTGCATCGTATACCCGTCAGAAGTACGCGCGACCACCCCGTCCGATAATCGCAGATATTCCCGATTTGGAAAGAACACGCCACGGGCGGCGGTGATCGTGGCCTCGCGCCCATCCTTGGTGACAATGGTGGCGGTAATGCGGTTCAGCGTAATGCGAGTCGGCTTTGGACCATTGGGCAAGGCCCAGTCAGCGGTCACGGTATAGGGTTCGCCATCCTCGGTCCGGCCCGAAAAGCTGGGCGAGATCATGCGCAATCCATCGCGCAGGGATTTTTGATCGGCATCGGTGAGCAGCAGCGGCTCCACCGATTGCGTGCCCGTACGGGTGAACACCGCCACAAAGGGCAAGCAGGCGATAAAGGCAAAAGCCGCCGCCAGCCAGAGCGAACGGCGGGGCCGTCTTACCCGGCGTGGGCCATCGGGCGTATCTGGCCCGTCCATCATCAGGGTTTGCCTAGGCGAAGGCAATCGTGGATATGGATCAAGCCCAAAGGCGATGCAGGACGCGGGGCATCCTCTGCAAAAACGAAAAGGGCCGTGATCGCATGTTTGTTCATGACGTCGAGTGCCTCGCCGAGCGTCGCCGAGGGACCGATGGATTTCGGGTCAGGCGACATAATCTGCCGTGCAGTTCGCTCTCCAAGATGGGCGATATTACGGCGCAGGTCTCCATCGGAGATCACACCTTCGAGACGCCCTTCCCCATCCACAACCCCGGCAAGGCCAAATGCCTTGCCCGAAATGGTCAGCATCGCATCCAGCATCGGCGTATCCGCGACGATCAGCGGCAGGTCCGCCCCTTTGTGCATCACCTGACCGACCGTCAAAAGGCGCGAGCCAAGGGAGCCGCCGGGATGAAGCATGCGAAAGTTTTGCGGCTGGAAATTCCGCCGGTCGATCAGGGCGACGGCGATGGCATCCCCCAGCGCAAGGGTCGAGGTGGTCGAGGTGGTCGGCGCGAGGCCCATGGGGCAGGCTTCGGGTGCCTTGGGCAATGGCAGACCGATATCAGCGGCACGCATCAGCGTGCTGTCAGAGTTTGACGCGATGGCAATCAGGGGAATCCCGTTCCGCCGCGTATGGGCGATAAGATCCGACAATTCCGGCGTTTCGCCCGAATTGGACAGGACCAGCGCCACGTCATCGGCGGTGACCATCCCAAGATCGCCATGGCTGGCCTCCGCCGGATGGACGAATTGCGCCGGGGTGCCGGTCGAGGCCAGTGTCGCGGCGATCTTGCGCGCGACATGACCGCTTTTGCCCATGCCGGAAACGATGACCCGGCCTTTCGCCTTGACCAACAGATCGACGGCGCGCTCGAAACGCTCATCCAGTCCCTGCGCAAGAGCATGGAGCGCATCCGCTTCAATCTCGATGACACGCCGCCCGATCTCGATGACCGATTTACCGGATTTTTCCATGTCTCAATGCGCGAAGATGTCTTGTTCGGGCCAGCCGACCAGATCGAGAATTGCGCGGTTGGGCAGGAAATGGAAGCAAGCCGCGGCCATCTCGGTACGCCCCTCCCGCGCAAGGCGCTTGTCCAGCTCGAATTTCAGGCGATGCAGATGCAAGACGTCGCTCGCCGCATAGGCCTGCTGTTCGGGTGTCAGTTCGGGCGCGCCCCAGTCGGAGCTTTGCTGTTGCTTCGACAGATCGACACCGATCAACTCGCGGCACAGGTCTTTTAGGCCATGGCGGTCGGTATAGGTGCGCACCAGTTTCGACGCGATCTTTGTGCAATAGACGGGTGCCGTGGTCACGCCAAAGGCCCGCGCCATCACGGCAATATCAAACCGCCCGAAATGGAAAAGCTTCAGGACCGTCGGATCGGTCAGCACCTTCACGAGATTGGGGGATTTGGGCACCCCCGGCTCGTATTTTACCAGATGCGCGTCTCCATCGCCCTTCGAAAGCTGGATCACGCAAAGCCGATCCCTATGCGGTATCAGGCCCATCGTTTCGGTGTCGATCGCGACTGTCGGGCCAAGGTCTAGGCCATCGGGAAGGTCGCCGTGGTGCAGATGTATGGTCATCGCCGCTCCTTGCGCTGTACGGGGGTTCCGGTACGGGGTTCGGCGGGGGAAATCAACTGGGCGGGACTGAATCGATATGGCATTCGCCGAATGGATCGCGGATAGTCGCGTCATGAGATCGCCCGCCCCGCATACCGCCATCATCGGTTCCGGCATCATCGGTGCCGCCCTCGCCTATACCCTCGCCCGACGCGGGGCGCGGGTGACGGTCGTGGATGAGAACATTCCGGCGAACCGGGCCACGCGCGGCTCCTTTGCATGGATCAACGCGCATCAACCGGATGACGCGCATTATTTCGCCCTGCGGCTCGAATCAATGGGGTTATGGCGCGGGTTGATGCAGGAGATCGAGGGTCTGCCGGTGCGGATCGGCGGGGCGCTGAACTGGGAAACCCCCGACCGGATCGAAGCCGTTGCCAAGGCGCTCAACGAGGGCGGCAATACGGCGCGGCTGGTGTCGAAAGCGCGGATTCGGGCGATGGAACCCGCCTTGAGCGATCCCCCGGAAATCGCCATCGACGCGCCGCTGGAGGGTGTGGCCGATCCCGACCGCATTGCCGACGCCTTCCTGAACGCCGCCGCCGCATTCGGGGCCGAGAGCCGGTTGGGCGTGGGGGTAGAGGGCATTGCAACGGCAAACGGACAGGTTATCGGGCTGGACACCTCCGCCGGTCGGATAAGCGCCGAGCGGGTCGTGGTTGCCGCCGGAAGCGGAACGTCGGGGATACTCGCCGCGCTTGACATTGCCCTGCCGATGAAAGCCCCCTTGGGTCTGCTGGTGCGCACGGCGCCCGCCCCCCGCTTGTCTCAGCGCATTTTCACCCGCGACGATCTGCATGTCTGGCAAATGGATGACGGACGGCTGATCTTGGGCGAGGATTTCGGCGGTTCGCCCGTAACATCGCCCCAGGCACGGGCCGAGACGGAGACACGAACGCTCGACCATGCCAGAGCGGCCTTCGCGGGCGTCTCCCTGACCTTCGAGCATTCGACGGTCACCGCCCGGCCCGTCCCGCAGGACGGCTATCCGGCGGTGGGCCGCGTGCCGGGTTGTGACGGTTTGCTGGTCGCGACGATGCATAGCGGCGTGACGCTGGCCCCTGTCATGGCACAGCATCTCAGCGCGATGATCCTTGATGATGCAGAAATCAGGGGTTTGGCACGGTATGGGATAGAACGGTTCAGCAAGTCCGACCCTTCATAAATGCGATGCAGGATTACGACGGCGCGCATCCCGATCACTTTGACCCTTCCGCCAAACCGGATTAAGAGGCGTCGGAACCCTGTGTAAATTTCGGGAAAAGCCATCATGTTCGATCCGTTCCGGCCACGGCGCAGCGTCCTTTACATGCCCGGCTCCAATGCGCGGGCGCTGGAAAAGGCCAAAGGGCTGGCCGCCGATGCCCTGATCCTCGATCTGGAGGATGCCGTCGCGCCGGGCGAGAAAGCAATCGCGCGCGATCTGGTCACGGATGCCGTGCGCTCCGGCGGATATGGAAAACGCGAAATCGCCATCCGCATCAATGGTCTCGATACGGATCACGGTATGGAAGACCTGCGCGCCGCCTGTGCCGCTGCGCCGGATGCTATTCTGATACCCAAAGCGCAATCGGCGGGGATGATCGAAGAAATCGACGTGTTGATGAATGACCTCGGCGCACCCGATTCCACACAGATTTGGGCAATGATGGAAACACCCCTCGGCGTGCTTCATGCCGAAAAAGTCGCCATGGCCAGCACCCGGCTGACGGCCTTTATCATGGGCACGAACGATCTTGCCGAAGATCTGCGCGCGCAGCAGACCATGGATCGTATCGCCCTGATTCCCGCGCTCACCCATTGCCTGCTCGTCGCGCGTTCCTATGGCATGATCGCGATCGACGGTGTCTATAACGCGTTTCGCGACACCGAAGGATTTCGAGAGCGTTGCGCCCAGAGCCGCATTCTCGGATTTGACGGCAAAACCCTGATCCATCCCTCGCAAATCGAACTGTGCAACACCGCTTTTGCTCCCGATGATGCCGCCGTCGAGCACGCCAAGGCACAGATCAAGGCTTTCGAGGAAGCGCAAGCCAAGGGCGAGGGCATTGCCGTTCTCGATGGTCGCATCGTCGAGAATCTGCACGCAGAATCGGCCCGCTCGCTTTTGATCCGTCACAATGCCATCCGGGCGATGGAGAACTGACCTATGGCTGACCCCGCAACCCCCGACGACCTGTTCGCCTTTCTCGACAGCCTTGGGATCGAGACGAACACCGTAACGCATCCCGCGCTGTTCACGGTCGAGGAGAGTCGCGCCTTGCGGGGCGACCTGCCCGGTGGACACACGAAGAATTTGTTTCTGAAAGACAAAAAGGGGCGATTGTACCTCGTCACCTGCGACGAATCGCGCAAGATCAACCTAAAGGCACTCGAAAAAGCCATCGGATCGGCCCGCGTCAGCTTTGGCAAACCGGAATTATTGCTGGAAACTTTGGGCGTAACTCCGGGTGCTGTAACGACTTTTTGCCTCATCAACGACCGGGGTGACGCGCCGCGTGTCACCTTCGCAATCGACGCCGCATTGTTGCAGCATGATGTTATTCACTGCCACCCCCTACACAATGAGGCAACGACTGCTATCTCGTCGCCAGACCTGATGCGGTTCGTCGAGGCCTGCGGCCATCAGGCGATCAAAATTAATTTTGACGAGCTGGAGGCGTAGCGCCCCGGTTTTTCAAAACTCTACGAGGTGACAGGATGCTCGAACTCGGTGGTGGACAACATGGTGCGCAAGCGAATGCCCCGGTAATCGACGGGACAGATGCAGGCTTCATGACCGACGTGATCGAAGCGTCGCAGACGACCCCCATCATCGTCCAGTTTACGGCGCCTTGGTGCGGCCCATGCAAGACCCTCGGTCCCCAACTCGAAGCCGCTGTTACCCGCACAAATGGCAAGGTGCGGATGGTCCGCATCGATATCGACAAGCATCAACAGATTGCAGGCCAGCTTCAGGTACAGTCGATCCCCGCCGTCTTCGGCTTTGCAGGCGGCCGCCCCGTCGATGCCTTCATGGGCGCGCAACCACAGAGTGAAATCGAGCGGTTTGTTACAAGCCTGACTGACGCTGCTGGTCCCTCGGATGCCGAAGCGCAGATTACCGAAGCGCTTGACGTTGCCGACGAAAAGCTGGCCGCGAATGCCGCCGCCGAAGCCGCACAAATCTATGCGCAGGTGATGGGCGTAGCGAAAGACAATCTGCGCGCCATAACCGGCCTTGCCCGTTGCTATGTCGCCACCGGCGATCTGGAACGGGCAGGCGAGACCCTCGGCTATGCCCCCGAAGACAAGGCCGATGATCCATCGGTGACGCAGGTGCGCTCAATGATCGCCTTGGCCGAACAGGCCGGATCGGCGGATGACCATGCCCAGTTCAATGCAGCGCTGGAGGCGAACCCAGACGATCATCAGGCCCGGCACGATCTGGCCTTGGCCCTCGTCGCATCGGGCAAGCAGGAAGAGGGAATCGAGCACCTTCTCGAAATTTTCCGCCGGGACCGAGACTGGAACGACGATGCCGCGCGTCAGCAATTGTTCAAGGTGTTCGAAGCCTTGGGACCGACAGACCCGCTAACGCTCAAAGGGCGACGCAAGCTTTCATCCATTTTGTTCGCGTGATCGGCATGGCTTCACGCTTTTCCACACAGGATGCCCCATCGATCATCCCGATCTTTCCGCTGCCGGGGGCGTTGCTCCTGCCGCGCGGTCGCTTGCCTCTGAATATCTTCGAGCCGCGATACATGGTCATGATCGATGATGCGATGAAGACCGATACCCGGTTGATCGGCATGATCCAACCGAGCGGCGAACAAGAGGAACGGGGCTGTAAAAGCCTGTTTTCCATCGGGTGCGCCGGGCGCATCACGACACTCTCCGAAACCGATGACGGGCGCTATCTCATCGGCCTGAGCGGCGTATCGCGCTTTCGCGTCGTGCAGGAAGTCGAAGGCTTCGCCCCCTACCGACAGGCGCAGGTCACGTGGGATGATTTTGTCCTCGATACCAAGGCCCCGCGTCAGGATGGCGAGGATTTTGACCGCGAAAGCTTTCTCGGCATCGTCGAGCGATATTTTCAGGCCAAATCGCTGGATACCGATTGGGATGCCTTCGGCAAGGCGAGCGAGGAAACGATCGTGAATGCCCTGTGCATGATCTGTCCCTTCACCGAACAGGAAAAGCAGGTTTTGCTGGAGGCCGAAGACCTCAGCGACCGGCGCAAGACGCTGAATACCTTGCTCACAATCGATGCGGCGGGGGACGAGGGCACCGGAGGTCTGCAATGAGCGAACAGGAACCGGCGGCGCGATCCGATATCGATCCCAAGCTTCTCGAAGCACTGATCTGCCCCATGTCGCGCACACCGCTGCGCTATGATCGCAAGGCGCAGGAACTCATCAGCGAGCGCGCGGGGCTGGCCTATCCGATCCGCGACGGCGTGCCCATCATGCTGCCCGATGAAGCGCGCAAGCTCGATCCCTGACCTTCCCTGCTGCATTGCGGCAAATCTGCTCTTGCACTGGTGAAGCGTTCTGGATAGGGATGCGCGGATGTTGCGGACATGGCTGGACGACATCCCGGTCATCGCCTCGTGGCAAGCCCAGACGGGCAACTGAGCCTCTTAATATTTTCAGGAGAACCCGATGTCGATTACCGCTGAACGCAAGCAAGAACTGATCAAAGAATTCGCGACCAAGGAAGGCGACACCGGCTCGCCCGAAGTGCAGATCGCGATCCTGACCGAGCGTATCACCAACCTGACCGAACACTTCAAGCACCACAAACACGACAACCATTCGCGTCGTGGGCTGCTGAAAATGGTCAGTCAGCGGCGCAAGCTGCTCGACTATGCCCGCGCTCAGGACGAGGAGCGGTATCAAACCCTCCTAAAGCGCCTGAATATCCGCAAGTAATTCCGCCAAGCGCGCCTCCGGGCGCGCTTTTCGGTTCTCCGCGCCGCCGATATGGCCCGGCGATGGCGCGGTATTTCGACGGGCTGCCTCCGTATGGAAAACACACGCGGAGGGCACTCCGGCGCATGATTGCGCATGGAGCAGGTTCGGGAAGGGCCCGAACCTCATGCAAGGAAAATCAATAATGTTCGATGTTATCCGCAAGGAAGTTCCGCTGGGCGACGAAACGCTCATTCTCGAATCCGGGCGCATTGCCCGCCAGGCTGATGGCGCCGTGCTCGCCACGCTGGGCGAGACCACGGTTCTGGCCGCCGTCACCTTTCAGAAATCGCCGAAACCCGGCATCGATTTCTTTCCCCTGACGGTTCATTATCAGGAAAAATTCTACGCAGCGGGCAAAATTCCCGGCGGTTATCTCAAGCGTGAAGCGCGCCCCAGCGATCATGAAACGCTGACCTCGCGCCTGATCGACCGCCCTATCCGTCCTCTCTTTGCCGATGGTTTCCGCAACGAGACGCAGGTAATCTGTACCGTTCTCAGCCACGATCTTGAGCATGCCCCCGACATGCTGGCCATGATCGCCGCATCGGCGGCGCTCACCATCTCCGGCGCACCCTTCCTCGGCCCCATCGGTGGCTGCCGGGTCGGCTTCACCAATGGCGAATACGTGCTGAACCCCACCAAGGACGAGCTGGAAGACAGTAAGCTCGACCTGATCATGGCGGGCACAAAAGACGCCGTCATGATGGTCGAGTCAGAAGCGAAAGAGCTGTCCGAAGACGAAATGCTCGGCGCAGTGATGTTCGGTCACAAGTCGATTCAGCCCGTTATCGACTGCATCATCGATCTGGCCGAAGCCTGCGCGAAAGAGCCATTCGCCGTCGAAACCGTCGATCATTCCGCCCTGATGGAAAAAGCACGCGCCATCGTCGAGACCCCCCTGCGCGATGCCTTCTCGACTCTCGACAAGCAGGAGCGCACCGCCAAGGTCGCCGCCGCAAAGGAAACGCTGATTGACGGCCTGTCCGACGAGGACAAGGAAGACGGAACCGCCGTCTCCAACGTCTTCAAATCGCTCGAAAAAGAAATCGTGCGCGGGGATATTGTCAAAACCGGCAAGCGCATCGATGGCCGCGACTTGACGACTGTGCGCCCCATCGAATGCCATGTGGGCCTTCTGCCCCGCACCCATGGCTCCGCCCTGTTCACGCGCGGCGAGACTCAGGCGCTGTGTGTCACGACCCTCGGCACCGGCGATGACGAGCAGCGCATCGATGCGCTGGATGGTGACCGCCGTGAACGCTTTATGTTGCATTACAACTTCCCACCCTATTCCGTTGGGGAAGCAGGCCGTTTCGGCCCTCCCGGCCGCCGCGAAGTCGGTCACGGCAAGCTAGCATGGCGTGCCCTGCACGCCGTCCTTCCCGCAGCGACGGACTTCCCTTACACGATCCGCATCGTGTCGGAGATCACGGAATCGAACGGGTCTTCCTCGATGGCCTCCGTCTGTGGCGGCTCGCTGGCGATGATGGATGCGGGCGTGCCGTTGACCCGCCCTGTCGCGGGCGTGGCGATGGGTTTGATCCTTGAAAAATCGGGTGAATTCGCGGTCCTGACCGATATTCTCGGCGACGAAGATCATCTCGGCGATATGGATTTCAAGGTGGCAGGCTCCGAAGTCGGCATCACCTCACTCCAGATGGATATCAAGGTGACCGGCATCACCGAAGCCATCATGAAACAGGCCCTGAGCCAAGCTCATGAAGGCCGCAATACGATTCTGGGCGAAATGGCCAAGGCCCTGAGCGCAGGCCGCGAGGAATTCTCCGATTACGCCCCGCGCATCGAGACGCTTCAGATCGCAACCGACAAGATCCGGGAAGTTATTGGATCGGGCGGCAAGGTCATTCGCGGGATCGTCGAAGAATCCGGCGCGAAAGTCGATATCAACGACGAAGGCATCATCAAGATCGCCTCGCCCGATGGCGAAAGCATCGCCAAGGCCAAGAAGATGATCATGGCCATCGCGGCGGAGCCTGAAGTGGGCGAAATCTACGAGGGCAAGGTCGTGAAAGTCCTCGATTTCGGCGCCTTTGTGAACTTCTTCGGCCCGAAAGACGGCCTTGTCCATATCAGCCAGATGACCAGCGAACGCGGGGCGAACCCCAAAGATTTCGTCAAGGAGGGCGATGTCGTCTGGGTCAAACTGATGGGCTTCGATGATCGTGGCAAGGTGCGCCTCGGCATGAAAATGGTCGATCAGAAAACCGGCAAGGAAGTCGAAGCGGAAAGCTGAGAACCCCGCATCCTATCGTGAAACGCGATCAGATTGAGCCACGGAGTGTCGGGAAATGCGCACTCTAAGCGCAATGCCCGGCCCAACTTAGATTGCATTCCACTCTCAAGACGAAAATACCCCGCCTGATGCGGGGTATTTTTTTGGATGATATCGGGATGATCGCGCCAGTCTTCGGCGCTGGTCGTGGTCGATTTTCCTTCTATCCCATCGCCTCCAACCGGGCGACGGCAGCGGCCAGCTTGGCCTTTTCTTCAGTGGCCGCGTCCAGCCGCGCGCGCTGTTTTTCGACCTCTTCCGCCGGGGCCTTTGCGAGAAAACCGGGATTAGACAGCTTTTTCTCCAACCCCCCGGTTTCCTTAGACAACTTGTCGAGTTTCTTGCGCAGCCGCGCCCCTTCGGCCTTCACATCGATAATGTCGGCGAGGGGCAGATTGACCGTCGCGCCCTCAACCGCCGTGACGATGGAGCCAGCGGGAGCTTCGTTACCGACGGCCGCTTCGGACAAGCGCGCGAGGCGACGGATCAGCGCGCCTTGACGCAGCAGACGCTGGGCGGCCTCGTACTCGAAATCGGTTAGCAACATATCGATCTTCGCGCCTGCCGGAACGTTCATCTCGGCGCGAACGGAGCGGATCGCCTCGATCAGCGAGATAGTCCAGCGCATTTCCGCCTCCGCCCCGGCATCCGCGAGCGTGTCACTGCCGTAGGTCGGCCAATCATGATGCATCAACATGCCCGTTCCACCCGTCTGTCGCCACAGCTCCTCGGTGATAAAGGGCATGATGGGCGACAGCATGATCAGACATTGGTCGATGGCCCAGACGACGGTGGCTTTCGTCTCGTCCTTCGCGGGGCCATCCGCGCCCGTCAGCAGGGGTTTTGAGAATTCGACATACCAATCGCAGAGGAAATAGACGTGTTGATACAGCCCCCCCGCCGCATCGTTGAAGCGATAGGCGGTCAGCGCGGCATCGGTCGCCTCCAGCGTCTTGGCCGTCTCGCCGATGATCCAGCGGTTGACGGTTTCGGTCGCTTTGGCTGGGTCGAATGCCGGGTCGCGCTCGCACCCGTTGAATTCGGCAAAGCGGGCAGCATTCCACAGTTTGGTGCCAAAGTTGCGTGCCGCCTCGACCGCGCTTTCGGACATGCGCGACTGACGGCGGCCCTGCACCTCCTGCGAGGCCAACGTATAGCGCAGGGCATCGGCCCCGTATTGGTCCACAAGACCCAGCGGATCGATGACATTGCCCTTTGATTTCGACATCTTCTCGCCGTTACCATCGACGACGATGGAATTGATGTAGACGGAGTAGAACGGCACTTCATCCTTGAAGTGAAGGCCCATCATCATCATGCGGGCAACCCAGAAGAAGATAATGTCAAAGCCGGTCACGAGCACATCGGTCTTGTAATACCGCGCGAGTTCCGGTGTTTCCTCCGGCCAGCCAAGAGTCGAGAACGGCCACAGCGCTGAGGAGAACCACGTATCGAGGACGTCGGGATCTTGCGTCAGGGTCTTGCCGCCAGCGAGTGCGCGTGCTTCGGCTTCGGTGGCCGCGCAATAGGCGTTTTCGTCGGCGTCATACCAGACCGGCACCTGATGCCCCCACCAGAGTTGGCGGGAGATGCACCATGGCTCGATATTGTCGAGCCAGTTGAAATAGGTCTTCTCCCAGTTTTTTGGAACGAACGCCGTATCCCCCTTCGCGACGGCCTCACGGGCGGGCTTGGCCAGCGTTTCGGCATCAACAAACCATTGGTCGGTCAGCATCGGTTCGATGACGACCTTCGAGCGATCGCCATAGGGCTGCATGATGGGCTTGGACTCGACGAGGGGAATCCTCTCCGGCGCGTCGCCTTCCGGATCATAATCCGGGTCAGGAACCATTACTGCCAGCCCTTCGCCTGTAATATCGGCGATGACGCGCGCACGCGCTTCCAACCTGTCCAGACCGCGATACTCATCGGGGACGAGGTTCATCGCGGCGACCATTGCCTCGTCGAAATCGCGCTCTCCATTGGCAATCGCCTGCGCGATGGCGGCGTCCTCGGCATAGGGGCGGCCATCGGCCCGCATCGCGGCCTTGGTGTCCATCAGCGCGTAGAGCGGGATGTTGTTGCGCTTGGCAACCATGTAGTCGTTGAAGTCATGCGCCCCGGTGATCTTGACCGCACCAGATCCGAAATCGGGGTCCGGATAGTCATCGGTGATGATCGGGATCAGGCGGCGATGCTCTTTTGGCCCGACGGGAATTTCACAGAGTTTCCCAATGATTGGGGCGTAGCGTTCATCATCGGTATGAACCGCGACTGCCCCATCCCCCAGCATCGTTTCGGGGCGAGTCGTGGCGATGGAGATATAGTCGCGGGTCTCGCGCAGGATAACCGCGCCATCCGCATCCTTTTCGACATATTCGTAGGTTTCACCGCCTGCCAGCGGATACTTGAAATGCCACATATGACCCGGCGTTTCGATATTCTCGACTTCTAGGTCGGAGATTGCCGTTTCGAAATGAGGGTCCCAGTTGACGAGGCGTTTACCTTTGTAGATCAGGCCCTTGTCATACAATTCGACAAAAACTTTGCGAACGGCATCGCTTAACCCTTCATCCATCGTGAAGCGTTCGCGCGACCAGTCGCAACTCGCGCCCAACCGCTTGAGCTGATTGACGATCGTGCCGCCCGATTCCGCTTTCCATTCCCAGACCTTGGCGACGAAATCCTCGCGCGACATATCCGTGCGCTTGACGCCCTGCGCGTTCAGTCGGCGCTCGACGACCATCTGCGTCGCGATGCCCGCATGATCCGTGCCCGGCTGCCACAGCGTATCGAATCCCCGCATCCGGTGCCAACGGACCAGAATATCTTGCAGCGTGTTGTTCAGCGCATGGCCCATATGCAGCGATCCCGTGACGTTGGGTGGCGGGATCACGATGGTGAAGGTCTCGTCATGCGTTTTGTTCGCCCCCGCTGCAAAACACCCCTGCGCCTCCCATTCGGCATAAATGCGCGGCTCGGCGGTTGCGGCGTCGAAAGTCTTGTCCATGGCCATAATATCGGTCTCGCGGAAGAGGATCAGGGGCAGTTTAAGGGGGTTCTATCGCCCCTGAGCGGAAAGGCAAAGCCACTCGGCGAATAGATCGCATTGCGCGCATTTTCATCCAAGGCGTTAAGCGCAAAAGCAGGCTGATACTCTAGGATTTCGACCTGTCACACAGACAGAGAGGTCACTATGGGTGGGTTTTTCGGAAACATCATCGGCGGCATTCTGTCTCGCTTGATGATCATGGGCGCGATCATCGGTGGCGGTCAGTATTATATGGCTCATAATGGGGGCCTCAGCGGCGTTTTGAGCGGCGCGGGCCACTCTGCGACCCCGAACAGCCAGCCGATTTCCGCCGGGATCGGCGGTCTGGGTGCCATCGCCTCCTCGCTAGGCATCGGCAGCCCCTCGACCTCCAATCATTTCAACGTGCAGGGCCGCATCAACGACATTCGCATCGAATGCCGTCTGGTCCGCACCTCCGGCGGCAAGGCCACCCGGACGGAACCTCTCTCCTGCGACCGGGCAAAAACCGCGCTGACCTATCCCCAATTCTCGGAATACACCCTGACAAAAGCGCAAACGGCGACGTATATCTATTACGATATGGACGGCGTGAACGTCTTGAAAGGAAAGATGACTGCTCGCAGGGGACAGAAGATAGGCGATGTGATCGATCTGCGTATCGACAGCAATGATCCCAGGAAATCGACGCCGATCTGAATGCGGATGACCGACAATTCAGAAGGCGTGACCGCCTATTACTCCAAGGCGTATTCGGCCACGATATCGCGCACGACGGCCCCCTCAAGATCGCGGAGCAGAAGGTGCCAGCCGGTCTCGATCAGCCGGAATTCCTTCTCCCCACCAAACCGCGCCGTCGTCTCGCGGATCGGGGCCTCCGGCACCACATCGTCATTGATGCCATAGAGAACCAGCGTCGGCGTTTCGATGGCCGCTGCCCCCTCCACCGCACGATCCATCAAGGCGATCAGGCCAGAAAATTCGCGGGAACTGGGGTTGCGCAGATAGAGGGGATCGCGCCCAAGGGCGCGCAGGGCCTCGATATTATCGCTCGCCAAAATGCGCACGACCCCCTTTCCGCTCCATCGCTTATCCGGAAACAGGGCAGTGGCGATGCCTGCAAGCGCCCGATACCCTGTGCCCAGATGCGGCCCTCCCCAAAGGGCGGGGGCAAGCAGAACGGCGCGCTCCGGGTCGATCAAGCCCTCACCCAATGCCGCCGCAACCACGGCGCCGCCCATCGAATGACCGATCACGGTCACAGGTGCCGCGCCCGATTCGCTGCGCACGATGTCATAGACCCGCGCGAGATCTTCGATCAGACGGGCCGCACCGGGCCATGTACCCCGGCTTGGATTGCGCCCAAATCCGCGTTGGTCATAGGCATAGACGGTCAAGCCCGCCGCGCGCCAGTCCTGCGCCGCATCGCGAAACGTGCTTGGGCCGTAATCGCCAAAGCCATGCACCGCCAGAATTACACCCCGCACCTCCCCCTCGGCGGGCCATTGGGTCAGAGCGAGGGTATCGCCGCCCTCTGCGCGAAGAACCCGTTCAATTCGGGTCTCGACGATGTCTTCGGAGACGACCTGCGGCGCTGTGAACGGCAACGCCCGAAACTCACGATCCGACGTGCAGCCGCTCAGGAGGACGGCAAATGCAGCGACAAGCAAGTGCGGAGTTTTGGCAAGGTATCGGTCTCGAACCATGGATTCGCTTTCAGCCATGCATTGTTGCGCCACGAGGGGTGAGGCAGGGGAATATACGCGGTATCTTTGGCATCCCCCGGCGCATCGGTCCAGCGGCGTACACGCTCGGTCATGCCGAGACGATCGCCGAGATGCCAGTCCTGCGCCGCCTTGCCGACCAGCAATACAAGGCGAATCGCAGGGAGCGCCTGAAACAGCGGTTGACGCCAGAGACGCGCACAATCCACCGGCGGCGGCAAATCGGCACGGGTGGCCGTATGCCCCGGAAAACAAAACGCCATCGGAACAATCGCGATACATGCCGCGTCATAGAAGACATCCTCATCGACCCCCATCCATGCCCTCAACCGTACCCCGGACGGATCGGTAAAAGGCGTGCCGGATCGATGAACCCGAATACCCGGCGCCTGCCCCGCAATGCAAATCGTCGCGGTGGACGAAACGCGCAGCACCGGATTCGGCTCATGGGCGCTGACCGTCGCAGCAAAGCGATCGGCGCAATGGCGACAGGCGCGAATGTCTGCGGTCAGGGTATCGAGATCACTCATGCGATCCTTCTTACAACGGATGACCGCGCATATCCATTTCGACACATGGAAACGGCTTGGATCACGCATCGAAACCGAAGCGCACGATATATGCGCCAAAGAAGGACAAGATACCGGTAAGTCCTGCCCACTTCCAGCAATTGCCTCAGATCTTTTCAAAGGGATGATAAACAACAGGCTGAAAATTCGGGGAAATCGCCAAGAATTGATCCTTTTCGATACAAATATACAACGTATGTCTTGAAATCACTCGCATTTCTTGACTTCGACGCGTAGAGAGTGCATCGTTTTGGAGCATTTTGCTTGAATGGAGCGCGCCGGTGTCTGGAACCACGTTTACCACTTTTCCTGTCCAGTCGCATCCTCCGGCGCAGGCGGCATCGAAGGCAGGCTCCAATCACGGATCGGCTGTCGAGCAAAGCTATGCCGCCGCCTCCCAAAGTATCACGGCACCCACCGCGCCAACGACCGGAGCACAGGCCCCCGGCCCCGGCGTCACGACCCTCGCAATCGGCGAAGAAGATGGCGGTGGCGCAGCGGTGGCGGCCCCGGAAATCGGGGCAATGTCGACGCCGTCATCATCGTCGTCCAGCGATGGTGGTTATCAGGTCACGACCCTCGCAATCGGCGAAGAAGATGGCGGCGTCAGCACTTCGAATGACCAGCATACCGTGATCGGCGGTCCCGCATCGGGCGGATATGGCGCTATGCAGCCGATCTACTCGCCGGGCGAGCCGCAATATTCCCGCTTTGCAAAGACAAGCGAAACCACGGATATTCTGAACTTCTCGCCCATCGCCCATGGATCGGTCAGCGGTGCATCTGCACCATCGGCAACAGGACACATGCCTGAATCGGCCTCGCCGCAGGATTACGGCACGATGCAGCCGATCTATTCGCCGGGCGAACCGGAATACGCGGCCTATGCGAAGACGACCGAGACAGCGGATTTGCTGAACTTCCACCCCGTCACCCGCGTACCGAAAACCGCCATCCCCCAAACGCCGCCGCCCATGGCACCACCCGTCAATGTGCCCGCTCCGGCGACCGAACAGCCCATCGTGATGGCCTCTACTTCTGTGGGCGCGTTGCCAGAAAGCGTGCCGCAATCGGGCAGTTTTGAGTCCGTCGGCAGTTATGAAGACTATGTGCGAAGCCTGACCGCCACCCCCGCTGCTCCTGCTCCTGCGGCATCGGAACAGAGCGTAACCGCGCAACCCATTTACGAGCCTCACGAATCTCCGGCTTTAAGCAGCGATTATGACAGTCTCGCCTCCACCGGCACTTCCACGCCCGCTGTGGAAGGGATACCCGCTGCCCCGGTCGCCCCCCCGACCCCTGTTTACGACTCCATCGCGACACCGGCGGCCGAATATGCTGCACCGGCAAACAGCGTAGAGCCACAGCCGAAACCTGAGCCATTCGAAAAAGATACCCCGTTCGATTATACCGGCGGTGTTGAGCCTGCCGATCCGGCGGATGGCAACCCCGATTATGTCGCCCCGGCGCAAGCCAGCGCCCCGAAAGCCGAACCCTCATATGTCGAGGTGCCAATCGACAATTATTGGGCGGAAACAACGAGCAAGGCGGTGGAATCGCCCGCCAAACCCGCTCCGGCCACCACGCCTGCGCCTGCCACACCGGAAATCCCGCAACCGCCTGCCCCGGCCAGCGTCGATACCGCCCCGGCAAAAGACGCGCAGGGCACGACATCCCTTGGCGGTTCGTATGTCGTGATCGATACGGCGATCCCCCAATCCCTGACCGGCGCAGCCTCAGGGACCGGCAAAGGCGGTCTCAATGCCCCCTCGGTCGCGTCACCCGATGCTTCGGGGGATGGGATGGATATCGTGACCGGCACTCCCGGCGAAAAAACCGAAAAACCGTAACGCGCGCATCGCCCGCCTTCGAACACCTCCGCCTGAGCATATGCCACAGTATGGCCCGTGACAGTGACGCTATCGCGTTCACGAACGGCATATGATAAAGCGCTTTCAGAACAAGTCTGCATTCCGCGTCAGGGGCCGCGCGGTGTGACTTTTCCGGTGCCTCGACGCAATGTCGATCCACCGGATTGCGACATTATATCAATGGCCTGAATTGTGGGGGAAGTGACGTCATGTCCGACGAAGGGTTCAATATGTCACTGCGAAAATATCTCAAACGCGTCGGTGTCACGTCGCAGCAGACCATCGAAGACGCTACCCGCGCGGCCCGCGACAGCGGCCAGACCGGCACCGTTGACGCCCGCATGGTCCTGACCATCGATGGCAAGGAAGTGAATGTCGTCGAAGGCCAGATCACTCTTGGGCAGAGCGAATGAGCGCGCCGACAAAGGACGACATTCTCGCCACCCTCTCGACGATCACCGATCCGGCAAAGGGCAAAGACATCGTCTCGGCGGGCATGGTATCGGGATTGGTCGTCAAGAATGGCGCGGTCGGCTTCGCGCTTGAAGTCGATCCGGCACGGGGCGCGGCGCTGGAGCCTTTGCGCAAGGCGGCTGAGGATGCCGTGAAGAATCTGGCCGGTGTGACATCGGTTACCGCCGTACTCACCGCGCATTCGGATGCACCGGGCAGCGCGCCGCAACCCGCCGCAGCACCGAAAGGGCCACCGCCCAGCCTCGGTCTCGCCAAGGCGGGCGACAAGCCGATTCCGACCTCCAAAGACACCGGCCCCATCGACGGGATCGCCCGTATTATCGCGGTCGGTTCGGGCAAGGGCGGCGTTGGAAAATCCACCGTTTCGGCCAATCTCGCCCTTGCCATGGCGGCACAGGGAAAGAAAGTCGGCCTGCTCGATGCCGATGTCTACGGCCCGTCACAGCCGCGGATGCTCGGCGTCTCGGGGCGGCCCTCCACCCCCGATGGCAAGACGATCCTGCCGCTGCGCAATTACGGCGTCACCGTCATGTCGATGGGATTCATGCTGCAAGACGATCAATCGGTCGTCTGGCGCGGGCCAATGCTGATGAGCGCCTTGCAGCAGATGCTGCGTCAGGTGCAATGGGGAAAACTCGATTATCTGATCGTCGATCTGCCCCCCGGCACCGGCGATGTACAATTGACCCTGAGCCAGAAAACCAAGGTCGATGGGGCCGTGATCGTTTCGACACCGCAGGATGTGGCGCTGCTCGATGCAAAAAAAGCCATCGACATGTTTACAAAGCTCGACGTGCCTCTACTGGGCATGATCGAGAATATGAGCACGTATATTTGCCCCAATTGCGATCATGAGGCGCATATCTTCGGCCATGGTGGCGCAAAGACCGAGGCGGAAAAACTCAGCGTGCCGTTCCTGGGCGAGATACCGCTCGATATCGATATTCGGATGTCATCGGATGGCGGCGCGCCCATCGTCGTCTCAAAGCCCAAAAGCCCACAGGCCGCCCGCTTCCGCGAGATCGCCGCTAGCCTGATCGAGGCAACGGAGACGGTTCCCGCATGAGCATCGGTTACGACCCCGATACGCCCCCCACTGGCGCGGAGCCGCAATTTCCCCCGCTCCTGAGCGGGGTAAAGACGCAGGCCGGAGTCGATCCGTTTGAAAAAGCGGTGGCCGATGCCCAGACCGGGCGCGCCGAAATCGGGCATCTCTACTGGTCGCCGGATGACGATACCCTGCGCGCGGCCATCGTCTTTGAGCCGGAGATCGCACTGGCCGAAGCGGCGCCGATCCTCTTCGCGGTGGCGAATGGGCTGAATGACTGCATCGGCGCCCTCGCCCCGCCGGAGGTTGGCCTGCACCATGTCTGGCCCGGTGGCGTGAAGGTCAACGGGGCGTTCTGCGGCGGTTTGCGGGTTCAGGTGCCGTCATGGGAAGGGGCGGAGGCCCCGGACTGGATGGTCATCGGCCTGACCCTCGCCATCGCTTCGACGGCGGATGATCCGGGGCGTCGCCCCGATGTCACCGCGCTGGCCGAAGAAGGATGCGGGCATCTGAGCCGCGTTCGTCTGCTGGAAAGCTGGTCACGGCATACGCTCGTCTGGGTCAACCGCTGGGAAGATGACGGGTATCGCCCGATCTTCGAGGCATGGCTGGGGCGCGCGGATGGGCGCGGCAATACAGTGACCATCGAAACACAGGAAGGCCCGGTCAGCGGCACGTTCCTTGGTTTGGACGAACATGGCGGGGCCTTGCTGAAAACCGGGCAGGACATGAGAACGATCCCGCTCCTGACGATGCTGCAACACGGGCAGGAGTGGAACGGATGAAACTGGCACGATCGATACGATTCGACGAATCCGATGGCAATGTCTTCGAGCAGGCGGCAGAATCGGGCGAATGGTGCATTTCCGGTGCCTTTGCCTTCTCAAACTTTGCCGAAACCGATTTGGTCGGAAAACCGCGACAGGCCTTCCGCAATGGCTGGTTGTCACTGGAAGGGTTCGGGCGCACGACCTTTGTTGCCACCGCCGAAATCGATCCGGCGGAAGTGGACGCGATGACGATGGCCCTCGCCGCACATTTCGTATCGGCCTATGGCGCGCCGGATCTGGAAGCGGCCCTGCCCGTGGCGGAGGAGGAAATTCGCCATATGCTCGACCTATGCGACGAACACGCGCCCAATACGCTGCTCGTGGTCGAGCGCAGCCTGACGGCGGAGGGCATCCATGAAGCCTTTCGGGCGATCAAGCCTGCCGAGGCATCCGTCGTCGATGTGCTCGGACCCATGGCCGACCATGCCATCGAAATGAGCCGGGTTCAGTCCGATACGGAGTAGCGCTCGCGCGCCAGTTGGATGATCTGTGGGATGATCGCGCCCACCCCCGGCGCGCATATCTCAGCGGCCCGGTGTCAGCTTGGTTCCGATGGGCGGGCGGCTGTTTGGAGCGACCGGCTTGGCGCGGGGGGGCTGTGCAGCGGGGGCCTTTGCCGAAGGGCGGGGCATTACCGGGGCCTGCCCCCCCTGCTTGCGGCTGATCTCTTTCCCGGCCTCCGCCAGATATTGCGCCATTTGCGTAAAATCGCTGAGGCGCATCACCACATCACTGACGGGTTGCGCCGGGCCGAGGGGCTTGCCGCCGCCATCGGTGCGCTGATCCGTCAGGGTGAAACTGACTAGATTTCCCTCGACGATAAAATTTGCGAGGCCGTTTACAAAGGTCCGGCTCATGAAAGCTCCTTCGGTGTCAGCAGCGTGGCGGGGCGGTGTCGCTCCGCCCGCAGGAACATGGGCTGCACATTGCGAGATAGCGACGCAACCGCATCGATGCCCTTGCGATGGCGCTGAAGCGCAGGCGTTGCCGCCGCCTCCACAAGATGCAGTACAGCATCGGGATCGGGCGTCTCGACAAGGACATAGGCGACAGGCTCGCCCCGCCGCAAGACCCAGTCACGCGCCGTATCCTCCCACTCAATCGCCAAATTGAGCGGTCGGGGCCAACTGCGCAGGGGAAACCGTCCCGCGACCAATGGACCGGGCCAATCGCGCGGCCCATCGGCAAGGAAAGCAGGCATCAACGTCAATGCGCAATCGGCATCGGTCACGAAAACCAAATTCAAGGCGACCTGAACGACCGGCACATCGGCGCGGCGGCGGGATTCGGCTGAAAAGCTTGTCACCAGCCCGTCAAAACCGCCCTGCCTGAGACGGCTTCCCTCGACCATCGTGCATTCATGCGGCGCATTGGCATCATAGCGCAGGGTAACGTCAACGGCAGAGCGGATTTCGATCACCCGGCCCTGCAAAGCGGGCGACACCCGCGCATCATCCAGCAGACGGGGAGCCGGAAAGGCAAAGCCCGCCTGCGCCCAAGTATTGCACCATCCGATTACGGTTTCAGTCACGGCGCACCGGCGTCAACAGGGTGGCGGGGCGGCGGCGTGCCGCTTCGGCCATGACCCCGGCAATATCATCGGTGATTTCGCCCACCGCCTCCATCCCCGCACGGTATTCGGTCAGTTCAGGTGTCAATTCGGCCTCCACCAATGCAGGCCGAGCCGCCGGATCATCGAAAGCGCATTGCAGATAGCACAGCGGCTCGCCCGCGCGGATCACCAGATCTTCGGACAGGTCATCCCATTCGAATGGCCATTGCAGGCTGCGGGGCCACAGATGCAGCGCAAAGCGCCCGGCGGTCATCGTGCCGGGCCATTGCCGGATCACCGGGTCCAGAAAGGGCGGCACCTGCGTCACATGGCAGGGCGCATCCGTGACCAGAAAGAACGGCAGCTTGAGTTGCAACATCGGCCTGCGCGGATCGCGCCAGCGCTCGACCGGCTCGATCACGAGGAACGATCCGATCCTGTCATCCTCGACCGTCGTGCCCGCCGGAACGACGAAAATTTCCGGCGCGTCACCCTCATCGACCGCGCGCAGGCGAATACTGACCGGGGCGGGTATCTCGATCAGATGGCGTTCGAGATCGTTGACCGCCGGGCAATTCTGCACCGAGCGGGTCGAGAGCGGACGGGCCCGCCGCGAGAAAACCGTGCGCGGTGGCTCAAACGCAAAAGCCCCCTCCTCGCGGTCACAGCACCACCCGACCGGGATTTCCGAATGCGTTTCATACATGTGTTATGCCGCCCGAGCCGTTCGCGAAAATATCGGTTTACCGTAGGGTCGTCGCCGTTTCTTGACAAGCGCGCCAATGCAGGCACGAAAAGGCCCGGCGCATGGCCGGGCCTCAACGACGATCATCGCTTCAACGATCAGTTCTTGTCTTTATCCACCAGCGCATTGCCCTTGATCCAGGGCATCATGCCGCGCAGCTTTTCACCGACCTGCTCGATCTGATGCGCGTCGTTATTGCGGCGAATGGCCTTGAAGCTGGCCTGACCGGATTTGCATTCCTGCATCCAGTCGCGGACGAAACGACCATCCTGAATGTCTTTCAGAACCGCTTTCATCCGCGCTTTGGTTTCGTCATAGGGCAGAATGCGCGGGCCGGAGACGTATTCGCCGTATTCGGCGGTGTTCGAAATCGAGTAATTCATATTCGCGATGCCGCCTTCGTAGATGAGATCCACGATCAGCTTCACTTCATGCAGGCATTCGAAATACGCCATTTCCGGCTCGTAACCGGCCTCGACCAGCGTTTCAAAGCCCATGCGGATCAATTCGACAAGACCACCGCAGAGAACGGCCTGCTCACCAAACAGATCGGTTTCGCATTCTTCCTTGAAATCCGTCTCGATGATACCCGAGCGACCACCGCCGATACCGGCGCAATAGGACAGGCCCGTTTCGAGCGCGCGGCCCGTGGCATCCTGATGAACCGCAACGAGGCAGGGCACGCCGCCGCCCTTCTGGAACTCACCGCGAACGGTGTGTCCGGGGCCTTTGGGGGCCATCATGATGACGTCAACGCCGGGCTTTGGCTCGATCAGGCCGAAATGGACATTGAGACCATGGGCAAACGCAATCGCCGCGCCGTCTTTGAGATTGTCGTGGATATGGGCGTAATACGTGTCGGCCTGAAGCTCATCGGGCATGCACATCATGATGACATCGCACCATTTGGCCGCTTCGGCGATATCCATGACCTTCAGGCCTGCGCCTTCGGCTTTTTTGGCGGAGGGCGAACCGGGGCGCAGGGCGACCACGAGGTTCTTTGCGCCACTGTCATGCAGGTTCAGCGCATGGGCATGACCCTGAGAGCCATAGCCGACGATGGCGACCTTCTTGTCCTTGATGAGATTGGTATCGCAATCGGTATCGTAATAAACGCGCATGGTTTTCCCCCGCAATTTGCTGTTCACACTTTGCCCGCGTGGTTAGACGAGGGGGGCGGGGCGCGCAAGGGGCGAAGTTTATCGCATTGCGGCTTCATGGGCGATCAAGTCGTCCAATGTGTCGATATCCGGCAAGGGATCGATCATGGCGATGCGCCAGTCATCGGGCAAGGTCGCGACGGTATCGGCGAAAGTGCTTGCGGTAGACCAGCGCACCCCGCGCATGAAACCGGGGGGCGTTTGGTGGCTGCGCCTGAGGCCCACGAGCCAGTAGCCGCCATCCTCCGCCGGGCCAAAAACGGCATCATGGTCGCCCAGGGCGCGAAAGGCCCGGTCGATCAGCTGAGGCGTAATGCCCGGAATATCCGCTCCGACAATCACGACCGGGCCGGGGGGAAAGCGGCGAAACACCCGCCCCATCCGCGCGCCGAGATCGCCTTGCCCTTGGGGCCAGCGGGGCAGATGCGCGGGCCAGACCCGGCTGCGCAGGCCCGCGACATCGGGCGCAACGCCCAGAACCGTCCGCCACCGCGCATCCCCCGCCATCATACGGATAAGGCGGAGCGCCTGATGCCGAAACCACCGCGCCGAAGCGGTCATGCCAAAATCCCGCCCCAGCCGCGTCTTCACGCGCCCCGGCACAGGCTCCTTGACGAAAATGACGAGTGTTTTGGTCATCGTTACGTCGCGTAATCCGATTCTTCCTGATCGAGAATCGCCCGTAATTCGCTCAGATGGTTGGCGGATTGCTCGACGGGGTATGCGTCGATACCCGCTGCGACCTTTTCGGCCACCGCATCCGACAGACGGCGCAAAGGCTGGCCGGTCATCAGGGCGGTGATGTAGTTTTCCGCCGCCCGCTCGAAGTAATAGAGCCGGTCGAAGGTTTCGGCCACCGTCTCGCCGATGATCATGATGCCGTGATTGCCCATCACCATCACCTTACAGCGCGGATCGGAGAACAGGGCCGCGCACCGCTCGCCCTCCTCCTCGAAGGCCAGCCCGCCGTAATTCGTGTCAACGACCGTACGATTGAAAAAGACAGCCGAATTCTGGTCAATGGGCGGCAGGACCGAATCCTCCAGACAGGCGAGAACGGTCGCATATTTCGAATGAACATGCATCGCACAGCGGGCATGGGGCACCCGGCGATGCAATGCGCCATGCAGGCCCCAAGTTGTCGGGTCCGGCGCATCGGGGCGGTTCATCGTCTCGGGGTCATTCGCATCGATCAACAACAGTTCCGATGCCCGCACGAGGCTGAAATGCCGGTTGCAGGGATTGCACAGAAACTGACTGCCATCCTCGTTGACCGCGAGACTGAAATGGTTCGCAACCGCTTCATGCCAGTTATAACGGGCGGTCCAACGAAAGGCGGCAGCAAGATCGGTGCGCGCCTGCCAATGGGGATCGTTATGGTCGGCGGCGTGGAGGGCGGTCTCTGTATCGAGGGCCATGGGACGACTCCTACTTGCGATATATCTGTGCAATCTTTTCCGGCGAAACGCCCATAAAGTAAAGCCCAAGACACCCCCAGTTGCGCCACCCCCGCCGCCAGTACCCATCGCGTTCATAGCGCTCGGCAGAGGTGATGACGGCGGGACCAAGGCACCGCATCCGCCCGCGCAACGCCCGCGCGATGGCCACGTCTTCCATCAAGGGCATGGGCTGAAAGCCCCCGATTTCCTCATAGACACGCCGCGAAACGAGAAGCCCCTGATCGCCATAGGGCAATTTCAGCACCCGCGAGCGGATATTGGCCCATCCTTCGGTCCAGCGTGCATAGGGGCGTTCGCTGTCGAAATGCAGGCGGAAATATCCGGCGCGATCCGCATTGCGCTGAATATGCCGGGCAACGGCCTCGGGCCAATCTGCCGGTAGCACCGTATCCGCGTGCATGAACAGCAGCCAGTCGCCCCGCGCGGCCATACCGCCCGCGCGAAGCTGGCTTCCCCGGCCCGGCTCCGCCTCGATCATGCGGGCGCCGGTTTCTTCGGCGACCTGCTCAATGGCATCGGTCGAGCCGCCATCGGCCAGCACCACCTCGCGCACCAGACCATCCGCCACCCCCGGCACCAGCGCCGCAAGGGTCGGACCGATGGAGGGTACCGCGTTCAGGGTCGGGATGATGATGGACACAGGCGCGCTCACCGGACCCGCCTCACACGGTCTCTGGTTGCCCAGCGCAGCAGGATAAGCGACAGAATCGAACAGCCCAGAAAGCCCAGCGCAATCGGCAAGGCGCTACCGTCATAATGGCGCGCGATGGCACTGCCGAGTATCGAGGACATCAGCGAACTGATCGATCCAATCGCCCCCGCCGCCACCCCCGCTACCGAGCCGAGCGGCTCCATCGCCATGGCGTTGAGATTACCGAAGATGATCCCGATTCCACCGATGCACACAGCCAGCCAGAGGATCGCAGCCCAGAGTGGAGGCATCCCCGCCAGCATGGACCACAGCGCATAGATCAACGATGCGATACCCATCGCGACAATGCCAATGGTCGAGAGCCGCTGCATCCCGAAGCGCATTACCAGCGCGGCGTTTGCCGCCGATGAGATGCCCACGACCAACGCCAGCGCGCTAAAGGTAATCGGGAATAACGCGCCCAGATTATACGCCTCGCCGAGAATCTGCTGCGACGAACTCAAGAAGCCGAGAAACGCGGCAAAAACGAATCCCATCGACAGGGTGCACCCCATCGCAAGGCGATTGCCAAACACAATCCGCAACGCATCGAGAATGGGCGACAGGCGAAAGGGCTTTCGCGCCTCCTGCGGCAACGATTCCTCCAACCGAACGGCGCTCCAGACAAAGCAGAGCAGCGAGAAAAAGGCCAGAAACCAGAAGATTCCCCGCCATGGCGCAAAAGTCAGGATGCCCTGCCCCAGCAATGGCGCAAAGACGGGCACGACGATAAACACCATCATCACCAGCGAACTGACTTGCGCCATGGGCCGCCCGGAATAGCGGTCACGGATGATCGCATTGGCGACGATTCGCGGCCCTGCCGCCCCGACCCCCTGAATGATCCGCCCGGCGATCAACATCGGCAGGGTCTCGGAAAACAGGCACAGCATAGTGCCGACCAGATAGATGCCCAGACCGAGAAAAATGCCGAATCGCCGACCGAAACTGTCCGATAGCGGCCCATACACGATCTGCGAAACCGCCAGCCCCAGAAAAAACATCGTCACCGTTAGCTGACGGTCATTCGGGGTTTCCGCCGCCAGATCACGCCCGATATCGCCCAAAGCGGGCAGAATCACATCAATCGACATCGCGACCATGGCGGTCAAAGCGGCCATGAGCGCGATGAATTCGGCAAAGACGATGCTTGTGCGGCTGTTTATCTCAACGGCCACGGTCGTCTCCCATTGCCGCATCCAGTATACCCTGCACATGCGCCGCAGCGGTATTCACGAAGACAAATCCATCCCGGCGAAAGACCACATCGTCCTGATTGTCCTCGAAGGCGAGCGGTAATTCGGTACATGCAAGCAGAACGACGATACCCGATTCCGCGCCACCATACCGTTTGCACGCGCCGAGCAGAACCTCGCGGCCCTTCGCCGTCGCACCTGCATGAAACTCGGTATCGATCAACCGCTGGATCGCGTCGATTTCTGGATCAGGCAATCTTGGCAGGGCGTCGATTCCCTGCGCCCGCAATGCCGCCGGGTAATGCGTACCGCGCATCGTGACACTGGTGCCGAGTACGAGCGCTCGGCTCATCCCGGTAACGGCGGCAGCTTTTGCAGCTTCATCGAGAATGCTGATAACCGGAATGCCGATGTCATCCCGTATCGCATGAAGGCGAGCGTGAGGTGTATTGCTCGCCATTGCGGCAATGTCGCAGCCTGCGCCTTCTAACCGGGCAAAAACCCCGCGTAAAATCGCATCGTAGGCTTCCCAGCCGGTCTCCTCACCGTCAATACCACGCAGGGCGCGCGTCTCGGCAATATTGACCGAGTCGATGGTTATCGGCGGTACAGGCAGTGGTAACCCGTGCCCCTGTTCCAAGAACCGTGCATTCGCTGCCTGACAGATTGCACGGTAATAATCGATGGTCGAGGGCCATGCCATGCCGCCCAGAAGGCCGATCTTTTTCATGGCATAGCCCTTGTTCATCAATGCGTCGTGGCGTCGGCGCCGTCGGGGATGACCGCTTCGCATTCGATCTCCACGAGGAAATCGGAGCGCACCAGCGCGCCGACCGCCATCATGGTACAGGCGGGGCGCACTTCGCCGAAGATTGCACCATGGGCCGATCCCGCCGCTGCCGCATCGTCGATATTGGTCAGATAGATACGGTTGATCACGATATCGCCGAGGGTCGCGCCTGCGCCCTCCAGAGCCGATCCGATGATTTCAAAGCAGCGCGCGACCTGTTGCGTCACATCGCCGACGCCATAGGTATTGCCTTCGCCATCGGTCGAGCAGGTACCGCTGACCTTGACGATATTACCGATGCGCACGGCACGGGAATAGCCGTATTGTTCCTCCAGCGCGCCGCCGGTCGAGATATTGGTGCGTGTCATGATCGAGATCTTTCCTTGGACAATGTAGACAGGTGGAAGCCTTGCCTTAGGTGAATAGGGATTGCTACGGGGTTCACAAGCCAATTCAGCCCGAAACCGGATCAACGCACCCCTCGATAAAGCGCACGGGGGCGCCCTGCGGTGCCCCGATGATCTCGTCTTCCCACATGACGCGGTGGCCCCGGATGATGGTTCCCTTGGGCCAGCCCGTGACAGCGCGCCCGTCATAAGGGGTCCATGCCGCTTTCGAGGCGATCCAGCCGTTTTCGATGATCCGGCGCGCCTTCAGATCGACAATGGTGAAATCGGCGTCATAGCCCAGTGCGATCCGGCCCTTGCCCGCGATCCCGAACAGGCGATTCGGGCCGTGGGATGTCAGATCCACCAATCGCTCCAGCGTCAGCCGCCCGGCATTCACATGATCGAGCATGATTGGCACCAGCGTCTGAACCCCCGTCATCCCGGAGGGGGAGCCGGGGTAAGGCACGGCCTTTTCCTCCAGCGTATGTGGCGCGTGATCCGATCCGAGAACATCGATGGTGCCATCGCGGATCGCATCCCAGATCGCCGACTGATGCGCGCGGTCGCGCACGGGCGGGTTCATCTGAACCAGCGTCCCAAGGGTGCGATAATCGTCGGATGAAAGCGTCAGGTGATGGGGCGTCGCCTCCGCCGTCACCAAATCCTTATGCGCCGCGAGCAAGGGCAATTCATCGGCGGTCGAGATATGCAACACATGGATACGCCGCCCCGCAGCCTTCGCCAGCGCAATCAGGCGATCGGTGCACAGATACGCCGCCGTCGGATCGCGCCAGACCGGATGAGAGGATGGGTCGCCCTCCACCCGCAGATGCGCGCGTTCCTTGAGGCGCGATTCTTCCTCCGAATGCACCGCAACCCGGCGATGGCCGTTTTCCAGCACCCGGCGCACATGCTCACTTTCATCGACCAGCAAATCCCCGGTCGAAGACCCCATAAACATCTTGATTCCCGCCGAACCGGGCAGGCGCTCGGCCTCCGCCAGATCCTCGACATTCTCCGCCGTCGCCCCGAACCAGAAGGCGAAGTCGCAGGCCATGCGCCCGGTCGCCCGGTCGATCTTGTCGGCCAGCGCACCCGCATCGGTCGTGGTGGGCTTGGTATTGGGCATCTCGAAGACCGACGTGACCCCACCAAGCACCGCGCCGCGTGCGCCCGAAGCAAGGTCTTCCTTATGCTCCATCCCCGGCTCGCGGAAATGCACTTGGCTATCGATGACCCCCGGCAGGATTGTCAGGCCGGTGGCGTCTATGGTTTCGGCGGCGTCATGGGTCGACAGATCGCCCAGCGCAGCGATCCGGCCATCCGTAACGCCGATATCGGCGGGGCCGATACCATTGTGGTTGACGAGGGTGCCGTTTCGGACGATCAGGTCGAATACGGTGGGCATGGGCGCGATCTCCTGTCCTTTCGATGGACACTCTCTACACGGTGCGGTCAACCATGGCGAGCGGGTGCGATCTCTATTCCGAAGAACTTTCCGGGCGCAGCATTGTCTCGCTCTCGGGCGATTCGCATGAGCAGGAAGACTTTCTCCAATCGCTCGTGACGAACGACGTGGCGCGCGCCGCCCCCGATGCTCTGATCTATGCGGCTTTGCTGACGCCACAGGGAAAATATCTCGCGGATTTTCTGGTCTGGCGCGATGAGAACGGTGACTTTCGACTCGATGTGGCGCGCGGTCTCGCGGGTGATCTGGTCAAGCGGCTGACGATGTACCGCCTGCGCCGCCCGGTACAGATTGCGCATGAGGAGGCGGTCGTGACCGCCCTTTGGGGCACAGATTGCGGCCATGGGCTGCGCGACCCCCGGCATCCCGATCTCGGATGGCGCGCCTATTCTGCGGTCCCGGTGGAGAGCGTGCCGGGCGATTACGACCTGCACCGACTGAAACTCGGCATTCCCGACAGCGCCATCGACCTACTGGTCGGGGACAGCTACATCCTCGAAGCCGGGTTTGAGCACCTGAACGGAGTGGATTTTCGCAAGGGGTGCTATGTCGGGCAGGAAATCGTTGCCCGCATGAAATTCAAGACCGAGCTGCGCAAGGGCCTGCGCTCCGTCACCCTCACCGGCAGCGCCCCGCCATCGACCCCCCTGACGGCCCCCGATGGCAAACCGGCGGGAACATTGCTCAGCAATCGCGACGGATACGGTCTCGCCCATCTGCGATTCGACCGGGCGACCGAGGCGATGTCCGATGCCGAACAGACGATCACGGTTCGCACCGCTTCGTGATACTGGCCGATCCGGGTGCGGCGCGCTATCTCTGACCCGATGACCGACCCCCTTCTCAGCGCACAGGATGTCGAGACCGTCTATCGCCGTCTGGCCGAGGCCATGCCCGGACGAACCGGCACGGCGAAGGGACCGAAAGGCCAGCCCGACGCGTTCCGCTCCTGTATCTCCTGCATGCTTTCCGCCCAGAGCCGGGATGCGAATACGGCGGCGGCAACACAAGCGCTCTTTGCCCTCGCCCAGACACCTCAAGCAATGCTCGACCTTGGGGATGACGAGATCACGGCGGCCATTCGCCCCTGTGGCCTGTACAACATGAAAACGCGCAATATCCGCCGCTTTTGCGAATCCCTGATCGGCGACCATGGCGGCGTGGTGCCCGATACCCGCGCCGGATTGATGAGCCTGCCCGGTATTGGCCGCAAATGCGCCGATATCGTACTGAGTTTCACTTTCGGGCGCGATGTCATCGCCGTGGATACCCATGTTCACCGCGTCTGTAACCGTCTCGGCCTCGCCCGTGGCAAGACCGAAGCCAAGACCGCCGAATCGCTCGTCGAGCAAAGCCCGGACTGGGCCTTGCGCGATGGACATTTCTGGCTGATCCAGTTCGGCAAGCGCATCTGCACCGCCCGCGCCCCGCAATGCGAGCGATGCCCCGTCAGCGACCTGTGCCACTGGTACAAAGCATCGACCGGGGAAGACGGCGGGTAACTTTCCTCATGACTGGCCTTGCCAGCTCCTCATTCTTTCGCCGTATTGGCGATCCACTATCACGCATCTCGAATCGGAGGATGTTCCATGCGGATTATCGCTATCGCCACCCTATGCGCTCTCATTGCCATTCCGGCGCAAGCCCAGAAGGTCGAGCGCATCAAGGCGCGAGGCGCGAATGCCGCCGGGGTATGCGCTGGATCGCTCGACATGCTGGGCCAATATCTGAGCCGCGCCAACACCCCCAACTCCGCCCGTATCCGCGAAGTGGAGCAAGGGCGCGATTTCTTTGCTGAAATGCCCCGCTTTCCGAATGATGAGATCGCAAGCGCCGCCACTGCCTTCGTCTCTCTGATGTCGAACCGTATCCTAAGGGCAACGACCGATATTGAACGACAGTCGATCCAACGCGAATTGGTCAAGGTCGCGACCGGCTGTCTGGCCTCGGCAAAATCGGAATTGCGGGCATTCAACCAATCGGCCCCCAACGCCGCGCCTGCAAACGGTTTGCCGGTGCCTTCCACCACATTGGCACCCCCGGTTCAGACCCAGCCACTGGCACAGCCCTACGAGACCCAGCCCCTTGTCCTCGATCCGATCGTTCCCGCCCAATAAGTCAGCCAGAGTGTCGCAATTGCAGATTTCTCAAGGGTTTTGAGTGCAAAACGCGCTTGCGAACGATAAAGAAACTGCACTGACTGAATACGCCTGCCCGACAGGTGCAATGGAGTGATCCGATGAGCGTCCTTCTCAAACGCCTCTTTCTGGCGACGGCTCTCGTCGCAACGCCCGCTCTTGGGGCTTCCGATGCTGAAACCGAAGACACCCCCAAGGAGCCGGTTTCCGTTGAGACCGCCGAAACCGGCGATGACGATGCGCCCGAAAAGGCCAAGGCGGATGACGGCGCAACAGAAGCGACAACCGCCAGCGGCGAGGAATGGGCGAACAAGCTGCGCAAGCGCCACCATGAAGGCGATGTCGCGCTGGGTGTTTGTGGTGCGCGGCTTTCGGCGCTGATGTGGTTTTATCAATCATCGGTAGCCGATGGACGCGACGACCTGCAACCCGCCTATGAGGCCGTCAAGGAATCGCGTACCGTCCTCAAGGATGAGGCGGAGCGCCGCGCCATCGAAGACGGCGTGCCTACCAGTGTTTCGGTGATGAACGACCACAGCACCGAATTATGGGAAAAACTGGTCGATGCCTCGGAAAATCCCGAGACATTTCAGGAAGCCCATGACGAACTCTACACCAATGTTCAGGAATGCCTGTCGATCTTCTTCAATCGCGGCGTCAAGAGTGAACCCGCTGAGAACGAGGCCGCCGAAGACGACGCAGCCAAGGGCGACGCAGCCAAAACCGATGCCGAAAAGGCCGAGGATGACGCGACAAAAGCCGCCGACTGACCCCCGACCTGCGGCGCACCGATGCACAAAACGCTGACCATCGAGCGCCTTGATCCGGTTACGGGCCATGGCGTCGCGTTTGACGAGACCGCCCCAATCCTTGTTCCCTACACCCTTCCCGGCGACGGGATCACGATGCAGGGCGATACGGCGGTCCTTCAAACTCCGCATGATGACAGTCGCCAGACGCCGTCCTGCCCTCATTTTGGGCAATGCGGCGGATGCCAGCTTCAGCATGTGGACGGCGAGAGTCTCGCGCAGTGGAAACGGCAGATTGTTGCCGATGCCCTGTCGCATCACGGCATCGATGCCCCCGTCGCGCCCACCCTGACCGTACCGGCCGCCACCCGCAGGCGGGCGCGCTTCACGCTGAACAGGACCAAGAAAACCGCCCTTTTCGGCTTTCGCGCGGCGGGAGAGCATCGCGTGATCGATATGACCGCCTGCACAATCCTGACCCCCGCCATCCTCGCTGCCCTGCCAGACCTCAAAGCCATCGCCCTTGCCGGTGCCCCGCGCAAACGGGCCGTGACCTTGCAAGTGACCCAGACAGATACGGGTCTGGATGTATATGCCGCAGACATGAAAGACCTCGACCTGCCCCTGCGCGAAAGTCTTGCCACCTTGGCCGAGCGCGCCGATCTCGCGCGGCTGACATGGAATGACGAGACCATCATCGAGCGTCGCCCCCCTGCCCTGCGCTTTGGCCTTGCCACGGTGACGCCGCCGCCGGGGGCCTTTCTTCAGGCAGCGCGGGAAGCCGAAATGCTGATCCTCGACATCTTGCGGGAGGCGATGGGCGGGGCGCGGGCGATTGCGGATCTGTTCTGCGGATGCGGCACCTTTACCCTGCCCTTCGCAGACCATGCGCCAGTTACCGCCATCGACAGTGACGCGGCGTCCATCGCCGCCCTCACCGCCGCCGCGCGGGCCTGCGCGGGCCTGCACCCGGTAAAGACCCTGACGCGCGATCTGTTCCGCAACCCTTTATTACCGGACGAATTGACCGGCTTCGACGCGATCATCATCGATCCGCCCCGCGCAGGCGCACGGGCGCAGGCCCCCTATATCGCCGAAAGCCGCGTGCCAGTCGTCGCCATGGTATCGTGCAACCCGGCGACCTTTGCCCGCGATGCCCGCATATTGATCGATGGCGGATATACGCCCGGACCTGTCGTTCCGATTGACCAGTTCCGTTGGTCGCCCCATACGGAAGTCGTCGGCATTTTCCGACGTCCCTGACCCGGAACCCGCATCATGGCTCTACTCCTCGGGATCGATACCGGCGGCACGTATACGGATGCCGTGCTGTTCGACGAAGCACGCACCCCCGATCCTGTCGTCGCCAAGGCGAAGGCGCTGACCACCCGCGACGATCTGACCATCGGCATCGACGGCGCCATCGCTGCGGTGCTGGCCAAGAGCGGCGAAAATCCCGCCGATATCGCCCTGTGCTCGATTTCCACAACCCTTGCCACGAATGCGCTTGTCGAGGGGGTGCGGCGGCGCATCGGCCTGATTTTCGCGGGCTTTGATGAAGCGGACCTGCACCGCTCAGGTCTGGCGGAAGCGCTGGGCACGGACCCGGTCATCGCCATCGCTGGCGGCTTTCGCGCGACCGGCGAGCCGCGCGCCCCGCTCGATCTGGAGGCGCTGGCCGATCGCGTCGATGCGATAAAAGACGGCGTGGAAGCCTTCGCCGTCGTGACCATCTTCGGCGGTCGCAACCCCGCCCATGAAATTGCCATCCGGGATATGATCCGCGCACGATGCGATCTGCCCATCACTTGTGGCCATGACCTTTCGGGCGAGCTGGATGGGCCGCGCAATGCGCTGACCTGCGTGCTGAATGCGCGGCTGATCGGCACGATCTCATCCCTGATCGCCTCGACCCAAGGGGCGCTTACGGCACGGGGCATCGATGTTCCGCTGATGATCGTGCGCGGTGACGGCTCGCTCGTCTCGGCGGAATTCGCACGCGAGCGGCCAATCGAGACGATCCTGTCCGGTCCGGCGGCCAGCCTTGTCGGCGCGGCGCATCTATCGGGGGTCAAGGACGCCGTGATCTCGGATATCGGCGGCACGACGACCGATATCGCCATCCTGCGCGATGGGCGCCCGATGCTCAGCGAGACGGGGGCGACCGTCGGCGGACATCGCACGATGATTTCTGCCGTGGCGATGACGACCTTCGGGCTGGGTGGCGACAGTGAGGTCGGGGTGGATGAAAAGGCGTTCCATGCGGCCCTGACTCTCGGCCCAAGAAAGCTGACCCCCATCAGTCTGTTTGCCCTCGACCACCCGGCCCTCGTCGAGAAAACCCTCGCCGCTCAGGCCCGAAACCCACGGGCAGGCGAGGCGGATGCACGCTTTGCAATCCCCACGCCCTTGGCCCGCCCCGATGGCCTGCGCAAGATCGATCATGCGGTCCTCGACCGGATCGGCGCGGCCCCCGTCTCCCTCGATGCGCTCGCTTTGACGCGGCTTGAGACCATTGCGCTGGGCGGCCTTGTCAGCCTTGGTCTCGTGCGGATCGCGGGTTTTACGCCCTCGGATGCCGCCCATGTTCTCGGCCTGCACGATGCGTGGCACAGCCCAACCGCCCGCGATGCCGCCGCCCTGCTCGCCCGGCGCAAGGATCGCAAGGGCAACGCGCTCGCCTCCGATGGCGAGGGCCTCGCCCGGATGGTGATCGACACGCTGATCCGGCGCTCGGCACAGGTATTGCTCGATACCACCCTCGACCATGACGGAATCGGCGCGCTACCCCCGGCTCTGCTCAATGCGGCCCTCGATCAGCGCAACGGGGCCGCGCGAATCGATATCGGCCTTGCCCTGCCGCTGATCGGGCTGGGGGCCTCTGCCCCCACCTATTATCCGCAGATTGGCAGCGCCCTCGGCACGCCCTGTATCGTGCCCGATCATGCCGGGGTCGCCAATGCCGTCGGCGCAGTGGCCGGGCGCGTGACGCTGGAGCGTAGCCTGCGCATTACCAGCCCTTCGGAGGGGTGCTACCGCGCGCATCTGTTCGACACCGCTCAGGATTTCGCCGATCTGGAGACCGCCAAGACCGCCATCCGCGCCGCGCTCGATACCGCTCTCGCTGAGGATGCGACGACCGCCGGGGCAAGCGACGTGGAGATCGTTTTCGAGTATAGTGAGATCGCCCCCCTCGTCGAAGGGCGCCCGATGTTCATTGAGGCGACCATGACGGGTCGGGCTTCGGGCCGTCCGTCCTTACGCCGGATTATTTGACACAGCCAGAGCGCCGGGCTACCCGCAGCACTCGAAACCGGAGCGAAGATCATGCATTCCCTCGTCGTCACCATCGCGCTGATCGGTATTTTGGGGGTTGGTGCGCAATGGATCGCATGGCGATTGCGCCTGCCCGCCATCGTGCTGATGCTGGCCGCCGGTATCATCGCCGGGCCTCTGACGGGAATGATCGATCCGGAGCATGATTTCGGTCATATGCTCGGCTCGCTCGTCTCGGTCGCCGTGGCGCTCATTCTGTTCGAAGGGGGATTGAGCCTCGATGTGCGCGGCCTGCGCGATGCGGGGGTCGCCGTGCGGCGCATCATCCTGCTCGGCGCGCCGCTCGGCTGGCTGACGGGCACATTGGCCAGCCATTATATCGCGGGGCTGTCATGGCCGGTTTCGGCGGTCTTTGGCGGGATTCTCGTCGTGACCGGACCAACGGTGGTGACCCCCCTTCTCCGACAAGCCAAGCTTACCCAACGCCCCGCCTCGATCCTGCGATGGGAGGCGATCGTCAATGATTGTATCGGCGCGCTGTTTGCCGTACTGGCCTTCGAATATGCCGCAACCGTCGCCCATTCCGCCGATCTGACGGATGCCGCAGGACAATTGGTGCTTGGGGTCGTGCTGGCCGTGATCTTTGGCGGTCTGGCCGGATTGGGCCTCGCCTATGCCTTCCGCCGTGCCATCGTACCCGAATATATGAAAGTGCCGGTCCTGCTCGCGGTGGTGCTGGGCGTCTTTGCCGCCTCGAACGAATTTCTGGAGGAAAGCGGCCTGCTCGCCGTGACCCTGATGGGGATGATCCTCGGCAATGCCCGCCTGCCCAGCATCGCGGAGCTGCGCCGCTTCAAGGAACATATCGCGGTATTGCTGGTCTCCGGCGTCTTCGTGATTCTCGCCGCAACGCTGGACGAGGCGATGCTGGCAACGCTCGACTGGCGCGCGGTGGCCTTCGTAATCGCGGTGATGCTCGTCGCGCGCCCGGTCGCCGTGTGGCTCAGCCTGCTGGGAACGAATCTCAGCAATGCGGAAAAGGGCCTGATCGCATGGGTTGGCCCGCGCGGGGTGGTCGCCGTGGCCATCTCAGGCTTTTTCGGCGCGAAGCTGGTCGAGCTTGGCTATGCCGATGGGGGCACGATTGCACCGCTGGCCTTCGCGCTGGTCTTTGCGACCGTTGTGATTCAGGGGTTCAGTGTCAGTGCGGTCGCCCGCAAGCTTGAACTCGTCTCGACCGATACGCCCGGCATTCTGATCGTCGGGGCATCCAACTGGTCGGCGCAGCTGGCCAAGGCGTTGATGACGCTGGAAATCCCTGTTCTTGTGGTGGATAAATCCTGGGCGGCATTGCGAAAACTGCGCCTTCAGGAAATCCCCACCTGGCACGGTGAAATCCTGTCGGAAACCGCCGAACACACCATCGATCTCAACCGCTTCGGCACCATCGTCGCGGCCACCGACAATGATTCCTACAATGCCCTGATCTGCACCGATTTTGGCCCCGAATTCGGGCGCACCAACGTCTTTCAGCTCGGACGGTCCGACGATGATGGCGAGAACCCCAATGCCCTGCCGGTTACACTGGGCGGGCGCAAGCTGTTCGCATCGGGCGTATCGTATTCGGCACTGGAATCGCGGTCCTATTCCGGCTGGGTCTTCACCCGCACCCGTTTGACCGATGAATACGGGCTGGATGATTACCGCGCGGATCGCGCCGAAGGCACTGAGCTGCTTGCCGATCTGACCAAAGACGGCGCAATCTCATTCGTGACCGTTTCGGACAGACCAAAGGCCAATCCGGGAGACGTTCTACTCAGCTATGCGCCGCAGAAATCCCAAGGCAAAGAGACAATCGAGGTAAAGACATGAGCACGCCCTGCGCGATTTTCGATCTCGACGGCACGCTCGCCCATACGGCCCCCGATCTGGTCGGCACCGCAAATGACCTCTTCGCCGATCGCGGTTTTGCGCCCATGCCTGTCTCTGTCGCCGAGAAAACCGCCGGATTCGGAGGCAAGGCCCTGATCCGCGCGGCCTTTACCCATGCCGGGCAGCCGATCGACGAGGCCGAAGTCGATGCGCTCTATCATCCGTTTCTGGATCGCTATGCGGAGCGCATCTGTGACGAATCGCATCTCTATGAAGGCGTGATCGATACGCTGGAATGCCTCAAGGCCAGCGGCTGGATCATCGGGGTCTGTACCAATAAACCGGAGGGATTGGCACGGACCCTGCTGACCCGGCTCGACGTATTGCATCGTTTTGCGGCACTTGTCGGGGCCGATACCCTGCCGGTGCGAAAGCCCGATCCGGTTGCCCTGACAACCACTATCGCGTGGTGCAATGCCGAAATCGGCGCCTCCGTGATGATCGGCGATACCGATACCGACCGCGAAACCGCCCGCAATGCGGGCGTGCCCTGCATCATCACCAGCTTTGGTTATTCCGACATCCCCGTGGCCGATTTAGCAGCCGAAGCAATCGTGAACCACTTCGCGGAATTACCGGAGGCGCTGGAAGCCCTGCGCCCCCGTTAGGAACCTCTAACCCTTAGGCCCGATCATCTGTTCGGGGCGCACAACCCGCTCGAATGTCGCCTCATCACAAAAGCCAAGCGCGAGCGCCTCTTCTTTCAGGGTCGTGCCGTTCTTATGGGCGGTTTTTGCGACCTTGGTAGCATTGTCATAGCCGATTTCCGGTGCCAATGCCGTCACCAGCATCAGGCTTTCCCGCATCAGCTTCGCGATCCGATCTTCATTCGCCTCGATCCCCGATACGCAATTATCGGTAAAGGCCACCGCGGCATCCCCCAGCAACTGCATGGATTGCAGCAGGTTATAGATCATCATCGGCTTATAGACGTTTAGCTCGAAATGCCCCTGACTGCCCGCAAATCCGATGGCCGCATCATTGCCCATGACATGCG
Organism: uncultured Neomegalonema sp.; assembly: GCA_938008165.1. Classification (GTDB taxonomy): domain Bacteria; phylum Pseudomonadota; class Alphaproteobacteria; order Rhodobacterales; family Rhodobacteraceae; genus JAHDDY01. The sequence goes on along the minus strand of CALLLP010000001.1, from coordinate 61,145 downwards.
CACAAACCTGGGTCAGCGCCTCGCATTGGGTTGGGTTGACCTTGCCCGGCATGATCGAGCTGCCCGGCTCGTTCTCCGGCAGGATCAACTCGCCCAGACCACTGCGCGGGCCAGACCCCAAAAACCGAATATCGTTGGCGATCTTGAACAACGATGCCGCGACCGTCTTCAATGCGCCGGACATCTCGACGATAGCATCATGGGCGGCCAGCGCCTCAAACTTGTTTTCCGCCGTCTCGAAAGGCAGGCCCGTGATAGTCGCGATTTCATCGGCCACGGCCTTCGCAAAGCCGTTGCGCGTGTTGAGACCCGTGCCGACCGCCGTGCCGCCCTGTGCGAGAGGATAGATATTCTCCAACGCATGATTGACCCGCGCGATCCCGTATCGCACCTGCGCTTCATAACCACCGAATTCCTGACCCAGTGTCAGGGGCGTCGCATCCTGCGTATGGGTGCGGCCGATTTTGATGATTTCGTTAAACGCCGCCGCTTTTGCCTCTAGCTGCGCATGCAGCGTTTTAAGGCCGGGGATCAGCACATCATGCGCCACCCGCGCGGCGGCGATATGCATGGCGGTGGGGAAGGTATCGTTCGAAGACTGCGAGCGATTAACATGATCATTGGGATGCACGGGCGTCTTGCCGCCCATCTCGCCACCCAGCAATTCGATGGCCCGATTCGAAATGACCTCATTGGCATTCATATTCGATTGGGTGCCAGAACCAGTTTGCCAGACCACCAGCGGAAAATGATCGTCCATCTTTCCGTCGATGACTTCCTGCGCCGCTTTGTCGATCGCCTCCGCAATATCGCGATCCAGATCGCCATTCGCGGCATTGACCCGCGCGGTCGCTTGCTTGATCACCCCAAGTGCCCGGACGATGGCAATCGGTTGACGCTCCCATCCGATCGGGAAATTCTGGATCGAGCGCTGCGTCTGCGCCCCCCAATAACGATCCGCCGGGACATCCAGCGGGCCAAAGGAATCGGTTTCGATACGGATATTCTGATCGCTCACAGGTCATACCTCTCGCGCGGGTGATGCATTCGAGCGGGGTATAGCTTGCGCGGCGAGGCGATGCTACTTTTTGCGAAACGCGTCGAGGCTGACGACCCGATCTGCGGGATCGCCGGGCGGATCGCGCGGTTCATCCTTGGGCGGCGCATTCTCCGTCACCACCGGAATGCCGGGATCGGCAACCTGAGCAGGGGCATCATCGCCCTGCGGTATCTCAATCTGAAACCCGACACTGGGGTCGCGGAACATCCGAACAGCGGCAAAAGGCACCACGAGAACAGAGGCTTGCTCTTTAAAGCTCAGCGTAACCGAAAAGCGATCGGGCATGACGGCCAGATCTTCGTATTCGTGTTGCAGAACAATCGTGATCTCGTCGGGAAACTGTTCGCGCAACCATTCCGGCATCACGACGCCCGAATGACCCGTCACGAAGGAGATGTAGAAATGTTGCTCGCCATAGAGACCATGCTCGACGGTATGGGCCAGCGAACGCGCCATCACACTGCGCAATCCATCGCGAATCAATTCGCCGTAATCAATCGGTCCTGGTTTCATGCGTCCCTCTAGGCTGCCTTGATCATAGTTAAAAACCAGCCATCGCAAAGGGGTTTTCGGTGCAGTGCCAAATTTGTGCATCAATGCATTAATAGTGAAGGCTTCTGTTGCCAGGTGCCTCCGGACCCCGCTTAGACCGGCTAGGGCCTAAGACTCAAGTTCCAGTCATTCGCACCGCATTAAGCGGCGAGAGCGACCGGAGCACGATTGTCGTTTGCAATTGTGCGTACGGCCCGATAACGGCGGAACCATGCCGGGTAAAAGCAACGCCTTTAGACGTTTGTCGATCCTGTTTCGGCCCCATCCGCCCGCAAACGACGGGAGTATGTGGTGGAGCCGCCGGGTACCGCCCCCGGGTCCAATCCGCTTATTATACGCGCGTTTATCACCATAGACTGCCGAAGCAGACGATCTGAATATAGGCGTAACGCCACCGGAATAGAAGGGGTATCTGGAATATTCCGAATGCAAGGCATAGATCGCCCAAAACCGCCCGTGAAAGGAAAGCGCCATGACCACCCCACGATGGGAACAGGCGGGCATCCGCGTCGAGACCCTGACCGGGAAGGCAATCGCCAGAGTCATCGGCGATGTCGCGACGCTGAGAATCGCGGTTTTCCGTGATTTTCCCTATCTCTACGATGGCGATCTCGATTACGAGCGCGATTACCTTGCCACCCTTGGCGCATCGCCGCGCTCAATCGTCGTACTCGCGCGCCATGGCGAGCGGATCGTCGGGGCCTCAACCGGCGCGCCATTGATCGAGGTCGAGCAAGATTGGTCCGCCCCCTTCATGGCGCAGGGTATGGAGGTGATGAATCGGTTCTACTGCGCCGAATCCGTCTTGCTGCCGACATGGCGCGGCATGGGGATCGGTCACGCCTTCTTCGATGCGCGCGAGGCACATGCACGGGGTCTTGGCCTGACCGAATCATGCTTTTGCAGTGTGCTCCGGGGCGACGATCACCCCGCGATGCCGCAGACATATCGCTCGAACGATGCGTTTTGGCATAAGCGCGGATACCGCCCGCTCGACGGAATCATCGCCCGGTTTTCTTGGCGCGATATCGGACAATCGAGCGAGACGGAGAAAACGCTACAGTTCTGGGGACGGTCCCTTTGACTGACACACCTGCGACTAACGCGCGACCTTCGTGCGGGCATACTGACCCGATGCGCGATAGCGATACAGATAAGTCGGCAAGATCGAATCGAGGGTCGTTCCCCTAATCCCAAGATCGTCCAGCGTCTTTGCATCCGCCCCGACGACATTATCGGTGTCGAGCATGGCAACCTGATCGCGCGTCAGCAAGGGAGCCATTCCGAACAGCTTGTTTGGCAATTCAAACACAGCCGCCTGTAACCGGGCCATCCACCCCGGAACAGACATGACGAAGCGCTTGCGCCCGGTTTCTTCCATAACGAGGTCAAAGACCTCGCGCATGGTCACCACTTCCGGCCCGCCAAGTTCAAAAACCTGCCCTTGCGCCTCGCCCTTTTCGAGCGATTGCACAGCCGCCTCGGCCACATCGCCGACATAGACGGGTTGGAACCGCGTCTCGCCGCCAATCAATGGCAAGACGGGGGACATTCGGGCCATTCCGGCAAAGCGGTTGAAGAATTCATCTTCCGGGCCGAACACGAGCGACGGCCTTAAGATCGACGCGGTGGGCACATGCCTGAGAATCGCCGCCTCGGCCTCGGCTTTCGTGCGTTGATAGGCGATGTGCGAGTCCGCATCCGCCCCGATCGCAGAGATATGGACGAGACGCGAAACGCCATGGGCCGCACAGAACCGGGCGATGCGCTCGGCCCCGTCCCGCTGAACGGCATCGAAGGTCTGCTTTCCGGTGGGAAAAAGGATGCCGACAAGATTGATGACCGCATCCGAACCCACAATCGCGCGCTCGGTCGAAGCATCGTCGCGGATATTCGCCTGGATGGTCTCGACCTGCCCCACATCGCCCGCCGTGCGCAGGAACATCGCTTCGTTCGGGCGACGCACCGCAACGCGCACGCGCCATCCGCGTTTTGCGAGCTTGCGAACCGCATAGCGCCCGATAAAGCCTGAACCTCCGAAGACCGTGACGATTGGCATGAACGATTCCCCTGCAATGAAGGCTCGTGTATTACAATGCGCGCAGCAGAAACGAAAGAGGCGGATCGCCGCCCCAGACCGGACGGCGCGCCCTTTTTTTCCTCGTGTCGGGTTACTGAACGAGGATTTCGATGCGCCGGTTCAGGGCCCGTCCGGCGCGGGTTCTGTTATCGGCGACAGGCTCGTCAGGGCCAACGCCGATCGCATCGATCCGGTCGGGAGCAATGCCGTTGCGCGTCATGTAATCGACGACAGCAGCGGCGCGCAATTCGGAGAGATAGACGTTATAAGCCCGGTCGCCCAAGACATCCGTATGCCCCCGAACCGTGAGTTTTGCCCCTTCGCATTCGCGGGCCGCAACGATCAACTGATCGATGGTCTTGGCGGCATCGGCCCGGATTTCCGCTTTGTTATTGCCGAATTGAATACCGCCCTCTTCCACGATCTCCGCCATTTTCTGCTGGCAGGACGCTATATCCGTGGTCGTTTCGGCCACGGATGGCGCGGCACGGCTGAGGCTGCGGTTTTCATTTTCCAATTCGCGGATACGGTTACGCTGCTCCGACACGATCGCGGCCACGCGGCTCGATCGATCCCGCTGGTTTTCCAGCAACCGTTTGAAACGCTCGGCATCGGCAGAGGCCGTGCTCGCCGCTTCCGCCTTCATCGCCGCGTCTTCCTGAGCGGTGCGACGCGCATCGATCATGGCATCTTGCAACGCGGCAATCCGGGTGCGGGCATTCGCCAGATTACGCTCGGATTTGCCATATTGCTCCTCAATCGACGCAGAGGAAGCGCGGCCTGAGCGCAGGCGCGACTGAAGGTTTTCGATTCGGGAGCTGGCGACATCAAGGCGGTTTTGAAGCGCATTGACCTCAGCGGAATTATCCGCAGGCGCATCCGATGACGTTTCGCTGTTAGCCTCCAACAATCGCTGTTGAAGCCCCTCGATCCGCACTTCCCTGCTGCGCAGATTCGTTTCGGCTTTCGCGAGCGCCGCTTCGAGCGTGGTGACTTTTTCCTCGAGTTCCGCCGTGTCAGCCGCGGGCGCGTCATCGCCCTGCGCTGCATCGATGGCCGCTACCAGCCGCTCCTGCAATCCAGCGATTCGAGCGGTGCTGCGCTTGTTTTCGGTTTCAGCCGTGGCCAGCGAGGCTTCCAGCTCTGCGATCCGCTCGGCACTGCCATCGGATTCGACAGGCTCATCGGCGTCGGCGCTCAACGCCATCAACCGCGTTTGCAGGCCCTCGATACGGGCATTGCCGCGCTTTGCTTCGGTTTCGGCGGTTGCGAGCGCAGTTTCCAGCTCCGCAATCCGGTCATTTTGCGATTCGTCAGCGGCTTCGCTGGCGGCTTTCGCCTTGGCGATAGCGGCGACCAGACTTGCCTGTAGGGCATTCGAGCGAAACTCGGCGGCACGCGCGCGGGCGGTGGCCTTGTCGAGATCGGCGAGCATGGCTTCGCGGTCGGCTGTGGCGGTGGAGGATACCTCGTCTCGCGCGGCCCGTGCGTTCATCAAGCGCTGCTGCAGCCCCGCAATCCGTTCATCGCCGGATTCCCGTTGCGACAATGCCGCCTTCAATGCCCCTTCGAGTTCGGTGATTCGGGCGGTGGAATCGGCATCACCGCCGTCCGACGCCCCTTCAAGATCCTGCAAACGCTGCTGTGCCGCATCCAATTCGGCACGCAAAGCGGCAAGTTCATCGGCGGCGACAGTGTCCTCCGGCGCGCTCGCCGCTGCGCCACTTTCCGCTGCGGCGGCTTGCTGAGGCGCACGGGCGGCATCGGCAAGGCAATCGCCGAAGATGCGCCAGCTTTGCGTACCCTCATCGGCGCTGGACGCAAGGCAACGCTCGCGGATCAGGGAGGGAATGAACGACCATTGCTGCGAGATGCTGGAGCGGGCCTGCCCCTCCAAAAACCGGCAATGCTCCGGCGTTGCATCTTCTATACAGATCGATTGTGGATTCCATGCGGGCAGATCCTGCGCGCTCGCTTGTGTGCCAACGGTCAGGGCGACGATGGCACAAGCTGTCAGAATTCGTGATGTCATACGCTTTTCCTCTGCCGCCAAACGGGCGACACTCTTCATGGAATCCCAAACGATGCGACGGTCTCGCAACTTTTCACAATGCAGAGTACGGGAAGCGAACGGATAGCGTCAATATGCCGAGTCGCACCGAAGGGCAAATGTCGCCCCCTCGTTGTCATTAAATCGATATCAGAACCCGAATTACAGGCTGTCGAACAGATCCGGAGCCGTCGTATCGCGCTTGATGGATTTTTTGGCGCGCGGCTTTGCCCCCCCACCCTTGCCGACAATCGCATCGAGGCGCTCGCGCCCGGCGAATTCGATGCTGAGCGCATCGCCCGCCGTCATAGCGCGCGGGGCAGTAACGACCCGGTCCTCCGCATCGCGCACGACCGCATATCCCCGGTCCAAAATCCGTTGGTAGGACAGGGCCTCGATGGTTCGGGTAAGGGCGGCGAGGCGGGTGATGCGATCCGCCAGACCCGCCTTGCCCGACCGATCCAATGCACCGCCAAGCGTCGCCACGCGCTCGCGCCGATCGATGATCGTGCGGAGCAGGCGCTTCGGCGACAGGCGGGTCGATTGGGCCTGTAAGCTGCGTTGCGCCTGTTGCACCCGCGCCCGCATCGCCGCCGGACGCAGCCGCGCACGGCTTTCGACCATCGCCCCGCGATGCCCACCCAGCATGTCGCCCAGACTGCGCGACAGGGTCTGGCCCGCAAAATCGAGGCGCTGTCGGCGGTCGCCGATCAAGGCTTCGGGGCGGGGCAGCAGGCGCGCAGCCTGTCCCGTGCGCTCGCGCAGAAGGCCCAGCAACCGCTCCATCGCCCGCAACCGCCGACCGCCCCGCTCGGACAGACGCGCGAGCAGTTCGGTCCGCACCGGCACCGCTTTTTCCGCCGCCCCCGTGGGGGTGGGCGCACGCAGATCGGCGACGTGATCGAGCAGGGTGACATCCGTTTCATGGCCGATCGCGGAAATCAGCGGAATTTGGCATTCGGCAGCGGCACGCAGGACGATTTCCTCGTTGAATCCCCACAGATCCTCCAGCGAGCCGCCCCCCCGCGCGACGATCAATACATCGGGACGGGGCACCGCGCCCCCTTCCGCCAAGGCATCGAATCCCCGAATCGCCGCCGCCACCTCGCTTGCGCATTTCTGCCCCTGCACCGCAACCGGCCAGACAAGCACATCGCAGGGAAAACGCTCCGAGAGCCGGTGCAAAATATCGCGGATCACTGCACCCGAAGGCGAAGTCACGACACCGATCACTTTTGGTATCAGAGGGATAGCGCGCTTTCTTTCGGGTGCGAACAGCCCTTCCGCCTCCATCGCCCGCCGCCGCGCATCCAGCATCGCCATCAGCGCACCCGCCCCCGCCGGGGCCAGATGGTCGACGACGATCTGATATTTGGACTGGCCACCAAAGGTTGTCAGCCGCCCGGTCGCCACGACTTCCATCCCCTCCTCAGGCGATACAGCCATGCGCGAGGCGACCCCTTTCCAGAGCACGCCGTCGATGACGGATTTTTCGTCCTTGAGACTCAGATAGATATGACCCGAACGGGGGCGCGAGACCCGGCCAATCTCGCCGCGCACGCGCACGAGGCCGAACCGATCCTCGACCGTTCGCTTGATCGCATTGGAAAGTTCCGTAACCGACTGTTCGGACAGGTTTCCCTGATCGTCCCCGTCGTCATCCCTGTCGATGACCATGCCTGCTCCTTGCCGCCTTGCAAAGACCATCATAGAACAGCGCGGAACACGGGGTCCATGGGAGAAGACGGATGCGGGTACTGGTTTTGGGCGGCGGGGGCCGCGAACATGCGCTCTGCTGGTCGATATCGCGGAGTCCGCTTCTGAAGAAACTCTGGTGCGCGCCGGGAAATGCGGGGATTTCCCAGATTGCTGAATGCCTCGCCCTTAACCCGTCAACCGCCGGGGACGTGGTCGATTTCTGCACCCGCGAATCCGTCGACCTGCTGGTCATCGGTCCCGAAGCGCCCCTCGCGGCGGGCGTATCCGATGCGGCGAGGGATGCCGGAATTGCCGTGTTCGGGCCAAGCCGGGCGGCCGCAATGCTCGAAGTCTCAAAAGCCTTCACCAAGGAAATCTGCACCGCGAGCGGCGCGCCGACCGCCGCCTATGCCACTTTCGACACCCCGGAGGGCGCCAAGGCGTATCTGACCGAATGCGGCGCCCCGATGGTCGTCAAGGCCGATGGGTTGGCCGCCGGTAAGGGCGTCGTGGTCGCCGAAACCATGGCCGAAGGGATGGACGCCATCGACCGGATTTTCGACGGTCCCGGTGGCGGCACGGTCGTTCTGGAAGAAAAACTGATCGGCGAGGAGGCCAGCTTTTTTGTGCTGACCGATGGCAAGACGATCTTGCCCCTCGCGGGCGCACAGGATCACAAGCGCGTGGGCGAGGGGGATACGGGGCCGAATACCGGCGGCATGGGTGCCTATTCCCCGGCGCCCGCCTTCACCCCCCCCATCGAGCGCAGGGCCATGGATGAGATCGTACTGCCCGTCCTCGCGGAGATGACGGCGCGGGGCACGCCCTATTCCGGCGTTCTCTATGTCGGCTTGATCCTCACGGAGAACGGCCCGAAACTGATCGAATTCAATGCCCGGTTCGGCGATCCCGAATGTCAATGCATCCTGCCCCGGCTGGAGACGGATTTTCTGGCGCTCGTCCATGCCTGCGCCACGGGCGATCTTGGCACCCAGACCCTCGCTTGGAAAAGCGCCGCCTGCCTGACCGTCGTAATGGCCGCACAAGGGTATCCGGGCGATTATGGCAAGGGCGACGAAATCGCCGGTCTGGATGCTGCGAGCGCCGATCCGAATACGCTCGTGTTCCATGCAGGAACCGCCGCCCGCGAGGGCATGATCGTGTCCGATGGCGGGCGTGTTCTGGGGATTACCGCCCTTGGCGCCGATGTCGCCGAGGCCCGCGCCCGCGCCTATGATGCCGCCGCAAAAATCCGCTGGGATACGGGCTTTTTCCGCTCCGATATTGGATGGCGGGCCTTGTAGCCGCTGCGACCTATCTAGGGATTCATGAAACCCCTTATCCCGACCAGAGAAGCCGCCCTCGCCCGCCTGCACGCATTTGTTCCCCATGCCGGGCGCAGCTATGCACAGGGGCGCAATACCGATAGAGGGCGCGGCGCACAGACCGATGTATCGATGCTTTCGCCTTACCTGCGCCGCCGTTTGATTACCGAGCGGGAGGTCGTCGACGCCGTGCTCGCCGCGCATGGTCCCGAAGGTGCCGACCGCTTTATTACAGAGGTTTTCTGGCGCAGTTATTTCAAGGGATGGCTGGAACGGCGGCCTTGCGTCTGGACCCATTACACCACAACGCGCAATGCGCTTGTGTCTGAATGGGGCGATACCCCCCGCCTGATCGAAGCGGAGACCGGACAAACGGGCATCGCGATTGTCGATGATTGGGCGCGGGAACTGATCGAGACAGGCTATCTGCACAATCATGCCCGGATGTGGTTTGCGTCGATCTGGATTTTCACCCTTCGATTGCCGTGGCAGTTGGGCGCGGATTTCTTTTTGCGCCATCTCCTCGACGGCGATCCGGCATCGAACACGCTGAGTTGGCGATGGGTTGCGGGTCTGCATACACGCGGCAAGCATTACCTCGCGACCCGCACGAATATCGAGCGCTTCACCCGCAACCGACCACCCGTCGAACCGGGTCAACTCGATGAAACCGCCGAAGCGCTGGAGGAGCGCTTCGATTACGGCCCTGCCCTGCCTGTGCGCGTACCGATCGCCCCCGACCCGCATCGGAAAAGCGCCCTGTTGCTGACCATCGAGGATTGCCACCCCGATTCTCTGGCCCTGCCTGAGAGCGTGGCGACGGGTATTCTTGCGCTCGATGGCCGCTCCCCCCGCGAGACGGCACAGGCCGTGCGCGACTTCGATGCCGCCGCCTTGGCCGATGCGGCCCAGACCCGGTCGCATCCGGCCCCTGCCATCACGTCCGCCGAGGCCCTCGCCGATTGGGCGCTGGACGCGGGGGCCAGCCAGATTGTCACGCCCTATACCCCGCGCGGCCCCGTCCATGACTGGTTGACCGAGGTGCAACCATATCTCACGGGCCGGGGACTCATCCTCGCCGAGAGACAGCGGGAATGGGATGCCCAGATCTGGCCCCGCTCAACCGCCGGTTTTTTCAAGATTAAAAAGGCGATACCGAGTATTCTTGACTCTCTGTCGCAATAATTATTCAAATTAATGCACAATGTAAATTGTGATATTTTCAACTCAATATTAAGGTTAACAAATACAAATAAATTTTATACTTAATATATATTTAATTTTAATTTGCGATTTTGGTTCAAGATTTGCGATCCTCTGGCGTGTATATCAACGTTAAGAGGCGTGCCATGCTCCGATCCTTATTCTTTACGACTGCTCTTGTCGGTATTGCGAGTTCTGCCGCCGCGCAGGGCGTTTATGTCAACGGCGTCTATACGCCCGCCGGTGGGTCAGTGACGGTGCCCGCCAATGGGTCGGTCACATTGGGTGCGGAGCCGACTCTCGGAACCACCTATGACACCATTGGTGCAGGCACGCAGCCAACCACGGGGTACCAGACACTCGGCGGGCAATACGAGGCTGTGACCCATAGTCCGACGACCCATAGCCAAACGACCCATAGCCAGACATCGAATGCACAGACCCTGACGATCACGCCGGGTTCAAGCCAGACCTTCACCGTTCCCACCGGACAGGACACCACGTATAACGTGGTTGTGCCCGCTGCGGCGGCGGCGCCGGTCACGACCTATGCGCCTCAGCCTGAAATCTATGCGGAATCGCCCGCAATCGGCTGGAAAGCACGTGGCGTTTATGTCGGTGCTCGCGCCGGTCTCACATCGCCGCGCGATACCGATTTCACCATCGGAGCCTTCCGGGGCAATCCACCCGCAGGCGTCAAAACCGATTATGATGAACCGGGATATACCGGCTCGCTCGTCGTCGGCTATGGCGCGCGCCCCACGAATGGCGCATGGGGATACCGTGTCGAGCTGGAAGGCGGATATCAGACAGCGAATGTCAATTCCCACACCATTGAAGGCGCGGGACGATTCTCAGGCGGCGACGCGCAGGGCGATACGAAGATCCTCTACGGCTTCGTCAATGCCTATGGCGATATTCCCCTTACGGATCGTCTGGCCTTGACCGCTGGTGGTGGTGTCGGCATCGGCTATGTCGATTTTGATGGCCATGCCGTGCGCGGTATCGGCACCGCCCTCGACGATTCGGCAGCCGCCTTCGGATATCACCTCGATGCCGGTGTCAGCTATCAATTGTCCGAAGCCGTCGCCCTCGAAGCCATCTATCGGTATCAGAGCTTCATCGACGCCGAAGTCACCACGGAAAACGGCAACGAACAGAAGATCGACGTCGACAGCCACAGTGTCCTCGCGGGCGTTCGCGTCGGTTTCTAGAGTGATCCCACGGGCGACAGGGGCATTGCCCGGCTCGAAAATCGCTCCGGATCAAAAAAAACAAGGCCGCTCCCGGAAGACGGGGGCGGCCTTTATCGCGGTAGCGGGGGCGGGTTTCAGCGCCCCCGAAAAACCCCACCCAGAACCCCGCGCACGATCTCGCGCCCGATACGCGACGAGACGGATCGGGCGAAGGATTTCATCGCCGCCTCGGCGACCGTCTGTCTGCCCCGGCGCTTCGGGGCCGCTTTCTCCTCACGCGGCGCAGCGGCGGCACGGCGGGACGGGGCCGCTTTGCGGGCATTCGGCACGTTAACGGGTACGTAGCGCCGGGCGGAATTGAACTGCTCGAAATCGATGGTCAGGCCCCCGCCCTCCGCCGCCGCCGGGACCGCCTCCTCGGCACGTCCGGTCAGTTGCTCAAACGCGCTTTCACGGTCGATTGTCTCATCGTAGAGACCGAATAGCGGCGATTCCTGCATCACTGTCTTGCGTTCCGCATCCGTCAGCGGACCCAGCCGCGAGGATGGCGGGCGTATCAGTGTCCGCTCGACCATCGAGGGCGCGCCTTTATCGACCAGTGTAGACACCAGCGCTTCGCCAGTGCCCAGATCGGGAATCGCCTCCTCGGAATCGAATGCCGGATTTTGACGGAAGGTCTGTGCCGCCGCGCGCAGAGCCTTACGGTCGCGCGGGGTATAGGCACGCAGGGCATGCTGAATCCGGTTACCCAATTGGCCAAGAATATCATCCGGCACATCCGCCGGATTCTGGGTGATGAAATAGACCCCAACCCCCTTGGATCGGATCAGGCGCGCGACCATTTCCACCTTGTCAATCAATGCCTTGGGCGCATCGTCGAATAACAGATGCGCCTCGTCGAAGAAAAACACGAATTTCGGCTTATCCGGGTCGCCAACTTCCGGCAATTCCTCGAATAATTCGGATAGCAACCATAGCAGGAATGTCGCGTAGAGCTTTGGCGATTGCATCAGCTTTTCAGCGGCGAGGATGTTGATCCGCCCCTGACCCTTCGGCGTCTGCGCGATCATGTCGGTCAGCTTGAGCGCGGGTTCGCCGAAAAAGCCTTCCCCGCCCTGTTGTTCCAGCACCAGAAGGCGGCGCAAAATCGCGCCGACACTCGATTTTGTGACATAGCCATACGTGGTCGAAATTTCGCTCGCATTCTCGCCCACATGATTGAGGATCGCGCGAAGGTCTTTCAGATCGAGCAGCAGCATCCCTTGATCATCGGCCATCGTAAAGGCGATGTTGATCACCCCCTCTTGGGTCTCGTTCAGACCCAGAAGCTGCGACAGAAGCAGCGGCCCCATCTCGGTAATCGTCGTGCGGATCGGATGGCCATTTTCGCCGAACAGATCCCAGAAAACGACCGGGAATTCATCATAGCCAAAATCGTCGAAGCCGATGGTTTCAGCACGGGCAACCAGCTTGTCATGCAGCTTATGCTCGTGGGTTCCGGCGGCGGCGAGACCGGATAGATCCGACTTCACATCCGCCAGAAAGACCGGCACCCCTGCCTGACTGAACCCCTCGGCAAGAATTTGCAGCGAGACGGTCTTCCCGGTTCCCGTCGCACCGGCAATCAGACCATGGCGGTTGCCGAATTTCAGCGCCAAGGATTGCGGCACGGCATAATCCTTGCCACCACCCCCGATGAAAATACTGTCCGTGTCCATCACTTTCTCCTCCGATGACCCTGTACGACGGTGCCTACCACTTCCGCCGGGCCATCGCCGTCATGTTTTTGGATACTACCGGCATGACCGGCCGCCACTTCAGGTGGATGCAATTTCCTTGGCGACATCATGCACAGCCTGAAAACCGCCATGACCGCCCCTAAAGTAATCAAAACGCCGGGGATTGCCCCCAGCCGCGACACCGATGCCATCGTCCCCATGCCGCCATAATGCAGCAGGCACCACCCCCCGATGATCAGTGCCAATGTCCAGAACAGCAACAAGGCGCGCCGCTCGATGATGACGCGCCGGTCCGCATCCTGCCCCGGAACGGCGATATGGAGGATCGAATGGGTGACCGCCCCGGCAAACGTGACGAAAAACAATACGCTGAGGATCAGCAACAAGACCCGCAGCAGCATCGGCGCCCATAGCGTATTCAATGACAATAAGAGCACGCTATCCGTACCAAGGCGCGGCATCTGCGCCCAGATTTGTCCGCTTCCCCGATCGATGGACAAGGCCAGACCCCCAAGGACAAGGATCGTCAGGATGCTCAGAAACATCGGCGCAAAAACGAAATAACGCAGCGCATTGGCCAGTTTATAGCCCTGCGCGGCCCGGCTGAGCACATATCCCACGACCGGCGCGAGCAACATCCAGCCGCCCAGATGCGTGATGGTCCACTGCCCCGCCCAGCCACGCGACTCGCCAAGGAACCCGTTGAACATAAGGGTCGGGAACTCTCGGATCATGGCCCAGAGAGCCTTGAACCCGCCGATGAGGATGTATCCCTTCGGCCCCAGCAGAAAAACCAACAACAAGAAGATCATCAACACCATCAGCGACACCCGCGCCACCGTGGCAAGGCTCGACCCTATCGGGCGGGCGCCAAGAAAGACCGAGGCGAGGACCAGCGCCAGCAAGATGCCGGTCAGCATCCCAGAGGGCATCGGCGTACCGGAAACCGCCAATCCCTGGGCCGTGATCGATACCACCGCACTCGCCAGCGCCGTAACCAGCGCAAGGATGACAAACAGAAAGACGATCCCATCGAGCAGGTCGCCCCATGCAGCCCGCCGCCTCAGGCCCGCGCCCGCCAGTGCACTTTCTACCGAGCGCCGCCCCTGAAGGGTGCCGGTTGCGATGGCAAAGGCGATCATGAAGACGCCAAAGGTCATATGCGAAAGAACGCCCCAATGCAGATAGGTTGCACTGCGCGCCAGAATTTGCGCCTCGTTCGACAGGGGCCGCACGCCCGGAAACGGGGGCGGATTATGCAGATGGAACAGCGGCTCCCCCGCCGCCCAGAACAACAAGCCCACCGACGCACTCGCCGCAAAGCCGATGGCCACCGCCTCCGCAGGAATGACCCGTACCGGAGCCTCACGGCCACCGATCCGCACACTGCCGATGCGGCCCATAGCGAAGAATACCGCCAGAATGCACAGCGCTCCCACGCCAAGGTACAGCCAAGAAAACGTCGCCCCGACCATCCCGCGCACGGATTCCGACCAAGTCGCAATCGCCGCGCCAAACCCACGGCGATGCGCCAGCCAAACGCCCGCAAAGACGAAAAAGGGGATCGCGACAAGCGCCATCCGGGGGGAATTGTGCATCACCGGGCACTCCGACAGGTCCCGTCACGGGACCATTACTGTATGGAAGATGTGCCGGATTGTGCCGTAAAGGTAAAGGCGTAGAAGGCACACGCCGCTCGCCTTGCACGATTATCCCGGCCTCAGACCAGCGCAATGGTCCGCGAATTGCCGCCCATGCCGCCGCCAGTCTTCAGGGACGCGACCACAACCGCCCCGCTGATCGGCGGCACATCATCCAGCCCGGCGATACACTCGATCCCCCGGCGCTCCTCGTTCATCAGCATATGCGCCGCTTTGACATGACCTAAGGTTACGCACATGGGCCTGTCTGCCGTTTGGAATTGTGTCCTGTCCGATAATGCCCGACACAGATACCACGTCAATTCGGAGAATGGGACAATGCCACAGGACGCCATAACGATTCGCCCGCTCACCGCCGCAGACCGCACCGCATGGGGCGCGCTCTGGAAAGCGTATCTCGCATTCTATGAAACCAGCGTGACAGAAGATGTCTACGCGAACAGCTTCGCGCGGCTGATCGATCCAGCGGTCGATGAGATGGGGTGTTTTCTTGCGGAAATGGAGACAAAGCCCGTCGGATTGGTCCATTTCATCCTGCATCGCCATAACTGGCGCATCGAGGATGTGGTCTATCTGCAAGACCTTTATGCCGATCCGGCAGTGCGCGGAAAAGGCGTGGGGCGCAAACTGATCGAAGCGGTCTATGCCGAGGCCGACCGACGCGGAACGCCGTCCGTCTATTGGATGACCCAAGATTTCAATGCGGATGCGCGCACGCTCTACGATCGCATCGCGACGCTAACACCCTTTATCAAGTATCAGCGGTAGCAAGTTGAGCAATTCGGCTAAGGGAGCTTCTGCTCCTTTCGGTGTTTCACACCCATCGGCCCGGTCCGCCCAAACCCGTCGCAGCCCCCCGCAACGAAGCGGGGCGCAATCCCTTAATAGTCGTCTTCGCCTTCGAACAGCGCATCATCCGGCAGCGTCAGCGAATCGTCGTCATAATCGACATCGCCACCGATCATGGCATCCACATCGAAGGGTTTTTCGAAGTTCATTTCGTAGTCCATGGCTTTCTGTCCCTCTTGAGCATCATTTCGATGAGCAAGAGAATGCCGAACAGCCGTAAACAAATCCTGTGCGAAGTACGCGAGCCTTACGCCATAATTCGATCAATTTGATTGAAATACCACCTGTTAACTTGTAAACCAACAGTTAACGCCATGAAACCACCCTACGCAATCGCGTTCTTTCACACTGTTAACCATTCGAATAGTCAACCGTAACTATCAACCCCCGATACCCCCATGCAAGGTCGGCACCTGAAACGGGCTGAACCCGTAATGGCGCAGCCAGCGCAGGTCGCATTCAAAGAACCCGCGCAGATCGGGAATCCCGTATTTCAGCATCGCAATGCGGTCGATCCCGACGCCGAAGGCAAAGCCCTGCCACTGAGCGGGATCGATACCGCAATTGGACAGAACCTTCGGATGAACCATCCCGGAACCAAGGATTTCGAGCCAGTCGTCGCCCTCCCCCACCTTTAGAACGCCGCCCTGCCATGAACAGCGGATATCGACTTCCGCCGATGGTTCGGTGAAGGGAAAATGCGAGGCGCGGAAGCGCAGCTCGACATGATCGACCTCGAAAAACGCTTTCACGAATTCTTCCAGCGTCCATTTCAGATGCGCCATCGTGATATCGTGGTCGATGGCCATGCCCTCAACCTGATGGAACATCGGCGTATGGGTCTGGTCGTAATCCGAGCGATAGACCCGCCCCGGTGCGATGAATCGAACCGGCGCCCCTTCCTTCTCCAATGTCCTGATCTGAACCGGCGAGGTATGCGTGCGCAGCACATGGCGAGTGCCATCCCCGCGCGGCGCCATGTAAAACGTGTCCATCTCGGCGCGGGCGGGATGCTCCGGTACGATGTTGAGCGCGTCGAAATTATGCCAGTCATCCTCGATCTGCGCCCCTTCACGCACATCGAATCCCATATCCGCAAAGATGGCTGTGACTTCCTCTGTCACCTGCGACACAGGATGCAGGGTGCCTTGATTCCGGGGGCGCGGTGGCAGGGTCACATCCAGCCATTCCGATTCCAGACGCTCGGCAAGGGCGGCATCGCCCAACGCTTCCTTGCGCGCAGCCACGGCGGCGGTGATCTCGGTTTTCAGCGCATTGAGAGCGGGACCGGCACTCGCGCGCTGCTCCGGGGTCATCTTGCCCAGCTCGCGCATTTTCAGGGCCACCTCGCCCTTTTTACCGACCGCCGCAAGGCGCGCCGCCTCCAGAGTGCCTTCGTCCGACGCGTCGCGGATCGCGGTCAGATGCGTTTCACGCAGGGAATCGAGGCCGTCCATCACTTATCGTCCTTCTGATCAAGGTTTGTCGGGACGTACCACAGACGACAACGAGGTCAAGGGATGCACGCAAAACGGCCCGCTCTTCGCAATGGAGTCTCTACCATGCAAGGGAACGTGCCATGATGAAACAAATCGGTCTCGGAATTCTCGGTCTGTGCTGCCTCGCCTCCTTGGCAACGAATCTGTCGATGACGGCCCCTTTCGCCGCCGCGAGCATCCCCAAAGCGGAAAATAAGGAGCTGTACCTGTTCATGGTCGCCGCCGTTGATCGCGATTGTGACGGCGACCTGACCGACGAGGAGGATCGGGACCGGAATTTTGCGACCCAGAAGACCCTCGCCCCCGCCGAATGCATCATCTATCGCACCCGCTACCGGAATGACGGTGCCTTCGGCATCCGTCACATGCGGGTGACGAATATCGTTCCCAGACAGATGGTCTATATCCCCGGCAGCGCCAAACACATCGCCACCCCCCCCGGCCTGTGGCCAGAGCCTCCCGTCTCACCGGGCGAAAACGAGGACGGCTCGCTCATCTGGCGATTCGGAGGGGCCTTGGAACCGGGCGAAACCGGCGAAATTCAATTCCGCGTGCGATTGGTCCCTTAAAGCGATTTCGGTGTCTTATGGTGGATCAAGCGCCCCTCACCATAGGCCACATCACCCCATTGCGTGACACCGAAGCGCAGCACAGCCGCCGTACAGGTCGGCATGACTGCCGGGCATTCCCCTTGCGACAGGCGCGCGGCCAGCATCTCTATCCCCGGATTGTGGCCAAGAACGAGCAATGTCTCAGGCTCCAGCATTCCGCGAATGACGTCGATCATTTCACACGGTTCCGCAAGGTAGAGCGTATCGAGCGACAAGCGCGTCACGTCGCCCCATACAGTCACCAGACGATCGGCGGTTTCCTGCGTTCGGGTCGCCGTTGACACCAGCATACGGTCGGGCACCAGCGCTTCGCCCATCAGCCATTCGGCCATAGCGGTCGCGGCCATTCGGCCCCGGTGGTTGATCGGGCGCTGGTGATCCGGCACGGACCCCGACCAATCCGATTTGCCATGGCGCAGCAAGATGAGTGTCTTCATCGCCCTATTCCCTCGCGCGCAGAAATGCGCCCATATGAAACGCGGCGCGTGCCGGTTCCGGCACCCAATCCTGACCGACCCAGCAAGCCCGCCGGGCGAGACATCCACGCAACCGACATGCGGCCCCCTCAGGCGAGGCGACATGGGCCGCGCATCCATCCACATCATAGCGCACCCCGTCAAAGGCCCCGACGGGACATGCCTTCAGGCATGGTGTGCTGATACAGGTATCGCAGGGGCGCGGTGCCGTGGCCGGGCCGGGCATATCCTCCAGCGTCCCAAAGCCCAGCGCGCCGCGAAACGACATCCACGGCCCATGTGCATCATGGATCGACATGCCCATCGGAGACGGCCATATCCGCCCCGTGGCCGCCGCCCAGCGCAAGAAGGGCTGATAGGGAGGGCCACCAAAAGGAAAAAGCGCCTCAGCCGCCAATGTATCCGCCAGCGCGCCCACGACCCGGCCTGACCATCGATCCAAGGGATGCGGCGCGCCATCGGCATATTCGGGCGAGGTGCTAAAGATCGCCCAACCCTCACGCGACAGCCCAAGCAGAACGATCGCTCCGATGCCCTCCGATGCCCCATGCTCCGGCATGGCCCTTATCGCGCCAAGACTGGTCAATCCCGCCTCGCCCGCCACCCGCTCGACCTCTCCAACCTTCATGAGTTGCCGTGACGATCACGCAGGGGCAGCAACAGCGACCAGCCAAGGCGCGTGGGCCGTTCGTCCTGAAACTCCGCCAAACCGATGGTCATGCCGTCATGACCCTTTTCCGGTTGAGGAATATAGGTGCCGAAAATGCGGTCCCACCACGGCAGGTTAAATCCGAAATTCGCGTCGGTTTCACGGTGAATGATCGAATGATGAACCCGGTGCATATCCGGCGTCACCAGCACCAGCCGCACCACCCGGTCGGCCCAGTCGGGCAGCTTGATATTGGAATGGTTGAACAGCGCACAGCCATTGAGGATCACTTCAAACAAAATCACGGCCAACGCGGCAGGGCCGAGAACATAAACCGCCCCGATTTTCAACACCATCGACAGCGCAATCTCGCCGGGATGAAACCGGATCGCCGTACTGACATCGATATCACGATCCGAGTGATGAACCCGGTGCAACCGCCAGAGAAACGGAATCCGATGGCTGAGCACATGCTGCCAGTAGATCAGGCAGTCGAAAATGACGATGGCCAGCACCACCTCGATCCAAACCGGCCAGTCGAGCCAGTTGAACAGCCCCCAGCCTTGCGCCGCCGCATCGAGCGCCGCCCCGGCGGCCACGACCGGAAACAGCAACCGCACGACCAGCGTATCGAGCAGCACGATGCCCCAATTCACGCCCCACCGGCGCATCTTCGGTGCGACCAGCGCCCGGCGCGGTGCCGTCAATTCCCAGAGCGCCATAACGGCAAACACTCCGAGAAAGACGGACATGCGGATCACCCCTTCATTCGCCATGGCTTACGGCCTCCACCGCAGAAAATTGCCGATGATCGTCAGCCCAACGCCTTGGGATTTTTCGGGGTGGAACTGCGTGCCGAACAAGGCACCCTCCCCGATTGCGGCGGTGATGTCTCCCCCATGGCGAGCATGGGCAAGGCGATGGGCCGGATCGTCGGTCACGACATGATAGCTATGGACAAAATAGACATGATCCCCGCCGGTGACACCCTCAAACAGCGGATGTTCACGTTCAAGTGACAGGGAATTCCAGCCCATATGCGGCACTTTCAGCGCCGGATCGTCCGGTACGATTCGCTCGACAGCCCCGGCGATCCAGTCAAGGCCGGGCGTCTCGCCATGCTCGCGACCCAGTGTCGCCATCAACTGCATACCGACACAAATGCCGAAAAAGGGCTTTCCGGCGTCTTTATGGTCGATCAGTGCCTCGACCATGCCGGGCACGGCGTCAAGCCCATGCCGACAATCCGCATAGGCCCCGACCCCCGGCAAGACGACCCGATCCGCCCGGCGTACAGCCTCCGGATCGGCGGTGACGAGGATATTCCCTCCCCCCACGGCACGGGCTGCACGCTGAAAGGATTTTTCCGCCGAGCGCAGGTTGCCCGACCCATAGTCAATGATAACCGTCGTCACCGCACATCCTCCGCCTTTGCCAGCGCCGTCTCGAAATCCCCCGCCACAACGCTGCCCCCGGAGACGAATCCCCGGCGCGACAGGTAATGGCGACACAGGAAATGCGGTGCGAACCAGTACAGCGATGCAACGGCAAGGCACGTAATACCCAGCCAGACCAGCAACCCGCCCCCCGTCGGAAAATAAAGCGCCACGATGATGCAGAGCGGCCCAGCGATGAAAATCGCATCCATGAACCGCTTCAGCGGGGCGAGCGCAGGTTGTCCGAAATATTCCTCCCCGATGATCTTTCGCAAACGAATCAACAGCGGCGCGCCGGGCACGACGACCATTTGCGCATCCTTGCGAAACACGCTCCATTCAGGGGTCAGCGAAGGGCGACGGCTCATGGTTTTCGCTCCTGTGCGCCATGGTAGAGATGCGTCATCAGCGCCAGACCGAAGACCGGCGCGATGAGATTCAGGATCGGTATCAATGCCAGCAAGGCCAGCAGGATGCCGCCAAAGACCATCGGGAACCAGACCGCCCGGCGCAATGCACGCGTTCGCGCCGGAGTCTCCCGCCGCAATGCCGCCATGTCAAAGGACGCACGCCCCAGCAGCCAGCCATTCACCACCGCAGGCAGGGGCGGAAAGATAAAATAAAACGGCAGCATGGGAATATTGAGCATGATGGCCAATCCCGCATAGCGCAGGCCCATCCCCACCTCCGTCATCAGCGACCGGCCCCGCGCCGGACCCAGCGCAGGGTAATGCCGGGCCTCCACCGCATCAGCAACCGGATCGACAAAAAAGCCGATGGCAGCGGCAGCGGCGGGCGTGAAGGCGAATGCCATGGCGACGACCGACCCGAATCCGGCCAGCCAGCCCAGCGCATCATCCGCCGCGCCGCCGATCTCCCCCACAAACGGGATCGACACCCCTGAGACCAGCCACGACACCCCCGCCCCGACCGTTACCCCAAGCAGCGCGATACACAGCGCCGTCACGACCAGCCCAAGCAATAGGGGCCGCAGCATGGCCCGGCTCGGCATCTGTCGCAATGTCTTGACAAGGGCGCGAACGAGCATCGCCATCAGCTCCCTAAGACGCCCTTGGTACTTGGGATCGCATCGGCCTTGCGCGGATCGATCTCAACCGCTTCGCGCAGGGACCGGGCAACGGCCTTGAAGGCGCTTTCGGCGATGTGATGCGCATTCGCCCCGTGCAGGGTGTCGATATGCAGCGTGATCCCGCCATTCATGGCAAAGGCCGTGAAAAATTCCCGGAACAGTTCGGTATCGAAATTGCCGATCTTCTGCGCGGCGAACGGTACGTTCCAGACCAGAAAAGGGCGCTTGGACAGATCGAGCGCACAGCGCGTCAACGCCTCGTCCATCGGCAGAAGGCAAGATCCGTATCGCCGGATACCGCGATACTCTCCCAATGCCTTCACCAGCGCGAGGCCCAGCGCGATGCCGGTATCCTCGACGGTGTGATGATCGTCGATATGGGTGTCGCCCTTGGCGCGGATCGTCATATCGATCAAGGAATGGCGCGCGAGTTGTTCCAGCATATGGTCGAAGAACGCGACGCCGGTTTCGACATCGTAGTGACCTGTTCCGTCGAGGGCGATCTCGACCTTGATCTGCGTTTCGGTGGTGTGGCGTTCGATGATGGCGGTTCGCATGGCGGCGGCTCCTCTCGCCGGGTTCTTAACGGTAAGGGCGCAGCGAGGCCAGCGTCACGTCGCCTTGTCCGCCACGATGCCGTTCTTAACGTGACATTGTACACCTGCCATCGATATATCCCCCCATACGTCCTGTCGCAGAAGGGGCGTCCTACAGATCAGACGGTGACCAGCCATGCACGACATACGAGCCATTCGCGAGACTCCCGATGCTTTCGACGCCGCCATGGCACGGCGGGGAATCGAGCCGGTTTCGGCATCGCTGCTGAAGCGTGACGAGGCGCGGCGGGCGCTGATCACCAAGGCAGAGAACGCCCTCGCGGAGCGCAACGCCGCCTCGAAACAGGTCGGCAAGGCCAAGGCATCCGGCGACGAGGCGGAATTCGAGCGCCTGCGCGCGCTGGTTGGCGAGAAGAAAGACGAAATCGCACAGCTGGAAGCCGAGGCCGCCGAGGCGGATGGCGCCCTGCGCGACGCGCTGATGATCCTGCCGAATCTGCCGCTGGACGATGTGCCAGACGGCAAGGACGAGCATGACAATGCCGAGGCCAGCCGCTGGGGCGAGCCGCCCACGCTGGATTTTACGCCCAAGGAACATTGGGAACTGGGCGAGGCGATGGGCTGCATGGATTTCGAGACCGCCGCCAAGCTTTCGGGGTCGCGCTTCATGCTGCTGTCGGGCGCATTGGCGCGACTGCACCGGGCGCTGGCGCACTTCATGCTCGATACGCATGTCGATCAAAACGGCCTTGTCGAGCACTGGACTCCCGTCCTCGTGCGCGATGAAGCGATGACCGGCACCGGCCAACTGCCAAAATTCGCCGAAGACAGCTATCGCACCACAAATGGCTGGTGGCTGATCCCGACCGCCGAAGTCACCCTGACGAACATGGTCGCGGGCGAGACCATCGACGGTGCCACCCTGCCCCGCCGCTATATGGCCCATACCCAGTGTTTCCGCTCGGAAGCGGGCAGCGCGGGCAAG
Organism: uncultured Neomegalonema sp.; assembly: GCA_938008165.1. GTDB lineage: Bacteria > Pseudomonadota > Alphaproteobacteria > Rhodobacterales > Rhodobacteraceae > JAHDDY01. Next base: position 38,429 of record CALLLP010000001.1, on the reverse strand, counting down.
GATACGCGCGGAATGCTGCGCCAGCATCAATTCGAAAAGGTCGAGATGGTCACCATCTCGCATCCCGATACCAGCGGCGACGAACTGGAACGGATGCGCCGATGCGCCGAAGGCATTCTCGAAGCGCTGGGCCTTGCCTATCGCACCATGACGCTCTGCACCGGCGATATGGGCTTTGGCGCGCGCAAGACCTACGACCTCGAAGTCTGGCTACCGGGGCAGGATGCCTATCGCGAGATTTCCAGCTGCTCGGTCTGTGGCGATTTTCAGGCACGGCGCATGAATGCCCGGTTCAAACCCGAAGGCGGCGGCAAGCCGGAATTCGTGCATACTCTCAACGGATCGGGCCTCGCCGTGGGGCGCTGTCTCATCGCCGTGATGGAAAATGGCCAGCGGGCGGATGGGTCGATTTCAATCCCCGAAGTGCTGCGCCCCTATATGGGCGGTGCAGCGGTGATCGGATCGGATGGCACCGTGCAGCGCTGAGACGGGTGGCGCTCAAAGGCTTGCAAATCTCCTCGGTTCGACAAACACATTAAGGGATCGATGATCCCTGACCGAAGAGACCACGCGATGTCGAACGATCCGCTGCTCCAGCCCTATACGCTGAAACACCTGACCCTGCGCAACCGGATCATGACGACCGCGCATGAACCGGCCTATCCCGAAGACGGAATGCCAAAAGAGCGCTACGCCGCCTATCACGCCGAGCGCGCGAAGGGGGGCGTCGCCCTGACGATGACAGCCGGATCTGCGGTGGTCAGCAAGGACAGTCCGCCCGCCTTCAACAACATCTTTGCCTATCGTGACGAGGTGGTGCCATGGGTCCGCCATCTGACCGATGCCATCCACGAGCATGGCGCGGCGGCGATGATCCAGCTCACGCATCTGGGGCGGCGCACGACCTGGAGCAAGGGCGACTGGCTGCCCTCCATCTCCTCGTCGAAACACCGTGAGCCTGCCCATCGCGCCTTTCCCAAACTCGCCGAAGACTGGGATATCGAGCGAATTATCGCCGATTACGCCGATGCCGCCGAACGCATGAAAGCGGGCGGCATGGACGGAATCGAAATCGAGGTCTACGGCCATTTGATCGATCAGTTCTGGTCTCCCCTGACCAACGATCTCGACGGCCCCTATGGCAAGGCGACCGTCGAAAGCCGCACGCGCCTGTTATTCGACATACTCGACGCCGTACGAGAGAGGGTCGGCCCCGATTTCATCCTCGGCGCGCGCTGCACGGTAGACGAGGCCGAAAAAGGCGGGATTGCGCCTGACGAGGGAATTGCGGTCTGCAAACGACTCGCCGATGAAGGCCGGGTAGACTTTATGAATGTCATCCGGGGCCGCGTGCATACCGACCCTGCCCTGACCAATGTGATCCCGGTTCAGGGGATGAAAAGCGCCCCGCATCTCGATTTCGCAGGGCGGGTGCGCGAGGCGACGGGCCTGCCAACGTTTCACGCCGCCAAGATTCAGGATGTTGCCACCGCGCGCCATGCGGTCGAAGCTGGATTGCTCGACATGGTGGGCATGACCCGCGCCCATATCGCCGACCCTCATATCGTGCGAAAGATTATCGAGGGACGCGAAGATGATATTCGCCCCTGCGTCGGCGCAACCTACTGCCTTGATCGCATTTATGGCGCGGGCGGGGCCTTGTGCATTCACAACCCCGCCACCGGGCGCGAATTGACGATGCCGAACGAGATTGTCCCCGCCAAGACACCTCGCAAGGTCGTCGTCATCGGGGCCGGTCCGGGAGGGCTGGAAGCGGCGCGCGTTGCCGCCGAACGGGGCCATGACGTGACCGTCTTCGAAGCGGCGGGGGATCCGGGGGGGCAGATTCGCCTGACCGCACAGACCAAACGCCGCCGCGAGATGATCGGCATCGTCGATTGGCGGATGGCCCAATGCGCCGCGCGGAATGTGGCCTTTCATTTCAACACATGGGCCGAGGCACCGGATATCACGGCACTGAATCCCGATATCGTGATCGTCGCGACCGGGGGCCTGCCCAATACCGAATTATTCGAAAGCGGGCGGAATCAGGCCAATGTGGTCACGAGCTGGGATATCATATCCGGCGATACCAAGCCCGCCGAGACGATCCTGATCTATGACGAAGCGGGCGACCACCCCGCCTTGCAAGCCGCCGAAATCGCCGCCGAAGCCGGGGCAAGGGTCGAGGTGATGACACCCGATCGCAGCTTTGCCCCCGAAATCATGGGGATGAACCTCGTCCCCTACATGCGCGCCTTGCAGGATAAGGATGTCACCTTCACCGTGACCCGTCGCCTGAAAGACGTCGCCCGCAACGGCAACAAGCTGACCGCCACCATCGGCACGGATTACAGCGCGCATACCTACGAGACCGATTACGATCAGGTTGTCGTCAATTACGGCACGCTGCCTCTGGATGATCTGTACTTCGCGCTCAAACCGCTATCGTCGAATGGGGGGGCCGTCGATTACGATGCCCTCGCCGAAGGGCGGGCACAGACCGTCATCCGAAACCCGAAGGGCGCGTTTCAGATGTTCCGCATCGGGGATGCCGTCTCGGCCCGCAATACCCATGCGGCGATCTACGATGCCTTGCGGCTGATGAAAGACCTGTAATCGCCTGTTCCGCCTGAACCCTAAGGATTGCCCAACCCATGACCCTGCCCTCCACAATGCGCGCGATGGTTTTGACCCGACATGGCGACATGGATGCCTATGACTGGCGCGAGGATTGGCCCGTGCCGGTGCCGGGCGCGCAGCAGGTGCTCATCAAGGTCGCAGCCTGTGGCCTGAACAATACCGATGTGAACACCCGTTCCGGCTGGTATTCGAAGGCCGTGACGGATGCGACCACCGGGGGCGGGTTTGACACCGTGGATGACGAAGACCCAAGCTGGGGCGGCGCACCGCTTGCCTTTCCGCGTATTCAGGGGGCCGATGTCTGCGGCGAGGTTGTCGCGGTCGGAACCGGGGCCGATGCCGCTCTGCTCGGCAAGCGGGTCATCACCGATAACTGGCTGCGCGACTGGAACGACCCGCTGGATAAGAACAAGACTGGGTATTACGGCTCAGAAATCGACGGTGGATTCGCGGAATACACGGTCACGGATTATCGCAATGTCGGCGCGGTCGAATGCGACATGACCGATGCGGAGCTGGCAACATTCTCCTGCTCCTACACCACCGCCGAGGGGATGCTGTCGCGGGCGGGCGTTACCGGCGACGACACGGTTCTGGTGACCGGCGCATCGGGCGGTGTTGGCTCCGCGTTGATCCAGCTTGCCAAGCGCCGGGGAGCAAGGGTCATCGGCATGGCATCGGAGGCCAAACACGCGCGGTTGTCGGCGCTGGGCGCGGATGCCCTGCTCCCCCGCGCGCCCGATAACCTCGCAGCGGCACTCAGGGCGGCAACAGGCAGCGATACGGTCTCCGTCGTGGCCGATATCGTCGGGGGCCAAGGCTTTGCCGATGTCATCGACCGATTGGCGCGTGGGGGACGCTATACCTGCTCCGGGGCCATCGCCGGGCCGATTGTCGATCTGGATCTGCGCACGCTCTACCTGCGGGATCTCACATTTCACGGCTCAACCGTCGTAACGCCGCAGATCTTCCGCGACTTGATCGGCTATATCGAGCGTGGCGAAATCGTCCCGATGCTGGCCAAAACCTACCCGCTGGAGCAATTGCGAGAGGCACAGCAAGCCTTCATCGACAAGGCGCATACAGGCAATATCGTTGTGATTCCAGCGAGCCGGTAAGGCGCGACAAGCGCGCGGCGGGTCAGACGTGTTGACCGCCATTGATCTCGATCTCGACACCCGTGACGTAGCTGCTTTCTGCCGTACACAGATAATAGATCGTCCGCGCCACTTCTTCCGGCTGACCCAGTCGCCGCAGGGGAATATCCGCGACGATTTCCTCGGTGCCGGGAGACAGAATGGCGGTTTCGATCTCGCCCGGTGCAATCGCATTGACGCGCACGCCATGCGGGCCGAAATCGGCGGCCATCTCGCGGGTCAGGGCAGCCAGGGCAGCCTTTGACGTCGCATAGGCGACCCCCGCAAAGGGATGCACCCGCGCTCCGGCGATAGAGGTGACGTTAACCACCGCCCCTTGCGCCGCCTTCAACTCGTCGAACAATCCCCGCGCCAGCACGACCGACGAGAAAAAGTTGACGTGAAACACCTTGCCCCAGTCCCGAAGACTGGTGGTCAGCGTGTTCAGCCGTTCTCCCTCCGGTCCCTTGGGCGAGATACCGGCATTGTTCACGAGGGCGTTCAAGTGACCGCCCGGTCCCAGTCGTTCCTTGATCTCGTCGATGGCGCGGATGGTATCGTCGGGGCTGGAAAGATCGACTTTGATGTGGTCTTCGGCCCCGGCTTCCCACGGGCAATCCTCGGGGAAATCATGCCGCGAACAGGAAATCACCCGCCATCCGGCAGAGGAAAACCGCTTCACGGTCGCATGACCGATTCCCCGGCTCGCCCCGGTCAGGAGCAATGTGCGTTTTCGGTCGCCATCGGCCATGCGCTCGCTCCTGTCAGATTATGCGGATCACGGATAAAGCCGTGTCACACGCCACCCTTGCGCCTCCGGCGTATCCCGCGTCCAGCGAAATCGATCATGGGTGCGATGCTCGCCATCGGCCCAGAATTCGATTTCGACGGGGCGAATGCGGTATCCCCCCCAATGGGCGGGCCGTTCGGGTGCCCCGCCGCTCTGCTCGCTAACCCTCGTCACCTCGTCCAGCATCGCCTTGCGCGATTCGAGCGGTTGAGATTGCTGCGACACGACCGCCGCCGCCCGACTCTGGGGATGGCGAGAGGCGAAATAAGCATCTGACATCGCCTCGGAAACATGCTCGACCGGCCCGCGAAACCGCACTTGCTGGCGCATGCTTTTCCAGTGCAGAACGCCCGCCGCCTTTGCCACCGATGCCAGTTCCGACCCCTTCGCGCTGGTGCGATTGGTGTAGAACACAAAGCCATCCGCATCGATTTCCTTCAGCAGAACCATGCGTACATTTGGCAGTCCCTCTGCCGTGACCGTGGCCAGCGCCATGGCATTGGCGTCGTTCGGTTCATGCTGCCAAGCGGTATCGACCCACCGCTGTGCCATCGCGAAAGGATCGGACCCCGCGAACAACCCGTCGCGTTCTTTATCCCGACCGTTTGCATCTTCATGAATCATCAACCGTTTTTTCCTTTAGATGAGAGCTTGTCCGGTTCACGACGCGAGAAAGCCACGAAAAGACCATACCCGCGATATATGGCGTCCGCTTGCCGATGCAAATCGCATCGAAGGCGCGTATCGCATTGATGATTATTACAGGCAGGAGAGCCTTATATGCTTCGCTACAGGAAATTCACGGCACCTCTCATGGCGGTCGCCCTTGTCACCGCAGGCTGTCAGGCTGGCTCGACCGGAGGCCCAACCATCAATCCGCAGGCCATCGGCGCGGCCGTCGGCGCCATCGGTGGCGGTGTCGCCGGATCGCAATTCGGCAAGGGGAATGGTCAGATTGCCGCGACCATCGCCGGAACGGTTCTGGGCGGGGTCTTGGGTGCGGCCATCGCGCAGCAACTCTCGCCACAGGGTAAGCAGGCGGCCTATGCCACCACGCAGCAGGCCATGACCACGGCCCCCGTCAACCAGCCCGTCCGCTGGACTGATCCCGTGAATCCACAGGTCTATGGCACGGTCACGCCGACGACTCCCGCCTATTACGTCGAAGTCGACCCGGCGGGCTATCTCGGCCCCGTGCAGTCACAGCAGCCACCGCAGCAATATGCGCAACCCCAGTACAACCAACCCCAGTACAGCCAGCCGCAATACGCACAGCCGCAATATACCCGCCCGCAGGCGGTCGCGACGAGTTCGAGTGTCGAATGCCGTGACTATCAGACGGCTGTTTTCTCGAATGGCCAGCCTGAAACCTTGACGGGCCGCATGTGTCGCCGTGGCCCCGGCCAGCCTTGGACACCCGTGAATAACGGCTTTGTCGGCATCTGATCGCGATAGCGGTCTCCGGGTCGGGCAAACGGTGCCTTGGGGCTATGCCTCCTGACCGTTCAGCGACCCCACGCTCTGCAAAACCCCGCCCTCCCGGCGGGGTTTTTTCATGCCCTCACCCCTTGGCCGTGAGGTCGCAAGCAGGTGACGAAAAAGGAATGAAAGGATAAGATAGCCAACGGGGCATCGCTCTGTGACCCCCAGATGCCGGGAGGGTTTACGATGGACAAGCCGCTATCCACCGACAGGATCGACGCGATCCGTGCAGGATACGACCCCTCGCCCGCGCGCTCGTATTCATTGCATGCGCAGGCGTATACGCAGACCCAATGGTACGAAGCCGACCGAACATCCATTCTCGCGCGCAGCTGGCAATGGGTATGCCATGTCGAAAAGCTGCGCGAGCCGGGATCGTACCTGACGGTCAGTATCGCGGGCCATCCGATTGCCCTTGTGCGCGATGGTGAGGGAGTTTTGCGTGCGTTTTATAATGTCTGCAAGCACCGCGCGCATGAATTGCTGAAAGGCGAGGGACAAGTCAAGCGGATCATGTGCCCCTATCACGCATGGGTCTACCGCCTCGATGGACAACTGGCCCGCGCCCCCCATACCGAAACGCTGGAAGATTTCGACACCGGCGACATATGCCTCGACCGGGTACAGGTCGAAGAATTCTGCGGTTTCCTCTATGTCAATCTCGACCCCGATGCACCCTCGCTCGCCGAGCAGAGCGGCGATTTGGAGCTGGAGATACGGCACTGGGCGCCCGATGTGGAGCACCTGACCTTCGGTCATCGCCTGACCTATGACATCAAGTCGAACTGGAAAAACGTCGTCGATAATTTCCTCGAATGCTATCACTGTCCCACGGCGCATAAGGACTTTTGCTCGCTGGTGGATATGGATACCTACAAGGTCACCACCCATGGCATATGGTCCAGCCATATGGCCGATGCGGGCAAGGGAGCCAACAGCGCTTACGACGTCTCGAATGCCAGCGTGCGGACCCATGCGGTCTGGTGGCTATGGCCGACGACCTGCCTGATGCGCTATCCGGGGCGCTCCAGCATGATCGTGCTCAATATCATCCCCATGGGACCGGATCGTACGCTGGAAACCTATGATTTCTTTCTGGAAACGCCCGATCCCGACCCCATGGAGATCGAAGCGATCCGGTATCTGGATGAGGTGTTGCAGGTCGAGGATATCGGCCTTGTCGAGAGCGTACAGCGCGGCATGAACACCCCCGCCTTCACCCAAGGGCGCATCGTCAACGACCCCGAAGGATCGGGTAAGTCGGAGCACGCGGTCCATCATTTTCACGGCTTGGTGCTGGATGCCTATCGCGATGGACAACGCTGATCTTCATGGCGGAAAATGCGCCCCCTCCCCTTCGCGTGCAGCGCTTTGCGGAGAATCCGATTATTCGCCCCTTTGCCGAACAGCGGATGGGCGGCAATCTCAACGGGCCTTCGCTGATCCGCACGCCGGACTGGATGACCTGCGCCCTTGGCCGCTATCACCTTTATTTCGCGCATCATCTGGGGTCGTATATCCGCCTCGCCTATGCGGATACTCTGGCCGGACCATGGCGCATTCATGCGCCCGGCGTGTTGGATATCGCGCAAACGCCGATGTTGCGCGAGCACCTCGCCTCGCCCGATGTGCATCTCGACCATGAGCGCCGCGAAATACGGATGTATTTCCATGGGGTCAGCAGTCCCGATCCGTTTCTCGTGCCGACACAATCGACCTGCGTTGCCCATTCCTTCGACGGCATCACCTTCGCCGCGCGGCCACAGCTATTGGGACCATCCTATTTTCGGGCATGGCAGTGGCAAGGGTGGTGGTATGCACTGTCGCTGCATGGCAATCTCTGGCGATCACCGGATGGGCTGGAGCCGTTTTCGCCCGGCCCACGCCCCGCCAATCTCGACCCGAAGACCCGTCATCTCGCCGTCATGCAAAAAGGCAATCACCTCTGGGTTGCATGGAGCGTGGTGGGCGATGCGCCGGAGCGCCTGTATCTGGGGATCATCGATCTGACCGCCGATTGGACGACATGGGCGGTCAGCGGTATCCGCGACCTTCTGAGGCCGGAACACTCCTATGAAGGAGCCGACCTGCCCATCATGCCCTCCTCACAGGGCATACGTGTCGAGCCGGTCAACGAATTGCGCGATCCCGCATTCTTCGTGGAAGACGGGGTTGATTATCTGATTTATTCGGTCGCAGGTGAAAGCGGTCTCGCAATCGCGCGGATCGACAATCTTGGGGGATAGCATGGCCGGTCGCATCGACGGAAAAACCGCCCTCGTCACAGGCGGTGCAGGAGGCATCGGCTGGGCGATCTGTAAGCGCTTCGCCGCCGAAGGGGCGCATGTCATCTGCGCCGACATCACCGCACCCGGTGATTTTCCCCCCGCAGGAGTGGAACATCGCAGCCTCGACATCGCGGATGAAAGCGCGGTGTCTTCGGCCTTTGCGCGCTTGGCGGCGGAATGGGACAAGCTGGATATTCTGGTAAACGCCGCCGGGATCGAGATCGAAAAGACCATCGAAGATACGACGCTGGACGAATGGAACCGCAGCTTTGCGGTCAATGTGACCGGCACCTTCCTGTGCAGCAAATTCGCCTTGCCGATGCTGCGCAAATCGGGCGCAGGCGCTGCCAGCGCGAGCATCATCAATTTCGGGTCCTATGATGGTTTCATCGCCGATCCGGGTCTGGCGGCCTATTGTGCCACGAAAGGGGCGGTCCATGCCCTGACCCGCGCCATGGCCTGCGATCACGGGCCAGAGGGCATCCGCGTCAATGCGATTTGCCCCGGCTATGTCGATACGCCGATGCTGCAATCCTTTTTCACCGGCGAGGGATCGGGCGGCGGCGGCAAGAGCGTCGAAGATCTGAAACAGGCCGCGCGCGACGTGCATCCGATGCGGACCTATGGCACCCCGGACGATATCGCCAATCTGGTGCTGTGGCTCGCCTCGGATGAAGCGCGCTATGCGTCGGGTCAGCTTTGGGTGATGGATGGCGGATTATCGGCGCAAGTTCAGCAGATGCGGTTGTGAACATGGCGAAAAAACAGGCCGCCATGATAGGCGCAGGGGTTATCGGCGCAAGCTGGACCGCCCTCTTTCTGGCTGCGGGGTATCGGGTCGCCGTGCATGATCCGGCGCCGGGGGCGGAGCGATCCCTCCGCGATTATGTCGCGCAAGCATGGCCGACGCTGGAGCGTCTGGGCATAGCCGACCGGGGCGATCCGGCGGCGATCACCTTTCATGCAGACCCCGCCGATGCGGTCGCCGGGGCGTCCTTTGTTCAGGAAAGCGTACCGGAGCGGATCGCGATCAAGCGAGATCTCTACGCGCGGATCGAGGGCGCGCTGGGGCCGGATACGATTGTCGCTTCGTCGGCATCGGGCCTGACCCTCAGCGAGATGCAGGGTGGATGGCGCGATCCGGCGCGCTTCGTTCTGGGGCACCCCTTCAACCCGCCCCATCTGATCCCGCTGGTCGAAGTGATGGGCAATGAGCGCACCGCCGCAGGCGTGGTCGATGCCGCCGAGACCGTCTATGCGGATCTGGGCAAGGTGACGATCCGGGTTCACCGCGAAGTGCCCGGCCATGTCGCCAATCGTCTGCAAGCGGCACTGTGGCGCGAGGCGATTCACCTGGTCAATGAGGGCGTGGCCAGTGTTGCCGATATCGATAAGGCCGTCTGGGCCGGGCCGGGCCTTCGCTGGGCGGCGATGGGACCGACCATGCTGTTCCACCTCGCGGCGGGGGCCGGGGGGATGGAAGCCTTCTGCGCGCGCTATGGCGACAGTTTTCACCGCTGGTGGGATGATCTGGGCACCCCGCGCCTCGACCCGCAAACGGCGCAGGCCATTGCGGCAGGCGTCTCGAAAGAGGCGGACGGAGCCTCACAGGCCGAGCTTGCAAAAACCCGTGACGCCTTGATCCTTGCCATGCTAACGGCCACGCAAAAGATTGAACGACCTTAACTTTTCTTGCACCTTGAGTTCGGGCGCAAAGACTGCATCTTCCGGGGGAAGACAGGATTTATCAGCAAGGGACATGCCATGCTATTGGGCGTTATTGCCGACGACTTTACCGGGGCCAGCGATATCGGGAACACGCTCGCCAAGGGCGGGCTGAAAACCGCACAGTTTCTGGGTATTCCGGACAGCGACGCGCCGCAGGATATCGCGGCAGGCATCATTTCGCTCAAAAGCCGATCCATCCCCGCCGACGAGGCAGTCGCGCAATCGCTGGCTGCCCTTGACTGGCTGCGCGCGCAGGGCTGTACGCAAATCGTGTTCAAATACTGCTCTACCTTCGATTCGACACCGGAGGGCAATATCGGCCCCGTTGGCGAGGCATTGGCCAAGGCGCTGGATGTCACCGGCGTGGTCGCCTGCCCCGCTTTTCCGACCGTCGGGCGCACGGTCTATCGCGGGCATCTGTTCGTTCATGACAGGCTGTTGAACGAATCGGGCCTCCAGAACCACCCCATCAACCCGATGATCGATCCGGATTTGCGCCGGTGGCTGGCGCGTCAGACGACGGAGCCGGTCGGCCTCGCCGATGCCGATATCCTACGGGCGGGGCCGGATGCCCTGCGTGCGGCTTTGGAGGGGGCGGAGGAAAGGCTGGTGATCGTCGATGCGATCTCCGATGACGATCTTCTGACCATTGGCAAGGCGGTCGCGGGCGCACCCCTTCTGACCGGCGGATCGGGGATCGCTCTGGGCTTGCCAGAGAATTTCTTTGCCCTGGGATTGGCCACCCGCGCCCCCGTCTCCGCTCCCCGCATCGACGGGCCGGAGGCGATACTGGCGGGCAGTTGCTCCGGCGCGACACGGGGTCAGATAGACCTGCATGCACAATCGCATCCGGTTCTCCCCCTCGATGTCGATGGCGTCATGGATGGCACGGTGACCGCCGATGCCGTTGCCGGTTTTCTGCTGGAGCGCACGGGTCAGGCCCCCCTCGCCTATTCCTCCTCCACCCCCGAACAGGTCTCCGCATTACAGAATCGCTATGGCCGGGAAAAAGTGTCGGACACCCTCGATACTTTGTTCGGCGAGACCGCGCGTCGCCTGCTCGATTCGGGCGTCCGGCGCTTGGTCGTTGCGGGGGGCGAGACGTCGGGGGCGGTCGTCTCGGCGCTCGATCTGGGTGCACTGACCCTCGGCGCGGAGATCGACCCCGGCGTTCCCGCCCTCGTATCGCCCGGACCGGACCCGGTGGCGCTGGCTCTGAAATCCGGCAATTTCGGCGCGCCCGATTTCTTCGTCAAAGCGCTCGATATTCTGGGAGGGTCACGCAATGGATGAGACAACACTGCGTCACGAGATGGTACGGCTGGCTAAATCGCTGTTTGATCGGGGGTTTTCGGTCGGGAGCGCCGGTAATATCTCCGCCGCCTTGCCCGATGGCGGTTTTCTGATGACGCCGACAAACTCCTCGCTTGGATTTCTCGATCCCGACCGGATCGCGCATCTCGATGCGAATTGGCAGCATCTGGGCGGGGACAAACCCTCGAAGGAAGTCTTTCTGCACCGCGCCTTCTACGAAACGCGCCCCGGCACCGGCGCGGTCGTGCATCTGCATTCGACCTTCGCGACGGCGCTGTCCTGTCTGGAAACCACGGATCCGGAAGACTGCATTCCGCCGCTGACCCCCTATGTCGTGATGCGAGTCGGAACGGTAAAGCTGGTGCCTTATGTGCATCCCGGTGATGCGGCGGCGGGGGATTTGATTCGCGGCCTGAACGGCGAATGCGCCGCCGTTTTGCTCCAGAATCATGGTCCGGTCGTCAGTGCAAAAGACCTGCTCTCGGCGGTCTATGCATCGGAGGAACTGGAGGAGACGGCGAAATTGCTCGTCCTGCTCAAACAGGCAAAAACGCGCCTCCTATCCCCCGAAATCGTGGCCGAACTCAAGGCACGGTTTGGATAGTTTGCCGGGTAGAATGAACCGGCCTGTGCCGATCCATTCTCTGGGCGATCCGATCACCGCGCCGATGAAGCCGGGCGGGGCTTTCGACGTCGCGGTTTGCGTGTGCTTGGGGCACCGCCTTCCTTGCGCTGACCACCGGCGCGACCCTGTTTTTGATTAGGGTTGCGCGGTTGCCGGTTCGCGCCCGGCACGGGGGGCTTTTCGAAAGGCTGCGGCTCCCCCTCGGCGGCGATGGTGATGCCGGTCAGGCGCTCGATATCGCGCAGATACTGGCGCTCGGTGCCATCACAGAACGAGATCGCGACACCGCTACGCCCTGCCCGCGCCGTGCGCCCGATGCGGTGCACATAGGCTTCGGGAATGTTCGGCAACTCGAAATTGAACACATGGCTGACATCATCGATATCGATCCCCCGCGCGGCGATATCGGTGGCGACGAGGATGGTCGTCTTGCCCTGCTTGAAATCGCGCAAGGCCCGCTCGCGCTGGTTCTGCGACTTGTTGCCATGGATGGCCGCTGCGCCGAACCCGACCTTGACCAGACCTTCGGCCACCCGGTCCGCGCCGCGCTTGGTGCGGGTGAATACGATGCTGCGCTCCATATCCGGATCGGCCATCAACTCGGCGAGACGGTCACGCTTTTCAGCATGGGGCATATGAATGACGCGCTGTTCGATCCGGTCGATGGGCTTGGAAACCGCCGCAACGGCAACCTCCGCCGGATTGCTCAGAAAATCCTGTGCCAGCGCCTTGATCGGGCCGGGCATGGTCGCCGAGAACAGCATGGTCTGGCGCTTTTTCGGCAGCGCCGCCATGACCTTGCGGATCGCGGGTACAAAGCCGAGATCGAGCATCTGATCGCCCTCATCGAGAACGATGACCGATGTGCCATCGAGCCGGATCGTACCGGTATCCATATGATCGAGCAGGCGGCCGGGGGTAGCGACCAGCACATCGACACCGGGGGCCATCGCCTTGATCTGAGGATTGTGCTTGACGCCGCCCACGACGACCGCGACCGCCGGTTTCATATGCTTTCCATAGATGCGGATGCTTTCCGCGATCTGGGCGGCGAGTTCGCGGGTCGGGGCCAGAATCAGCGCGGTACATCCCCGGCGCGGTGGCGTCAGCTCCATCGCGTGAATCCGGCTGAGGACCGGAAGGACAAAAGCGGCCGTCTTGCCGGTGCCTGTCTGAGCAATACCGATAATATCGCGCTGCTCCAGAACCGTGGGAATAACGGCGGCCTGAATAGGGGTCGGATTGGTATAGCCTTCGCCTTCAACGGCACGAAGGAGAGGTTCGGCGAGGCCGAGATCGGAAAACTGGGTCAAAAAAGAAAACTTTCGTAATCGCCACGCAAGCCAAGGGCCTACACTGACGGCATTCTATGTAAGGCACTTGCGCGAAAAAGCCGCCGATGGGGGCTGCGCCCGGCGTACCGGGCATATGATGTCGACAGCATCATCCCGATGGGCGCTGTCGAGGCAAGATACCGCGAACGATTGCATCGTTCTTCACGCGCGGTTTTGCTGCACTGCAGATACCATCTATCACGACCACGTCAAGACCGCACGCTCGCGCGGCCCTGTGACGAATGGGACGATCGACCCCCCTGCCCGCGCAAATGGCGGGGCCGGAGACAGCCATGCCGTCAGGTTTTGGGTGTAATTTTAGAAATTCAAATTCAACGCAATCAACCAGATTGGCGCATAAACTATTGATATATAATATATTATTTTACCGTGCCTTCTTTCCGCATCGCTGATTTTCCTATAAAATTAAACGTAAAGACCGCCAAGTTGGCATAGGGCGGAATAGGCGACGTTATCTTCTGAACATTATTCTGGATGGACTTGCTTCAGAAGAGATGCCTGTGAAAATCGTGACCCATCCCCTGATAGAACGTCTAGACTCCTTAGCGGAAAAGGTCCGCCTGCCCGAGTTTCACGACGCGGCAGCGGAGCAGGACTTCTGGTATCAGCACGATACGCAGATGCATAACATGCGCGTGGTCTTTCTGTTCCTGAGCTTCTTTATCTACGCCTCCCTTGCCGTCCTCGATATCAGCGTCGGGGGCGAGGCGGTCGCGCAGATGTTGACCATGCGCGGCATCGGTGGCGTCATCATCCTGTGCTGCATCATTGCATTCAATCAGCCCCATCGCACCCCCGATCAACGCGAAACGGCGCTGGAATTCTGTGCTTTGGCGTCCAGTTGCACTCAATTGATCCTGATCATCCTCGCCCCGAATGAGGCGACCGTACATTACGAATTCGGCCTCGGTGTCATCATGAGCGTCAGCGCTCTGATGCTGGTGCCGCGTTTCTCGACGGTGGCGCGGGTGATCGCGGTGGTGGCAACGGCATATATCGCGACGGTTCCGTGGCACGCCGCCGATATGGTCGAAACCACTGTCAGCACCCTGTTCAACCTTTTGGTTGCTTTGGCTATTCTGGTCGGATCGTTCGAGCGTGAGCGACTGGCGCGAAAACAGGCCGCCATGAGCGCCGCCTGCGCCAAATCAAACGCCGAGTTGCAGGCATCACGACATGAAGCCTTGGCCGCGCGTGACGAGGCGGTTGCTGCCAATATGGCCAAAAACCAATTCCTTGCGAGTGTCAGTCATGAATTACGCACCCCCATGAATGCCATTCTCGGATTCTCCGGCATGATCCGCAGCGAAATTTTTGGCCCCGTGACCACGCCGAAATACGCCGAATATATCGAGCATATCCATTCCAGCGGCCTGCTGTTGCAAACCAATATTGACGATCTGCTCGATCTTGCGCGGTTGGAAGTGGGGAAAATAGGATGGGCGGACGAGACATTTTCGCTGAAATCGGTACTCGAAAACGTCGTTGCCACCTGCCGCACGGCTGCGAGCAATGCGGATGTGTCGATCCGATTGGCGCAGAGTCATCACGACACGATCATTCATGCCGATCCGACCCGGTTGACTCAGGCCGTGATCAATCTGGTCACCAATGCGATCAAATTCTCTGAATCGGGCCAGAGCGTCATCATCTACACGATGCGCAGCGATAGCGGCGAATGCCTGATCCATGTTGTCGATGCAGGATGCGGGATGTCGGCTACGGATCTGGAAAAGGTGCGCAGGCCCTTCGCGCAGGCCCATGCGGATAGCTATTCCAAGGGCAAGGGCGGCCTTGGCCTTGGCCTTGCCATCATTGCCGGAATCGTCAACACGCTGGAGGGTCGGCTGGACCTGAAAAGCGAGATCGGGATCGGCACGACGGCGACGCTCGTGGTTCCCGCGTTCAGAATTACCGATACACTGAGCAATGTCGCCTGACAAAGCGCTTGTCATCCGCTGAAATCCGCGCAATCTCGCCGGGATTGCCAAGGGAGGACAGCGGCGGTGAAACAAACATCTCTATGGGATACGCGGGGGCTTATCGCCGATGCCCTGTCGATGGAGGGCCTGTCGGTCGAGGAAAACCGAGCCATCTTTTTCGACTGGGCCTTCGGCTTGGCCGAGCCTGAACGCGCCGCAGAGGCATCGCGCGCCCTGCTCGACCTGCACCGCACCGCGCAAAACGCGGATCATGCGATGATCGCGCTGCTCGAAGACGCCGCGAACGGGGCCGCCGCCGAACGGGGCCGAACGGGGCGCAGACGCAAGACAGACCAATAGAGCGGCTTGAAGGCCGGTTGCGGAAAACTCAAAGGGGGCATGCCTGCCCTATCCCAGCCACCGGGTCAGCGATTGCGCCGCGCGCGCCACGGTTTCCTCCGACCCGGCAAAGGAAAAGCGCATCGTGCTTTTGCCGCGCACCGGGTCAAAATCGGTGCCCGAAACCGCCGCCACCTTTGCCTCCGCCAACATCCGGCGCGAGAATTCGGCGCTGTCATTGGTCAGCGCACTGACATCGCCATAGAGATAGAAAGCTCCATCCGCCGGGGCAAAATCGCGAAACCCAAGGCCCGGCAATGTATCGAGCAATACGGCCCGGTTCCGGCGATACACCTCCAAATGTGCGGAAAGTTCCTCCTCCGCATCAAGGGCGGCAAGGGCGGCGACCTGACTGATATGCGGAGGACAGATGAAGTGATTCTGCGCCAGACGCTCGACGGTGCGCAGCATATCGGGGGGCACGACCATCCAGCCGATGCGCCAGCCAGTCATGCAGTAATATTTCGAAAAGCTGTTGATGACAAACGCATCCTGCGTCAGTTCCAGCGCCGAAACGGGTTTTTCGGCATACCACAGCCGATCATAGATCTCATCGGAGATCATCGCCGTTCCCTGCGCCCGGCAATCCTCGATCAGCGCCGCAAGGGCCGCCCGTGATAACGCCGTGCCCGTGGGATTGGCGGGGCTGGCAAAGAGCAGACCGTCGATCCGACCTCCCTGCCGCGCCTTGGCCAGCAAGGCCGGATCGGGCTGATAGCCCGTGGCCAATGTTGCCTCCAGCCGCACCGGCTCGATATCGATCGAGGCAAGGATATTGCGATAGCTGGGATACCCCGGATCGGCCAGCGCCAGACGGTCTCCGGCATCGAACAGGGTCAGGAACGCCAGCAAAAACGCCGCCGACGATCCGGTCGTCACCACGATCCGTTCGGCCGTAACATCCAGACCGTGAACCTCGCGATACATTCGCGACAGGCGTTCACGCAGGGCGGGCATCCCCAGCGCCACGGTATATCCGAGCGAGTCCCCCTCGCCCAGCGCCTTCATCGCCGCCTCGCGGGCCAGAAGCGGGGCGGGGTTGCCGGGCTGGCCGACTTCGAGATGGGCCACCGGATCGCCCGCCGCATCTGACCGCCGCGCGGCCTCCATCACATCCATGGCGAGGAAAGGGGATACATTCGAGCGGCGGGAAGCATTTCTTGTCATGAATGCTTGTTTGGCCGGGATCGACCGCAGGCTCAACCCCCCTCACGCAGTGCGACGATCGCGTGATCGCAGATTCATAACTTTGCCATCCTCTCCAGATGTAGAATGATGCCCCGAACCCGCGATAGGAGGCCCGCCCATGCGCCCATTCACGATCCTGAAAAGCGCGGCCCTCGCGCTCCTGCTGTCGCAGAGTGTTGCAGCGGCCCAGTCGCGCGGCATCTCGACCATCCGCGATGCCGAGATCGAAGGCACATTGGAGCGGATCAGCGCGCCGATCTTCGAAGCGGCAAACCTGCCCCCCGGCAGTGTGAAAATTTTCATCGTCAATGACAAAACGCTCAATGCCTTCGTCGTCGGGCGCAATATGGCGTTTCATACCGGCCTGTTGATTGCGATGGACGATCCGGGCGAATTGCTGGGCGTCATTGCGCATGAGACCGGGCATATCGCGGGCGGGCATGGGGTGCGATTTGGCCCGGCGGCCAGCGCCTCGCAGGGAACCGCGATCCTGTCGACCATCATCGGCATCGCGACCATTGCCGCCGGAGCAGGCCAAGCGGGCGCGGCGATTCTCGCGGGAGGACAGACCATCGCGCAGCGGGGCTTTCTCCGCTACACGCGCGGACAGGAAAGCGCCGCCGATCAGGCCGCCGTCACCTATCTGGAGCGCGCCAATGTCGATCCGACCGGCATGGTCGAGACGCTGGAGCGGTTGCAGGCGCAGGAACTGGTCTCGGTCGGCAGACGCGATCCCTATACCCTGTCCCATCCGCTCTCCAGTGAACGCATCCGCTCGCTGGAGCGTCGGGTTGCGGCATCCCCAGCGTTGGGCCGCATCGTGGATGCGCAAACCCGCTATTGGTACGACCGGATGCGCGCCAAGCTGCGCGGATTCTTGATCTCTCCAGCGCGAACCCTGCGCGAAATTCCCGATGACGGATCGGAGACGGCTCTGCTGGCCCGCGCCGTGGCCTATCATCGCACCCCCGATCCCCAAGCGGCCCTGCGCACGATCGACCGTCTGATCGCCACGCGTCCGAACGATGCCTATTACCATGAATTGAAGGGGCAAATCCTGTTCGAAGGGGGCGCCGCGATGCAGGCCATTCCCGCCTATCGCCGCGCCGCGGCCCTCGACCCGGACGAGCCGTTGATCCTCGGTTCTCTGGGACAGGCATTGCTGGCCCTGAACCAGCCCACCGCGACCACCGAAGCCCGCGCCGTCCTGACCGAAGCCATTCGCCGTGACCGCTTCAATGCGAGCGCTTGGCGCTGGCTCGCACAGGCGGAGGGACGCCTCGGCAACAAGACCGCCGCCTCGCTGGCCGCCGCCGAACACCAGATCATGATCGGGGGCAGCAAGGTGGCCGCGCGCCATGCCAAGCAGGTGCAGGAGACCTCGCCCACCGGCTCACCCGCATGGTTGCGCGCGGGAGATATCCTCGCCGAAATCGAACGGCGCGACGCACTTGATCGGTAAACTCTGCGAGATAGAAATCGTTTTTTAGTCGCCACATCGTGACTAGCCACTGTAAGAAAGACGACAGACTTGTAAAAGGTGCTCAGATGTACGGAAAAATCGGAATGGCCCTCGGGGCCGTCGCACTCGCGGTCAGCGGATATACCGCTTACAGTTCAAGCGCCAAGCGCATCAATGTCGAAGCTGCGGTGGTCCATGGGGCCTTTACCGATTATCTGGTTCGCAATCCCGATACGATCGGCACTGCCGTGACCTCGTATATGCAGTCAAATCCGGGGGCCGCCAATGCCGCCCCCTCCGGCGATGCGATCCGTAATTATCTGCTCAGCAATCCGGGCGTGATCGTCGAGGCGATCAATGTCTATGAGGAGCAGCAGAAAATCGCTGCCGCCGCCGCCGATGGCGATCTCGTCAAGGCGAATGCCGAAGAACTGTTCAATGACGGATTCTCGATGATCCGGGGCAATCCGGATGGCGATCTGACGGTCGTTGAGTTTTCGGATTATAATTGCGGCTATTGCAAGCGCGCTCATACCGAGGTCGAAAAATTCGTCGAGGCGGACGGGAATGTTCGTCTTGTCATCAAGGAATTGCCGATTTTGGGGGAAGGATCGATCCTTGCCGCCCGTGCAGCGCTGGCATCGCGCGCCCAGAAGGACGGCGATCTCTATCCCGCCTTCAACGATGCACTCATGACTCATCGCGGCTCGCATTCCGAGGAAACCGTGATGTCACTGGCCGCGCAGGTCGGGTTGGATGTCGATGCGCTCAGCGTGGATATGCAGAGCGATGAAGTCCGGGATCAGATCAACCGGACCTACGCCCTCGCCCGGACCCTCAAGATCAACGGGACGCCCGCTTTCATCATCGGCAACGAGGTCGTACGCGGCTATATCCCCGCAGAACGCCTCGCCGATTTCGCCAAGGCGGAACGCGAGGAAAGCTGATAGACGGCCCCGCCTCCAAGCGGGGTTTTTATGCTTTGACGGGCCGAGGATCGGGCATCCGCACGGATACCCTCATTATTGAGGCCCGCCCGTTATTCCATCACCCAAGATGCCTTGCGCTTGTCGAAAAACGCGGCGATGCCTTCGCGGGCATCCGCCGTTTCCCACGTATCGCACAACCGCTCGATCGTCTCGTCGATGACCGCATCGTCGATCGCCGGTCCCAACCGCCGCGCCAGCGCCTTGGACGCCGCGACGGCAACGGGCGAGACCGCGAGATAGGGGGCAACTTCGCGCTCGACCACCGTGTCCAGCGCTTCGGGAATGACGACCCGCGCCAACAGGCCCAACTCCTTCGCCTCCGCCGCCTCGAACACGCGTGAGGACATGAAGACGCGCCGTGCCCGCGCCTCTCCCATGCGGGCGATGACATAGGGGCTGATGGTCGCCGGGATCAGGCCCAACCGCGTCTCCGTCAACCCGAATTTCGCCCCCTCGACCCCGATGGCGATATCGCAACAACTCATCAACCCCACCCCGCCGCCAAAAGCATTGGCATGGACGCGCCCGATCACCGGCTTTGGCAACAGGTTGAAATCCCTCAGCATGATGGCGAGTTTTCGCGCCTCGGCCATGCGGGTGGCGCGATCGGCCTCCATCTGCTCGCGCATCCAGCGCAGATCGCCCCCGGCACAGAAAGACGCCGCCTCGCCGCCCGACAGGATCACGGCGCGGATGCCGCCATCCTGCGCAATGCGCGCACAGGCGTCGGTCAGCTCGGCGATCATCTGCGCATTCATGACATTGTGCTTGTCGGGACGGTTCAGCGTCAGGGTCGCCACCCCCCGGTCGTCGGTTTCGATGACCAGTGTTTCGAATGCCATCACGCGATCACCACGCCGTTTTCGTGCATCCGTTCCGTCATCGCCGCCAGCGAACCATCCAGATCGATCGCCCGGCACGCCTCGCTCACCACCGTTGCCTCAAAGCCCAGACGACGAGCATCGAGCGCCGAATAGGCCACGCAGAAATCCGTCGCCAACCCCACGAGAGTCAGCGCAGTCACCCCTTTCTCGCGCAGGTATCCGGCCAGTCCCGTCGTCGTCTCATGATCGTTCTCGAAAAACGCCGAATAGCTATCGATGGCGGGGTCATAGCCTTTGCGCACGATCAACGACACCCGGTCCATGGCAAGATCCGGATGCATGGCCGCCCCTGCCGATCCCTGTACGCAATGGGTCGGCCACAGGACCTGGGTTCCATAAGGCATTTCCGTCGTCGAGAACGGTTCGGCCCCCGGATGATTGGCGGCAAAAGATGAATGGTGCGGCGGATGCCAATCCTGCGTCGCCAGCACGAGCGGAAAGTCATCTTGCATCCGGTTGATCAGCGGCACGATCGCATTGCCCCCAGACACCGCCAGCGCCCCGCCCTCGCAGAAATCGTTCTGCACATCGATAATCAGTAATGCAGCGCTCATATCCTCACCATTCACCCGTATTGTCCATGCTCGCCCAAGGTTCCTGCCGGGGAAGCGAATCGCCCCGCTGGAGCAATTCGATCGAAATGCCATCCGGCGAGCGGACAAAGGCCATGCGCCCGTCACGCGGCGGGCGATTGATCGTCACCCCGCCCTCCATCAGCCGCTGACAGGTCTCGTAGATATTATCGACCCGATACGCGAGATGACCAAAATTGCGCCCGCCCGTATAGGTCTCGTCGCTGTCCCAGTTATACGTCAATTCGATCTCGTTACCCGGCCCACCGCCCGGCTCCGACAGGAAGACAAGGGTTGCCTTCGCGCCATCGAGATCCTTGCGCCGGGTTTCCTCCAGCCCCAGCAGCGTACAATAGAATTTTTTCGACTCCTCAATGTCGCTCACCCGTACCATGGTATGAAGGAATTCGATGGCCATCTGGACTCTCCCCGCCGTTGCGTTAGACACTCGACCGAACCTAGCTGCTGCCCTGCGAGAGTAAAGCCGCATGACCCTGACCCCCGAACAAGCCGCCGAAATCGCCATCCAGCGTGATGCCCGTGCCGAAACGCGCCGCTCCATCGCGCCGGGCCTCGAAGCGCGCCTCTACGAAGTCATCCCGGTGCTCGACCACGGATTCGTGCGGGCCATCGATTATATGGGCGACGATGAAGCCATCGTGCAATCCGCGCGCGTCTCTTATGGCCGGGGCACAAAAGCCGCGCGCTCGGATGAAGGATTGATCCGCTATCTCATGCGCCATTGGCATTCGACACCGTTCGAGATGTGCGAAATCAAGCTGCATGTAAAGCTGCCGATCTTCATTGCCCGCCAGTGGATCAGGCACCGCACCGCGAATGTGAACGAATATTCGGCGCGCTATTCGATTCTCGACAAGGAATATTACATCCCCGCCGCCGAAAACCTCGCCGCGCAATCGAATACCAACCGGCAAGGCCGTGGTGATGTCCTGCAAGGCGACGAAGCCCAGCGCGTGCTCGACCTCTTGCGCGGCGATGCCGAGCGCACCTATTCCCATTACGAGGAAATGCTGTCGGAGGATGGCAAGGCGGGTCTATCGCGGGAGCTGGCGCGCATGAACCTGACGCTCAACACCTATACGCAATGGTATTGGAAAACCGATCTGCACAACCTTTTTCACTTCTTGCGCCTGCGCGCGGATGCCCATGCCCAATACGAAATCCGGGTCTATGCGGAGGCAATCTGCGAGCTGACGAAAGCATGGGTGCCAATGGCCTATGGCGCATTCGAGGATTACCGCCTCGGCGCCGTCACCCTCTCCGGCCCCGCCATGGATGCCGTACGCCGGATGATCGCCGGTGAAGCCGTGACGCAGGACACAAGCGGATTATCGGCGGGAGAATGGCGCGAGGTTGAGGCGGCGCTCAAGCGATAGTCACGCCCTGCCCGCGATATATCGGCCCCATGGACAATGTACGCGTACCGCTAAATCGGGATGGCCTTCGATCAAATCGGATCGGCCCTGCCCCTAGCCACAAAAAAGCCGCCCCCTTTCGGGGACGACTCTGGGTGGAGAGGGTGAGAGCAGAAACAATCAGCAGGAATAGTAGAGTTTGAACTCGACCGGGTGCGGCGTGTGTTCGTACTCGATATTCTCTTCCGATTTCAGATCGATATAACCTTCGATCTGGCTGGCGCTGAACACGTCGCCCTTCAGCAGGAAGGCATGATCTTCCTTGAGGGCATCGAGTGCCTCGCGAAGCGACCCGCAAACCGTTGGGATTTCGGCCAGTTCTTCGGGCGGCAGATCGTAGAGATCCTTCTCGGAGGGATCGCCGGGATGGATCTTGTTTTCGATACCGTCGAGACCGGCCATCAACAGCGCCGAGAAGCACAGATACGGGTTGGCCGAAGGATCGGGGAAACGGGCTTCGACACGTTTTGCTTTCGGCGACTCGGTCCATGGGATACGGATACAACCCGACCGGTTTCGTGCTGAATAGGCGCGCAAAACGGGGGCTTCAAACCCCGGAATCAGGCGCTTATAGCTGTTCGTCGACGGGTTGGTGAAGGCGTTGAGCGCTTTTGCGTGCTTGAGGATACCGCCGATAAAATACAGCGCCTCATCCGACAAATCAGCATAGCCATTACCCGCGAATAGTGGCTTGCCATCCTTCCAGATCGACATGTTGACATGCATTCCGGTGCCGTTATCGCCCGCGATGGGCTTTGGCATGAAAGTCGCCGATTTGCCGTAGGCGGCGGCGACATTGTGGATGACATATTTGTATTTCTGGAGGTTATCGGCCTGCTCAGTCAAAGATCCAAAGATCATGCCCAGCTCATGCTGACTTGCGGCAACCTCGTGGTGATGCTTATCGACCTTCATGCCGATCTGCTTCATCGTGGAGAGCATTTCGGAGCGCATGTCCTGACCCGCATCGATGGGATTGACGGGAAAGTACCCGCCCTTGACGCCCGGACGATGGCCCGAATTGCCCATTTCGTACTCAGTCCACGAATTCCACGGGCTGTCGGCCGCATCGACTTCATAGGCGACACGCTCCATCGAGACATCGTAGCGCACATTGTCGAAGATGAAGAATTCCGCTTCCGGGCCAAAGAACGACTGATCGCCGATGCCCGAAGATTTCAGATATGCCTCGGCTTTCTTCGCCGTGCCACGGGGGTCGCGCTCATAGGCTTCGCCTGTATCCGGCTCGACCACATCGGCAAAGATCGCCATGGTTTTCTGCGCGTAGAACGGATCGATATAGGCACTTTCAGCATCCAGCATCAGCTTCATGTCGGAGGCTTCGATGCTTTTCCACCCGGCGATGGAGGAACCATCGAACATATAGCCTTCCGCGAACCAATCTTCGTCCACGATATCGGTGATGGCCGTCACATGCTGCATCTTGCCGCGCGGATCGGTGAAGCGGATGTCGACATATTCGACCCCTTCGTCCTTAATCTGCTTTAGGAGGGTCTTGGCGTCGCTCATAGTCGTTTCCTTTCGTTGAAATTCTGTGCGGTGCGTCAGGGCCTTACAGGGCCTCGACACCCTCCTCGCCCGTACGGATGCGGACCGATTGATCGATGGTGCTGACGAAAACCTTGCCATCCCCGATTTTGCCGGTCTTCGCTGCGGTGACGATAGCCTCGACCACCTGCGCGACCAGCGCATCATCGACGACGACCTCTATTTTAACTTTGGGCAGGAAATCGACGACGTACTCGGCACCGCGATACAATTCTGTATGGCCCTTTTGCCGCCCGAACCCCTTGGCCTCGATGACGGTGAGACCCTGAACCCCGACCTCTTGAAGGCTTTCCTTCACATCATCGAGCTTGAACGGCTTGATGATGGCTTCGATCTTTTTCATGCTGACGATGCCCTTTCATTCCGCGACATATGCACGGTTACGAGAGTGTTAGCAAAGGACGGGCCAACCGGAAAAAATGAATGGAATCAAGGTTTGAAATGGTAAACACGGCCTTGATCTCGGTTATTTTGCCCATTTTTTATGCACAGCGCACAGATTTGAGGCATTTTCGGGTCCGCAACCGTGAAGATTTCGCCCCGGCCGCCCCGCATGCCAGAAAACCTCTCCCCGTACCCATCCTATTGCCCCACCACAGGAGCACCCGCACCACTCCCCATCGATGCCGACGCTTGACATAGTGCGATTTTATTGATGCACCGCGCTTGCGGCGTTGATATAGAGCGCGGCGGAGCGCGACCTTTGCGGGCGTGGTGGAATTGGTAGACACGCCAGATTTAGGTTCTGGTGCCTTATGGTGTGGGGGTTCAAGTCCCTCCGCCCGTACCAGCGCTCCACAAGCCTGCCGGGAGTTCTCCCCGCCCACTACTTCTGTGCGAAACACACATAATTTGTAACGACGAAAAGATCAGGACCAGACGATGCAAGTTACGGAAAGCAAATCGGACGGGTTGATCCGCGTCTATGACATCACCATTCCCGGCTCGGACCTTGAGGGCAAGGTGACTTCCAAGCTAGAGGAAGCACGGGAATCTGTGGAGCTGAAAGGCTTTCGTAAAGGCAAGGTTCCCCTCAGCCTGCTGCGTCAGAGATTCGGTCAGAGCGTTCTCGGTGAAAGCATTCAGGAAATCGTCGACGGTGCCGTCCGCGACCTGATCGCAGACAAGGATCATCGCCCCGCGATGACCCCTGACATCAAGATGACCAACGAAGACTTCAATGAAGGCGACGATATATCGCTGACCGTTGCGTATGAACTGCTGCCCGATGTGCCCGCTGTCGATTTCGGAGCGATCGAGCTGGAGAAAATGGTCGTTCAGGTCGAGGATCTTGCGGTCGATGAAGCGCTTGGTCGCCTCGCCGCCGATGCGGTCAATTACGAGACCGCCGAAAAAGCCGCCGAGGAAAAGGATCAGGTGGTCATCGACTTTCTCGGCAAGATGGACGGTGAACCCTTCGAGGGCGGCGCAGCAGAAGACTTTCCGCTCGTCATCGGATCGGGCCAGTTCGTGCCCGGTTTCGAGGATCAACTCACCGGCCTGAAGGCGGGAGACGAGAAAACCGTCGAGCTGACCATGCCTGAGGAATACGGCAATGCCGACCTCGCCGGAAAGGCCGTGACCTTCGACGTGACCGTCAAGGAAGTCAAAGGCCCGCAGCCGGTCGACATGGACGACGAATTCGCCAAACGCTTCGGTATGGATTCGCTCGATGCTCTCAAGGATGACATCCGCACCCGCGTCGGCAGCGAATTCGAGCAGGCATCCCGTGCGCATTTGAAGCGTAAACTGCTCGATGATCTTGATGGCCGCGTCGATTTCGATCTCCCCCCCACGATGCTGGAAATCGAGGCAAAGCAGGTCGCGCATCAGCTGTTGCACGAGGACAACCCCGACATGGAAGGCCATGACCACGGGGAAGTCGAGCCGACCGAGGAACATCAGAAGATTGCCAAGCGCCGCGTCATGCTCGGCCTTCTGCTCGCGCATATCGGATCGGAGAACGAAATCTCCGTGACCGAGGAGGAGCTGCGCGACGTTATGATCCAGCAGGCGCGCCAGTATCCCGGTCAGGAACGCCAGTTCATCGAATGGGTGCAGGGCAACCAGCAGGCGATCAACGAGATGCAGGCCCCGATCTTCGAGGACAAGGTCGTCGACCATATTCTCGCACAGGCCAAAATCTCGGAAAAGACAGTGACCAAGGAGGAGCTTGAAAAAGCCCTCGAGGATCTTGAGTCCGATAGCGTCTGAATCGATATATTAAATCCCCGATGTACGCTAATCGGGGATTTATTCACGAATTCTTCATGGCCTGTGGCCGATTACAATGGTGTCGATCTCGAACTTATCGGTCGGCTTCCGTTATGAGATTCACGGCGACCGTTAGCTGGAGCACGACATGAGAGACCCCGTCGATACCTATATGAATACCCTTGTCCCGATGGTGGTTGAACAAACCAGCCGGGGCGAGCGATCCTACGACATCTATTCTCGTCTGCTGAAGGAACGGATCATGTTCGTTTCCGGTCCTGTCCATGACGGGATGGCAACGCTGATGGTGGCGCAGCTTCTGTTTCTCGAAGCCGAGAACCCGAAGAAAGAAATCGCCATGTATATCAACAGCCCCGGCGGTGTCGTAACCTCCGGCCTGTCGATCTACGATACCATGCAATACATCAAGCCAAAGGTGCAGACCCTGTGCATCGGGCAAGCCGCATCGATGGGTTCGCTGCTGCTGACGGCGGGCGCGCCGGGCATGCGCTTTTCGTTGCCGAACAGCCGCATCATGGTGCATCAGCCGTCGGGTGGATTTCAGGGTCAGGCCTCGGATATCGAGATTCAGGCCCGCGAAATCCTCGAATTGCGGTCGCGTCTCAATCAAATCTATGTGCACCACACGGGGCGCAAGATCGATGAGGTTGAAAAGGCCTTGGAACGCGACACCTTTATGACGGCTCAGAAAGCCAAGGATTGGGGCCTGATCGACGAAATCGTCGAGAGCCGCGCCGATGTATCGGATGATGACGCCGATACGTAATATGATGACCTGCGCGCGGTGCCCGAATGCCGGGCCGCGCGCGGATGTGACGATTTTATTATTGCCTTTCGTGCCGATGACGAAAGAATTGGCCCCGAAGTCGCATGGGCGCTAGCATCGGATAGATTGAGGCCAGCCGCAGGGCGGCTTGGGGAGAAGACGAATGAGCAACATCGGCGATTCAAAGAACACCCTCTACTGTTCCTTCTGTGGCAAAAGCCAGCATGAGGTTCGCAAGCTGATCGCAGGGCCGACGGTGTTCATTTGTGACGAATGCGTCGAGCTATGCATGGATATCATCCGCGAGGAAAACAAAAGCTCGCTCGTGAAATCCGGTGACGGCGTACCATCGCCTCAGGAGATCTGCCAGGTTCTAGACGATTACGTCATCGGTCAGCGCATGGCAAAGCGTGTGCTCTCCGTTGCGGTTCACAACCACTACAAACGTCTCAACCACGCCCAGAAATCGAATGATGTCGAGTTGGCAAAATCCAATATTCTGCTGATCGGCCCGACTGGTTGCGGCAAGACCCTGCTGGCCCAAACCCTTGCGCGAATGCTCGACGTGCCGTTCACGATGGCCGATGCAACCACGCTGACCGAAGCGGGCTATGTGGGCGAGGATGTCGAAAACATCATTCTGAAACTGCTGCAATCCGCCGATTACAACGTCGAGCGCGCACAGCGCGGCATCGTCTATATCGACGAAATCGACAAAATCAGCCGCAAATCGGACAACCCCTCCATCACCCGCGATGTCTCGGGCGAAGGGGTGCAACAGGCCCTGCTCAAAGTCATGGAAGGCACCGTTGCCTCCGTGCCACCGCAGGGGGGGCGCAAGCACCCGCAACAGGAATTCCTTCAGGTCGACACGACGAATATCCTGTTCATCTGCGGTGGAGCCTTTGCGGGCCTCGACAAAGTGATCGCCCAGCGGAACAAAGGCTCGTCCATCGGCTTTGGTGCGGATGTTCGAACCGATGAAGAACGCACCATCGGCGACCTGCTGGCAGAGCTGGAGCCGGAGGATCTGCTGAAATTCGGTCTCATCCCCGAATTCGTCGGTCGCCTGCCCGTTATCGCGACCCTGCGCGATCTCGACGAGGATGCCCTGATCCAGATCCTGACCGAGCCGAAAAACGCGCTCGTGAAGCAATATCAGCGCCTGTTCGAGATGGAAGGCTCCAAGCTGACCTTCACCGACGATGCACTCGGAGCCGTCGCCCGCAAGGCCATCAGCCGCAAGACCGGCGCGCGGGGTCTGCGCTCGATTCTCGAAAATGTTCTGCTCGACGCGATGTTCGATCTGCCCTCCATGAAGGGGGTCAACGAGGTCGTCGTGAACGCGGAAGTGATCAATGGCGACGCTCAACCCCTGTTCATCTATGAAGAGGGTGAAGAGCCGGGCGTGACCGGCGCAGCCTCCTGACACGAAAGATTTCGGGGTAAAACGGGTTTGCGACACCGCGTCGCTCAACCCGGCCTTGAAAGCCGGAATGCAGAGGACCATCTGCTAGGTCAACACTGTATTGTAACGGTTCCCGTGCTTCAAAGAAGGCGGGACCGTTTGACTTTAAGGATTGTCTATGACCGAGGAAATCCGCCCCGATGATACCGCGATCTACCCCGTGCTTCCACTGCGGGATATTGTCGTTTTTCCCCACCTGATTGCCCCTCTTTTCGTTGGCCGAGAGAAATCGGTCAGCGCCCTCGAAGAGGTGATGAAGAATAACCGCGAAATTCTTCTGATAACCCAGAAGGATGCGTCGAAAGACGATCCTGCGCCCGAAGATATTTACTCGGTAGGCGTGATCGCAACGGTTCTTCAATTGCTCAAACTCCCCGATGGGACCGTTAAGGTCTTGGTCGAAGGCAAGCGCCGGGCGCGGATCGGCCGCTACTTGCCCAATGATGCCTTCTTTGAGGCCGAGGCCAGCGTCATCGACGAAACGGTCGGTGATGAAAAAACCGTCCGTGCCCTGTCGCGTACGGTCACCGTCGAATTCGAGAAATACCTGAAGCTAAACAAGAATATTCCACAGGAAGCCCTTGTTGCTGCTGGTAAAATCGATGAGCCAAGCAAGCTTGCCGATACCATCGCCCATCACCTTGCGGTGAAAATCGATGAAAAGCAGGAATTGCTTGAGATCACGGCCGCCGCCGACCGTCTCGAAAAAATCTACTCGTTGATGCAGGGCGAAATCAGCGTCCTGAATGTCGAGAAAAAGATCAAATCGCGCGTCAAGCGGCAGATGGAGAAGACTCAGCGCGAATATTATCTCAACGAACAGATGAAGGCGATCCAGCGGGAGCTGGGTGAAAGCGAGGACGGCAAGGACGAGCTGGGCGAGCTGGAAGCCCGCATCGAAGACGCCAAACTGTCGAAAGAAGCCTACGAAAAAGCTCAGGCCGAGATGAAAAAGCTGCGGAACATGAGCCCCATGTCCGCCGAAGCGACGGTCGTGCGCAATTATCTCGATTGGCTTACCTCGATCCCGTGGAAGAAAAAAGCGCGCGTTAAGAAAGACCTCAAAGCCGCCGAGAGTATTCTCGACAACGATCACTACGGTCTTGATAAGGTTAAAGAACGCATCGTCGAATACCTCGCGGTTCAGCAACGCAAATCAAAACTCAAAGGTCCGATTTTGTGCCTCGTCGGCCCCCCAGGCGTCGGCAAAACCTCGCTGGGCAAATCCATCGCGAAGGCTACGGGTCGCGAATTTATCCGAATTTCGCTCGGAGGCGTTCGGGACGAAGCGGAAATTCGTGGCCACCGACGTACTTATATCGGCTCGATGCCCGGCAAGATCATCCAATCGATGAAGAAGGCCAAAACCACGAATCCGCTGATCCTGCTCGATGAAATCGACAAGATGGGTCAGGATTTCCGGGGCGATCCGGCATCGGCGATGCTGGAAGTGCTCGATCCGGAGCAGAACGCGACCTTTGCGGATCATTATCTCGAAGTCGATTACGATCTGTCCAACGTCATGTTCCTGACAACGGCGAACACGATGAACCTGCCCCGCCCCCTGCTCGACCGGATGGAGATTATCCGGCTGGAAGGCTACACCGAGGAGGAGAAGGTCGAGATCGCGAAGCGGCACCTGATCGACAAGCAGCGCGACGCGCATGGCTTGTCCGAAAAGGAATTCAAGATCGCCGATGAAGCGCTCTCTCAGCTTGTGCGTGTCTATACGCGCGAGGCAGGCGTCCGTAATCTGGAACGTGAAGTCGCCAAACTCGCGCGCAAGGCCGTGACCAAAATCGTGCGCGACGACCGCAAGCAGATTAACGTCACCGCCGACAAGCTCGACGATATGCTCGGAGCCGCAAAATTCCGCTACGGTCTGGCCGAGGAAAAAGACGTCATCGGCGCTGTGACGGGTCTTGCATGGACGGAAGTGGGGGGCGACCTGCTCTCTATCGAAGCCGTGCGGATGCCGGGCCGGGGCCGGATGAAGACAACCGGCACATTGGGCGATGTGATGAAGGAATCCATCGATGCCGCCTCGTCCTATGTTCGCTCCATCGCCCCGACAATCGGAGTGAAACCACCGGATTTCGAACGCATGGACATTCATGTGCATGTTCCGGAAGGCGCGACGCCCAAGGACGGCCCTTCGGCGGGTATCGGAATGGTCACGTCGATCGTTTCTATCCTGACGGGTATCGCGATCCGCAAGGATGTGGCGATGACGGGCGAGGTCACCCTACGAGGCAATGTGCTGCCCATTGGCGGCCTGAAGGAAAAGCTGCTCGCGGCTCTGCGAGGAGGCATCACGACAGTGGTGATCCCGAAGGAGAACGAGAAAGATCTGCGCGAGGTCCCTGATTCGGTGAAAAAGGGCCTTCAGATCATCCCCGTTTCGACGGCGGATGAGGTGCTGGATATCGCTTTGACTTCCAAGCCTGAGCCAATCGTCTGGACCGATGCCGATCAAGCGGCATCTGAGCAACAGTTCGCTCATCCGTCGATGGTGTCACACGACGATTCAGCACGCGGTTTGAATGCATAAAGGGGCGCACCGCCACTTATGCGTGTTTTTGGGGTCGTTAACCAAAATCTTGCAAAGTGGCGGGCAATCCCGCCGCTTTTCCTTTGACCTGCGGAAAACCGCTCCATACGATGCTGTTCAGTAAATTACCGGAAAGGTGCTGACCCGTGAATAAGAAAGAACTCGCCGCTGCTGTGGCCGCCGAATGTGATATGACAAATGCGGATGCGCTTAAGGCGATTGACGCAACCCTCGACAAGATTACCGAAGCACTCAAAAACGGTGATGATATTCGTCTGCTGGGTTTTGGCACTTTTGCGACCGCTCACCGCAAGGCCGGTGAAGGCCGCAACCCCCAGACCGGGAAAACGATCCAGATCGCAGCATCGACTCAGGCGAAATTTCGCGCTGGCAAAGCTCTGAAAGATGCGCTAAACGACTGATCTTCTCGGGCGGTTAGCTCAGTTGGTAGAGCGCTTCGTTTACACCGAAGATGTCGGGAGTTCGAGCCTCTCACCGCCCACCATTTCAAAACCCGGATCGCAAGATCCGGGTTTTTGCTTGTTCAGGAGATGGGATGATGCAGCATGACCACGCGCAAACGCTCGACGCGCTCGGTTTGCGATGCCCTTTGCCAGTCTTGAAGGCTCGCAAGCGTCTCAAGAGCATGGCGCCGGGTGATATTCTGAGAATCGAAGCCGATGACCCCGCCGCGATCATCGATGTTCCGCATTTTTGCACGGAACAGGGATATACGCTGGTCGAGCAATCGCGCGAGGGTGAAACGCTGGTTTTTCTGGTCCGGAAATAGGGGCTATCCCCCCGGCAGGATAGAAGCGCTGCACAAGCCAGCGATCCGAAGCCCAATGTTATCCCGGCTGCTTGACCATTTCCCGCATCCGGTCACAGGGATCATCGCGCCGGGGCCGGGGTGACTGGATGGTGGCGGTATAGAAACCGGCAGGGGCGGCATCGTCACCCTCCTCCAACTGCCCTATGGAGGCGATGGAAGCCGCTGGCATGGCACGGGAGAGATACTCAGGAGCGCCACCCTTGAGCCGCGCATGGACATTTCCGCAAATCAGCACGGCGCGACCATTGCCACTGCGCAGGCTTGCCCGTCGCCACGCCTCCGCATAGGCGGCATCCCATGCGCGCTGCACAGCCACCATCGGGGCCAGCTTCGTGCGATCCAGCAAGCCGCAATGAGCCTCGTATTGCTCGTTGATCATCGCCGCTTCGACACCCGGCGATAACGGCTCGTTCAGCCCATACCGGACGGCCATTTCTTCGCCAAGCCCCCGCGCGCCATTCGAGTAAATCGCCGATAGCTCAGACCGCGACAGGCCACCCCCGGCAATATACGCCTCCGGGGCCGCATCCATAATCGCCGCATAGAGTCCAAAATTCGGCCATCCACTATCGGCCCAGCCAAGCGCGGCGGCAAGATCATCGCGCGATGCCCCTTCCCGGCGCAGGCGATTGACAGTGTCTTCCTGCTCGTTGGGAATCATCTCAAAGGCAATGCCTGCCGGTTTCAGGGCAGAAACCAGCGCCGCCTGTACCCCGTGATGCGACGGGTTATCGTGCCGCTCGCCAATAGCCACGAAGCGCGCCTTCTCCACAGCCGAAAGCGCCGCCGCGATTCCAGAAGATGCGCGGGTGATGGAGGGCAGAAACGCCGCACATCCGATCCCCAGCAAAACATCCCGACGGCGCATCACCATCAAGTTTCCGGCGCAGCATCCGTGAGGGCATGATCCGCAAGAGCGGCCTCGAAGGGATTCTCGCCTTTCAACCAACGGATAAAGACGTTCTTCTCGGTGAAGATCGTCGCCAGAGCCGCGTTCAATTCCAGCGGCTCGACGAACAAGCCCGACTCATAGAGCGCGGTGCCATAGGCATCGTAATAGGCCTGCGTGTTCTTGAAGAACATCGCGTGGGAGGGCGCAGGATGATACGCATTGCGCGTGTCAAAGGCCGTCCGGCAGGCCCCAACATCGCCGCTATGCATCGATCGGCATGTGAGCGGACGGCCCGCATGAACCGTGCAGAGATGCGTTTGAGGGTCGAGCATCGGGCATGCGATATGCCCGATATGTCGCGCTGCACCGCTTTTACCGCGATGCTCCGCGTCATGGGCGATGATCCGGTCAGTCATCGCACGAGCCGCCTCTGGCTCCAGCTGATTACGGATGTAATTGGCGAGATAGAACGCCTCGGGCGGCAATACGCTGACCATGGTATGGCAGCACATCGCACATCCCTTGCTACACGCGACATTGAACGCACCCGTCTTTTCGAAATACGTGTAGGTATCATCGAAAAAGACATTCGACCGGGCATAGGTCAGCTCGACGGATTTGAGAACGGACCCCTTCGTGATCCCGTTGCGCGTGAAATAGTCGATATAGCGACGCGCTTCGCGCTCACCATCGGGCGGGACCGGCTTCCAGTCGACATCCATAGTATCAGGCTCCGTTCAGCATTTCTCTTTGTGCCATATCATGCCGTGCGTGGACGCGCCACGCCGCGCGACCCGATCGCAAAAGCGCCGCAGCCGATGATCAGCACTGCAATGCAGATGTAGAGCAGAGCGGTATATTTATGCTCAACGCCCATCCATGCCATCGCCTCCAGCCCGATGGCTTTCTTGCCATTGATCAGGAAGTAGAGAACCGCGCCCGAAACGGCGGCAAGGAAGGAGACGAAATAGCTCCAGACCGGCACGGACTGCACCCCACCCCAGAGCGAAAACAGGATGACCGGCGCAAGATACATCGACGCCGTGCCCGAGACAGCGACCGCTCCGAACAGATCCTGTGTACCAAAGAAGCAAAACAGCAGACCGGCGAGCATGAATCCGGCCATCACCAGTCGACCGCTCGTCACCGTACGCGGCAGGGCGCGCATATCGACGACGACCAGTTTCGACGCGCTGGACAGGGTCGAATCGAGGGTCGAGATCGCCGAGACGATCAGCGCCATATTCACCGCGACCATCACCCATGGCCCGAACATGCGGGTCCAGACCGCCTGCATCCCCTCGCCCGCTTCGGCCAGCATACCCGCCTGAACGCCGAACAGGCCAAAGCCGAAGATGCACAGGACCGAAATCCAGAATGCGTGAAAGAACGACCATGCCGTCGTGCGCCGATCCGCGAGCAAGCCGCGATCCATCATCACCGGATCATGCATGGGATACGAGATCACCTGCAAGCCTGCCACCGCCAGCAGCACCCATCCGGGCAGCGCCCCCGCCGTGCCCTCGGCCTGCATCGCCGCACCGAAATCAAAGCTCTCATGCGTGACAAGCGCGACGAAGGCCACACCGAAAACGGCGAGAAAAACGATCATTTGCAGGACATCGGTCTTCAGCGAGGCACGTAAACCGCCCAGCATCGAATAGGCCATCCCCACCAGCGCGAGGATCACGATGGCCAAACCGCCGCCATCGCCCACCGCTTCGCCGAAGATGCCGCCAAAGAGGGTCGCGCCAAAGGTAGCCGTAAAAATCGTGCCGACGACCAGCAGGTTTGCGAACACCTCCGATACGAGGCGCAGGGCAATAACGAAGTTATAGCAACTCGTCCCGACCCGGCCAAACCTGTCCGACAAAAACGTCTGTATCGAGCTGTATCCGTAGTGAAACCGCAGCCGGTCGATGATCAAACCGCCCGACAGGAACGAAAAGTAATAAGCCGCATAGGCCATCGCACCGGGCGTGCCGTAATAAAACCCCAAGACAGCGGCAGTCAGCAGCGACCGAGCGAAAATCCACGTCGTGACCTGACTGAGTACCAATGTCCACAAACCCGGTGCATCGCCTTGCGCATCGCGCCCATCATAGAACCCGTCGACCCCCATCATCTTCGGTGACAGGGCAAAGCTGGCGACCAATACACCGGCGGTAAGGACAAGAAGAAGAATTGAATCAGACATGAATATGCTCAACCTGTTTTTATTGAGAGTTCGGCAAGTCTAGTGCTCTGCTGGACAGGGTCGCGTGCAGCGGGGAAAATTGACGAAAACTTGATACAACGCGAACAGGTCAGAGTGTACCCGGATACGCGCCGCCATCCATCAACAGGTTCTGCCCGGTCACATACCCGGCTTGCTCCGAGCACAAAAAGGCGCAATAGGCCCCGAATTCCGAGGATTCACCAAAACGGCGAGAGGGATTCTGCGCCTTGCGCGCGTCTTTGACTTCCTCGATCGTCTTGCCCTGTTTTTCGGCCACACTGGCAAGGGTCTGGGCAATGCGATCGGTGTCGAAGGGACCGGGGAGAAGATTGTTGATCGTCACGCCATGCTCGGCAACCTGCCGCGACAATCCCGCAACAAACCCAGTCAGGCCAGCACGCGCCCCGTTGGAAAGGCCAAGCTGCGGGATCGGCGCCTTGACCGCACCGGAAGTAATATTGACGATTCGTCCCCATTTCTGCTCGATCATTGCAGGCAGGGCAGCTTTCATCAGCATGATCGGGGTCAGCATATTCGCCTCAACCGCCGTCAACCAATCATCGCGATCCCAATCGGTATAATGACCGGGAGGCGGGCCACCGGCATTGTTGACAAGAATATCGATTTTGCCCGAATCCAGCAGACGGGCCTGTATGTCAGCGGTCGCAACATCGCCG
The DNA here is from genome assembly GCA_938008165.1 of uncultured Neomegalonema sp. Taxonomy (GTDB): domain Bacteria; phylum Pseudomonadota; class Alphaproteobacteria; order Rhodobacterales; family Rhodobacteraceae; genus JAHDDY01. The sequence continues at coordinate 3,008 of CALLLP010000001.1, read as the reverse complement.
ACTATGGTATCGACCGTCACGCCGAAACGGTCGCGGATACCCTGCGCCGTTTGGTTCAGCGTTTCTTCGGTACGGCCATTCAGGACGAGGTCGACCCCCTCCTCCGCCAGCGCTTCGGCACAGCCGCGCCCAAGTCCCCGCGATGAAGCGCAGACCACTGCGCGCTTGCCTTTAAGTCCAAAATCCATGGTATCCTCCCTTTTTCAGAAGGGCGTATCACGAAGCGGTCACAAGGCAAACGCGCGATATGGTTGTTATCAGGTCCGGGCGCGCAGAGCGTCGCGGATTTCTTCGAGCAACAGTTCCTGACGCGGGGTTTCTTCCGGCTCCTCCGCGACGTCTTTCTTGAGGCGGTTCACATTCTTGATGATGATGAACAGCACAAATGCGACGATCAGGAACGAGATGATCGCGTTGATGAACAGACCGTAATTGATCGTCGGCGCACCCGCCGTCTGCGCAGCCTCAAGGCTTGCATAATCTTCCGACCCCAGATTCAGGAACAGGTTCGAGAAATCGACACCCCCAGCGAAAAAGCCAACGATGGGGTTGATAATATCTTTTACCAAAGAGGTAACGATGGTGGTGAAGGCCGCGCCGATAACGATGCCGACACCCATGTCGACAACATTGCCCTTAATCGCGAAATCTTTGAATTCCTGTGCAATGCTCATGATTTTCTCCTTTATGACTGCGGGCACACGTTGCACCGCAGCATAAAAGAGGCAAGCTGTAAGTTCCCGGTTTGAAACAATTCAGACGTGTGCCGATCAGGCGCGGAGCGTTGCGCCTGTCGCCTTTTCGACCGACGCGACGATTTTCGACCCGATGGCCTCGATCTGCTCATCGGTGAAGGTCTTGTCTTTTGGCTGTAGACGAACCGAGATCGCGACGGATTTGCGCCCCTCGCCGAACTGCGCCGCCGCCGCCGCCCCATCGAAAACATCGAAAACCGTAATCCCGTCGATCAGCGCCTTTTCCGCCGATTGAACGGCCTTTCGGATCGCCTCCGCTTCGGTGCGCGCATCGACCACGAACGCGAAATCGCGCTCAACCGCCTGTAGATTGGTCCGCTCCAATGCCGGACGGGCGCGGGTCTTTGCCTTCGGGAACGGAATCGCTTCGAGAAAGACCGCGAAGACGACAGCCGGACCGGAAAGGTCAAATGCCGCAAGCACCTTCGGATGAACCTCGCCAAAGGTTGCGATCAGGTTTTTTGGCCCCAGCCGAAAATTCGCAGACCGTCCCGGATGCAGCCATTCCGGCACCGTGCGATCCGTCTGCATCCGGTCGACCGGCGCGCCGAGAGCGCCCAGCAACGCCTCCACATCGCCCCGCGCATCGAAGAAATCGACCGCCCGACGCGCGCCGGTCCAGTCGCGCGAGGCCGATGACCCCAGGCGAAGGCCCGCCGCAACGATCCGCTCCTCACCCGGCTCTGCGCCCAGAAAGCCGCTGCCCACTTCGAAGAGCGCGAGATCGGCAAAACCCCGCGCCCGGTTGCGCGATGCCGCCGCCATCAGGCCCGGCAAGGGGCTAGGGCGCAGATCGGACATCTCCGACGAGATCGGGTTTTCCAGCTTCAGCGCCGCATCACCGCCGCCGAACTGCACCGCCTCATCGGACCCGATGAATGAATAGGTGACGCATTCGTTCAATCCCTGCGCGGCCAGCGCGCGACGCGCATTCGCGACACGCTTTTGCATCGGCGTCAGGGTTGCCTTGGCTACCCCGGCACGGGGGCGGGGCAAGGGTTGCGATTCGAGCTGCGACAGAGACGAGACCCGCGCGATCTCCTCAACCAGATCGGCCTCGCCCTGCACATCCGGCCGCCAAGACGGCACCGATACCGAGAATGTGCCCCCGTCATGCGTCACGCCAAAGCCCAAATCGGTGAGAATTCGCTGCTGTTTGTCCGGCGTCACCGTCATCCCGACCAGTGTTTCGATCCGATCGGTGCGCAGGTCATAATCGCGCGCCGTATCGGGCACCTCTCCGGCGATCACGAGGCTCGATGCTTCACCGCCGCACAGGTCAAGCACCATCCGCGTCGCCATTTCCATCCCATCGCGGGTGAAGGCCGGATCGATTCCCCGCTCGAACCGATACCGGGCATCCGAATTGATGCGCAGCTTGCGACCCGTCGCCGCCGTCCGGACCGGATCGAAATAGGCCGCCTCGATGAACACATCGGTCGTCTCGTCGGTGCATCCGGAATGCAGCCCCCCCATCACGCCGCCGATCGCCTCCGGCCCCGCATCGTCGCAAATGACGGTCATCGCATCGTCGAGCCTGTATTCCTTATCGTCGAGCGCGACGATGCTCTCGCCCGGTCTCGACAGGCGCACATGAAGATCACCCGTCACCTTGGCCATATCAAAGACATGCAGCGGGCGGGCGCGGTCATAGGTCAAATAGTTGGTAATATCGACAAGCGCCGAGATCGGGCGCAGGCCGATGGCTTTCAATCGCCGTTGCAGCCAATCGGGCGAAGGGCCGTTCTTTACGCCGCGCACCACACGCCCGATGAACAGAGGGCAGGCACGATCCGCCACATCATCGCCCAGCGTCACGGCGACAGGGCTATCGAAACTTCCGGCAACCGGCTCGATCGGCATCGGGCGCAACGTGCCCAATCCCCGTGCCGCCAGATCGCGCGCGACATATGCAGTCGTTGCGCTAGATGCCATGCAACATTTCCAGATCCTATACAGACGATATTCATCGGTTTACTTACCTAACATTTTGCGAGTCATCGCCATGAAAAATCCGAATATCATTAATATGGAACCGATCCAGAAAATATTAATTCCTGGAAAAATCCTAGCTTCGAATACGATCAAATCAGTACGAGGTACTTCTTCGCATATTTCTAATGGTATTTTCAATTCAGTACGATCATCAAATGCCCATTTTACTTCGAATGTATTTGTTACTGGATCGATATTGGCTAACCTTAGGTGTAGTCCTAAGTTAGCATCGTAGTCCTTAATGCTAAACGGTTGATT